>NZ_LITT01000036.1 GCF_001636845.1 Clostridium ljungdahlii
TATGCAAATTTTACTCATATAATTTCCAGTAAAAATCGGAATCTATTAATTCTACTATAAATATTCATAAGGCTTTATAATACAAAGGACTATCGTCCTAAAAATTTTTTAAGTGCTAAACTTCTGTCATAAATATGAAAATAATGTTGACTACTTATAAATAAATTTTATTTATTGGACTGAACAGATATATCTATAATATCTGAGATGGGATTCATATTTTCAAGGCTGTCCCATACAAATGCCTTCAATTTATATATTCCCTCTTCTGGAAGCTTCATAATACCTGTCAAAATAGATGAATCTCCATTTTTTATTGTCTGCTTTCCGCATACATAATTGATGAATTTACCGCCCTCATCATATAGTGCTACTAATAGCGACGCATCCTTGTCTTTATCAGAATTATTTTCAGCCTTTACAGATACTTTTGCATCATCACCTAATTTAAATGACCTGTCTTTTGTCAAATTAGTTATCTGTATTGGTTTTGGTGTATTATTTTCCGTAACAGTAACTGTACACTGTGCCTTTGCATCTTTATTATCTTCAGATACTGCTGTTATTGTTGCTGTCCCTTCCTTTACTGCTGTTACCTTCCCGTTTTCATCTACTGATGCTACTGTCTTGTCACTGCTTGACCAGTCTACTTTTTTATTTGTTGCATTATCCGGCGCTACAGCTGCTGTAAGCTGCAGTGTGTCTCCTTCTGTTACACTTGCACTTGTCTTGTCTAATGTCACTCCCATTACATTTACCGTTTGTGACGGTGATACATTTTTCTCTGCTGCAGTTAACTTGTCCACTGTTTCCTGTCTCATAGACGATTTTTGTGCATCACTTAAAGCATCATACAATTTCTCTGCTGCATCAACCTTGTCTTTATCAGCTAAAGTAAGCTTATCTGCATCTGGAAGTTGAGCTATGGCGTTATTTACAGGCACTGTGGAATTCTTCACATCCGTACAGTCAAATATCGAGTTTCTTTCTTCATATGCCCTTACAAGAGAATCTAACCCTCTGCACATTTGTGTTGGCTCATAAGATGATTTATCAAAAGTTGTAGTTCCATCTTTAATATTGTAAAACTCTAATGCACCATCTAGAATACTGTTCCCATTTTTTATATATTTACTGTCAAATATATTACTTTTCGCCATTCCAAGAGTCATATAAACCTGGGCATTAGTCCATGAGTTATTATAAGAATCTGCAAAACCTCCATAGAAGGAACCCTTATAGGTTTGTGCATTTGAAAATTGATTAAATACATGTTCCATAGCCTGATTTACATCAGAATATTTACTATCTGAGCCTTTTGAATCATAATAAGCTGCTATGGGTTGAAAAGTCATAAGCCACATATCAGGAACAGCATTTGGAAGTACCTCAGAGCCATCTGCACCTTTATTTCCTAACGCACTTTTTGCCCATCCATGAATTAATGCTTCCTTATCAATTCTATTACCATTGCTTGGTATAGCATAATTGTAAGAATTTAATCCCAGTAGAGCATATTGACTAGAAAAAGTTTGGTTCGATGTTGAAAGATAATCCTCGTTTGAAATAATATCTATTAAATCATAAGCTTCTATATCCCTTGGATCATATCCTATGGCAGTAATAGCTAAAACCAGCTTATCCCATTCTGTCATCTTTACATCTCTAGGGGTTACTCCTGCTTCCTTCATTTTCTTTAAACCATCCTGCACACTTTTAAACCAGCCATCATAAAATCCTGCTCTTACACCACTATATCCAGAACGAGCAGAAGAAAATACTTCCCATACATAATCATTCAATTCAACAGAGCCCTCTGTGGTACCATCTTTTCCATTGATACTTGTTTTATCTCCATTCCAGGTAAATTCTGGTACAGCACCCTGTCCAACTCCTAGCTTACTATAAAGTATATCTTCTGCTTTTTTTACATCTTCTACCTGCTCTTTTTGTTTATCTTCTGTTGGAACCGCTGCTCCATTGTCTAAGAGTTTTGCATTTGAAGTTAAAACTTTGCCAAGAACAAATTGATAATCTTCATTAGAATCATAATTTATTTTCAACTTGCTAGAATCAATGGTTATAGACACTTCTCCAATAGTTGGTGCTGAAAAAGTTGCAGTCCCATCATAAGTAGCACTAACATTATATTTACTTATTAGGTCCGCATATTTAGAGTCTTCTGGAACTACCTTTATATCCTTTACTGTTGTTTTTAGATTTTCCTCAACAGTAGCATTAGTATCATAAGTTTTATCTGCAGCTGTTATCTGTACGTCCACAGTCACTTTGGCTACCGTTTTTTGTATATTTTCTGGATTTAAATATGGATATCCATCATTTGAAGAATCTATCTTCCAGGTTTTATCAAAATCAAAACCTAGCGCAGTATAAATATCCTTATTTTTCATTTCTGCTGTGGTATGCTTTATTCCTTTACTACTACCTACTATATAAAATCCTAATACGTCTTTATCATATGGACAAGTAGTGGCATTTTCTTTTCCTATCGCATAAACAATTGGTTGAGTACAACTTTTGCCTAATTTATTTCCTGTAAATTTCCCATAAAAATAGCAGTGTTCTAAAACGTCTCCACCTCGCCAACAAATTCCTCCATAATTTGGAGTTCCTGTTGATTGATTATTAAAAACAATATTGCTGTAACAATTTGCAATTTTTCCGCCTGCATTTGTGCTTTGCAGCTCACTAACTCCAACTACTCCTCCTATCAAAGTACTTATATTATTTGTTATAGTTCCTGTTGTAAAACAACAAGTAACTTCACCTCCATTTTCATTGGCGATTAATCCATAGGTTAAATTACCATTATCACAACTTTTAATTATTGAATTTTTATCTTCAATAGTTACATTTGTATCCATTTTAACATTTTTTACAATGGCATCCTTATTAATTAAACTGAACAAACCTGACTTTTTATCATTATACCCACTAATAACATGAAAATTTCCATTAAAAGTACCATTAAAAGTATTTCGTGTTGTAAAAGAGTTTAAATCATTATTTATATCAATATCTTGAGTTAATTCAATATCTTTTCCCGAATAATCTATACCCTTATCAATATCACTACGTAATGCATTTAAATCTTTTACAGAAGTAACTATGTAATTTCCCAATGCATCTGTTTTCAATGCAGGTGTCAAGCCATCAGCCTTGGCTGAATATGGTGTAAACATAGTTAAAATAAACACTAATATTATTCCCAAAGTTAGTACTTTTGAAAACTTTTTCATCTATCTCCCTCCTTATCAATAATCTATACGCTCTCGAAAACTCAGAGAGCTTGATTTTTATATAGTATAAGGTTCAGCATCTCTGCTTCACCCCTAATATTTAAGCTAAATTAGTATCATATTTTCCAATAAACCTACTACCAATGACATCATAATCTAGAAAGCATTTCGTTTGATAAAACATCTCCTTTTATGAGTAAAATTGTATTGTGATTTTAAAATACTATTTTCTTAAGGAGGTTCATTATATTACGAAATTGGATTTCACATTTGGAATATCAAGAACAGCTGTATCTTAAAATGCTTCTTTACTATGAAATGCAAAAAAGCAGGCTGGTTGCACTTGATAAGAGTATTTCAAAACTCTATCTTCTCAACCTTGATAGCCTGCTCCCTGTAATAAAGCCTTTATATTCTGATTTAGGCCGCCCCGCCAAAAATCAGCAAGGTATAATACGATCTCCCATATTAATGCTTGATCAACAGGAACATTCTATCACAAAATGGGCTAAAAAAATAGCTTTTGATCCTTTGATTCTTGATATAGGATGGTGTTCCTTCTGCATCCTCATATTATGACTTTTTAGTACGTTTATGGATTTTAGATCATAAACTTCATGTTGAGCGTAAACTTAAGGTTAAAAGCTTCTCATCCAAGCCTAGAAAAAAACTCAAAGCTGGAGAAAAACAACCTCCTAAGCATTCTGGTACTGTTAATAAACTTGTTGATAAGGCTTTGGGCGGTAAGCTTAGAAACTTCTGTCCTGAAACCATTTTTCAAAAATTTATTGCTCGATGTGTTGTTGATACATCTTCTAATATGGGCATCCTTGGAGATATCAATAACTTATCCGTTGCCTTTGATGGTTCACCTTAGCTTTGGCAACCTTATACAAAGTAAGACTGCATAGAACACTTATTGAATATTTTGGCAAACCTAAATCTTAGGCTTTTTTGTAACACTCTTTTTTATATCCTTTATCTCGTAACAATATGTGCTTTTCAAAGTACGCCAATAGTTTTCCAGTTACTCCTAAGTAGTTGGGTAATTAAATATCTTTTCAGAATTTCCATCTACTTTTCGAGTATCTTCTAATCTAATTAAAATTCTTTATAATATTTATTTTTTTACTTTAATCATCTATTTTCTTTATTCTTTAGTTTTGTAATTAACTATAACATAATTAAAATAATGGGCTAATTATTATAGTTAGCCCATTATAATATTTTAGTAAAGTTATTTCATTTTTCTATAGTATACATTTTAATTATAGGCCGCTTAATGCATCTTTAACATCATTCTCCGAGCTTTGTAAATCTTGCAAAACACCTAATGCATCAGTATAACCTGAATCTGTCTTATTAGTATGATTAGCCATAGCTTTCATCAAGTTTGTTTTATCTGTTCTTGTAAAGAATGCTGCTGTTGAATTTGTATTCCAATTATAATATCCATTAGTAACTGTTCCACTTGGTAGCCATCCGGTATTTCCCAAATCACATCCGCAAGCCATTGAGAATTCCCAACGGATTACAGCTCCATCCGGCAAACTTGATACTGGTGTAGATGCAGTATAATAATTATAGTTTAAATCATGATCTGTATTATTTACTGTAAACATCCAGCCAGATATTCCATTATATTCTTTTTCTCTTAACCAATTTGGATCAGAAACAATTTTTTGATTATATGCTGTAGTTGTATCAGTAACAATTGATGGAAGACTATTTTTAAATTGATAATTATCATAAGAAAAACTTGTATCGGTATCCCTAAAAGCCTTTATATAAGAACCTTTAGCATCCGTATCAACATTAGCAGCACCAACAGCATCTTTTGTAGCATTGCAAATTGTTTCTGTATCATTAACAGTAACTTTTACTGGTTGTAAAATAGGTGCTTGTCCCATTACATTTTTCTCAACATCCACATAAACAGTTTTTGTTGGAGCAGCATCAGCTTTTACACTATTAAAAGCAGACGGTGCAGCCACAGCTCCCAAAGTTAATGTTGTTATACATAATGTCGCAAATAATTTGTTTTTTAATCTTCTAATCATTTTATACACTCCTCCAAATTTTTAATTTTTAATTGTTGCTTGTCCAAATTTAAAAGACAATGATAAAATTTTTACACTTTTATATCAATCACCCCCCGGAAGTTAAATATAATGACAATCATATTTTTAACCTTTATGAAAAATAAACCAGGTGGTAATTCAGGTGAGATTAGATTAACGTAAATAAATATATATTTGTGTAAATAAAAGATAAAAAGAGACCCTCTTTCTTTCGAAGGTCTCCAGTATACGACATGAATTTATAAATATTTAATGTAAATAGATGTTACTGGCATTGAATACTTACCTTTCCCACCGAAAGAACCATATATGTTTGTAACAGGCAGGTCTACTGACTTGGTATCATCTTACTTTTCACGCCTTCCCAAAGATTTACACCTTCAGTGGCACTTTGTGAATTTCATCTTCCTTACAGCAGCGGGGGCTGCAGTGGTTTTTCACCACTTTCCCTATTAATTCCTAAAAAAGAAACCTGTTCAAAATTATCATTTATTTTACAATTGTCATTACTTTTACAATACACCAACTCCACTTATTTGTCAATAATTTATAAAAACTTTATTAAATTAGTGTAAACTACAATATTATGACATTTTAAATTTGGGGTAAGAAAATTTAAGTTACCATCTGGTTTTTTATGACTCCTTCTCCTAAATATTGTCTGGGAAACTTATCCTAAATATTGTCAAAATGACTATTACTTATTTAATTCAGCATTATTTTTAGGATTTACATTAATTTCTCCAAAAGTGTTCTCATAATTTTCAATTGACTTCAATAACATCTTACACGTACTCTTTGCCTGTTGTGGACTCATAAATATTCTTACACTATCCTTTACATCTTTTTTATATACTTTCATAAATTCTAACTGAAAATCGTATACAGTTCCAGAAAGCTCCACTCTATTTGAATATAACTCCTTTTCTTCTTTTAACTTCATATTTTCATCCATAGGATACCCTTACCTTTCATATTTTTTGTTTAATTTATTTCTCTAATTTAGTCTATTTAGTCACCTCTATTTTTTCATTTTTAAGTATAAATTTTTACTCAGCTATATAACTACTTGCCTTTATATATGTGGGGGACATTACTAAAATAAAAGCAACTTTACTGACTTACTTAATTTCTATAGATGCCTGGAGATAATACAAAAAGGCCCCCTCTTCAAAGGCCTCCATATATAGCATAATTTATATAATGGCAATAATCTAAAAAAGAACCTGTAGGGGTTCTTTCATGCCAATATAACCGTTTACTTTTACTATAAACAGCAAATATAGTATATCTTCCCCTCCGAAAGAATTAACAGCATATCAGGCAGGCTTCCTGGCTCAGATTCATTTTACTCCCCTGTCTTCCCGAATATAAATTCAGTGACATAATTAGGGTTTCATCCTCCATACAGTAACGGTGGGCTGCAGTGTTTTTTACACTTTTCCTTTTAACTGCTTAAAAAACAGCACCTAATACTAAATATTAAATTTTCATTGCTTTTGCATTAATTGTAATATATAATTTTTGAAAAGTCAACATTATTTTCTCAATAAGTCCATTATTAAACATTATATTTTTTGAATTTTCATCCCTGTTAAAATATTCATAACAAACTGTGTGAAATCTAAAAAAATGCAGCTCTATACTGTAGTTACACGAAGGATAATTGTAGAAAGTAGTTACAGTTTTTTTATGAATTAAGTACAAGTTTAAAATCAAATGCACTAATTTTGATATGTATTCCTTTTCAGCTGCATATTTCGTAATCTTAGCACCAGTTAAAGAATCTATAAAAGATATATTCTTAAATACCACCGGAACACTAGCTAAGTTTGCATCAAGTTCAGGCATATCAGTACTAATTGCAGTATTCATAGAATTTAATTGCTGAAATGAGTTTTCCCTCTCTTCTTTTTTGTTAAGAAATAATATTGCTTTTATTACTGGAATATCAAGTCTATCAAATACATTCTTACTTTTTTCATCCAGCACAGTTGTAGAAAACGATACCATATTTATTAGAACATGAAGAAACCAAATGCCAATGGTAGGCAGCCCGGGATCATACTTCTTCTGCAAATACTCTTCTAAAGTAAGTGTACTTTCATATTTAGGATGATATATACCCTCACAAGGTAAAGGTTTAGGTTTTGTAAACTTGTAGTTACTATTAGCGAAAATATTGCTTAAGAAAAGAATCATATTATAAAAGTTATCAACACCACCATAACTTAAATATTGAGATATAATTTTTCATACTTCATCTTTTAAATTACAATACTTCCTCACAATCTCTAATTCTGATACACAGGAAGGCTGAATGAAAACTTTTGAATTTTTAGGTAAAATCCGTATTAGCTTGCCAAAATCCGGGCAACTATTCTTTCCTCCCCTTAAACATATCATTAATATATCTGCACTACTAACATATTTTTTAAAATACAACCATTCATTTTTATTTACAGTACCATCTTTACTCTTTGCCCGTATATCAATGATTTTTCCATTGTTCTTAATAAATTTTTTTAGAGCAGTACTTAAAGCAATTAAATTCCTGTTCGAAGCACTAGAAGCACTATAATATGCAATTTTATACATGCCAGTCCCTCCAAATCAGATAAATTTACAATAACGGATATTCCATATGTTTGTTCAAAATATTTTTAAGCTGTAAAAATCTTTTCAAAACACATTATTATAACTTATAACAAATTTTTATAAAAATAGGGACTTCTTTTAGAAGCCCCTATTTAATACATGATAAAACTACACTAATTTCATAGCAGTATAGTTTAAAACTCATTCATGCATTAATCTTTCCCTCCGAAAGATTATTTCAAAAGTATAGGCAGGTCTCCTGACTATAGGATCATCCTCTTTATTCCTTCCCGGAATACTCCAGTGGAAATTTAAAATCGTCACCTTACACAGTAGCGGGGGCTGTAATGGAATTTCACCATCTTCCCTTTTAATCATCTAAATAAACCATATACTCTAATATTAAATTATGCTTACGTTGTATACTTATGTTATCTACCTGTCAAACAAAATATGCCAGATATTTCAACGAATAATGTTGGTGATTTAACTCTATGCTGCGTAAACATCTTACTCTTCTTGAATTTCAAGTACTCCCATAGGACAAGCTTTAACACAAATACCACATGCCATGCACTTACTTGGATTAGGCTTGTCTTCTACTTTTACAATAATGCCTTTTGGACAGGCTTCTACACATGTAGAGCAGCCGGTACAAGCTTTTTTATCTATCATATATATTCCCTTAGCATTTTGTTTAATGGCACCTTCAGGACATTTCTCTGCACACACACCACACTGATTGCATACTTTTAAATCTACAGAACCATCTTTTCCTTCATCAATCTTAATGCAAGAATTGCCGTAGGTCTTGTAAAATGCCTCGGAACAAGCCATTTCACAACTTAAACAAGACATACATAAAGACTTATCTTTAACAACTAATTTTTTCATAACACATTCCCCTTTAAAATTTATTTGTACATACTTTAATTATATAAATATATAAGGTATATATCAATACAGCAAATTTTATGCCTATTATTTTGCTTTGTATAAAATAAATGTACAACAAAACTGTCAAAATAAAGTAAAAATACTTAAGTGCAGGAGGGACTGCTCTTAAGTACTTTTTATTTTAGAGTTTAAGGTTTAAATAATTAAATTTATTTCAAAACTATACTAACTTAGAAAGCAATTTATATGCCAATTCTTTAGCTTGCAGTATTCATACTTAAAATTATAAATTTTATCCGATGGCTACTAACCGTAATACCCCCATATTTTTAAGTAAGTTTTTTGATTTTTCTACCATGTTAAATATCGTAAAGTATAAAGTTAAATTTTAATCTGTATTTTTTTCTATCAGAATCGTAGCATCTATTAAACCAGGCTAACCCACTTCTAAATAGGCTGTATATTCTAACTACCTTATTCTTTATTTTCTTAGTTACTCCTATTATTTTGCTCTTCTTATTTTTAGAACAATCAGCACCTAATACTATCATCCATGTATATGCTATACATAAGCATAGATACAGATTTTCGAAATATACAACAGTTTGTCCCGGTACCTTCCATATTAAATCCACTGGACTTTAGATCTCTAAACATTTCTTCTATATCAAATCTCTTTTTATATTCATTAACAGCCCTCTTACTAGACATATTAGTTACTAGATACCAATGTATTCTCTGCTTCTTCAGCCTTACATACTGCTAAATTACATACATATTCCTCTCCACTCAGTAAGACTTTATTGAACTTTTTAACACTTTTCTTTAGAGGTTTTATATCTCTAAGGTATTTCATTTTTTCATTTTTCTCTATTTTTACAAGCATATCATTAGTGCATCTTATACAATATTTCCATCCAAGCTCATCTATAAATCTGAATAAATCTATACTTTTAAAGCCTCTATCTGCAAGCGGTATAACTTCATAATTGTATGAAGCAAAAATATCATTGAGTTCTTTTATTCCCTGCTTTATATGTTTAAAACTTTTGCTGCCTTTTTCCTTATACTTGAATATTTTGTACCATAGGGGAACAACCCTTTT
>NZ_LITT01000037.1 GCF_001636845.1 Clostridium ljungdahlii
ATAATCTTTACCTACAAGTTGAGAATATCTAAAGGAAAGTAATCTTAAATATTATTAGATAATTTACTAGAATACATGTTTATTGACCTAACTATAAATATACTAAAAAATTGTCTTGACAAAGGGGTCCACTTTATATGACGGCATGAAAACTATGGCTGTTAAAGTGTATGATCAACCTACTATGACATATACTAGTACACAAAATTTTATCTTTATTGGAGGCACTGTGAATTATACTATAAGTGAAGTAAATGGTTCCGGCAGTGCACAATATAGGTTTGTAGTTATGAATGGAAGCAGCATAGCAGCCGACAGTGGTTATTTAAGTTCGAATACTTTTAGTTTTAAACCTGCAGCTGCAGGAAGTTATCAAGTAATAGGATACCTTAAGGATTCACTATCCGAAAAGGCCTTTGATGTTCAAGGCACCTTGAATTTAAATGTGTATAATCCTCAAATCAAAAATGTAAATGTAAGTGGATACTTTTATGTAGGGACTGCATTAAGTTTTTATGCTAACAGCACAGGTGTAAGTTCTTCTGGGATGAGCTACAGGTATGAGGTATATAATAACGGGAAGTTAGTGGCATCCAGTAATTTCAGCACTTCCAGCACATTTTCATTTACACCTGCTGTAAGTGGAACTTACACAGTTAAAGTTTATGGTAAGGATGGATTAAGTACAAAGAGCTATGATAGTACAAAGCAGTTTAATATTACAGTGAATAGTAAGCCTTTGTATATTTCTACACTGCCTTTAAGTTTAGGGATGACAAGTAATGATGTGGTAGCATTACAGAATGCTTTAATAAAATTGGGATATAATGTTTCTAGTGCTACAGGATATTTTGGAAGCCAAACTAAAAGTGCAGTAATAGTTTTTCAAACAGATGCAGGAATACCAGCAAGCGGAACGGTGGGAACTTGGACTTATAGTGCATTGAATGATGCTCTTATAACAAAATCAGGAATAAAAAATTTAAGCTTTTAATGAAAACGGGAACTTTGATATTTTTTCAAGGTTCCTGTTTTTAAGGATGAATTTTTGCTTTAGGCATACGTATAAAAGTCTTTTATTTAAAATATAATAGCAGCAGGAGGTGAATTTATGTTTTGTAACGTATTTAAGGTAAATATTTAGAGGTCTTGTATATTCGCTCTTGAATGCTAAAATTAATTATTTTACGTTCAGAAGTGAATTTTTGTTTTTAAAGATATGTATAAAAGGATTAAACTTTGCTATAATATAACATGTGTTTAAATTTGAGCCTCTTTAGCGTTGACCAATTTTTGTTATTGTAGTAATATAAAAATTGTATAAATAATGTAAAATTAAATAGATTTAGTATCCCAGGGGGGCTGGTGTTACCGGCTGAGAGTAAGAATATAATTCTTAGACCCTATACCTGATCTGGTTAATGCCAGCGTAGGAAGAGGTTTTTATGTAATTGATAAATAAAAGGTACAAGCTTCCTAAGAGGTTTGTACCTTTTATTTTTAATTAATAATGTGTACGTCAGATGAAAAAAGGAGAAATTTATTATGAAAACGTCCATGAAATTATACGAAAGTGTAAAAGATATATGGGATTCTTACTATGAACATCCATTTGTAAAGGGAATAGGAGATGGAAATTTGGAAATAGATAAATTCAAGTTTTATATGATTCAAGATTACATATATCTTTTAGATTATGCAAGAGTGTATGCCTTAGGGGTGGTAAAATCCAGTGAAGAAAGTATAATGCAGGGATTCTCAAAGATGGTGGACAATATATTAAATGGAGAAATGAATATTCATAGGCATTATATGAAAAAAATAGGCATCAAAAAAGAAGAAATAGAAAATGCTAAAGTTTCTATTGAAAATATTTCATATACAAGCTACATATTATCTGTATCTCAAATGGGAGATTTAATGGATTTAACTACTTCTCTTTTAGCTTGTATGTGGAGTTATTATTTAATTGGTAAAAAATTGAGTAAAGTAGATGGGGCACTGGACAATGAGTTTTACGGACAGTGGATAAAAGGATATATATCTAGTGATTATGAAAAGGAAACTAAGTGGGTGATAGACTTGTTAGATTATTTGACGCAAAATATATCAGAAAAGAAATTTAACAGGTTAAAGGAAATATTTATAAATACAAGCAAGTATGAATATATGTTCTGGGACATGGCTTATAACAAGGGGATGTGAAATCATGCTAAAATTTAAAAATGTAAGCTTCAAATACGAGGAAGATCCTGATTTTATTATAAAAAATCTTAATTTTAATGTGGACAAAGGGGAATTTATAAGTATAGTAGGTCCTAGCGGATGTGGGAAAAGTACTGTATTTAGACTTATTTGCAAACTGGAAAAGGCTTTTGAAGGAGATATAATTCTAAAAGATAAAAATATAAATGATTTAAAAGGTTATATAGGATACATGCCGCAAAATGATCTTCTTATACCCTGGCGAACTATACTTCAAAATGTATATCTTCCCCTTGAAGTTAAAGGTGAAAATTTAAAAGAGGCACAGGTTCAGGCAGAAAAAATGTTAACGGATTTTGGACTCGAAAAATATAAAAATAAATATCCAAAGGATTTATCAGGAGGTATGCGGCAGAGGGCGTCTTTTGCAAGAACTCTCCTCACAGGAGCAGAAGTGCTGCTTTTGGATGAACCTTTCAGTGCATTGGATGCTATAACAAGAGTTTCTATGCAGGAATGGCTTATTGATAAATGGCTAGCTTTAGATAAAACTATATTATTTATAACCCATGATGTAGAAGAATCTCTTTTTTTATCAACTAAGATATTTGTTACATCAGAAACTCCAATAAGAAAATTTAAAGAAATAGAAGTGTCTCTCAACTATCCAAGGACTAGAAGTATGATAGACACGCCTCCTATATTAAAGATAAAAGAAGAACTTATAAATGAACTAAAAAAGGGGGTTAAGCTGTGAAAAGGTATAGATCATCCATAATAGTTGCTGTATTGTTTTTTACAATATGGCAGGCTCTAGCAATGTATATAGATGCAATGTATATACTGCCTTCTCCTACTGCCATTTTAGAAAAAATATGGGAACTTAAAGATATTTTATTTTTAGTACATCTTCCTGCTACTCTTTTGATTACCATTGAGGGACTTTTAATATCTATAGTGCTTGGGGTAGTGCTTGCTGTGGCTATGAATATAAGTGAAAGAATACAAAGGGCTCTCTATCCAATTGTAATTGTAACTCAAACAGTTCCAATTACTGCACTTGCACCTATATTCATACTTTGGTTTGGATATGGTATATGGAGCAAGGTACTTGTAACTGTACTTATAACATTTTTTCCTATAACTATAAATGTATATGATGGACTTCGTTCTACAAGAAAAGATATGGAAGAACTTTTAATTACCTATGGTGCTAGCAAAAAAGATATATTTATGAAGTTAAAGTTTCCAGCTTCACTGCCCTACTTTTTTTCTGCACTTAAAATGGCAGTACCTTTAAGTGTAGTGGGGGCAGCTGTAAGTGAGTGGCTTGGAGCAGAAGCAGGTCTTGGATATTTTAGTAAGAGAATGATGACACAAATGGATGGGGCAGGAGTGTTTGCACCTATTGTCATATTATCACTAGCTGCTCTAATTTTAGTGGAAATATTAAATGTTTTAGAAAATAAAATAGTAAAATGGAGGAATGAAGTATGAAAAAAAATAAATATTTATCTCTTGTAATGGTATTCTTATTGATAACTGCTATGTTAGGAGGATGTGGAAATAGTAGTGATTCATCTAAAGGTAAGGATGGCAAGTTAGAAAATGTGGATTTAGTACTTGATTGGTATCCAAATGCAATACACAGTTTCGTATATGCTGCTATTAAAAATGGATATTATAAGGAAGAAGGACTTAATGTAAACATTAAATTCCCATCAGATACTACAGACCCCCTTTCACTTCCAGCAGCTGGAAAAGCTACTATTGGAATATACTATCAACCGGATATTGTAATTGCGAGAGCAAATCAGGGTGTTCCTGTAAAATCTATAGGAGCTATTGTACATACACCACTTAATGTAATAATAGCTTTAAAGGAAAAGAATATAAATTCACCGAAAGATCTTCAAGGAAAGACTGTAGGTTATTCAGGAAATTCTTTAAATGTTCAATATGTAAAAACTATGGTAAAAAAAGAAGGGGGAGATCCAAACTCTGTTAAAATGGTTGATGTAGGATTTGATTTGTTATCTTCTATGGTAACTAAAAAAGTAGATGCAACTACGGGAGGACTTATAAATCATGAGGTTCCAGTACTTCAAAATGAAGGACATCCTGTAAATTATTTTGATCCTGCAAAGTATGGAGTGCCAAATTATTATGAAGAAGTGTTTGTAACTAGTGACAAAACTCTTAAGGAAAAACCTGAAGTACTTAAAAAGTTCATGAAGGCATCTCAAAAGGGATTCGAATATACTAAGAAAAATCCTAAGGCAGCTTTAAAAATACTTATGGACAATCAAAAAAAGGATAGTTTTCCTCTAGTACAAGCAGTAGAGGAAAAAAGTATGAATATACTTCTTCCTAAAATGGAGTCAAATGGTGAACATTTCTTAAGTCAGGATAAAAGTGTTTGGCAGAACAATATAGATTGGTTGAAAAAACAAGGACTTCTAAAGAAAGATATAAAACCAGAAGATCTTTATGTAAATATTCTGGATAACAATAAATAAAAGGAGATTTCCTAAACAAAAATCAACTTATACTCCGAATATTTTTTACAACCTTCAGTTCATTAAATATTTTGATAAGTCTAAGTAAAAAATTCTAAAAAAACTAAGAACTTTTGAAAACTCGTACCTCAGACAATTCAAAAGCTCTAAGTTTTTACAAATTTTTTCCTAAGACTTATATACAAAATATTTAAAAGAACTTCATTGTTGTAAAAATATGCCTGCGTATAAGTTGATTTTTAAGTTAGAATACCTATATATAGATCGTAAAGTTTAATTGAGAGTTAACTTCTATACGAGAGTTTCTGCTTGAAATTTAAACTTATACATAAAATATAATGACAAAATTGAAAGCACATTTAAAAACTTTTTCATAAGTCTTAGCGAGGTATTTTAGAAAATCTTAGGAGCTTAGATATGTCTGAGGCACGAGTTTAGCTAAGATCCTTAGATTTTCAAAATACCGAGCTTTAGACTTGCCAAAAGTTTTTATTGTGGTGAAATTTGTCATTATATGATATTGTATAAGTTAACTTTCAATTTAAAAACTCTATATAAGTTATCGCCTATAGCATTTTGCCTGTAACTATGATAAAATATGTGTCGTATTTTATAGGACAAAAATAATATATGGAGAAAACAATATGAAAAATGAGAAGATGTTTCAGATAAACGAAATTTCTATGATAATTGGAGGTTTTGCAGTACAAGCTATGATTTATGAAGTTTCTTGTTATCCCAGTCCTGGCCTGGTGTCACCTGTATCATGTGGTGCTCATAAGGATATGGACTTTTTTACTTTTATAGACAGCACTTCTGTTTTAAGCAGATATATGACTATGTTTGTTCAAGAAGGACTTTCAGATAAATCCTATAAAGAACTATTTAATAGTATTAGAAATTTAGGAATAAAAGCTGAAAAAGACATGTTTATTAAGACAAAGGGAGTTAATACCCATAAGGGAATGCTATTTTTGATGGGTGTTACTTGTGCAGCTGTGGGAAAGGTCATTTATGAGGAGAAAAAATTTGGTGAAATTAGAAGTATTATAAAGCAAATGACAAAGGGCATAGTTTCAAAGGAACTTTTTACTTTAGAAGGCAAAAAGGACTTAAGTCATGGTGAAAGATTATTTATTAAATATAAGACAGAAGGTGTACGGGGAGAAGTAGAGAGAGGATTACCTACAGTTTTTGATTTTTCTCTGGATTTTTATAAGGAAAATGTGGATTTAAATACTAATGATAGATTGGTACATACTCTTATTGGAATAATGCAAATTTGCGATGATTCAACTATAATATACAGGCATTCGCCTGAAGTTTTAGAGGGAGTTAAAGAAAAAGCTAAGGAGGTACTTTCAGCTGGAGGAATGAGGACTAGTGAAGGAAGAAAAAAAATAAATGATCTCTGTACAGAATTTATAGAAAAAAATATAAGTCCTGGGGGAAGTGCCGATTTGTTAGGCGTAACTGTATTTTTATACTTAGTAGAAGAATATATGAGAAGTTTGTAGGAGTAGGTGATAAGGTAGCTGCATAAAATATAAATTTATGCAGCTACCTTATTTGTTTCTATATGAATTTTTTATATAAACAGGAGTAATTTTATTACTTTCATACTGGAATTTAATGTTAAAATAAATATTGATAAATGTTAATATATTTAACATTTGTTGAAAGAAATATTTCTAAAAAGAATATTATAAGACTATTTTAAAGCTTAAATACGATTATAAGAAGAAAAATGCAAGAATTCATTTAAATAAATGTTTTGTTTTATTACAAATGTTTTGACAAAGCTAAATAAGTTTGCTATTATATTAGTGAATTAGGAAAGAGATCAAATTAAAAACCATAAGGGATATTGTTATAAATGATTTAATTTAGCATTTATTATAAGTTTAATATAAAAAGGAGGTACGGTTAGGTTTATTCTTGAGCCTAACTAAAAAAGTATGGGTATGGATGTAAAAGAAGAATCCTTAAAATTACATAGAGAAAAGCACGGTACTATAGAAGTCGTTGGAACGATGCCATTGAGAAACGGTGATGATTTGGCAGTAGCTTATACACCAGGTGTAGCAGGGCCATGTCTGGAAATTGCCAATGATAAAGAAAAGGCATATGAATATACAATAAAAGGAAAGACAGTAGCTGTAGTTACAAATGGAACTGCAGTACTAGGACTTGGCAATATAGGACCAGCAGCTGGACTTCCGGTAGTTGAAGGAAAAGCATTGTTACTTAAAAGATTTGCAAATGTAAATGCAATACCAATATGTGTAGATTCTACAGACCCTGATGATATAGTAAATACTATTAAAAACATTGCACCGGGATTTGGCGGAATACATCTTGAGGACATAAAAGCACCTGAATGTTTCTATATTGAAGATAAGTTAAAAGAAGAATTAGATATACCAATATATCATGATGACCAGCATGGTACTGCTATCGCAGTGTTAGCAGGTCTGTACAATGCATTGAAAATAGTAAATAAAGACATTAGTGATATAAAAATTGTTATAAACGGTGCTGGTGCTTCAGGTATTGCAACAGCTAAGCTTTTGATTTCAGCAGGAGTAAAAAACATAGTACTTTGTGACATAAATGGTATAGTTTACGAAGGAGATGACTGCTTAAACGAACCTCAGAAACAAATAGCAAAGGTAACAAATAGAAGTTTAGAAAAGGGAACATTAAAAGATGCAATGAAAAA
>NZ_LITT01000038.1 GCF_001636845.1 Clostridium ljungdahlii
CTTCTTCTCATAGCTTTTTTTCATTCCTTTCTCATCAATTAAGCCGATTAGCTTATCAGGAACATCAATGATTTTATCCATCAAACTTTCTAGGATAGCTTCATTGGTGCTGATATAACCTTCATACCAGTGACCTCTCAAATAGGAAATTGAGAAACAAATCGCTGCGACGAATACTCCGGATATGGTCGTATCAAAACCGACGCCGATAGAGCTGGAAAGAGTCTTGATATCGCCCTTCCCCAAGGCTACGATTCCGGGACCCAATGGAATCAAGGTGCCCATCAGGCCGATCATTGGCCCCAGTTTGGCGATCAGATCAGTAGGCGCCATAATTTTCCGATAATAAGCGTCTTCTATGCTTATTAGTTTTTGCGCATAGGCTGCCAGAGAATTTTCTGGCATATTTTCGGCCTCAGTTAGTTTTACGGCGAGCTGTTTCTGACGCTTAAGCAGTTTGCTGTCCTTGATGATTTGTAGGGCACTTTCTTTCCCCATGCGGTTGATCTTCTTTAATAGTTCCGGAATGTCTTCTTTCATTTTTCTACGTTCTATGATGTACTCCATCAGGAGATCCCCAATTTGCCAGATTGTGATGACAATCATAATAAGCAAGACAACCATACAAGGGTTGAGAATGCCCTGGCCAAAAGTGTGAAGAATATTTCTTAAAAAATTTCCTATCATAATAACCTCCAAATTTTCGTGATAAGGTAGTTGGTTAGTTTCAATTTGAGAGCTAACCGACTATCCTTTTTTTCTTAAATGTAAAACTTTTATTTCTATCAATTCCCGGAGCGTTTACTGCTCGCGGCTTTTTCTGTATCGCCTAAATCCTCCTAGACCCGCTAGGGCAACAATAAATAGAAGCAATACTCTAATGATGATCGGATTATTTTGGATTGCATCATGGACAACCTCGTAAACGTTCGCACTTTTTGAAACTGGTTTCGTTGCTTTTGCTGTCGATTTGCCCGAGGTATTGCCGGCATCTTTTACAGGTCCTGGTTTTTTTACCGTGTTTGCTTGCACGGGTTCTGGTTTCGACGCTGTAACCGATTTGTTTGTTATCGGTGTAGTATTAGGGCTGTTCGATGCTACTAATTCAGTCGCTTTAGCAGCAAGTGCGGTGCTGCCAGGCTTACCAGAAACAGATGGATTTACTCCAATTGGATTGCTATTGCCCTTTGGATTGTTATTACCCGCTGGATTGTTATTACCCGTTGGATTGCTATTACCCTTTGGATTGTTACCACCAGTTGGATTATCATTTCCAGTTGGATTGTTACCACCAGTTGGATTGTTACCACCAGTTGAATTGTTACCACCAGTTGAATTGTTACCACCAGTTGAATTGTTACCACCAGTTGAATTGTTACCACCAGTTGGATTATTACCACCAGTTGGATTAGTATTGTTGTCGCCGATACCCGTCGGGTTTTTCGATGCGACAATTGGGTCTCCGTTTTCGGCGACGCCCTTAACCACATCGCCGAAACTGTTGTTGCCTGAGATGTCAATCTCCTTTAGGTGTTCGTTTCGCTGTATGATATTGCCTATAATGCCGCCGACGTACATATCACCTGTATTAATCGGAATCGTCTCCACGGCATTGGGGTCAACAGTGCAGATTACCTTTCCAGAATTGGTAGATCCCGTAACATTTATACTCGTGTCGCCTTCGGTGCCCCATGCTGGGCATGAAACGCCGACGATACCCCCTAGGTTATTCGCCGTGCCCGTAACGTCACCGGAGTTTTGGCAACCTTCGATGTTCACGGTGAGGTCAATTGCACCACCGAGTATTCCGCCAGCGGCGTTGGTATAAGCCGGATTGGTGAATCCTCCCGTATAATCCGACGATGTCTGAGCTATTGAGATTACTTTTCCTGTGTTGCTGCAGTTGATAAAGTCGGCGGTGCAATTAGCGCCTCCGGTTACCCCGGCGATGCCGCCGATTGTTTTTTCCCCGGTGATATTGCCTGAGTTTACGCAGTTTTTAATAACCGAATGCGTCGGCACTGTGTCAGTAATAACCCCATTGATCGGCGGTGCCCATTCTAATCCGCCGACATTGCCGACAATGCCGCCGATTTCGCCATGTGTACCTCCCGTGATATTGCCGCTGTTCGTGCAGTTCGAAATGGTACTGTTACTCGCACTATACGCAATACCGCCGATATAGCCGTTGGTTGAGTTAATATCCGCTTTGTTGTGGCAATTTTCGATGAGGCCGTTAGTGATCGTATTGGCGATACCTCCGCCGCCGGCAGACCCAATAAAGTTAAGCGAGCCATCAACGGTCAGGTTTTTAATCGTAGCGCCTTGGCAGCCGTCGAAGAGCGGGGAATTTTTGATAGTCACTGTAAATCCCGCGCCATCGAACGTGCCGGCGTAATGATTATAAACTACACCGTTGATTCCTCCTTGTCCTATTCCCGAGAATTGCGTCAACGGCACTTTGGACATATCAATGTTGTTTACAAGCCGACCGTTAATCTTGTTTTGTGTGCCTGATTCGACATTATTGTTTACGGTATTGTAGAACCAGAGGATGTCGCCTACCGTTGACAGCAAATAAGTCCCGTCCGCGTCGGTAAGAGGCGGCTGAAATTTGTAGATGTATATACCGGGCGAACTTGAACCTGCTTTCGTAAGAGATAAGCTATCGGGGTTGGAGGCACTGTTTGCGTTGGAATTCCCGCTATCAACCGTAAACGTCGTATTGTCTAGCCCGTCGCTAATGTCCGAATTGATCGAGCCGGTCTTAATATAGTAGTTGCCCGTATAAACCGCCGGAGCCGCTGTGGCCTTGCCGACAATCCCTCCTGCATTCAGCTTGGAGTCCGTTGCGGTGACGTTGCCGAGATTGAAGTTAGCTGTGATTTTCGAGTCGGAGGAGTCGTTTTTGCCCACAATTCCGCCGGCAGAAGCATCCGAACCGGTGACCGCGGCCTTATTGTACGATTGCAAAACACTTGTGCCAGTGCCGTAAATGGAACCGACGATGCCGCCGGTACTGCCGCCGGTACTGCTGACCGCGCCGGTGTTGAATACGTTGTTGAACGTGGTGCTGGTGGCTTGCCCGGCGACGCCGCCGGTATTGCCGACACCACTGACTGCACCGCCGCCGCTCCATAGTTTATGGGCTGCATCGTAGACGCCGTTACCGCTTTGCTTGATAATGCCGTTTTTAATCGAACCGACGATACTTCCTGTGTTGGTTCCACCGCTGATATTGCCATTATTGAAGCAAAAGTACATCATCCGGTCCGAGTCGGTCGTCTTACCCGTCCCGTCAAACGTGCCCGCGATGCCGCCGACGTTGACGTTACTGCCTTGTGCCGCCGTGACGGAAATACTGCCATCGTATGTTTTTTGGGTGTAACCGTTACTGCCGTAGTTCAATAATCCGGCGATGCCGCCGATATTCGCTCCGTCAGAGGCTGTGCCGGATATCGACACACTGCTTGTGATTGTCGTGTTGATGCTACTACCGTTGGATACGCCCACAAGACCTCCGACGTTCGCGCCGCCGAAGGCGCCGGTAATAGTACCTGCCACCGATACATTAGCAAGAATACCTCCACTACCCAAGTAGTTGACCAAACCTCCGACGTCTGAGCTTCCGTCCGTTACCACGCGGGCGATTTTGATCGTGTGATTCCCGCCTGAAATCGTTCCTACAAACGGATGGTCCTTGGTGCCGATACCGGCGAAAGTCGTTCCGGTCATGTCAATATCGTTTTGTATAGTAGCGTTAATAGCGGTATAGCCCAAAGTATTAACCGCGTCCGCAAACGTCAGCACGTCAGCCGGAGTGTATAAGTTGTAAGAACCGACTTTGCAGCCCATGGAGACGTAAGAATTGACGGAAGACATGGTAAGGCTGGTGATTGCCCTCGTCAGCGTTATACTTCCTTCCGTAGTTCCAGCGATAGCGATAGTCCCGAGGCTTTCCTGAGTTGGTATCATTTGCATGCTAGAGTTAGGAAAGTTCATCGACGTCAGGCCATCGCCCGTAGCTTTCGCGCGTATGGACGGGTCGGTGAACAGCACCATTTCATTATTGGGTGAGATGTAGACCTTACGCGTACCCTCGCTGTTGAAAGGCAGCATTTTGAACACCAGCTTGAGATCAACTGTCTCACCCTTTTTAATAACAGGGGTCACTCCGTCCGATTCGACCCACATATTCGCGCTATAACTTGGTGCATTTTTGGACGCCAGACTTTGGACATTCAACTTTCCCCCAAAAATTCCGGCGTTGGCCGCTTTAGTCGCGACAGAATCCAATTGTAAATCCGATGCAAAGTTTTTATTGCCACCATACATGATCGTTGCTTCAAATCCGTACACGTCCTTATCGGTGGGTGCCGTAATCTTTGCAGTGACCGTAGTGGGCTGTTCGTTGCCGCCAACATTGGCGGTAGGCGTGTCAAACACCACGCTGGCGTAAAATAAAGTATGCAGATTGG
>NZ_LITT01000039.1 GCF_001636845.1 Clostridium ljungdahlii
CCATTATAAAAATAAATACTGTTTTACAAAAAACATGATTCCATATCATTGGGATATGATTGTATTATCTTGCAATATATTTTTACAGTTATTAGGTTGTTTCACAAAAGTCGAGGTTGAACCAAAATAGATGGAAATTCTGAAAAGATATTTAATTTAAAAAAAGTTGCAGTTGATACAGGTATATCGATTAAAGGTTCGTGGGAAAATTGTTTTTTGTTTCGTAACAATTGTTACAGATTAAATTACAGTATTTTAGTAATATATAATCATAGCAAAGTAAGTAATAAATCTATAAATACAAATTTTAAGTTGAAAGGTGGAATCCTTAAATGTCAATGTTTTGTTATCAATGTCAAGAAACAGCTGGATGCAAGGGATGTACTAAGATAGGGGTTTGTGGTAAGAATGAAAATGTTGCAAAGGCTCAAGATTTATTAATATACGTAACTAAAGGATTAGCTATTGTAAGCAATGAAGGAAGAAAAGTTGGAGTTAAAGACAGTAATGTTGATAAAGTTATAGTAGAAAATTTATTTACAACGATTACAAATGCTAACTTTGACAGAGATTCTATTTTAGGCAGGGTAAAAGAAACTTTAAAAATAAGAGAAAAATTAAAAGCTAAAGTAATTAGCGCTGGTGGTAAAGTTGGGGAAGTAAAAATAACTGGTGGCTTTTTCAAGAAGATATTTGGAATGCAAACCACAGAGATGATTATGCCAGATGCAGCAGTTTGGACAGCTGATAATACTATAGAATTTGATGCAAAAGCTGAAAAAGTTGGAGTGCTTGCAACAGAAAATGAAGATATAAGAAGCTTAAGAGAGCTTATCACTTATGGATTAAAAGGATTGTCTGCTTATATGAAGCATGCAATGAATTTAAATTACAATAGTGAAGAAATTCATGCATTTATGGCAAAAGCATTGGCAGCTACAATAGATGGCAGCTTAACTGTTGATGATCTGGTAGCTTTAGCACTTGAAGCAGGTAAATTTGGTGTAGATGGCATGGCATTACTTGATAAAGCTAATACTGAAAGTTATGGACATCCTGAAATAACAACTGTTGATATTGGAGTTAGAAATAATCCAGGGATATTAATTTCAGGACATGACTTAAAAGATTTAGAAATGTTACTGGAACAAACAGAAGGAACTGGAGTAGATGTATATACTCATGGTGAAATGCTTGCCGGACAATACTATCCTAAATTTAAAAAGTATAAGCACTTTGCAGGAAATTATGGTAATGCATGGTGGAAGCAAAAAGAAGAATTTGAAAAATTTAATGGTCCAATCATTGTGACTACAAATTGTTTAGTTATACCAAAAGACACCTATAAGAATAGATTATTTACGACAGGTGCTACAGGAATGCCAGGATGTAACCATATAGAAGTTAGAGCTGATGGAACAAAAGATTTTTCTAAGGTTATAAAAATGGCTAAGAAATGCAGTGCACCTACAGAAATAGAAAACGGACAAATAGTTGGTGGATTTGCTCATAATCAAGTTTTAGCTTTAGCTGATAAGGTTGTAGAGGCTGTTAAATCAGGTGCTATAAAGAAATTCTTTGTAATGGCTGGATGTGATGGAAGATCAAAATCAAGAGATTATTATACAGAATTTGCTTCAAAGTTACCAAAAGATACAGTTATATTAACTGCAGGTTGTGCTAAATATAAATATAACAAATTGAATTTAGGTGATATTGGTGGAATTCCAAGAGTATTAGATGCAGGACAATGTAATGACTCATATTCATTAGTTGTTATAGCACTTAAACTTCAAGAAGTATTTGGATTGAAGAGTGTAAATGAGTTACCTATATCATATAATATAGCTTGGTATGAACAAAAAGCTGTAATAGTATTATTATCATTATTACACTTAGGTGTTAAGAACATTCACTTAGGACCAACGCTTCCTGCGTTCCTTTCAGCAAATGTTGCTAAGGTATTAGTGGATAACTTTGGAATAAGTGGAATAACTGATGTTGAAAATGATATTAAGAAGCTTATGGAAATTTAAGGTATATAAATCCATATAAGTAAAATAGTTCTATTTAAGATATGGTGGATAAGTTATCATAAAAACTGTTAGTCAGATATGTACATATCTGACTAATTCTAAATAGGTAGTGTATATTTAATGGGTTTCTTAACCGCATTTTCTGAAGATAAGGAACTGTTAAATGAACTTCAATTACCTGAAGGTTTTGTACCTGTTTCTGGTATTGAACTAGGTTATCCAGCAGAAACTTTAACTCAAGAAAAAGAATTAACGCAAACCATAAAAATATCCCGTAAGATTAGACACAACCTCTTTTAATGTGTCTATCCTACAGGGTACAGTTTGTCTTTGGAATTAAACTATGGAGAAAAAACTAATTTTGTAGTTATATTCTAAACCATATCACCTAGCTGGTATAACTTTTTCAATATTGAACATATTATCAAGTACCTGCCAATTTTCTGGGAACGGCTTTGCTAGAACCCAGTAGCTAACACCCCGAAGTCCATATTCACTTACAAGTTTATATTTGGCCTCTACACTTCTTCCATCTTCAAACCAAACTACATGCTGCCGTCTCTCTTCATCTATATAGTTATAATATGGTGATTGTGCTTTTTGATCATACCTTATGACAGCTCCATATCTTCTTGCTCTATCCACCGCTTCTCTATTTCCTACACTTTCTGCAAATTCTCCTCTTGGTGTGTATGGAAGTGCCCAATCGTACCCATAAAGTGGCATTCCCATCATTATCTTCTTAGGAGGTATTACAGTTACAGCATAGTTTATTACTTTTCTCACCTCATTAATTGGAGCGACGGCCATTGGTGGACCACCTGACCAGATTAATTAGCATCATCAACAAATGGCCTGGTTACTGAGTTTATGAATATAATAACATACCACAAAATAGAATATGAATAAGTAAAGTATATTTTGACCTCGACATTTACATCATATCTCTGACATACTCCATTCTAGGCAGACAAGTGAAATAACAAAAACTTGTGTACTTTGAAGTGAGCATTTTTATGTCAAAAAATAGAATTTAGCTTCAAGTATTTCATCAAGGATATTGCTTGCATTTTTCATAATTATTACCTCACTATTTTACTTCTTTTATGACATCGATAATAGTACCGTCTCTGTATTCAACTACACCAACAATCTTGTCACCATATTCAATAGCCTTAGGCTTTCCTGTAATTTCTTCTGCCTTTTCTCTTAACTCTTCTATAGTGCATACTGGCAGCTTTGCTTTCTTAAACTTTTCAAGTAAATCACTTCTAAGAGGATTTACTGCTATTCCCCTGTCTGTAACTATTACATCTACTGTTTCTCCTGGAGTTATTACAGTATTCACTTTCTTCACAACAGTAGGTATTCTACCTCTAATAAGTGGACAAACTATCATAGCAAGTTTTGCTCCTGCCGCAGTATCACAGTGTCCACCTGATGCTCCCCTAATTACTCCATCTGAACCTGTAATTACATTGACGTTAAAGTCTGTATCTACTTCCAATGCACTTAATATAACTATATCCAATTTATTAGAAATACATCCATTATTATGTGGGTTAGCATATAGGGATGAACTTATTTCATAATGATCTGGGTTTTCTCCTATGGATTTTGCTGCTATTAAGTCAAAGCTCTGTACATCACAGATTTTTGAGATAAGACCCTCTTTTTGCATTTCTACAAACTGCCCTGTAATTCCACCTAATGCAAAACTGGCCTTAATATTCTTTTCTATCATCTTTTCCTTTAAAAATCTTGCTACTGCAAGGGATGCTCCACCGGAACCACTCTGGATTGAAAATCCTGGCACAAAATATCCTGAAGCTTCAATTGCTTCTGCTGCATACTGTGCAATCAAAAGTTCTCTTGGGTTCTTTGTATATCTTGTTGCACCGGATGCTATTCCCTTAGGATCACCAATGGCATCTACCTTAACTACATAATCTACATTATTTTGTTCTATACTTGCAGGTACATTTGGATATGGTACCAAATTGTCTGTAATAAGTACTACTTTGTCTGCATACTGTGCATCTATTTTAGCATATCCTAGTGAACCACAAAAGGATTTTCCTGTATATCCATTGGCATTTCCATAGTCGTCACAGCTAGGTGCACCTAAAAATGCCACGTCTATTTTTAAATCTCCAGCTTCTATAGCTCTTGCTCTTCCACCATGGGAACGTATTATAATAGGTGTATCTAAAGTTCCATTTGATATAGCTTCTGCAAGTGGTCCTCTAACCCCACTAGTTATGATTTTAGTAACAACACCATTTTTTATGTGTTCAATTACTGGTCCATGGACACTGCTTAAAGAACTTGGTGCTAAAGTTAAGTTCTTTATTCCCATTTCAGCTATGACGTCCAGCACCATGTTTAATATGTAATCTCCTGCTCTAAAGTGGTGGTGAAATGATATTGTCAG
>NZ_LITT01000040.1 GCF_001636845.1 Clostridium ljungdahlii
CCACCAAGGGTGGTTGCTGGAAATGTTTTGCGATTGGCGGTCTATTCAGGGCGCGAGTAGCGCTTGCCAGTACCATGCCCTTATAGGGCTTAATCAAGCCACCAGCTTAGCTGGTGGTACTTGACTTTTTAGTATAATTAGAAATTTACGTACTTAAACGAATTACATATTAACATTTATTTTAATTTTTAAGATAGATTTTTTTCAGCATAGATCTTTGATTTAAAGAAGAAAAATATTATTATTAAAATAGTAAGCAAAGGTGAAATGTATTCAGGTACTTCAACATGAAACCCTTCAAGAACCATAACAATGCCGAGACATAGCACCGAGTACATAGCACCATTTTTTAGATAAATATATTTTTTAATTTTCTCTATACTTCCCATTGTAATCTTTCTAACAACAATAGCTCCTAGACCATTCCCCAATATAATTAATGGAATTGACATTGTAAATGCAAATGCCCCTAAAACTCCATCAATTGAAAATGTAGTATCTATTATCTCCAAGTACAATATTTTACTTATATCTGACATTTCGTTAGTATTATTAAGCAACTTTTTCTCGTTTTCTTCTGCATTTTTTTTAAATCCATCGGTTATAAAAAATGCAGATGATCCAATTACAGCTGACAAAGCAAGTACTGGATTGTATTTTAAAGCTACTGCTACAATACCAACTAAAATAACTGAAACAACAGCATAAAACCAAGTACCATTTTTTAGAAAGAATTCTTCAGTTGCAAGTCCTAAATGCTTATCTTCAATAAATAACCAATGGAGAAACAAGAATACAAGAAACACCCCGCCTCCAAGCATAAGTATAGGTGTTGAATATTCTATTGATTCTATTATATGTGGATCATTTGAGAAAGTTGCAGTTAATGCTCCAATAGGACCAAGAGATTGATTTGTAGTCCATACAATAGCCCAAGGTAATAATCCTCTTACTATAAATACTGCAAATAATATTCCATATAATAAGAACCATTTTTTTGCCTTTTCAGACATGGTCGATAAAACTTCAGCGTTTATTACAGCATTATCTATACTTGAAACTACCTCAAATAAACATAAGCCTATTATGATCAAAATAATTGATATAATTTCCATAAAAATTGATCCTTTCAAATAAAAAATTCAGTTTTTAAATAAGTAAGCATATTATTATTTTATTATTTACATCTTTTTTTTATATATTTACTTTTTACAATTTAGTAATATAATTTTACTTTTACGTCACATAATATAAATAACCTGTACTACAAATTACTAATTTATAATGCTAAACATTAAATTGAAATTTAACAAACCTTACAGCTATAATAATATTTTCCTATTATAGCTATATCTCCATCATACATTCAGATGACGCTTCTTTTTAATAGACAGTCCTAATTATCAAATGGAAAACCTAAAATTGTATTCTTATTTTTTGAGTATTCTCTCTAAACTTCCGATATCTAATAAATTCACTGTTTCAAATTTCCCTTTATAAAACACAGCATAGTTATTAAAAACACAAGGCAATTCCTTTGCTTTTTGTAGTATATCCACTTGAATTAAAGATACAGGAACATCATTCATTTCACAATACTGTTTTATCTTCTCAATGTTTTGATAGATATAAGGGCATTGCATATCATAATAAATTGTTAAATCTCTACATTCAATTTCTTGCTTTTTAGAATTTTGTGTGAACTTTGGTGTTGTTCCATCAAAAGAAAGTGCAAGCAGTTCATATCCATTGTCGGTAGTATCAACAACCTCAAAACCAAACTTCTTTGCAAATGATTGATCAGAAAGCCAATGTTTTTGTTTCTTTGCTCCGAGCATGCAAATGCCTGATTTACCCTTTTCTCTTGCATCTGCCAAGCAATACTCCATTAGTGATTTTCCATACCCTTTTCCTTTATAGCTACCGGAAACCCATAAACAATATATATAGTAATAGTTATCACCAGTTATAGGAACCCAAGCTGTTTCAACAGGAGCATATTCAATAAAAACTGTTGCCTTTTCATTTAACTTTCTAAAAACATGACCTTCATTTAGTCTATCAGAAAGCCATTGCCTTTTTTTGTCAATACCTTGGTGGGGTTTTTTACTGCGTATAATACAGCATAAATGTTCATTAGCAAGATTTTCTGTTGTTAAGTTAACAAAATCAGTACACATATTTTAATTTTCCTCTCTTACAAATTCTGATTTATTTTAATTCAAATCATCTATACAAATTACTATTTATAATACTTAGTCTTAAATTGAAATTAATAATCAACTTAAAATTGGAGCATTCATTCCTTTGATTTCTCCAATCCATTCTTTTGGATTATGATAATCAGAGACAAGCACCTCTATATTTTCATTATTTAACATCCATTTAGTTTCCTTGCCCTTGAAGCATGGATGTAAAATAGAAGTATTATTTAATTTTATTGCAGGTACCATTAGTGATTGCTGGAGCAAGAAAAAAATCTTGTTGATTTCAGATGTGATAGCAGCTATGTTTTCATTAAGTATACTTCTTATGCTGATTACAAATACACTTAAAATAGAGAATCTGTATGTTATAAATTTCATGCTTGGAATAACAGATGCATTTCAAAATCCAGCTTCAGACGTTGTGGTATCTACAATTGTATCTAAAGATAATTATATTAAAACAAATAGCATGTTTACCTTCTGTGATTCTTTTACAGGAATATTTGCACCCATTGTTACTACTGCACTTTATGGGCTGGATCCTATTGTAACTATATATTTATCGACATTTGTTTTTGAATTTGTCACTTTAGTCTTTTTTGTTAAAATTCCGTCAGTACATGTATCTGGAGAAACAAAAAAAGATGGGTTATGGAAACAATGCAAATCTGGTTCCAATGGTACTATCTAGAACTGATAATAATTACGATGAACTTGGAATTGTAAGCAATATGGAAAGTATTGCAGTACTGATTGGCAGTCTTCTTGTTGTAAAAATACCGCAGGCATCTAAAAGGATACCTCTTATCTTAAATGTAATGACATTTTCATTCTTGTTTGGCAATAGTCTTCTGGGAATTGGTCACAATTATTATGTATGGACAATAGCAGTATTTGTCGGAAGTTTGCTAGTACCGTTATTAATGGCTAATGTTGATTATATAATGAGAACAAAAGTACCATTTGAGATGCAAGGAAGAGTATTTTCAGCACGGAATATTTTACAATATGTGTCAATTCCGATAGGTAATCTGTTAGGTGCTTTTTTAGCCGACAAAGTGTTTGAGCCATATATGAAAAAATGTGGTACAATTTTTATATCAATTAAATCACAATCGTAAATTATTGAGTATATATTGAGGTAAAGATTAAAAGAAATGCTTTCATTCATGACATTTGCTGTCTTAAGAAAGGAATGGATATAAGTATGAAAACAGTAGTAATATATAAATCAAAAACAGGTTTTACAAAGAAATATGCAGAGTGGATTTCAAAAGAATTGTCAGCAGATATTTTTGATGCAGCAAATGTTAATATTAATATGCTTGCTAAATATGATACCATAATTTATGGTGGGAGTTTGTATGCAGTAGGTATTATTGGCATAAATTTAATTACAAAAAACTTTAATAAATTAAGAAATAAAAAGATTGTAGTTTTTGCCACAGGGGCATCACCTTCAAGAGATGAAGTGATAACTGAAGTTAGAAATAAAAACTTTACTACAGATCAACAAAAGTCTATCAAATTTTTCTATTTAAGAGGTGGATTTAATTATAGTAAACTAAACATTTTTGATAAATTTCTTATGACACTATTGAAATGGAAAATAAAAAATAAAAAGCAGGAAGATTTATCGCCTGATGAAATAGGTATGCTTTCTATATATGATAAACCAGTAGATTATACAAATAAGAAAAATATAGAAAAAATAATAACTTATATTAATTCGTAAAGTTCTTTTCTTGTGATGCAAGAGTAAATAATGATGAAGTAATAATTTTTGCAAATTAGACTTGAGCCTCACCTAACGTAATAATGTATAGTTAAGTTATATTTTATTGAGAGGTGTAAAGATGATAAAACTTAATTATTTAGAAAAAGAAGATTTAGGTAAAATTGTGGAATGGAATGCTAAAAAAGCAGACACAACAAGCGTTGGCTGAAAGGAGTGAAAGCAGTGCCTTCGGACATCAGACTCTGCTGATATCATACCACAGGATAATCTTTATTGAATATATAAATATTAATTGTATAGAT
>NZ_LITT01000041.1 GCF_001636845.1 Clostridium ljungdahlii
TGTATCCACCAAATAACCCTTGATAATTCCGATTAAACCCTGCCGATTTCCACTAAAGCCTGATGGCAACCCCGTAAGGGGTGTAATTAGAGATACAACAAAAATTAGAGCTGAGAGTAAAACTCTTTGGCTCTTATTTTATGAAAAGAATTGTAATTAATGAGAGAAATTTTGATTGATATGAAGATTGGAAAATGCTTGATAAAAGCGGGGCTGCATGAGTAGTATATTGCAAGAAAGCCTGATATATACCTTTAGTATTATACGAAAAACCCGTTAGTGTGAAAGATGATTGAAAAATGGATTGATTGAATGTTTGAATGAAATAAGGGAAGAACAAGTCATTTTTGAGATGGATTCTATGATTGAATATAAAGTTAGACATATCAAGGATTTCAGTGGAAAGATATTAGATTTAAATGTGAGAAAAGGACAGATTGCTTAAAACTAATCTCGTCAAACTTTCGTGGTTTTCCCACTAAACTTCGATGAAAAAAGTGGTATTCAATACCATCATTTTTTTGGAAAATTTTCGCCAAGGTTTCTTAGAATTGACGCAGAAATGCGGGGTGAGAGGGTGTGTTTTCGTCAGGGTTTAATGGGTGAGTACAATAATTAAAAATCAGATATAACTTATTGACAGTATTCTTAATATCTTTATCACTTAGAAGAAATTATTAATAGGCTGCAGTCATAATATAGATGTACAGGTAATAAATTTATTACCTGTACATCTACAAATTGTATTAATATTATTCTACATAAGTTGAAGAATACTTACTGAGAAGTTGATGTTTTAAATCCCAGAGGTTTTCAGACAAATCTACATAGTAATGATGAGGATTTTCAAATCTCAGTACTTCAGGCCACAATCTAGACAATTCTTCTTTTGCTCTATCTCTTATGTCTAGCACATCAGGGCAAGTGTATACAAGTTTTCCTTTATCAAATATTTTCACTCTTAAATCTTTTATATAATAATCTCTTATTTTTTTCCTTTTCCACGTAAAAACTGGATCAAATATTTCTATAGGTTCATTTTTATTTATTTCTTCATCTTCCAAAGTTATTAAATCTGCAATTGCTTTATTTCCTTTTTTACTATAAATTCTATATACTTTTTTAAATCCAGGGTTAGTTATTTTCTCTTCATTTTCACTTATTTTTATTTTAGGTATTATTTTACCTTCCTTATCCTCTATGGCAGATAGCTTATATACTCCACCAAATACTGGTTCTGATCTTGCAGTTATAAGTCTCTCTCCTACACCAAAAGAATCAATGCAAGCACCTTCTCTAAGTACATCAGTTATGATAAATTCATCTAATGAGTTTGAAATAACTATGTTAACATCTTCAAGATCGGCTCTATCAAGTATTTTTCTACATTCTTTTGTTAAGTAAGTTATGTCTCCACTATCAATTCTTATTCCCTTAGGTTTATGGCCATTTGGAATTAAAATTTCTTTGAAAACCTTTATAGCATTGGGGAGACCAGATTTCAGTACATTGTATGTATCAATAAGTAGTACACAATTATCAGGATATACTTCAGCCCAGGCCTTGAAAGATTCATATTCTGATGGAAAGAGTTGTATCCAACTGTGGGCCATTGTACCGACTGCAGGCATACCAAACATTTGCTCAGATATAGCACAGGCAGTGGAATCACATCCACCTATAACTGCAGCCCTAGCACCATATATAGCTGCATCAGGAGCTTGAGCACGTCTAGAACCAAATTCCATTACAGGTCTAGTTCCTGCTGCTCTACAAATCCTACTTGCTTTTGTTGCAATTAGGGTTTGATGATTTATAGTTAGAAGTATCATGGTTTCAACAAACTGAGCTTGAATAGCGGGACCTCTTACAGTTATTAGTGGTTCATTTGGAAATATAGGAGTTCCTTCGGGTACTGCCCATACATCACAGCAAAATCTAAAATCTTTTAGATAATTTAAAAAGTCTTCTGAAAATTGTTTCTTGCCCCTGAGATACTCTATATCTTCATCTGTAAAACTTAAATTTGACAGGTATTCTATAACTTGTTGAACACCTGCCATTATGCAATAACCACCTTCATCTGGAATCTTTCTGAAAAACATATCAAAATAGGCTATTCTATTACCCATATTGGTTTTCAAATACCCGTTACCCATAGTAAATTCATAGAAATCTACTAGCATCGTGAGGTTTCTCTCGTTTCTCACATTAAAGTTCTTTGTGCTTTCCATAATGAAAATCTCCTCTTATCTACGTTTTGATTATGATAAAAAAATATACATATGTATACATTGTAATACTTAAATTAACATATTACAAGGTTGTACATTTATGGAATTCTGAACTTTTATTGAAGAATGTAAGTCATGGTTTGATCTCTAAATTTTATCATACCTTCATTTTTTAAAATGTTTTTTTAAATTATAAGTTGTAGTAAAAGGGTCATCCGAAGCCATTACGAGAGACATTACAGCTGCACCACGAACGTTGGTTTCTAGTACTGTATCTATATTGGCCTCAGTTATTCCACCTATTGCAATAACTGGAATTGAAACGTTATTTAGTATTTCTTTTAAAAATGAAATACCTCTACCTTTTAGCCCTTTTTTACAGTCTGTTTTAAAAATATGTCCTGCAAGGAGATAATCTGCGCCTTTTTTTTGTGCATTTATAGCTTCTAAAGTATTGTGCACAGATACACCTACAGTACATTTTAATTTTAAATTGCTATTCATATAATCTTGATAACCTGTGTGAAATCCTTTGGCGTCTATTTTTAAGGCTGTTTCTATATTGTTGTTTATTATTAAGGGTATATTGTTAGAATCTGTAATTTTTTTTATTTTCTCAGCAATTGGAACTAATTGCCTGTAAGTAAGATCTTTTTCACGCAAAATTATGGCATCTGCCCCACCTAATATAGAACCCTTTAGTATATCAATCATGTTTTTATTTTTTACCAGCTTTCTGTTTGTTACTATATATAATTTTTTATTCATAGTATCATGGACTCCCAATCTTTCATTTTTTGGATATATGATCTTCTATAAATTTATATTTATTTTTAAAAGTCAAGTACCACCAGCTAAGCTGGTGGCTTGATTAAGCCCTATAAGGGCATGGTACTGGCAAGCGCTACTCGCGCCCTGAATAGACCGCCAATCGCAAAACATTTCCAGCAACCACCCTTGGTGGCTGTTTATTTTCTTCTTTTTACTTGCTCACCTGTAAACGGATCTATATATTCCTTTATACTTATTTGTTCTGCAATTTGGTCTTCTTGTAATTGATTTTGTATATACTTTGTTATTGCTGTTTTATTTCTTCCAACTGTATCTACATAATAACCTCTACACCAAAAATGACGATTTCCATATTTATATTTTAAATTTGCAAATCTATCAAATATCATTAAGCTACTTTTTCCTTTAAGTATTCCCATAAACTTTGATACACTCATTTTGGGTGGTATTGTTACAAGCATATGTATATGATCTATACATGCATTTGCTTCTATTATCTCTACATTATTTCTTATACATATCTCTCTTAATATTTTTCCTATTTGTACTTTATATTTGCCATATATTATTTGCCTTCTATATTTTGGTGCAAACACTATATGATATTGACACCTCCATTTTGTATGTGATAAGCTTGCTATGTCGTTTCCCATAACGACACCTCCCTATGATATTTTAATTTTTGCGATTGTCAGTCGTTCAAATTATATCATAGGGGGTTTTTATTGTTCAGAGCTTAAGCCCTTTTATCCACCGGCATTACCGGTGGTTTTCTTGACAA
>NZ_LITT01000042.1 GCF_001636845.1 Clostridium ljungdahlii
CAGTTCGGATTGCAGGCTGAAACTCGCCTACATGAAGTTGGAGTTGCTAGTAATCGCGAATCAGAATGTCGCGGTGAATACGTTCCCGGGCCTTGTACACACCGCCCGTCACACCATGAGAGCTGGCAACACCCGAAGTCCGTAGTCTAACGAAAGAGGACGCGGCCGAAGGTGGGGTTAGTAATTGGGGTGAAGTCGTAACAAGGTAGCCGTAGGAGAACCTGCGGCTGGATCACCTCCTTTCTAGGGAGTCGAAAGATAGAGTATAATCTATCTTATAAATTGATGGTTTAAGTAAGTTGAAACTTAAAAATTGATAGTAACGAGTATATCAAGGAAAAACATGAGCGAGGAACAGAGTTTACTTATGTAAATGAGTACCACAGCGAATGATTTTGACGAAGATATACGAAGTTAATAGCAATTTTTCACTCTGTTTAATTTTGAAGGATCATAGATTCTTCTTTCAGTTTACAGCCAATTAGGAATGTAAATTGAAAAATTGTCCTTTGAAAATTGCACAGTAAATAAAGAAATTAAAAAATTGGTAGTAACGAGTATATCGAGGAAAAACATGAGCGAGGAACAGAGTTTACTTATGTAAATGAGTACCGCAGTGAATGATTTTGACGAAGATATACGAAGTTAATAGCAGTTTTTGCAAGTAAAGCTAAGGTTATAATATAACCTTTGTAGTAGATGTATTTCATTTTAAAGATTTAAGATGATATATGAAACTAAGAAAATTGGCAGTAACGAGTACAGCAAGGAAAAGACCGAATGAGGAGTGGAGTTTACTTATGTAAATGAGCACCGGAATGAGGTATTTGACGAAGCTGGACGAAGTTAATGACGATTTTCGATAATGAAAGGTCAAGCTACAAAGGGCGCATGGAGGATGCCTTGGCACCAGGAGCCTAAGAAGGACGCGATAAGCTGCGAAAAGCTCTGGGTAGGCGCAAATAGCCAGAGAACCAGAGATATCCGAATGGGGAAACCCACCTAGATAACGCTAGGTACTGCAAACTGAATACATAGGTTTGTAGAGGCAAACCCGGGGAACTGAAACATCTAAGTACCCGGAGGAAGAGAAAGAAACATCGATTTCCTAAGTAGCGGCGAGCGAACGGGAAAGAGCCCAAACCAGGAACTTGTTCCTGGGGTTGCGGATAGGTCATAAATACTGTGAAGTGTTAATTGAAGAGAGCTGGAAGGCTCCGCCGGAGAAGGTAAAAGCCCTGTAAATGAAAGCAAAGAACAGTCAGATCTAATCCAGAGTACCACGAGACACGAGAAACCTTGTGGGAAACAGGGAGGACCACCTCCCAAGGCTAAATACTACCTGGTGACCGATAGAGAAGGAGTACCGTGAGGGAAAGGTGAAAAGAACCCCGGGAGGGGAGTGAAATAGAACCTGAAACCGTGTGTCCACAAACAGTCGAAGTACGTAAAGTACGACGGCGTGCTTTTTGTAGAACGAGCCAGCGAGTTACGATATGCAGCAAGGTTAAGTACTTAAGGTACGGAGCCGGAGGGAAACCGAGTCTGAAAAGGGCGAAAAGTTGTATGTTGTAGACCCGAAACCGAGTGACCTATCCATGGCCAGGTTGAAGCGGAAGTAAAATTCCGTGGAGGACCGAACCACGTTGGTGTTGAAAAACCATGGGATGAGCTGTGGATAGCGGAGAAATTCCAATCGAACTCGGAGATAGCTGGTTCTCCTCGAAATAGCTTTAGGGCTAGCGTCGGAAATGAGTAATGGAGGTAGAGCACTGAATGGGGTAGGGGCTGACAACAGTTACTGAACCTTATCAAACTCCGAATGCCATATACTTGAATTCCGGCAGTCAGACTGCGAATGATAAGATCCGTGGTCAAAAGGGAAACAGCCCAGACCACCAGCTAAGGTCCCAAAGTGTAAGTTAAGTGGGAAAGGATGTGTGATTTCTAAGACAACTAGGATGTTGGCTCAGAAGCAGCCACTCATTTAAAGAGTGCGTAATAGCTCACTAGTCAAGAGATCATGCGCCGAAAATGTCCGGGGCTAAAACTTACCACCGAAGCTGTGGACTCGAAAGAGTGGTAGAGGAGCATCCTGTATGAGTAGAAGTCGTACCGGAAGGAACGGTGGATTGTACAGGAGAGAGAATGCTGGCATAAGTAGCGAGAAATAAGTGAGAATCTTATTGGTCGAAAACCTAAGGTTTCCTGGGGAAGGTTCGTCCGCCCAGGGTAAGTCGGGACCTAAGCCGAGGCCGAAAGGCGTAGGTGATGGACAATCGGTTGAAATTCCGATACCGCATAAAAGCGTTTGACAAAAGGGATGACGCAGGAGGATAAGGTGTGCATACAATTGGATGTATGTCTAAGCATCGAGTCAGGTATACCAGGAAAATCCGGTATATCAATGATGAGGTGTGATGGGGAACCCGCAAGGGGAAGTACCTGATTTCACGCTGCCGAGAAAAGTCTCTATGGAGTTTTTATGTGCCCGTACCGCAAACCGACACAGGTAGGTGAGGAGAGAATCCTAAGACCATCGGAAGAATTGTTGTTAAGGAACTAGGCAAATTAACTCCGTAACTTAGGGAGAAGGAGAGCCACGCAAGTGGCCGCAGAGAAAAGGCTCAAGCAACTGTTTATCAAAAACACAGGTTTCTGCTAAAGCGAAAGCTGAAGTATAGGAGCTGACGCCTGCCCGGTGCTGGAAGGTTAAGGGGAAGACTTAGCGTAAGCGAAGGTCAGAACTTAAGCCCCAGTAAACGGCGGCCGTAACTATAACGGTCCTAAGGTAGCGAAATTCCTTGTCGGGTAAGTTCCGACCCGCACGAATGGCGTAATGATTTGAGCACTGTCTCGACAACAAATCCGGCGAAATTGAAGTGCAAGTGAAGATGCTTGCTACCCGCGATTGGACGGAAAGACCCCGTAGAGCTTTACTGCAGTTTAGCACTGAATTTCGGTATTGTCTGTACAGGATAGGTGGGAGACTAGGAGACAGTGGCGCCAGCCATTGAGGAGTCGATGTTGGGATACCACCCTGATAGTACTGGAATTCTAACCGGGTTCCATGAAACTGGAGACGGGACAATGTTAGGCGGGCAGTTTGACTGGGGCGGTCGCCTCCAAAAAAGTAACGGAGGCGTACAAAGGTTCCCTCAGAAGGGTTAGAAATTCTTCGAAGAGTGCAAAGGCATAAGGGAGCTTGACTGCGACACAAACAAGTGGAGCAGGGACGAAAGTCGGGCTTAGTGATCCGGTGGTACCTCGTGGGAGGGCCATCGCTCAACGGATAAAAGCTACCTCGGGGATAACAGGCTGATCTCCCCCAAGAGTTCACATCGACGGGGAGGTTTGGCACCTCGATGTCGGCTCGTCGCATCCTGGGGCTGAAGTAGGTCCCAAGGGTTGGGCTGTTCGCCCATTAAAGCGGCACGCGAGCTGGGTTCAGAACGTCGTGAGACAGTTCGGTCCCTATCCGTCGCGGGCGCAGGAAATTTGAGAGGAGCTGTCCTTAGTACGAGAGGACCGGGATGGACCGACCGCTGGTGAACCAGTTGTTCCGCCAGGAGCACAGCTGGGTAGCCAAGTTGGGAAGGGATAAACGCTGAAAGCATCTAAGTGTGAAGCCCACCTCAAGATAAGATTTCCCATAGCGTAAGCTAGTAAGACCCCTCGAAGAA
>NZ_LITT01000043.1 GCF_001636845.1 Clostridium ljungdahlii
AATTGATTTAAAGGAGTAATCCGCTTTGAGATGGACCCGCGGCGCATTAGCTAGTTGGTAGGGTAACGGCCTACCAAGGCGACGATGCGTAGCCGACCTGAGAGGGTGATCGGCCACATTGGAACTGAGAGACGGTCCAGACTCCTACGGGAGGCAGCAGTGGGGAATATTGCACAATGGGCGAAAGCCTGATGCAGCAACGCCGCGTGAGTGAAGAAGGTTTTCGGATTGTAAAGCTCTGTCTTTGGGGACGATAATGACGGTACCCAAGGAGGAAGCCACGGCTAACTACGTGCCAGCAGCCGCGGTAATACGTAGGTGGCGAGCGTTGTCCGGAATTACTGGGCGTAAAGAGTGCGTAGGCGGATATTTAAGTGAGATGTGAAATACCCGGGCTTAACCCGGGCACTGCATTTCAAACTGGATATCTAGAGTGCGGGAGAGGAGAATGGAATTCCTAGTGTAGCGGTGAAATGCGTAGAGATTAGGAAGAACACCAGTGGCGAAGGCGATTCTCTGGACCGTAACTGACGCTGAGGCACGAAAGCGTGGGTAGCAAACAGGATTAGATACCCTGGTAGTCCACGCCGTAAACGATGAGTACTAGGTGTAGGAGGTATCGACCCCTTCTGTGCCGCAGTAAACACAATAAGTACTCCGCCTGGGAAGTACGATCGCAAGATTAAAACTCAAAGGAATTGACGGGGGCCCGCACAAGCAGCGGAGCATGTGGTTTAATTCGAAGCAACGCGAAGAACCTTACCTGGACTTGACATACCCTGAATATCTTAGAGATAAGAGAAGCCCTTCGGGGCAGGGATACAGGTGGTGCATGGTTGTCGTCAGCTCGTGTCGTGAGATGTTAGGTTAAGTCCTGCAACGAGCGCAACCCCTGTTGTTAGTTGCTAACATTTAGTTGAGCACTCTAGCAAGACTGCCGCGGTTAACGCGGAGGAAGGTGGGGATGACGTCAAATCATCATGCCCCTTATGTCCAGGGCAACACACGTGCTACAATGGGCAGTACAGAGAGAAGCAAGACCGCAAGGTGGAGCAAACCTCAAAAACTGCCCCCAGTTCGGATTGCAGGCTGAAACTCGCCTACATGAAGTTGGAGTTGCTAGTAATCGCGAATCAGAATGTCGCGGTGAATACGTTCCCGGGCCTTGTACACACCGCCCGTCACACCATGAGAGCTGGCAACACCCGAAGTCCGTAGTCTAACGAAAGAGGACGCGGCCGAAGGTGGGGTTAGTAATTGGGGTGAAGTCGTAACAAGGTAGCCGTAGGAGAACCTGCGGCTGGATCACCTCCTTTCTAGGGAGTCGAAAGATAGAGTATAATCTATCTTATAAATTGATGGT
>NZ_LITT01000044.1 GCF_001636845.1 Clostridium ljungdahlii
CGCGGACGTGCATATGATAATATTTTTATTGAAAGATTATGGCGGAGCCTTAAGTATGAAAATATTTATCTGCAAGATTATGAAAGCCCTCGTGAAGCACGTACAGGAATCAATAATTATTTAAAATATTATAATTATAAGAGACCCCACCAGAGCCTTGACTATAAAACCCCAGCTGAAATATATTTCAGTAATTAGTTGGTTACTTTCCTATTAAAAATAATACTTGTAGATAAAGATGATATCAAGGATGCTGATGCACCATCTACGATGGCAAGTCCCTGACATAATCTTTACCTACAAGTTGAGAATATCTAAAGGAAAGTAATCTTAAATATTATTAGATAATTTATTAGAATACATGTTTATTGACCTAACTATAAATATACTAAAAAATTGTCTTGACAAAGGGGTCCACTTTATAATTATAGTGTTTCTTTTAAATAGAAAAAGTTTAGAATATTAGCAAAACTTCATGTTATAATAAAGTAAGTTGTGACGAAATAGTACTTTAGTCTGTAGTTATTATAGATGCATGATAATAACGGATTCTGAAATTTTTGCGAATTAAATGAAATAAAATTGTTCTTTGAAAATTAAACAATACGGTGTATCATATAATTAATGTAAGTTAATACAGAATAGTAAAATGGGGTGATTATAGTGGGAAATTCTTGTAAACACAAACCTAAAAATCTATTTGAACGACATTTTGTTTGTAAACATCGTGGAAAGAGGATTGTCAGTAAGAATAAAATACCGGTTGCCATAGCATGTATTGCTTCCATTATCATAAATTTATTAATAAGATATTATTTTTTTGAGGACCCTAATTTAATTATTACTGCTTTTACATTTCTAATTATAACGATTTTTTGCTTGCTTTTAGGTTGGATATGCTTGCTTTTTGTAGGATTTAAAGAAAAATTAAATTCGTAGTATAAGCATAATATACAGTAAGTTTTTTACACAATATTTTTATTATATGACTAAAGTCTGTACTTGTAATGGTATAGGCTTTTTTGCATTGAAAAAATTAATAGAGAGGAGGAGCATCATGACTTTTAAAAATATCATTGCCTACAGCAAATATCTAATAAAAGGAACTAAAATAGAAGTATTAAAGAATAGTTCAACAACTTTATATGTTTATGACAAAGTAGCTGGAACTAAGAAGGATAATATAACTCTTCCTATAGCAGCAAAAGCTATAGCTTATGATGGTACAAACTTCTGGATACTTATAAGTGACGGGTCTTTTAAAAAGTTAGATAAGAATTTTGCTATAGCTGTATCTTACTCAAAAAGTGCTGCCATACCAAGGATTACTAGCACGGCAAGAGCATAAAATGATTACGAAACGATTGAGGCAAGGAAAAAAGATTGGTGTCAGGATGGGAAAATGGACTACTATAAATCAATTAAAATAACACAGGCAGTGCATAGATAAATATACAATTCAAATTATTTATATTATAGGGTATAATAATAAATAAAAGGGTTCATATGATTTAATTAAATTAAGGGTGTGAAATAAATGAGTTCTGAAAAAGTAAAAGTTGATTTAAATTTATCTAATGACTTAATACCTCTTATAGAAGATTTAGGACTTTCAAAATCTTTAAATGATAATATAACAATATCTATAGCAATTGCATTATTTACAAGTAAGTCGGTATCATTAGCACGTGCAGCTGAAATAGCAGAAATGGATCTTGTAGATTTTATGACCTTGCTTAAGAATAAAAATATACCGTGGAATGAATACACAGAAGATGAATTTCGTCTTGATGAAATTGCAGTAAAAGATTTTAAAGATGAACTAGGAGAAAGTGGAAATGATTAAAGCTGTATGTAATTCAAGTCCAATTATAGGATTAAGTATTATTAAGGTGCGAGCTGCGAAGCAGCACGCAAATGCGTGATGTTTCCTCTTGACAGTGGAAGAGTGATTTTGTTGTCATTAGTAAGCTATTAACATATAGTAGGAAAATCTTATCAAGTAATACCTAACCAGTAGCTTGTACCAAGTCCTTGGAATCGAAACGGTAACGCAAGATTTAAGCGTAGGACAGGTAGCAAACGAGCCGAAACGAAAGTGAAGCTATTGAGCCACGAAATTATTATTCAAACGAAGAGGTCGATACTGTCTTATTGGTAGCAGACAACATTATGTAAATTATTATGGTGAGATTTATATAACTCTTCCGGGGTCTGAGGGTTTGGCGAGTTTGATGATAAGTATGTTATTAGAA
>NZ_LITT01000045.1 GCF_001636845.1 Clostridium ljungdahlii
CCCATAATATTTTTTGAACTCTATAAGCAGCAGCTTCTTGTCTGCTTTAGAAATGGACCTTCCTTTGATACCAAAGTTCTTATATTTACGAGCGAGATTTCGAAGCTCTATTACCTTAAACTTACTTAAAATCTCAATAGCTTTTTCTAAACCATAGTCAAGCACCATCTTATCTACAGCTCTCCTATTTAGTTTAGTCAAATCCATTTTCAAAGGATCAGTTATTTTTTCTGGCAAAAGCTCCTCATTCTCTGAATTTTCTACTGTTGAATTCTCTTCTTTAGAGTCTTCCACTGTTGGATTTTCCACTGTTGGATTTTCCACTGTTGAATTCTCTTCTATTGAGTCCTCTATTTTAACAGGAACCTCTACAGTATCTTCTTCAATTACTTCAACTGTTGTTTCATCTTCTGGTTGGTTTTTCGCTGGAGCGACAGTTGGAATATTTCTATCTTTCAGTGGTATTGCTGATACAATTATATTATCTAATTTCTCATGTGGACGGGGAATCACATGTTGTGAAACAAGCAATATGTCATTTATGTTCCTAACTGCCGCTGCACCAGCGTCTACAGCTGCTTTCACCGCAGCCACATCACCAGTTACAACAATAGAAACAAGTCCTCCTCCTACATATGTCTTTTCTAAGAGATTCACATCTGCCGCCTTGAGCATAGCATCTGCGCTCTCAATAGCTGCAATAAGTCCTATTGTTTCAATTAACCCAAGTGCCTGCATTATTTAACCCTCCTAAACTTTGATCAGCTATTCTAATATGTAGCATAGAATGCTTTCATCTTGTCAGGTGAACCAAATGCTATCTTAGCTCCCTTAGGGAAGAATACTGAATCACCAGGATGTGCAGTATAAACTTTATCATCCACTGTTACTGTCAATGTACCCTCTATAACATAGTAAAGTTCTTGACATTCTGTTTCCCAATCAAATTTACAATCTTCAATTGTAATAAATCCCGCATTCATTGAGGAACCATCATCTGCATTGATTATTTCCTGATAAAATACTTTATCATCAGGATTTCCTGTATCTAGTGCTTCATACTTTACTGAACTGCCGCGAACGATCTTCAAACCGATAGAGTCAGTCTCAGCAAGATAAGGCTTCTTATTAGTAATCAAATCAATCACTCCATTTAAAAGGCCTTTTTTCATCATAATCTTAAATACCTTATAAATTACTTCACTATCGATCCCATTTTCAAAAACTTTTTCAAGCTCAGAAGTTTTTGTTTCACAATGAGTTTCCACTTCACAAGAACTTTTTGCTTCAGGGACTTGCTTTTCAGTAGAAAATTCTATGCCATAATTTTTTGCTATATCTTTGGCTGATGGGGTAATAATTGCATCACAGTCAATGTACACTACTTTTTGGCCCTGCCTTTCTGCAGCTTCAACATCTTTTGCACAAATTAATCTTTTCATTCCCTCACATCCTTTCATTTATAAAAGTTCTATATATTAGAACAATGATTCCAATAATCTTTCAGACGGTGAAGGTATAACCTCTGCATTTACTAATAACCCTTTTTCTTCTGCAATAGCTTTTCCTGTTTCAACACCAGTTTCAACAGCAGCTACATCTCCGGTAAAAGTAAAGAATGACTTACCTCCCAATCCATTTCCCAAACGAAGTTCAATCGGCTGCAATTCAGCAGATTTCAAAATTGCATCAGCAGCAATAACCATTGTTGACAGGGAGAAAGACTCCATAATTCCTAAAGCCTGAACTTCATCTGGCATCGTTGCACCTGTGATTGCAGGGAATACTGCCGGGTTGACATTTGGTATAACAATAGAATCAACTAAAAATTCTTCTGCAAATCTTACACCAACACTTACTGAATCCTGAACTGCTGCAACATCACCTTGAACAATAGCGATATACTTGCCAGGGCAAGAAGAACCTGCTGTGACTATTTCCACTTCAGAAGTCTTTACCATCTGGTCTGCTGCATATATACCACGAGCAATGCTTGTAAACTCAACCATTCCTATTGCTTGTGACATATTATCCCCTCCTTATCACAATAAAATCATTTCCACATTCCACAACTGTTCCCGAAATACTTGCATGAATAGCAGCACTTAAACTACCTTCAGGAATTTTTCCAATTTGTTGTCCAAGTTCTACATGATCACCAACATTAACAATTGCTACTGCAGGTGCTCCTACATGCTGTCTTGTTGCAATATGGACCTCTTCAGG
>NZ_LITT01000058.1 GCF_001636845.1 Clostridium ljungdahlii
TACTTTATTTTACGCCAGCGTGGTGTTTGACACGCCTACCGCCAATGTTGGCGGCAACGAACAGCCCACTACGGTCACTGCAAAGATTACGGCACCCACCGATAAGGACGTGTACGGATTTGAAGCAGCGATCATGTATGGTGGCAATGATAACTTTGCATCGGATTTACAATTGGATCCTGACGCGACTAAAGCGGCCAACGCCGGAATTTTGGCGGGAAAGTTGAATGTTCAAAGTATGGCGCCCCAAAATGAACCAAGTTATAGCCAGGATATATGGGTCGAATCGGACGGAGTGACCCCTGTTATTAAAAAGGGTGAGATGCTTGATCTCAAGCTGGTGTTCAAAATACTGCCTTTCAACAGCGAGGGTACGCGTAAGGTCAGCGTCTCACCCTATAATCCAATGGTGTTGTTCACCGACCCGTCTATACGCGCGAACACCACGGGCGATGGCTTGACGTCGATGAACTTTCCTAAATCTAGCATGAAAATGATACCGACTCAGGAAAGCCTCGGGACCATCACTATCGCTGGACCTACGGAAGGAAGTATAACGCTGACGAGAACAATCACCAGCCTTACCATGTCTTCCGTCGATTCTTACGTCTCCATGGGCTGCAAAGTCGGTTCTTACAACTTATACACTCCGGCCGATGTGCTGGCGTTTGCGAACGCGGTCAATACTTTGGGCTATACCGCTATTAACGCTACTATACAAAACGATATTGACATGACAGGAACGACTTTCGCCGGTATCGGCACCAAGGACCATCCGTTTGTAGGAACGATTTCAGGCGCGAATTACCAGAATCACACGATCAAAATCGCCCGCGTGGTAACGGACGGAAGCTCAGACGTCGGCGGTTTGGTCAACTACTTGGGTAGTGGAGGTGTTCTTGCTAATGTATCGGTGGCAGGTACTATTACTGGCGCCTTCGGCGGCGCGAACGTCGGAGGTCTTGTGGGCGTATCCACCGGTAGTTACATCTACCCGACAATCATAAGCAGCGTGTCGATATCCGGCACAGCCTCTGACGGAGCGAATATCGGCGGCATCGTCGGAGTCTCGAACTACGGTAGTAGCCGTTATGGCAAAAAAATATACAATGGCAGTATTTCCGTCACGGCGGCACAAGGCAGTAACGTCAACGTCGGCGGTATCGCGGGCACGTTTGACGGGATGGGTAAGACGACCGACTCGGACCGGATGATGTACTTTTGCTTCAATAATGGCAATATCAGCGGTGGAACCAACACAGGAAGTATCGTCGGTTCGATTAAAAACGGCATTATCAAGCAGAGCGGTAACGGCGTCTACGATGCAGCCCATAAACTATGGAGCGGCGGCGGTGCAGTCAGCGGTGGCGGCAATACCGGCGGCGTTGCCGGGCAAGCTACCGGAACGACATTCAACAATGTATTCAACACCGGCGCGGTCAGCAGTACCGGCGGCAGTACCGGCGGCATCGTCGGTTCCATTTACGGCACTGGCACAAGTGTTTTGCAATCGTACAATAAGGCCGCGGTCACCGGTTCGGATGCTTCTGTCGGCGGAATTGTGGGCAAAAACGACTCCTCCGACTCGAAAATCACAGCTAACTTCAATCTCGGCAACGTCACCGCAACGGACTCCAAGCTGAATGCAGGAGGGATTGTCGGCAAGGCCACAGCGGCTCCGGCGGTTTATACGGGCAACTACTATATTAAGACCGGCTCGATCAATTCGGACATTGGCGACGGGCTAGACAATACGACGTTTACGGATGATAGCGGGAATTCGAACGCAAACAGTGCCTCTAACCCTGATAGCTTCTCTCTTACGCAAATATTTCCAGGGGTTCCCGGTATATACATCTACAATTCGCAGCCGCCTCTTACCGACGCGGACGGGACTTATTTGCTGTCAACGGTGAGCGACATCCTCTGGTTCTACCAGACCGTAAACAATAATGTCGAATCAGGCACGCAAAACAAGATTAACGGCCGGCTTGTGAACAACATTGATATGTCCAAAGTGCCGTTGACGCAATTCTCGGGAATAGGAATAGGAACAATCAGCGGCAGAATTTATGATTGTTATGCTGGCACGTTCGATGGCGCGGGATTTACAGTGACTATCAAAAATTCCCCGCTCTTCGGCGGCTGCGTTGGCGCTACGATTAAAAACCTGACCGTTGATGGCTCGCTTAACTTTATTGAGACTGCCGGCGGCGGAGGTATCGCCAATACGATCACTAACGGCCTCATCGAAAATTGCCACAACAAAGCGGATATTAACTCAACCAACGGCTATATCGGCGGTATTGCGTATAGTGCGATGAACAGTACCATTTCGAACTGCACGAACAGCGGCAATATCACGGGAGGCACAGGTGGTCAAATCGGCGGCATTGTCGGCGATGTCGGCGGATTAGAATTCGCACCGCCGATCAATTCGGTTAGTACTGACACAGTGCCGACGCATTCGGTTATTATTAACTGCGTAAACTCAGGCAATATCACCGGGGAAAAAACAATCGGCGGCATCGCCGGGGTAACCTCAGGCAAGGATTGCACCGCCGACTTTATTAACTGCAGCAACACAGGAAAAGTAATCTCAATAGCTCAGACATCGTCCGATTATGTGGGAGGATTCGACAATCCGGCTTATACCAACGCCGCTGGCGGAATACTCGGTGGTGCAATTGACATCGCCGTGAACGTCAAAGGTTGTCAAAACTCCGGTGACGTTACGGGCACGGCGAATAACCTAGGGGGTATCGTCGGCGTTGCATCCCCAGCATGGGGCACCGAAGGCGACACGAGCATAAAGATTACGGACTCCACCAACTCTGGAAATGTAATCTGCACGGTTGACCCCAATGCCGTGAAGACGACTCCGATTAATCCAGATTATATCTACGTCGGCGGCATTATAGGCAATGCCATAGAGCGCGATCACCTAAAGGGGATTGACATCTCAGGCAACAACAGTTTCGGCAAGGTCGATAAGGGCATCGCCACAAACGGAGACCCAATTATCGCCTCGGGCAGCAAGACCGGTATCGGCGACAACAATACTAATCCACCTGGTGGTAATACTCAACCTGGTGGTAATACTCAACCTGGTGGTAACAATTCAACTGGTGGTAACAATTCAACTGGTGGTAACAATTCAACTGGTGGTAACAATCCAACTGGAAATGATAATCCAACTGGTGGTAACAATCCAACGGGTAATAGCAATCCAACAGGTAATAATAATCCAACGGGTAATAACAATCCAGCGGGTAATAACAATCCAAAGGGCAATAGCAATCCAGCGGGTAATAATAATCCATCTGTTTCTGGTACACCTGGCAGCACCGCACTTGCTGCTCAAGCGACTAAATTAGTAGCATCGAACAGCCCTAATACTACACCGATAACAAACAAATCGGTTACAGCGTCGAAACCAGAACCCGTGCAAACAAACACGGTAAAAAAACCAGGACCTGTAAAAGATGCCAGCAATACCTCGGGCAAATCGACAGCAAAAGCAACGAAACCAGTTTCAAAAAGTGCGAACGTTTATGAGATTGTCCATGATGCAATCCAAAATAATCCGATCATCATTAGAGTATTGCTTCTATTTATTGTTGCCCTAGCGGGTCTAGGAGGATTTAGGCGATACAGAAAAAGCCGCGAGCAGTAAACGCTCCGAAAATTGATAAAAATAAGAGAAAATGTGCTTAACTTAGCTTTCAACGTGCACCGCTGTTAAACGGTACACGTTGAAAAGATATATATTTCTTAGTCCAGATTAGCGCAATGATAGAGTGCCTTAAGCCTTCATAACAAATGCCTTGATTCATGGCACATTTACAAAAAAATTATTAAGGAGTGATAAATAATGAAATCCAATAAACTTTTAAAGTTCATTTCATCCTTTGCGCTGAGCATAGTACTAATGCTGGGCCTCGCGACTCCTTCATTTGCGGCGTCCACCGGCACCAATTCAACAACAACGCTTAATTTAATGGCAGCAGCCAGCACGCGTTATACCCTTGGCGAGAGGCAGAATGGAGTGTATCCCAGCGGCACCCTGCTAAGAACGTTTGAGGACCAGAATCCCAACACAAAGGTTAATGTGACCTATGACAGCTCCGGAAATCTGCTCAATCAGATGGAAGCGGATCCCAATCATACCGCCGATATTTTCATCTCTGCGGACTTGGCGCGAATGAATTCTGCGGTTACTGCAAATATCATACAATCTAGCACTGTATACAATTTGCTTAATAACCAATTGGTGCTTATCGCAAAATCAAACAGTGGTATTACCAACCTTCAATATTCAGGCGTTTTAAATTGGTTGAATGGTGATGCCAACAGGACAATTGCCGTTGGAGACCCAGCTGTTGTACCAGCAGGAACCTACACACAGCAGGTATTCGGCACTCAATGGAATGACATTTTAACTCATGCAACGGAATATAGCAACGTTACCGCTGTGTTGACCGCTGTTGTTAATGGTGTGAACCAACTCGGTTCTGTCTATGCAACTGACGCTAAAACTCAAGGTAGTAATCTTACCGTGTTAGATAGCCAAGATGTTAATATCATCTATCCTATCGGCATCACGAATGCTGCCATGAATGATACTGTCAGAAAACCAGCAGCCCAGGCACTTGTTGATTTGCTAAAAGCAGATATCGTTAACCCAGACGGTGTTTTCCAAACCGCTGGATTTAGCCCTGCGCAGTAATAGTTAAGAATAGTTAAGAATAGTTAAGAAGGCATTTGTTATAAGGCAATAGGGCATTCTATCATTGTGCTAATCAAACGACAGCGTTTGCCTTACAATAATAAACAAACGCTATCGTTCGCTATCGTTCGTGAATTGATAGAAATAAAAGTTTTACATTTAAGAAAAAAAGGATAGTCGGTTAGCTCTCAAATTGAAACTAACCAACTACCTTATCACGAAAATTTGGAGGTTATTATGATAGGAAATTTTTTAAGAAATATTCTTCACACTTTTGGCCAGGGCATTCTCAACCCTTGTATGGTTGTCTTGCTTATTATGATTGTCATCACAATCTGGCAAATTGGGGATCTCCTGATGGAGTACATCATAGAACGTAGAAAAATGAAAGAAGACATTCCGGAACTATTAAAGAAGATCAACCGCATGGGGAAAGAAAGTGCCCTACAAATCATCAAGGACAGCAAACTGCTTAAGCGTCAGAAACAGCTCGCCGTAAAACTAACTGAGGCCGAAAATATGCCAGAAAATTCTCTGGCAGCCTATGCGCAAAAACTAATAAGCATAGAAGACGCTTATTATCGGAAAATTATGGCGCCTACTGATCTGATCGCCAAACTGGGGCCAATGATCGGCCTGATGGGCACCTTGATTCCATTGGGTCCCGGAATCGTAGCCTTGGGGAAGGGCGATATCAAGACTCTTTCCAGCTCTATCGGCGTCGGTTTTGATACGACCATATCCGGAGTATTCGTCGCAGCGATTTGTTTCTCAATTTCCTATTTGAGAGGTCACTGGTATGAAGGTTATATCAGCACCAATGAAGCTATCCTAGAAAGTTTGATGGATAAAATCATTGATGTTCCTGATAAGCTAATCGGCTTAATTGATGAGAAAGGAATGAAAAAAAGCTATGAGAAGAAGATTAATCAAGTCTAGAAGAAAAAATAACCGGCAGGCAATTAACCCGATGGAAAGTGTGGTCAATTTAATTGACATCATGCTGATTTTCGCCTGCGGCTTAATGGTTTCAATTGCTTCTCTCTGGAATATTAAAATGAATCCGAGTGACCAGATTAACAAGACAAAGAGTAATAGTTATCAAGATATGGGACAGGTTTATGAAGATCCGGTGACAAAAAAAATGTATATTATTAAAACCGACGAGAGTAAAAGCAAAGATACTTCTAAAACCGGGGCGAAATAATTTATACAGCAAAAGGAGAAGATTATGTTGAACAGAGGACGACTTCAATCCAAAAGAGCCAGTTACAGGGAAGAGATAAGTCCCATGGAAAGCGTGGTAAATCTGGTTGATGTTATGCTTGTTTTTATCTGCGGACTTTTACTTTCAATTATGATTTTCTGGAATATAAACATGAAAAACTTGGTGGTCATTTTAAACCAAAAACAGCTTATAAAGATCAATAATCCGAAAGAATTAACCACGCAGATGAAAGATAAAAGTTCAAGTGGCAATGTAGGATCTGCCGTTTTGGACCCCAAGACAGGAAAAATTTATATTGTGAAGCCACAGAAAAAATAACATTGTGAAAAAATGAATAGGTTTGGATTCAGAAGTTGAGCCGATAAAAACTATCATATTTAAGTATAAACTCACATGATGATAGTCATTAAAATTGCTCAATTTCTGAAACAAGCTATAGTTATGGAACAGAGTGTGTTTAAAAATACATATCTGTTCTTTTTTTACATAATAAATTTATCAAAATCTTCAAAAAGACTTGATAAATAGTAGAAAAAATGTGGACTACATCATACAAGAGATATTTGCACGACTCACCATGTATAATTTTTGTGAAATAATCACAACACACGTAATCATACAACAGAAAAATATAAAATACAGCTATTCTCCGCCAGTAACGCTTTCAAATAAAATATTTGAAGTTTGTAATCTTGAATTGCTGTCATTTATATAATTGTAAATTAACTCTATACTGTCATTTGATAAACGGTTTATACTAATAATTTTGAATTTAAATCCCTTATAGTTAACTATTTTGTTTAAAATGCTTTTGCCTGATTTGGGAATATCTAATTCTAGGTTAAAATTAGAATTTTTTAGTTTAAAAGTTGCTTTAGTAAACTTTTTATCATTATCTACAATACTTAAAGTATAACTATTAGCTTTTTTTACTTTACCATTGTATTCTGCCCGGTATGAACCTATGTGATTATCTGGCATCAGAGCAAGATTGTCACTAAAGAATGGGCAAATTAAAAAGGCAATGAAGCCTTTTTAATTGATAAATATGCCTTTATACACAGTAGTAAAAAATATTAATTCCATAATAAAATTATAAAATTGGTAGAAATAATTAAGAACAATATGAGTTAATATCATACAATATAATGTGAAAAACTTTTATGGAGAATTATATATGAAACAAAATAAAATAATTTCAAATAACTCCACAAATTACAATTTAGTTGAGGATAGTTTTAAACATAACCATTATGGCTGGTATGCTTATCTGTATAAATATTCGCATCTTTGTTATTATTTACACCGTTGTCCATATAAAGTACCTGCTTATTGGCATCCACTTTTTTATAAATATGGCTTGCATATGAATGATGGAATGATACAAGAACGCTATTATGAACCTCAAAATAATAATATGCACCTTGTTATAAATTCTAATAATACAAAAAAGTTATCTAAACACTTTCGCAAAACTACTGATTTAACTAATTTTAAAGGTAATAAAGTTATAAACTTAAATGGATTAGCTAATTTAAATATATCTGGTAGTTCTCAATTTTCTGAAAATAGTCTTATATTAATTAAACAATCCCTAGGCGATGCTATGCCAATAATTATAGTTGACTTAAGACAAGAATCACATGGATTTATTAACGGTATAGCGATAAGTTGGTCAGGTAACAGAAACAAAGCTAATAAAGGCTTGACTAAAGAAGAAGTTTTATTTGATGAAAATACGAGATTACAACGTATCTTATTAAACAAACCATTACCTATTGGCGATAAAATATTAATACCGAAGAAGGTTGAGGCTGAAGAAAAATTAGTTCAAAGCTATGGTATGTCATATATGCGTATACCAGTAACAGACAAAGAAAAGCCTACTAATGACATGGTTGATTATTTTATAAAATTTGTTAAGTCATTGCCCAAAAATACTTGGCTGCATTTTCATTGTAAAGGTGGAGTAGGAAGAACAGGTACTTTTATGGTGATGTATGATATGATGAAAAACGCTAAAAATGTTAGTCTCCAAAATATAATGAATAGACAGGTCTTACTAGGAGGAAAGAACTTACTTAGAAATGAACTATACCTAATGAACCGCTCCAAACAAAGAGCTAAATTAATAGAAAGATTTTATATATATTGTGTTGAAAATGATGACAACTTTAAAACTACATGGTCACAATGGATTAGAACTTAGATAGACTAGATTTATTATTATATATTGTATAAATGAGTAATCTACTACATTTTTAAGTAATCTTAAACCTATACTTTGGCTAAATTGATGGTATATTCTAAAAACAGGCAGTCCAAATTTAAGATAAAATTAGACTGCCTGCTTGATGATAGACAAAATAAGAATTAGCTGCATCCTGTAGTAGAACCACAGTCAAGACATACCATACAAGTGCCGTTTCTTACCATCCTAGTGCTTGAACAAGTAGGGCATACTGCGCCATAAACTTTTTCGCCATCTATTTTTTTTATTTTTGTTTCATTTACATTAGTTTTTATAGTGTTTAATTCAGGTGAAGAATTGCCTAAAACTAAGCTGTCCTTATCATAATTTTCAGGTTTAACTTGACACCTTGAATAATCTCCCAGCTCTATATCAATTACCTTACTTATAAGGTCTGAAATTGAGGATACATATTTTATGTAGGGATGCTTCTGAACAAATCCATAAGGCTCATATTTTTGTCCCCTGAGCATTCGTGATATATCCTGAGGTGGAACATGGTATTGCAGCATAACGGATATTGCTTTAGATAGGGAATTTAGAAGTCCCATTATTATGGTACCCTCTCTATCTGTAGTTATATATATTTCAGATATTTCATCATTAGAATTTCTGTTTACTGTAGTGTATATCTTGACGTCATCTATTTGAGCAGGGTGTGTAGTTCCTGTGCGAATTCCAATAATTTTATCTCGCTTTGAATATTTTATTCCCTTTTGCAGTTCCTTTACCTTTGATAAAAGTTGGTTATAGGTAAAATCTTCGATATTTATATCATTGGAATCTGACAAAGTGGTATTTAAAGGCTGAGCAGCTTTAGAAGAATCCCTATAAAGGGTAATGCCTTTAACTCCCAGTTTCCAAGAGGTAAGGACAACATCTTTAAAATCTTGTACTGAAGCAGTTTTGGGTAAATTTACAGTTTTAGAAACGGAACCTGATATAAGAGGGGTCAAAGAGGCTACCATCTTTACATGTCCCATAGGATCAATATATCTTTCACCGCTGCCGCATTTATTTGAAGTATCAAATATACTTAGGTGTTCATCTTTTAAATGAGGCGCACCTTCTATTTTGCCATCCAGTATTTTTTCATAAGTATAGTCATTTTCACATACATTTTCCTTTTCGAGTACATAGGACAGTATGTTTTCTATTTGTTCAGAGGTATAACCTAGGTTTTTAAGGGCAATGGTTATTACAGGATTTATAATAGTCATAAATCCTCCTCCAGATAATTTCTTATAAACAATGTGACTGAAAAATGGTTCTATTGAAGTAGCTCCACAGTCCATGGCAAAGGATATGGTTCCTGTAGGGGCTATAACTGAAACTTGGGCATTTCTGTATCCAAATTTGATACCACTTTTAAGCGCATTTATCCAGCAATCTTTTAAAGTCTTTCCTATGTAAGAAAGTCCTTCCTTTTTTAGAACGCTGTGGTTTACTTTTAACGGAACATAATTTAGATCTTCAAATTCATTTGAAAAGTTATTCCCTAGAATTGCTCGGAGAGACTCCATATCTACGGAGGCCGCTCTAGCATGATTCCTCAAAACTCTCATCATATAGGGCTTATTTATTTCAAATTTTTTAAAGGCACCTATCTCTTTTGCCATAAGAGAAGACACATAATAAGACTCACCTGTAAGTATCCCAACAAGTGATGCAGCTAAAGTTCTAGCTTCATCCGAATCGTAAGGATAACCCATAACCATAAATAGCGAAGCTATATTTGATATACCAAGTCCTGTAGTTCTAAAAAGATAAGTTTTTCTGGCTATATCTTCTGTAGGAAATTGTCCCCAGTGTATTGAAGATTCAAGAATAAGCTGAACAAGATCTATTATGTGCAAATAGCCCTCTATGTCAAAAGTGTTATTAGTTATATTGTAGAACTTGTATATATTTATAGAAGCAAGGTTACAGGAAGTATCATCCAAAAAAGCATATTCTCCGCAGGGGTTTGTAGAATTTATCCTGTTATAAGGAGCATTTAGTCTTCCATCTTCACCTGCAGGACAGGTATGCCAGGCGTTAAATGTAGTACTGAACTGAGGTGCAGGATCAGCACATTTCCAGGCAGAATTATTAAAGGCATCCCATATGCTTTTTACTTTTTCTATCTTATTAAGTCTTGGGTCAGTTCTACCAGTAAGCTCAATGGTATCATCTGGATTTTCTTCTAATTTGTTTACTTTATTCATAAATTCATCGGAAAATCTTACTGAATTATTACTGTTTTGGCCAGATACAGTTTCGTAAGCTTCACCATCGATATCTGTATCATAGCCCATTTTACCAAGAGCTCTTACTTTGTCTTCTTCTTTGGATTTCCAGTTTATAAAGTCCATTATTTCTGGATGATTTACATCAAGGCATACCATTTTTGCAGCTCTTCTTGTAGTACCACCAGATTTAATAGCTCCTGCATTTTTATCCAATGCTTTTAAAAAACTCATAAGTCCGGAAGAAGAACCTCCACCAGATAATTTTTCACCTTTTGCTCTTATAGTAGAAAAATTAGTGCCAGTTCCAGAACCTCCCTTAAATAATTTTGTCTCTGTGACAAATTGATTTGATATGGAATGTGATCCTAAAAGTTTATCTTCAATAGAAAGTATAAAGCAAGCAGAAGCCTGGGTTCTTGTATAATTATCTTTAGACTCTACTACTTTATTGAGGTTTTCATCGAAGTAGTAATTTCCCTGTTTAGCACCGCATATGTCATAAGATAGTTTAAGACCTGTATTAAACCATTGAGGAGAATTAGGAGCACACATCTGATTTAAGAGAGCATATGCACATTCATCATAAAAAATAGAAGACTCCTCTTCTGTATTTATAAGTCCTTCATCTTTTAGTGATTCACACCAGAAGTTTACCATCCTGTGAGTTACAGATTTCATACTATTTTCATAACCATTTTCTCCGGGAACTCCAGCTTTTCTAAAGTATTTAGAAGCTATTATATCGCAAGCATTTTGAGAATAATTTTCAGGAAACTCTAGATTTTTCATATCAACTAACACTTTTCCTGTTTTATGATCTTTTAAGAACACGTCAACTTTTTTCCATTTAAATAGATCATATACTGTTTTATTATTGTTGTGTTTAAGAGATTTTGTAAAGTATCTTTTAAACAAATCTTTAATGCAGTCCAATTGGCCTACCTCCTAATAATATTTAAGGATTTTTTTAATTAAAGCCTTATATGAAATTGCTAGTTTTCATAAGTATAATTAAATAAAAATACTATATATAGTATAGTAAAAAAATATGCTGTACTATATATAGTGATTTTATATTCATATTATATGATATATTCTAGAAAAACTCAATTCATAATATATATTATATTTTAGCATATGAAGAAAATAACATAGTTTTTTTCTTCATATGCTTTTATTTTGCAATTATAATGATTTATAATTTAAATATATGTTTTTAAATATTAAATTTTTAAGGAGAGCAAATTATATGATAAGAAAATTTGAACGTTACATACCAGATATAGATAAAAGCTGTTTTGTAGTAGATAATGCAGAAGTTATAGGAAAAGTTAAACTTTGTAAAAATGTAAATATATGGTTTGGGGCTGTGCTTAGAGGTGATGTAAGTAATATATATGTAGGAAAAGGAAGTAATATACAGGATAATTGCACTGTTCATACTGGTGAAAAAAGTCCAGCAGAGATAGGAGAATATGTTACTGTTGGTCATAATGCAGTGATACATGGAGCCAAAATTGGAGATAATTCCTTAATTGGTATGGGCTCTATAATTTTAGATAATGCGGAAATTGGTTCGGAGAGCATCATAGGGGCAGGAAGTTTGGTAACTAAAAATAAAAAAATACCGTCAGGGGTGTTATGCATGGGTTCACCTGCAAAGGTAATTAGAAAACTTACTTTGGAAGAAAAGAAGTCTCTTAGGCGGTCAGCAGAAGACTATATTGAGAGGGCTAAAAATTATAGTGAATATTAAAAAACAGTATATTAATCACATATTTATAAAGCTTGCATAAAAATAATATAGTAATAATATTTAGGGGAATTTATATGCCAATATTTAAACTGGACTCCAGAGGCACTCAGGGCCTTATCCTGAATCAGAACCTGAAACTAGGTCTATGGTAGTATTTATAAATAGTCATAATTTTAGACTAGTTTCGGCATATCACAGTCAGGGTGAGGTTATTTACTGGCAGTACAATGCACTTACACCTCCAGAATCAAGGAGGATAGGAGAATTGTTTGCTAGGGTAAGTGGATATAGATTAGAGCAGACTTCAGGGATAACATCTTATTCAGGATATAAGGATTGGTTCATAAAAAGCCATGGCAGACCTGGGTTTACTATAGAAGTTGGAAAAGGTACTAATCCACTTCCAATAACCCAATTTCCAAAAATATATAATAACAATGAAGAAATTCTTTTGTTAGCCTCAGTTATATAAGTGCTTATTTATATATATCTACTAAAAGACCACTTATATCATCTATAGTAGCTGCTACGCTTAAGTTATCTTTTTGTTCACTCATGAGCATATTAGTTAGCTCCTCCAATTTACTATCTATAGTATCTACAGTTATGAAATATTGAGTTTGCCAGAAGCTTATATCCTTTTTTATGCTATACATGTAACTTAAGACGGATTCAAGGTATTCTTTTATCATTTTTTTATAAGATCTTACATCTGAATAGCATTTTGTTATAGCAAGTCTGTTTCCTTTCTTTTTTATACTATCAAACATATTTTTAAGTTCCTGCTCTGACTTTTTCTCCATTTGTGAATTAAAACTCTGGGAAAAGTCCTTTTTAACAGATATATTTTTATTGCTTGAAGAAGGTTTAGAAGTTACACCAATTCTAGAAATTTCCATAATAGTCCTCCGCATTTTTATTTATAGGGATTCTAGTTTAGTAATTAATTAGAATCTATATAAAAAAATATTATATACTTATTATATATAATATTTTGTGAAAAATATAGTTAATTGCATTTAAAATTAAATTAAAATATATATTTTTTGATTTTAAAAATATATCAACATATATTATCCTGTAGAGTATCATTTTGTAACAACAATAATTATTTAATGTGTATAAGATTGAGGTGAATTCAAAAAATAGAATGAAAGGCAGGGGATTTTATGTGGTACAAAAAAAGTATTGAAGAAATAACAAGAGAATTGGGTACAGATGTGATAAATGGCTTAACATCTGAGGAAGCTTCAGTTAGAATAAAAAAATATGGAGAAAATAAGCTAATTGAAAAAAAGAAGAAATCAATTTTAAAGCTTTTATTTGAACAAATAAATGATGTACTTATATATATATTACTTGCAGCGGCAGTGGTTTCAGCGGCACTTGGTGAAATAAGTGATGCAATCATAATAATGGTTGTAGTTGTATTAAATGCAGTAATAGGCTTAATTCAAGAATCAAAAGCTGAAAAAGCATTGGATTCTCTAAAAAACTTTCAGTGCCTAAAGCATTGGTTAAAAGAAATGGAGAAGTTATAGAGATTTCTTCTGAAAACATAGTCGTGGGAGATATAATCATATTAGATGCGGGTAAGTACGTTCCTTGTGATTTAAGACTGGTTGAAATCGGAAATTTAAAAATAGAGGAATCTGCATTAACGGGGGAATCTGTGCCTTCTGATAAGTATGTAGAAGATATTTTAGAAGATCAAGATATAGCTCTTGGAGATCAAAAAAATATGGCATTTATGTCCACACTAGTTACTTATGGAAGAGGGGTAGGTGTGGCTGTGGCAACCGGGATGAATACTGAAATAGGTAAAATAGCCAAAATGTTAGATAATGATGAAAAAAATTTAACTCCACTTCAGAAAAAATTAAGCCAGCTTGGAAAAATGCTAGGCTTTGTAGTTATTATTATATGCGTACTTATGTTTATAACATCATTGATTCAAAAGAGAGATTTATTTGAGATGTTTTTAACAGCTATAAGTTTAGCTGTGGCTGCTATTCCTGAAGGTCTGCCAGCTATGGTTACTATAGTGCTTGCAGTAGGAGTACAGAGGATGATAGGTAAAAATGCAATAATTAGAAAACTCCCAGCTATAGAAACACTCGGTTCTGTAAATATAATATGTTCAGATAAGACAGGGACTTTGACTCAGAATAAGATGACTGTTACAGAGTTTTATGCAGACAATATTTTAAATAACATTTCAGCTGTTGATTTAAAAAATAATATACATAAAGAACTTGTAGAAAATATGGTACTTTGTAATGATGCTACTTATTCGGAAAGTTCTAAGACTGGAGATCCTACTGAGATTGCACTTTTGGAAATGGGGGCTAAATTCAATGTATTTAAATCTGATGAAAGTAAAGAACATAGTAGGGTAAATGAAATACCTTTTGATTCAGATAGAAAACTTATGACTACTTTAAATAAATATGGGAATAAGTATCGTATAATTACGAAAGGTGCAGTAGATAATTTAATCAAAATTTGTAATCATATATATTTAAAGGGAGAAGTCGTTTCTTTCACAGAAGAATTAAAGTCAAATGTAATTAATGCTGTAAATTCTATGTCAAACGAAGCACTTAGAGTTTTGGCAGTTGCTTTTAAAGCTGTAGATTCACCTAAAATTGAAATTAACTCTATGGAAGGTGACTTGACATTTGTGGGCCTTGTGGGAATGATAGATCCGCCTAGAGAAAATGTAAAAAAATCTATAGACGAGTGTAAAAAATCTGGCATAGGGGTAGTCATGATAACTGGAGACCATAAAAATACCGCTTTTGCCATAGCAAAAGAACTTGGTATAGCAGATCATGAGTCTCAGGCTATATTAGGAGCTGAATTTGATAAATTATCAGAAAAAGATATACATGATAGAATCGATAGCATAAAGGTTTTTGCAAGAGTGTCTCCAGAGCATAAAGTAAATATAGTAAAGGCATTAAAGAAAAAAGGGAATACAGTATCTATGACAGGAGATGGTGTAAATGATGCACCTTCATTAAAAACTGCAGATATAGGCGTAGCTATGGGAATTACCGGAACAGATGTGGCAAAAGGTGCTGCAGATATGGTGCTTACAGATGATAATTTTTCAACTATAGTGGAAGCTGTAAAACAAGGAAGAAATATATATAATAATATAAGAAAATCTATAGTATTTCTTCTTTCATGTAATATAGGAGAAATAATAGCACTGTTTATGGCAATAGTTTTGGGGTGGCCTACAATTTTAAGACCAATTCATCTTCTTTGGGTAAATCTTATAACAGATAGTCTTCCAGCTTTGGCTCTTGGAGTAGATCCTGATGATCCTGATATAATGAAAGAAAAACCTAGAGATCCACGTAAAGGATTATTTTCAGGTAAGAGCGGAGTATTTTTAGTAGTGAATGGTGTTTTAATAGGAGTACTTACCTTAGGTGCTTTTTATATAGGAACTAAGCTGTATCCTAATTCACTTATACATGCGCAGACTATGGCTTTTGTAGTGTTAAGTGTATCACAGCTATTTTATACTTTAAGTATTAGGCATCATGAAAAATCAATGTTTGAAATTGGAATTTTCAGTAATAAGTATTTAATAGGGGCAATAGTTCTCGGTATAATAATGCAAAGTATAGTTATTACGATACCCTTCTTGTCTTCTGTATTTAAAGTGTTTAAACTTACAATAAATGATTGGATATTTGTATTAGCACTTTCTTTGGTACCTCTTTTAGTGAATGAAATTATAAAGCTTGTTTATAGAAAATCAGTAAGGAATATTTCATAGAAAATTTAAAGTTTCTAAGTGAAAAATCAACTTATTCTCCGGATATTTTTACAACTTTCAGCTCATTAAATATTTTGATAAGTCTAAGTAAAAAATTCTAAAAAAGCTAAAAACTTTTGAAAACTCGTACCTCAAACAATTCAAAAGTTCTAAGTTTTTACGAATTTTTTTCTAAGACTTATATACAAAATATTTAAAAGAGCTTCATTATTGTAAAAATACGCCTGCGTATAAGTTGATTTTTAAGTTAGAATACCTATGGAGATTGTAGAGCTAACTATCTATACATGAATGATTCTAATTGAAATTTGTTAGTATATGGCTGGTATAAGTAAACTTTCTATTTAGAAGTTTCATGTTATTTGTTGTTTTTAAGTCTTGTTCCGTTTTCATCTTGTAGGATAAGGTGTCTTTTCATGAGTCCACCTAAAGCATTTTTAAAATAATTTTTACTTTCATGAAAGGTATTTCTTATATCTTCTGGAGAACTTTTGTCATTGTATGGCATGAAACCATTATGATTTTCTAAATAATCTAATATAGACTCTTCTAAGGATAATCTTTCATTTTTAGGTACACTTCTAGGAGTGAGTCCTAGTTTGCCATCTTCGTATATTTTTTTTATTCTTAAATTGAGTTCATCCCCGGGATAAATATCTGTAAAATATTCATTATTCAATATAACCCCTCGGTAAAGATTATCTACGGCAACCATAGCACTGTTATTGGTTTGAAATCCATAAATAATTCCTTTTACTTCACTGCTAAGTTTGTATTTTTCATCTTCTTCATTGTTCTCAACATCTAAGGTAAGCAGATATCTGTCTATATCCGTAGTAGCTGCAATTCTATTGGTTTTATCTACATATAGATAAAATAAATAGGACTTTTCTGGAGTCAGCTTATATTTTTGTTCTGCTAAAGGTACAAGTACATCTCTTTCCAAGCCTATATCTACGAAACTTCCGAAACTAGTATTAGCTACAACTCTTAAATATGCAAGTTCACCTATTTCTGCCTTAGGTTTTTTTAAAGTGGATATTATTCTGTCTTTTGAGTCCTTATATATGAATGCATTGACTTCATCGCCAATGGAAAGGGTATCCTCAGTAATATCGCTTTTAGGAAGAAGTATATCGTCTTTAGTTCTACCTGTTCCTGCATCTAAGTAGTATCCGAAATTTGCTTCTCTTACTATTCTTAGTTTGTTAAATTTCCCTATTAGTATCAACTATATTTTCACTCCCCTGTAATGTTTAAAATACTTCTACTTCAAACATATTATATAATAATATTATAGTTACTGCCAGTTAAGTTAGTATTTAAAGTAGGTTTTATATGATGGCTATCTGAAGAACTTTACCAAAATATATTTATATCCAACTGAAGCTGGCTTTTTGAAATATAGTATTGGATTTTCTCTAGAATATTTTTCCCAAAGTCTTCTTTTTTATTAATATTATTGAATTTGAATTTATTAAAATGTTAGTACATAAAAAGAATAAATAAATTCATGTTAAACAAAAATAATCTACCTGTTAACATTTATTTTTAACTTCTGTACTATTATAGATTTATTTTTAAATTTTGATCTAATACCTATCAGGTACTTGCTTCCAGGAATGTAACTTATTATACAGCAAATAATAGGAGTTATTATTATAGTTACTAAAAGTTTTATTAATGGACTATATAGATAGTGAGTTGAAGGTATCTTTTCTGACCATTTTTGAATAACAATAATATGGAGCATATATGCCGGAAAAGAGTATTTTCCTATAAATGATAGTAAAATACTAATTTTTTTGCTGACAGTGTCTATGTAGAGAGACAGCATATAGAAGAAAATTATTGCTGTAGTTACATATACTATATATAAAGCATGGTCAAATTTTATAAATGGAAGTGGATTACCTATAAAATCTTTTATATCATCATAATAAAAATATGATAAAAGTATAGTGTATCCACCAATAAGTACATATTTGTATTTTTTTACCATAACTTTTAAATTCGTATAATTAAAAATCATATATGCTCCAACTACAAAATAGAAAATCCATAGTAAAGGTGTTATGTTTACAAAACTTTGCTGTAATTTAGAAGGATTTCCAAATAATAATTTCCCAATTGTAGAAGTAACATAATTGTTGTTTTTTAGTATTAAGTAGTATAGTACAAAAGAAAATATAAAAAACGATTTTTTTATAAAAGTGCTTGTACCATTTAATTTCTTTATAAATAGAAAGATTAAGGGTATATATAAATATAACCTGATTATCATGCCCATATACCATAAATGATAAGCAGAATTACCAGTAATTATTTGTCCTATAAAGTTGGTAAAACCATAAGTGCTGTGATTTAAAACTAAATCATTTATAAGGGAACAAAAGATATAAGGTAAAATTAAAAATTTTAGTTTTTTTATATAAAAATTTAATACGTTCATATGATCATAATATACATAAATGAGGCATATGGCAGTTAATGCTACAAATATAGGTACAGCAGTTTTACCTATTGAATAAATAAATTTTGAAATAAGTCTATTTTCTAGAGAAATATCTTTTATAAAAGAATAACCGCCAAAAGTGTGCTGTATTACTACTAAAATAAAAGCAATTCCTCTCATTATGTCTAATTCTGCTAATCTATCTTTAGTCATATTTTCCTCCTCCTAAGTAAAAAATATCCTTGTACAGTTTACACTTATCTGAATAAAAAGGCAATTTCTTAGGATTTAAGATTAAACTCATAAATAGCTTTAAATTTGCTTTATATCACTTATAATATAAAGTATATAATAAAAGTTAAAAGATTATTAGGGAGGAAAATATAATGTCATCAATGGATTTTGTAAGAGTATCTGCAGCATGTCCTTTAACAAATGTAGCAGATATAGAATTTAACTTAAATAATATAAAGCTTTGTATAGATAGAGCTCTAGAGCAAAAATCAAAGCTTGTAGTCTTTCCAGAGCTTTGTATAACCTCATATACTTGTGCAGATCTTTTTGAACAGCAGCTGCTTTTGGAGAAATCTGTAGAAGCTTTAAAAAAGCTGTGTGATTACTCAAAAGACATAGACATACTAATAGCTGTAGGGGCACCTCTTACATATAATTGCTGTCTTTATAATTGTGCATACATAATATTTCGGGGCAGTATTCTAGGTATTGTTCCTAAAAGTTATATTCCAAATTATGAGGAGTTTTACGAAAAAAGATGGTTTACAGAAGGACTAAAGGTTATAGATAAGAAAGTTAACTTTTATTTTCAGGAAGATATTCCATTTGGAACAAACTTGATATTTACCTGTGGTAATTTTAAATTTGGAATTGAAATATGTGAAGATCTATGGACAGTAGTTCCTCCAAGTAGTTATTTATGTCTTATGGGTGCAAACATTATAGGAAACCTCTCTGCATCTAATGAAGTCGTAAGTAAATCCACTTATAGAAGAAATTTAATATCATCTCAAAGTGCCAGATGCATGTGTTCTTATATATATTCATCTTGTGGAGTATTTGAATCTTCTACAGATTTAGTGTTTAGTGGGGATATGTGTATTTCTGAAAATGGAGCAATTCTAAAATCTGGTGAAAGATTTAAAAGAGAAAATCAAGTTATTTCTACAATTGTAGATTTAGGACGATTAGCTGCGCAGCGTTTAAGAAATGTAAGCTTTAGGGACAGCATAAAGTTATTTTTGGAGAAACCTATAGAAGTGAAATTTCAATTTGAAACTATGGACTATGGAAAATTTGATAGAGCTGTTGACAAACATCCTTTTGTACCCTCAGGTAAAGATGAAAGGGAAATTAGATGTAGGGAAATATTTAATATACAAACTTCTGCTCTTGCTAAAAGAGTAAGTCATACTAATTTAAAAAGAGCGGTTATAGGTATATCTGGTGGACTTGATTCTACCTTGGCCTTGCTTGTTACAGTGAAAACCTTTGACATGTTGAATATCTCGAGAGACAATATAATAACTGTTACTATGCCAGGATTTGGTACTACAGATAGAACTTATAATAATGCGGTAGATTTGTGTAAAAGTTTAAGAACAGAACTTAGAGAAATAAACATAGTAGATGCATGTCTCCAACATTTTAAAGATATATCCCACGATAGAGAGATACACGATGTAACTTATGAGAATGTTCAGGCAAGAGAGAGAACACAGATTATAATGGACATAGCAAATAAAGAAGGTGGACTTGTAATTGGAACAGGTGATCTTTCTGAGCTGGCACTTGGATGGTGCACTTACAACGGCGATCATATGTCTATGTATGGTGTGAATTGTTCCATACCTAAAACATTGGTAAGATATTTAGTAAGATATGTAGCAGATAAAGAAGTATCAAAAAATATATCGGATATTTTGATAGACATACTTGATACTCCAGTAAGTCCAGAGCTTTTGCCTAAAGATAAAAATGGAAAGATAGCACAGAAAACAGAAGATATAGTAGGACCATATGAGCTTCATGACTTTTTCTTGTATTATTTTGTTAGACATAGTTATTCGCCTGAGAAGATATTGTTTTTGGCAAAACAAGCTTTTAAAAATGATTATGATAATGATGTTATTTGTAAATGGTTAAAAGTATTTACAAAAAGATTTTTTACTCAGCAATTCAAGAGATCTGCAATTCCAGATGGACCTAAGGTAGGTACTGTAAGTTTATCTCCTAGAGGAGATTGGAGAATGCCTTCAGATGCTAGCTTTAATTTATGGATGCAAAAATAAAATTTTTATAAAATAAGCTTTATTGATCAATAGATATAGTATACTATTTATAATATAAAGATAGAAAAATTTTGATAGGGGGTTGGAATTTACATGTTTAATATTATTCTATGGACTGTAATTGGTTTAGTAGCCCTATTTGTAGACATGGTAACTAGTGCTTTCCTATTTGTATGGTTTACTATAGGAGCAATTGCTGCCATTGTAGCAGGAATATTAAAATATTCCTTTATAGTTCAACTTATAGTATTTTTAGTAGTTAGCATAGTGCTTACAGTTGTTTGTTATCCCATAGTTAAAAAGAATATTAAAAAATCTATAAAACCTACTTTGCTTAGGGAAAAAACTTATGTGGGAAAGAAGGTTATTATAGATAAGGAAATGGCAAAGAATAATGGAATAAGGATTGATGGAGTATACTGGAATATAAAGAACGAAGGATATAATATTAAGGATGGAGATACCGTAAAGATAATTGGAATGGAAGGAAATAAAGTTATTATAAAAAAGGAGATGTAAATATATGATAAGTAAAATTTTTATTTTGATTGTACTTGTAGCCATTATTGCAGTTATAGTTTCTTCTATGAAGGTAGTAAACACTGGTTATGTAACTATTATAGAGAGATTTGGACAATTTCATAGAGTATTGGAACCAGGATGGCATTTTCTAATTCCTTTTGCTGATTTTGCAAGAAGAAAGGTTTCAAATAAACAGCAGATACTGGATATTGAACCTCAAAGTGTCATAACTAAAGATAATGTAAAGATATCTATTGATAATGTTATTTTTTACAAGATATTAAGTGCTAAGGATGCTGTGTATAATATAGAGGATTACAAAGCAGGTATAGTTTTTTCGACTATAACCAATATGAGAAATATTGTAGGAGATATGACTTTAGATGAAGTACTCTCTGGAAGAGATAAAATAAATGCAGAACTTTTAAAAGTAGTAGATGATATAACAGATGCCTACGGCATAAAAATATTATCTGTAGAAATTAAAAACATTATTCCACCAGCTGAGATTCAGCAAGCCATGGAAAAACAGATGAAGGCAGAACGTGATAAAAGGGCTGTTATACTTCAGGCAGAAGGTCAAAAACAGAGTGATATAGCAAGAGCTGAGGGTGAAAAGCAAGCCAAAATACTGCAAGCCGAAGCTGAAAAGGAAGCAAATATAAGAAGGGCTGAAGGATTGAGACAATCTCAAATGCTGGAGGCAGAAGGTAAAGCAAAGGCAATAGAATCTGTAGCAGAAGCACAGTCTAAGGCAATTCACCTTGTTAATAGGGCTATAATTGATTCAGGTACAGATGAAAAGGTAATAGCACTTAAACAAGTAGAAGCATTGAAAGAAATGGCTAAAAATCCAGCAAATAAATTGATATTGCCAAATGAGTCAATTTCTTCTCTTGGCAATATGGCAGCTATAGCAGATATGATTCAGAAGAAATAATCTTTATATAGAATTTCTAAATGAAAAGTCAACTTATACTTAAATCATATAATGACAAATTTCATCACGTTAAAAACTTTAATAAGTCTAAAGTTCAGTATTTTGAAAATCTAAAGGAACTTAGATAAACTCGTGCCTCAAACATATCTAAGCTCCTAAGATTTTCTAAAATACTTCACTAAGACTTATGGAAAAGTTTTTAAATGTTCCTTCAATTTTGTCATTATATGTTATGTATAAGTTTGAATTTTAATTGGAAACCCTATAGGTTATAAAGTTTAAAGTTAAATCTATAATTATTTAAAAGTGCTTATTATAAACCTCAGTTGTATTTATAACTTTAGAATTTAAATCAAACTGGCAATTTGGATAAGCTTATTTGGATAAGTTTAATTGTAGAGTTAACTATCTATATAGGTAGTTGAATTCAAAATTAGTTAGTAACTTTAGTTAAAGGTTAAAAAATTGTAGTTTGAGAGATTATATACTTTTAAATTGATAATTGAAATATGGGGGAAGTTTGTGTGAAAAAGGTTTTAATAGTAGAAGATGAAGCTTCTATAAGGGGATTTTTAAAAATAAATTTTAAAAGAAACAAGTTTATAGTGATAGAAGCAAGTTCGGGAGAAAGAGCTTTAGAAAAGGCAAGAGCTGAAAATCCAATAGTTACAATATTAGATGTAATGCTTCCTGGAATGGATGGATTCAAGACTTGTGAAATACTTAGAAGAGAATTTCCTAAAATGGGTATAGTAATGCTTACAGCAAGAAGTCAGGATATGGACAAGATAATGGGTTTTGGATTTGGAGCAGATGACTATGTAATAAAACCTTTTAATCCCCAAGAGCTAATAGCTAGAGTAAATGCACTTTTGAGGAGAATAGGAATACAAAGTGATAGTAAAAATGAAGTGCTTGTATCGGGTCAATTTAAAATAGACGAAGGAGCTATGAAAGTCTATAGCAATGGACAGGAATTAGAACTTACCCCAAAAGAATATATGTTAATGAAAATATTTATAGAAAATCAAGGAAAAGCTTTAAATAGGAATGAACTTTTAAATCTTGTCTGGGGATATAGTTATCCAGGAGATGCAAAAATAGTTGATGTAAATATTAGAAGGCTTAGAGAGAAGATAGAAGAAAATTCTTCAAAGCCAAAGTATATTGAGACTGTTTGGGGAGTAGGGTATAGATGGAGAAAAGAATAATATGTTAAATGGGATAAAGGAAAGAATGATAGGAAGCTACCTATTTATAATAATTTTTACTGTAGTGATAATTGAATCTTTTTTGATATTCTCCATTAGCAGATACTATTATAAAAATATGGAGAATATGGTTTCTAATCAGATAAAGGTTTCCGTAGATTTTTATAATAGCTATCTAGCTTCTTCCAGTTTGAAAAAAACATAAGTGACAATGCGGATATATTTTGGAAAAATACTTCTGCAGAAGTTCAAGTAATAGATGTTTCAGGAAGAATGCTTATGGATTCTATAGGAAACTTTATACCTGGTAAAGTGAAGGGGGAAGACATAAAAGATGCTTTAAATGGAGAATTAGGTATTTCTATAGAAGCAGATAAAAAAACTAGTGAAAAAGTGTTGTATGTATCTAAAGCCCTAAAATCTAATGGAAAAGTTGAAGGAGTGCTTAGATTTGTTACTTCTCTTTCAGAAGTGGACATCATAATAAAAAAGATATCTTTTATGCTCATATTTATAGGAATTGCAGTAATAATAATGGCAGGAATTATAAGTGTGTTTATTTCAAACAGTATAACAAGACCGGTGAGAGAGGTTACAGCTATGGCAAGAAAAATGGCTAGTGGAAGATTTAATGAGAGAATTGAAAAAAAGAGGAATGATGAGATAGGGGAACTATTTGATGCATTAAATTTTATGGCAGATGAAATATTAAAAAATGAGAAGATAAAGAATGAATTTGTAGCCTCTGTATCCCACGAGCTCAGGACTCCACTTACATCTATAAAGGGATGGGCTTCTACTATGAGAACTGGAGATTTCAGTGATAGGGAAGAATTAGAAAATGGACTTGAGATAATAGAAAACGAAAGTGATAGGCTAACTAAAATGGTAGAAGAACTTTTAGACTTTTCTAAATTTGTATCTGGTAAAATTACACTAAAAAAAGATTATATAGATATAAGAAATACTATAGAATATATAAAAAAACAGTTTTCTCTAAGGGCATGGCGACAAAATATAAACTTTTCTGTAAAAGTTCAGGATAACATGCCTTTGGTTTTACTGGATGAAAATAGAATTAAACAGGTGCTTAACAATTTGCTAGACAATGCTTTTAAATTTACACAAGAAGGTGGAAAGGTAAATTTAAAGGCTTTCATGAGAGATGAAAGCTTAATTATGATAGTAGGTGATACTGGAATCGGGATACCTGAAGATGAACTTCCAAGAGTCACTGAGAAGTTTTTTAAAGGCAAAAGTGACAAGTGCAGCAATGGAATAGGATTATCAATATGTAAAGAAATAGTTTCACTTCATGGAGGAAAAATTGAGATAACAAGTGAACTGGTTAAGGGAACTGAAATAACTTTAACCATTCCATTAGAAGACAGCTAGAATTTTAGAAAAGGTGATATTTTTGAAAAAGCTTACTGTGCTTATTGGTATTTTAGTTGTATGTATAGTATTTGTAGTGTATAAAAATATAAATTCTTCTCTTAATCCCAATATTGTTCCCGTAAAGAATATAAATTTACCTATTGCAGGAACGTGGATTTTAGATAAATATGTATTTACAGGTGACTCTTCTATTTCTGAGGATAAGGCTAAAAGTATGTTAGGTGAAAAGGCTGAATTCAGTGATAAGGGAGTATACTTTGATAATTTGATATGTAAAAATCCTAGTTTTAAAGTAAAAGTTTTGGGTAGTAAGGATTATTTTCAAAGTAATTTTAAAATTGACCCTTCTTCCATAGGAATAAATGAAAAGTATGTAAAAGTGGTTACTGTGTCTTCTGAAGATAATTTTTTTGATGAATTCATTCAGATAAATAGAAATGTAATGTTAAAGTTTACAGATGGAATAATATTTTTTTTCGTTAAGGATGGCACACAAATAAATGATTTTGGATTTAAAAATATAGATAAAAATAATTCTAAGCTTATAATTCCAAAGAGTCAAAAAGAGATGAATTCTAAATCTGGATTGTTCTTAGGACTTAAATGTATTGATGAGTCGGGACTAGGGTATAATTATAGAACTTTGTGGATAAGTTCTTCATATGGGAAGATTATGCCTATTGTGAATATAAAAGATTTAGTAATTCCAAGGAAAAGTGGATTTTGGAAGGTTGGAGTAAAAAAAGTATGGGAAAAAGGTGTGAAAAAGGATATTGTTTGGGGCGAGACCCTTGGAAACAACAAAACTTCAAGAATTAAGTATCGCAGTATTTCTGGGATTAGCAGCGAAATATTATTTGTAGGTGAAGAATATATTTCTATGGATGACAGAAAAGTTTATAATGATGATGATGGTGATCAAAGATTTGAAAGAGGAGATTTTAGTGTACTTCCTCTAGATAATTTTAATGGAAATAAGATGGATTTTTCTAAAGCTTTTGGGGATGATGCAGGAAGTAGGTTAAAATATAGTGCAGATTTATATTTAAAAAAGATGAACTTAAGCAAAAATAAAATAGATGAAAATAAGCTGCAAACTAATTGGTCTGTGGCTAGGAGAAGTGGAAGATGGATGCTAAGAGGAGGAATCCCCTATGGTGATTTTGATGTGATGTATGCAGCGCCTACAATTTTAACTGATTATGATGATTTATATCCATCATTTGATGTAATAAAAAAAGAGATACCAGATGCAGTAGATGCATATACTTCTCCAAATAAGGACTTTATAGTTGTCTTAACTGAAACTAAGTTAAAAATCTATTCTTTAAATAATAAAAAAATAGGCAAACTAGACAGGGAGTTTGACTTAAAAAATGGAGAAACAGCAGTTATGTCTCAGTGGTCATTAGGAAGTTATGTAGATGAATGGAATAAATTAATTAAGAATATGAAGAAAAACTAATATTACAGGTGTGTGATTATTATGAGCATAAGGTTTATATATGGAAGGGCAGGAAGTGGAAAAAGTTATTATTGCCTTCAGAGCATAAAAAAGAGAATAGAAGAAAATGAAAATAGAAATCTCATACTTTTAGTACCTGAACAATTTTCTTTTCAAGCAGAAAAAAATTTATTAAAATCAGTGGGACAAAAGGGGATGTTAAAAGCTCAGGTATTGAGTTTTAAGAGAGCTGCAGAAAGAGTGTTTGGTGAAGTAGGTGGTGGTACAAGAAAACATGTAAATGATTCAGGAAAAGCTATACTTCTCTATGAAATAATAGAGAGGAATAAAAAGAAATTAAAAGTATTTGGGAAATCTACTAAGAAACAAGGCTTTGTAAATATGATTTCAGATATAATAACTGAATTAAAAAAGTATGACATATCACTTAAACTTTTACAAGATAGCTTGGATAGAATAGAAAATATAAATCTGAAAAACAAGTTAGAAGATATAATAATAATTTACTCGGAGTTTCAGGAGAGACTTCATAAGAATTATATAGATTCTGAGGATATACTATCCCTGCTATATGAAAAACTTGATAGATCTAATTTTTTTAACAATGCGGAAGTATGGATTGATGAATTTTATAGTTTTACGCCGCAGGAATATAAAGTGCTGGAAAAGATTATATGTAAATCATATAGGACAAATATAACCTTATGTACAGATATTTTAAGTGAGAATTCCTCTCTTGAAAGTATGGACTTATTTTTACCTACAAAAATCACCGAAAAAAAACTTTTAGAAATAGCTAAAAATAATAATATAGCTTATGACAAACCAATAGCATTAAAATGCAATTCTTACGGTAGATTTAAAGGTAATGCAGAGCTTGGACATCTAGAACGATATATATTTTCTTATCCTTACAAAACTTATAAAAGATCAAATTCAAGCATAAGGATATTTAAAGCCTTAAATAAATATACTGAAGTGGAAAATAGTGCTCGGGACATATTAAGAATGTGCAGGGATGAAGGTTTTAGATTTAGAGATATTTCAGTTGTAACAGGAGATTTAGATGGATATGAAAATATTATAAAAGCTGTGTTTAATCAATATAATATACCTTATTTTATAGATAAAAAAAGAGAAATTGATGATAATCCTATTATAATTTTAATAATTTCAGCTGTAGAAATACTTTCAAAAAATTGGTCTTATGAAGCTGTATTTAGATATTTAAAAACGGGACTTTTGAATTTAGAATTTGATGAAATAGATATGTTAGAAAATTATGTGCTTGCCAATGGAATAAGGGGAAAAAAATGGGTTGATCCAAATCCGTGGAATTATAGAATAAACTATGGAAATTTTGATGAAGAAATATCTGAAGAAGAGACAGAATATTTAAAAAAGGTAAATTGTATAAGGGATAAAGTTAGAGAACCTATTTTAAAGCTTTCACGGGATATAAAAGGTAAGAAAACAGGACAACAGATGTGTGAAGGACTATATAATTTTTTGATCAATTTAGAGGTGCCAGAAAAAGTGGAGGCACTTATAAAGGAATTTAGAAATACTTCTAAATTAGATAAAGCAAATGAGTATAGCCAAATATGGAATATAGTAGTAGATATATTAGATCAAATAGCAGTTGTTATAGGAGATGAATCCATTGGAATGGAGCTATTTAGTGAGGTGCTTGCAAATGGCTTTTCTCAATATAAAATAGGAGTAATTCCTGCATCTTTAGACCAAGTTTTAGTCAGTAGTGTAACCAGGCTAAGAAGTCATGATGTAAGAATACTTTATATTGTTGGGGTTAACGATGGAATATTTCCAGCATCTATATCTGCAGATGGAGTATTTACAGATGAAGACAGGGATGAACTGAGGAAAAGAGGAATGGAACTTGCAAAAGATACTAGAAGCAGGGCTTTTGAAGAACAACTTTTAGTATATGGAATACTTACTAAAGCAGATAAATATTTAACATTAAGCTATTCAATGAGTGATGAAGAAGGAAAAAGTAAAAGACAATCTATTGTCATATCTGTTATAAAAAAATTATTTCCTAAGATTCAAGAAGAAAGTAATTTAAAAGGTATTTTGGGAGAAAAAGCAGGAATAGAGGCCGTAAATGGACCTAAAGATACATTTAATGAATTGATTTCAAATATAAGAAGAAGCATAGAAGATAACAATTCTGTAGATCCACTTTGGATTAACGTATATAGATGGTATAAAAATGATCCTAGTTGGAGTAAGAAGGTTGAAACTGTTTTAAAAGGATTTTCTTATAACAACTATATTGAAATTTTGGATAAAAGTAAAGTTAGAAGACTTTATGGAAGCCACTTGAATATAAGTGTCTCAAGATTAGAGAAATTTTCGCAGTGCCCTTTTGCATATTTTGTACAGTATGGACTTAAAGTCGAAGATAGAAAAATGTATAATTTAAGTTCTCCAGATTTGGGAAGCTTTATGCATGATATACTTAAAAAGTTTTCCATACAGTTAAAAGAAAAAAAGTTAACCTGGAATGATATAGATAGGGATTGGTGTGAGGAAAATGTAAAAGTTGTAGTAGATAGTACTTTAAGTGGTATACCAGGGTCTATATTGAACAGTTCAAAGAAGTATAAACATATTACAGATAATTTAAAAAAAATACTTACAAGGTCAGTATGTCTTATAGCAGAACATATGAAAAGAGGTAAGTTTGTACCAAGAGCTTATGAACTTTCTTTTGGAGATTCTGGAGATATACCTCCTATTTCAATAAAACTTCACTCGGGAGAAGAAGTTAGTCTCATAGGTAGAGTAGATAGAATAGATTTATTAGAGCAGGATTCAGTTGTATATCTTAGAATAATAGACTACAAATCTGGCACAAAAGAATTTAAGCTGTCAGACATATATTATGGTTTTCAAATGCAGCTTTTAATATATTTGGATGCCATACTTGCGGAGCTGGATGAAAAATTTAATAAAGAAGGTATACCGGGAGGAATATTATATTTTAAATTGGATGATCCCATAATAAAAACAGAAGGAAATATAAGTGACTCTGAGATAGAGAAGAGGATACTTAAGAGTCTTAGGATGAATGGATTGCTTCTAAATGATCCTGAGATAATAAGGCAAATGGATAGTGAAATGGAAAAAACCTCAGATATTATATGTGCTTCCATAAAAAAAGATGGCAATCTTTCAAAGGTTCAGTCATCTCTGGCAACTAGAGAGCAATTTGAATTACTAAGGAGATATGTAAGAAGCACAATAGTAGACCTAAGTGAAAAGATACTAAAAGGGGATATAGAGGCAGCTCCATATAAAAATAAAAGCAAGACAGGATGTAGTTATTGTATTTATTCTGCTATTTGTCAATTTGATATATCTATAAAAGGAAATGAATATAAGATAATTAAAGATAAAAAAGATGAAGAAGTTTGGAAGGATATTGAAGGAAGAGTTGGAAAGTAAAATTTCGAAGGACTATGTGGAACTATTTACTAGAATAATAGTACAGATATATATATGATAGTAGTACAGATATGTTCATATTTTACAGTTGCTATATATATTGTAAAAAAATCTATAAAGCATAATTGACAGGTCAAATGACTTATTATATAATAAATTTGTAAAAACGTTATCAAAACATTTTGGATAGTTATGAAAGATCTGAGGTATACGTAAGCTTTAGTTTTGAACCTACGTTATGTAAACGGAAGTTCAATATTTAGATGGGTACATGAAGCCTACTTATAATTGTAATTGGAAGTTTAGGATGATGGAGACATCTGTGAGGACATCCACCTATTTTGGTATAGGTGTCAAAGTAAAGTTAAACGGTATTTTGGATAAAATAAAAGTAATCGTTAAGATTATGATTTCTAAAGAGAGGTTGAGAGATCTCTCTTTTTATGTCCAACGTAATGTACCTGTATATCACTTTAATCTATTTTAAAACCATACTTAAAAAGTATCTAAAGAAATGGAACTATTCTTATAAATTGCAATAAAATCTCAATAAAGTATTTTAAAAAATTAAACAAAAAGTAACCTTAGTAACCTTGACTTTAAATTCTGAATATTTTAAAATGAAATTGTAATCGGTAAAAGTAATTTATAGGTAAATTTAATATATAAAGTTATGGGGGGTTAAACGATGGATAAAAAAGTTTTAACTGTTTGTCCTTACTGCGGTGCTGGTTGTAATTTATACTTGCATGTAAAGGATGGCAAGATAATTAAAGCAGAACCTGCTAATGGTAGGACAAATGAAGGATCATTGTGTTTAAAAGGACACTATGGTTGGGATTTTTTAAATGATCCTAAAATATTGACATCTAGAATTAAACATCCGATGATAAGAAAAAATGGAGAGTTAGAAGAGGTAAGCTGGGATGAAGCTATTAGTTTTACGGCTTCGAGATTGTCACAAATAAAAGAGAAATATGGACCTGATTCTATAATGGGAACAGGATGTGCTAGGGGTTCTGGAAATGAAGCAAACTACGTAATGCAAAAGTTTATGAGGGCGGTTATTGGAACCAATAACGTAGATCACTGTGCCAGAGTTTGACATGCTCCTTCTGTAGCCGGTCTGGCTTACGTTTTAGGAAATGGTGCTATGTCAAATGGTATACATGAAATAGATGATACAGATTTACTGCTTATTTTTGGATATAATGGAGCAGCTTCGCATCCAATAGTTGCTAAGAGAATAGTTAGGGCAAAACAAAAGGGTGCAAAGGTAATAGTTGTAGATCCACGTATAACAGAGTCCGGTAGGATAGCAGATTTATGGCTCCCTATAAAAAATGGAACAAATATGGTTCTTGTAAATACTTTTGCCAATATACTTATAAATAAGCAATTTTATGACAAACAATATGTAGAAGATCATACTGTTGGTTTTGAAGAATATAAATCTATAATTGAGAATTATACGCCTGAATATGCAGAAAAAGTTACTGGTATACCTGCAGAGGATATAGTAGAAGCTATGAAAATGTACTCTGGTGCTAAAAATGCTATGATATTATATGGTATGGGAGTATGCCAGTTTGCTCAAGCTGTAGATGTAGTTAAGGGATTAGCTTCTATAGCATTATTAACTGGTAATTTTGGAAGACCTAATGTAGGCATAGGACCTGTAAGAGGCCAAAACAATGTGCAAGGTGCCTGCGATATGGGAGCACTTCCTAATGTATACCCAGGTTATCAAAGTGTAACTGACGATGGAATTAGGGAAAAATTTGAAAAAGCTTGGGGAGTTAAACTTTCAAACAAAGTTGGTTATCACTTGACACGAGTTCCTGAATTAACGCTTAAAGAGAATAAAATAAAGGCATATTATATAATGGGTGAGGATCCAGCCCAAAGTGATCCTGATTCTAATGAAATGAGAGAAACACTTGATAAAATGGAACTTGTAATAGTTCAGGATATATTTATGAATAAAACTGCACTCCATGCAGATGTAATTTTACCTTCCACGTCTTGGGGAGAACATGAAGGAGTATTTAGTTCTGCAGATAGAGGATTCCAGAGATTTAGAAAGGCTGTAGAACCTAAGGGAGATGTTAAACCGGATTGGGAAATAATTTCAGAAATTGCCTGTGCTATGGGTTATAATATGCATTATAACAATACTGAGGAAATATGGAATGAACTTATAAATTTATGTCCAAATTTCAAAGGAGCGACTTATAAGAGACTGGAAGAATTGGGAGGAATTCAATGGCCTTGTCCATCTGAAGATCATCCTGGGACTTCTTATCTCTACAAAGGAAATAAATTTAATACACCTACTGGAAAGGCAAACTTGTTTGCAGCAGAATGGAGACCTCCTGTAGAGCAGACAGATAAAGAGTATCCACTTGTTCTTTCTACAGTTAGAGAAGTAGGGCATTATTCTGTAAGAACAATGACAGGAAACTGTAGGGCACTTCAGCAGTTAGCCGATGAACCAGGATATGTACAAATTAATCCAGTGGATGCAAAGGCTAAGGGAATAATAGATGGAGAGCTTATGAGGATAAGTTCACGAAGGGGTTCTGTGGTTGCTCGTGCACTTGTTACTGAAAGGGCAAATAAAGGAGCAGTCTATATGACCTATCAATGGTGGGTAGGTGCATGTAATGAACTTACATCTAATAGTCTAGATCCAGTATCAAAAACTCCTGAATTAAAGTATTGTGCAGTAAAAATAGAAGCTATAAAAGATCAGAAAGAAGCTGAAAAGTTTGTAAAAGATCAATATGATCTTTTAAAGGAAAAGATGAATGTTTAATATTTTAATATAAAGATGGCTAAAAAGACCTTGATTAAGAGGTCTTTTAGCCAAAAGCTTTAAATCAATAGGAGTTGATAGACTGTGATAGACGTACATGAAGCATTCAGTATAGTAATGAATAATACAAAACTGCTTAAAGGTGAAGATATGTCCCTGATAAATTCTCTTAACAGAGTATTGGCAGAGGATATAAGCTCAAAAGATAATCTTCCCCCATTTGACAAATCTTGTATGGATGGGTATGCTTTAAAAAGTGAAGATACTAAAGGAAAAATGTCAAAATTTCGGATTAAGGGAAGCATAAAGGCGGGAGATTTTTCTGATATAGTATTGAAAAATGGTGAAGCCATAAAAATAATGACAGGAGCTCCAGTACCAAAAGGTGCAGATGCAGTTATTCAAATAGAAAAAGTAAAAGTAGATGGAAAAGAACTTCATGTATTAGAAAAGGTATCTCCTGGAACCAACATATTTAAAACTGGTGGGGAGATAAAGATTGGTGATGTTGCTTTAAGAAAAGGAAAAATTTTGAGACCTGCAGAAATAGGGTTATTGGCATCACTAGGTTATACTAAAATAAAATGCTATAAAGTCCCTAAAATTATAGTAATAAATACTGGGGATGAACTTATAAATATAGATCAAAACTTAATGCAAGGTAAAATAAGAAATTGTAATGAATACACATTAATTTCCCTTATTAAAAATTTAAATGTAGAAGTTAAATCTTATGGGATAATAAGAGATGATAAGGATAAAATTTTTAATGCTATAAAAACTGCATTTGAAGAGGGAGATATAATCATAACTACTGGAGGAGCATCTGTAGGTGATTACGATTTTATAGAAGATGTTCTTCAAAAAATAGGAACAGATATAAAATTTACTTCGGTAGCTATTAAACCAGGAAAACCAGTTGTTTTTGCAACTTTTAAAGATAAATTATTCTTTGGACTTCCAGGAAATCCGCTTTCAGTGATAAATTCATTTGAAAGTTTTGTAGCACCATCTATTAAAAAAATGATTGGAAGAGATGATGCATTTCCTGAAGAATTTCCTGTAACTTTAAAAGATGATTTTAAATCAGGAAAAGAAAGAGACTGCTATATGTATGTAAACATAAAAAAGGAAGATAACCGCTATTATGCCTATGATGTAGGAAGACAAGATTCCAATGGGCTTTTTACGCTTACTAAGTCAAATGGCGTGGTTATCATGAAAAAGGGAACTAGTATAGCAAAAGCTGGAGATATTTTAAATGGAAAATTTATATTCAAATAAGAGGTCAGTAATTTCTATTATTTCATCTAGTTCAAATTCAGGTAAGACTACCTTGATAGAAGGAATAATAAGAATTTTAAAAAGCAGAGGATATAAGGTTGGTGCAATAAAGAATGATGCTCATAAGTTACAGATAGATTACCCAGGAAAAGATAGCTTTAGATTTACAGAGGCAGGTGCAGACAATGTTGTTATTGCATCGGATAATACAGTGGCTATGATAAAAAAAGTAAGTGGACCAAAAAGTATAGAAGAATTGCTGTCGCTTTTTCAAGATGTAGATATTGTAATAGTTGAAGGTTTCAAGGGCAACGAATTTCCTAAAATAGAAGTATACAGGAAAAATGCGAGTAAATGTTTGCTCTACAAAAATTCTAAATATAATTTTCAAAATTTTGTAGCTATTGTAACCAATGAAAATTTAATGACTGATATTCCTGTATTTGATATAAATGATACAAAAAAAGTAGCTGATTTTATTGAAAGCAACTTTATAGGAGGTAACAAAAATGGAGAAAACTATGGAACTTCATGTAGTCAAATATGACAAAGAATGTAAGAAGACAGTGGAGGAATCAACTATTTGTGAATATCCTTTAAATGTATTTGTAAATGGTGAACATTTGACAGTACTTTTATGTACTCCTGAAAAGCTTAAGGAATTAACAATAGGTTTCTTGGTCTTTAAAGGTATTATAAAATCTCTAGATGAAATAAAATCTCTGGAGATAGATGAAAAAAGTGGAGCGTCCAGGGTAACTTTGAAAAATAGCCAATTTAATAAAGAGTTGTATCCAAAGCAAATACTTCCTACAGCATTTAATGAAAATGAGAAAAGTAAATTCTTTTCATATATTATCGATTCCATGAAAATTAGTCTAATCAACAATGATAATGTTTACATCCATGTCGATAAAATCTATGATCTAATGATAGACAATCTTGGATATTCCAAGACGTTTAAACTCACTGGAGGAGCACATTGTGCAGCTCTTTGTGATGAAGATAAAGTAATATCTATTTGTGAGGATGTAGCCAGGCACAATGCTGTAGACAAGCTTATAGGTGAGGCATTTATAAAAAATATTTATTTAAAAGATAAAATAATATTTGTGAGCAGCAGGGTATCTTTTCAAATGGTATATAAAATTGCTAGGCTGGGGGTACCTATAATAATATCTAAATCTGCACCTACAAATCTTTCTATAGAATTTGCAAAAGCTTTAAATGTTACACTAATTGGATTTGTAAGGGGAGAAAGAATGAATGTATATACAAATCCACAGAGAATAATATAGTAATTTCTGTTAATACATTTTTGAATATGATCTTAAAAAATTAGTCATATAGTTATATAAAAATAATATAATATTTAATGTTCGTAATTATTTCCTAATTAAATAGGACTAAGTTTATATTTTAATTTTTAAATAAGGTAATTAAAATAATTTTAAATTAAATATGTTATATGTTTTAAAATTATTTTTTAAGCATAGAGGCTCAAATCTTTGATTTAGAGCTAATATCTTATTCCTTCTAATATTTTAAGGGGGAAATCAATTATAATATTCAAATGGGAGGGTGAAGTATTTAATGTTAACTAAACAGCAAAATGAGGACCTGTCTGGACAAGATGTAATTGAAAAATATCCTAAAGAGCAGAGATTTACTCTTGCTATACTACAGGATATACAGAGAAAGTACAAATATATACCGAGAGAAGCACTGGAGAATTTAGCTAAGTATTTGGACACGCCTGTAAGTAGACTATATGGTATGGCTACTTTTTATAAGGCATTGAGCCTTACTCCAAAAGGGGAAAATATAATAACTGTATGTGATGGAACCGCTTGCCATGTTGCTGGTTCTATGGTTGTAATGGACGAACTTGAAAAGGCAATAGGAATTAAACCAGGTGAAACTACAGAAGATCTCAAATTTTCAATAAATACAGTTAACTGTATAGGGTGCTGTGCAATAGCTCCTGTCATGATGATAAATGACAAATATTATGGAAATTTAACACCTAAACTGGTTGAAGAAATTCTTAGTGAGTATAGGAGTGAGAGTGATGAGTGATAAAAAAACTGTCAATATATGTTGTGGGACAGGTTGTTTAGCTAAAGGCAGTATGGAAGTATATGAAGAAATGAAGGCACAAATAGCTAAATTAGGGGCAAATGCAGAAGTAAGTGTCAAATTGAAAGCAACAGGTTGTGATGGATTGTGTGAAAAAGGTCCTGTACTTAAAATATATCCAGATGACATTGCATATTTTAAAGTTAAAGTAGAAGATGTAGAAGATGTAGTAAAGAAGACATTGATGAATGGGGAAATAATTGAAAAATTATTATATTTTGAAACTGCTACAAAACAGAGATTAAGAAATCATAAAGAAAGTGAATTTTGTAAAAGACAATACAAAATTGCTCTTAGAAATGTTGGCGAAATAGATCCAATAAGCTTGGAAGATTACGTTGAAAGAGGCGGATATAAAGCTCTTAAAAAAGCAATAAGCAGCATGAAACCTGCAGATGTGCTTGAAGAAATAACAAAATCAGGTCTTAGAGGAAGAGGCGGAGCAGGATTCCCAACAGGACGTAAATGGAAAACTGCTGCAGATATTGATACATCACCTATATATGTAGTATGTAATGGTGATGAGGGAGATCCTGGAGCATTTATGGATAGAAGTATAATGGAAGGAGATCCTAATAGTGTTATAGAAGGTATGACATTGTGTGCTTATGCAGTAGGAGGTACAAATGGATTTGCTTATATAAGAGATGAATATGGACTTGCTGTAGAAAATATGCAGAAAGCTATTAATAAAGCAAAAGAGGAAAATTTATTAGGTAATAATATATTGGGAACTGATTTTTCCTTCGATATACAGATAGTAAGAGGTGGAGGAGCTTTTGTATGTGGTGAGTCTACTGCACTTATGTCATCTATAGAAGGTATGGTAGGAGAACCTAGAGCTAAATATATACACACTACAGAAAAAGGATTGTGGGGACAGCCTACGGTTTTAAATAATGTAGAGACTTGGGCCAATGTACCTATAATAATTGAAAAAGGCGGAGATTGGTATCATGCTATAGGAACTATGGAGAAGAGTAAGGGAACAAAAGTATTCTCATTAGTTGGAAAAGTTAAGAATACTGGACTTGTAGAAGTACCTATGGGAACTACTCTTAGAGAAATAATATATGATATTGGCGGTGGAGTATTAAATGACAGAAAGTTTAAGGCAGTTCAGATAGGTGGACCTTCAGGAGGATGTTTGCCATCTGAATATTTAGACTTGCCAGTAGATTATGATACTTTGGTTAAAGCAGATTCCATGATGGGTTCCGGCGGAATGATCGTAATGGATGATAGAACCTGTATGGTGGATGTAACTAGATATTACTTGAGCTTCTTAGCTGAAGAATCTTGTGGAAAGTGTGTACCTTGTAGAGAAGGCGTAAAGAGAATGCTTGAAATACTCACCGATATATGCAATGGTGATGGAAAAGAAGGAGACATAGAAGAGCTTCTTGAGATATGTTCCATGACAAGCAAGGCATCTCTGTGCAGCCTTGGTAAGAGTGCTCCAAATCCAGTAAAAGCAGCTATAAGATATTTTAGAGATGAATTTGAAGAACATATAAAGAATAAGAGATGTAGAGCAGGAGTTTGTAAGAAGCTTACTACATTTGGTATAGACGAGGATAAATGTAAGGGATGCGATATGTGTAAAAAGAATTGTCCAGCTGATTGTATAACAGGGGAAATTAAGAAACCACATACAATAGATGCTGATAAGTGCTTGAGATGCGGTAACTGCATGAACATCTGTAAGTTTGATGCTGTTAAGGTTCTATAGGGAGGTGAATGTAGATATGAAAATTACAATAGATGGAAAAGCTTGTGAAGCTGAAAAAGGAGAATTCATATTACAAATAGCAAGAAGAAATAATATATATATACCTACATTATGTCACAGCGATGCATTACCTGGGCTTGCTAGCTGTAGACTGTGTATAGTTAAAGTAGTGGATAGGGGACGTGCAAAGATAGTAACTTCCTGTATATTCCCTGTAAGTAAGGAAGTAGAAGTTATAACTAATGACGATGAAATAAAGAGAATGAGAAGAAACATAGTTATGCTTTTAAAAGTAAGATGCCCTGAAAATAAAGAGGTAAATGAATTAGCTAAAGCCTTTGGAGTAGAGGAAAAGAGAGTAAAGAGGTTCAAATTGGATCCAGAACAAAATTGTGTTTTGTGCGGACTTTGTGCAAAAGCTTGCAAGGAATTAGGCACTGGAGCAATTTCAACTGTTAACAGAGGCATGTATAAAGAAGTAGCAACTCCATATCATGAATCTTCACCAGAATGTATAGGATGTGCTTCTTGTGCAAATGTTTGTCCAACTAATGCAATAAAAGTTGTGGATAAAGATGGAGAAAGAGAAATATGGGGCAAAAAATTCAAGATGGTTAAATGTGATTTGTGCGGAGAATATTTTGCTACAGAAGAACACGTAAAATATGCTTACAATAGGCTTGGAAAAGAGCAGCCAGAAAAGCTTATGTGCAGCAGCTGCAAGAAGAAAGTTACAGCTAAAGATGTCAAGAATATTTTTGAGAACGTGTGAAAATTAAAAGAGGGGTGGTAATTTAAATGAAACCAGAGTTTAATTCTTTTGTAATAGCCGATCCTGACAAGTGCATAGGCTGTAGATCTTGTGAGATTGCCTGTGCTGCAAAACATAGAGAAGATACTCAAGGAAAAACTATTGGAACTATGAATAATAAAGTAACTCCAAGGTTATTCTTTGTTAAAAATAAAGGAAATGTAATGCCAGTACAATGCAGACATTGTGAGGATGCACCATGTCTAAATGCATGCCCAGTTAATGCTATAGTTGAAAAAGATGGAAGTATCATTATAAATGAAAGTGCATGTATAGGGTGTCAGACCTGTACAATAGTATGTCCGGTGGGTGCTGTAAGTTTACTACCTAGAACTCAAGGTAAAGTAGTTACAGGAGGAATTCAGGTTAAAGTAAGAGCAGCAGCTTATAAATGTGATTTATGTAAGGAAGAGGGAGGAGAACCTGCCTGCATCAAAGAATGTCCAAAAGAGGCCTTGAGGTTAGTAGATCCTAGAGAAGATAAAAAAGATCGTAGTGTGAAAGCTGCTATGGAACTGTTAAATATAAACGCAAATCTCTAATTTATAAGTTATAAAAATCCGGAAAAGAAAGGAATGTTAAATATGCCAACTAGTACTTCTATGATAAATATAGATGAAGAATTATGTACAGGCTGCAGACGATGTGCGGATGTCTGTCCTGTAGATGCTATAGAAGGTGAACAGGGTAAACCTCAGAAGATAAATACTGAAAAGTGTGTTATGTGCGGACAATGCATTCAAGTTTGTAAAGGCTATCAATCTGTATACGATGATGTTCCTACTCCAGTTAGCAAAAGGTTATTTGATAGAGGATTGTTAAAGGAAGTAGATGAACCATTATTTGCGGCATATAATAAAGGTCAGGCAAAAAGAGTTAAAGAAATTTTACAAAATAAAGATGTATTTAAAATCGTGCAATGTGCACCTGCTGTAAGAGTGGCTATAGGAGAGGATTTTGGAATGCCTCTTGGAACTTTAAGTGAAGGAAAAATGGCAGCTGCACTTAGAAAACTAGGATTTGACAAAGTATATGATACAAACTTTGGTGCAGATCTTACTATAATGGAAGAAGGTAGTGAGCTGCTAAAAAGAGTAGCTGAAGGTGGAGTTTTGCCAATGTTTACTTCTTGTTGTCCAGCATGGGTAAAATATGCAGAACAAACATATCCAGAACTTTTACCTCATCTTTCAAGTTGTAAGTCCCCAAATCAGATGGCTGGAGCTATATTTAAAACTTATGGAGCAGAAATAAATAATGTTAATCCGGCTAGAATTTATAATGTATCTGTTATGCCATGTACATGCAAGGAATTTGAAAGTGAAAGAGAAGAAATGCATGACAGTGGACACAGGGATGTAGATGCAGTTATAACTACAAGGGAATTAGCACAACTGTTCAAAGATGCTGATATAGATTTTAATACTATTGAAGAAGAACAGTTTGATACTCCTCTTGGTATGTATACCGGTGCAGGAACTATATTTGGTGCTACAGGTGGAGTCATGGAAGCAGCACTTAGAACTGGATATGAACTTTATACTAAAAAAGCTATTCCAAGTATAGATCTTACTATGGTAAGAGGTGGAGAAGGTTTTAGAACTGCTGAAGTAGACTTAGGAGATATTAGACTAAAAGTAGGAATAGTTTCTGGCTTAAAAAATGTAAAAGATGTTATGGAATCAGTAAAGGCAGGTAAATGTGATTTACACTTTATAGAGGTTATGACCTGTCCTCAAGGATGTATAAGTGGTGGAGGACAACCTAAGGTTATACTTGATTCAGATAAAGAGGAAGCTTATAATAATAGGAAAAAGGGATTATATAATCATGACGCTAATCTTACTTATAGAAAATCACATGAAAATCCAGAAATAAAGAAAATATATGATGAGTTCTTAGACAAACCATTAGGAGCTAAGTCTCATGAATTATTGCACACTAAATATATCTCAAGAAAAAAGGAGAGTTAATAAAATGAAAAATTGCCTCGTAGTAGCAGATCCTAATAAATGCATAGGATGTAGGACTTGTGAAGCAGCTTGTGGTGTTGCACATTCAGGGGAAGATTTTTTTAATACAAATGTATCAAAAATTAACTTTAATCCTCGCTTAAATGTGATAAAGACTGCAAAAGTAAGTGCTCCTGTCCAATGTAGACAATGTGAAGATGCACCTTGTGCTAAAGCTTGCCCAGTTAATGCTATTTCAAATGAAAATGGTTATGTTAGTGTAGATAAAGATGTATGTGTAGGATGTAAAATCTGCATGTTAGCTTGTCCTTTTGGAGCTATTGAATTAGCTTCTCAATATAAGGATGGAGAAGTTGTAGACCAAAAGGGACTTAAGATGAGTGAGGAAGGTAACCCTACTGTAAATGGAAAAGGAAGAGTGGTAGCAAATAAGTGTGATCTCTGCCAGGATAGGGATGGAGGGCCTGCTTGTATAGAAGTCTGTCCTACAAAATCTCTCAAATTAGTTACTTATGACGACAATAATAATATAGTTGAAAAAAAAGATGACGACGAACGTGAAGCAAGCTAAAAATTATAAATAAAAGTTAGGAGCTTTCATCATAGCATATGATGAAGGCTCTTAGTTTTTTGTTGTATATAACTTAACTCAATTTCTTAATTTTTTATTAAATCAAAATGTCATATGTGTGAAAGTTGAGTAATTTGGATAAGTAAAAATACTCCAGCATAGGGGTCTAACTATGCTGGAGTATTTTTACTTAGATTTTAGGCTTTTAGGTTTAGGGCTATTAAAATGTTTTTTCAAACATATATTCACATTTATATTAAAGCAATTTTTGTGTCAATTGTTGCCCTGTTGAAACAAGACACTTTATATTTATATAATATCATAATGACACAAAAAGTCAATATCATTATGATATTATATAAATATTTATCATAATGATACAATAATCTTTCGTGATTATTCTCAAAATGTGATATACTAAAACTAAATAGAAGATTTATCCGATGACTACCTGCTCTAATACTCTCACGCACACAGCGAAAGCGACTATCGCCAAATCAAAGATTTGGGATATCTGCTTGCACACAGCGAAAGCGACTATCACCAAATCAAAGATTTGGGATATCTGCTTTTCTCCAAGTGTACGTTGTGAGCAGATACGTCTCTGGATAACGATTTTGCCTAAAGGATAACGGCTTCTAAGTGCTGAAGCACTAAGAAGCGTGTTAATAAGCATCAGGTGGAGTTAACTCCATCTGATGCCAAGAACTTTGTTTACGTATTGAGGAGGTTAAAGAATGGAAGATATGAGTTTCCTAGATGATGTAGGTAGTATGTGCAGGATTGATATGGACAGTATATTGGAATATGATATATCATCTTTTATACTTAAAGCTATTTTTGATTGCTGTTACGATGGTCTCATAATTACAGACGAAAACCTTTTAATAAAAAAAGTGAATATAACGACTGTTAAAATACTGGGAGTAAAAGAAGAAACTTTATATTTAACTTATTTAAATGAAATATTAAAGGATGAAATATTAAAAACTGTGGTACTTACTGGAGAAAACAAATGGTCGCAAGATTGCAGTTTTTATATAGATGGAAAAAGGATAAGATGTGTTGTAAATTTGGTACCTGTAAAATTAAGAGGACGAATTATAGGATTGGTACTTGCTATTAGAGATACTAAAAACCTACATAAAATGGTAAATAATTTAGTGGGTTATAAGGCTTCATTTACTTTTGATGATGTTATTACAAAAAATGAAAGGGAGAAAACTGTCATAAAGTTAGCTAAAAGAGCAGCTAAAACAAATTGCAATATACTCATAGAAGGTGAAAGCGGCACAGGAAAAGAAGTATTTGCCCAATCTATTCATAATTACAGCAGCAGAAGTAAGGGGCCTTTTGTAGCTGTAAACTGTGCTGCAATACCTAGAGAATTAGTAGAAAGTGAACTTTTTGGATATGAAAAAGGTGCCTTTACTGGTGCATCAAAAGGAGGAAATCCAGGAAAATTTGAATTAGCAGATGGAGGTACAATATTTTTAGATGAAATAGGAGAACTCCCACTTGATATTCAGTCAAAACTTTTGAGAGTATTAGATAACCTTAAAATAGTTAGGGTTGGAGGAAACTATGAAAAATCTATTGATGTAAGAGTAATTGCGGCAACAAATAGGGTGCTTAAAGATGAAGTTGAAAACAAAAATTTTAGAGGAGATCTTTATTATAGACTTAATGTTATGAATATTCACCTTATTCCACTAAGAGATAGAAAGGAGGATATAGAACTTTTAGCCCAGCATTTTGTGAGTCAGCTTAATATTAAGAATCCATGTGATCCCAAGTATATAGACCCTTCCTACATAGAAAAATTGAAGAGGTATAATTTTGAGGGAAATACAAGAGAACTCAGAAATGTAGTGGAAAGATCTTATTACCTTTGTGAGGATACCATGATAACTTCAAAGTACCTTATTGGTAGGAGTGGAAAAACTGAAGTACAAACAAGTAATGATTTATCAAAAGAAGTTTTACCTTTAGAAGTAGTAGAAGAGCGGTGTATTCGAAATGCACTTCAATATTGTAAAGGAAATGCCATGAAGGCATCTGAATTGCTACAAATAGGCAAGGCAACTATATACAGAAAGATAACTAAGTATGACATAGATTTGAATTTATACAATGATAAATCTGAAAATTGATTTAAGTTTAAAATTGCAGTATAGTTATAATACTAATAAATGTAATAAAAAAACGAAAAATAGCATGTAAATAATTATAAGTAGAAAAATATTTTAATTGTATAATACTAGTGATTAGAAAAACTTAAATAGAGGAGAATATGTATGTTTTTAGGTAAAGTTGTTGGAAAGGTTGTTTCTACCCAAAAAAGTGAAAAGCTTATAGGAAGCAAATTATTAATAGTAAAAAAAATAGATGAAAAAGAAAATTTAATAGGTGATCATTTTGTTGCTGTAGATACTGTAGGTGCAGGTGCTAATGACACTGTAATTGTGGTTACAGGAAGTGGATCAAGAAATTCTAGTGATTCTCAAAATGATATACCAATAGATGCTTCTATCGTAGGCATTGTAGATTCTATTGAATGGGATGAACGCTAATTAATAAAGTGTAATTAATTCTTAACTAGACTTTCGCAGTTTAAAAATTTTGCAAAGCAAAACTTTTTAGAGGACAGAGGACAGAGGACAGAGGACAGAGGACAGAGGACAGAGGACAATGAAGGTGAGTTTTCCTCCTTACGTCAGAAAACTAATTTATTTTTAAGCGATGTTTTGCTAAAGCAGGTATCTAAAATCTATGATTTTCAGATAATTACTTACTAAAAGAGTACCCATGAAAAACAAAAGAACATAAGTTCTTTTTAAATTGAAGATTTTTCGTAGCATAGCGGAGAAAAATCATCCTTAACTGTCCTCTGTCAATTGTCCTCTGTCCTCTCAAAAATATTGCTTCGCAAAATTTTATATGTGGGAAAGTTGAGTTACATTATATAAAGTAAATGGATTATAATTACGATAAGTATATAATAAGTTATGCTTGTATTAATTTAGGAGGGATATATGTAGATATGGATAATAAAACTCAAAAAAAAGATTTTAATGAAATAAAAATAGGGGACATAATCGACTTGAAGTTTTTGCAAGAGCTTCAAGATAATTTTTCTAAAGGTACTGGAACTGCAAGTATTTCTATAGATGATACAGGTTCACCTGTAACTGAAGGAAGTTGTTTTACCGATTTCTGCATGAAACTTACGAGAAAGTGTAAAATTGGAAATGAAAGGTGTCAGAAATGTGATAAAAAAGGTGGAGAAGAATCCTATAGAACAGGTAAACCAGCTGTTTATACTTGTCACGCTGGACTTACAGATTATGCAGCTCCTATAGTATTACAAGGCAAGGTTATTGGCAGCATTATTGGAGGACAAGTTTTGACAGCACCTCCTGATGAAGATAAATTTAGAAAAATAGCCCTAGAAATAGGAGTAGATCCAAATGAATACATAGAGGCACTTAGAAAAGTAAAAGTTGTAGAAAAAGATAGAGTAGAAGCTATAGCAAAGGTATTATATATGATGGCAAATACTTTATCCAAACTTGGATATAATCAATACAAGTTAGAATATATGGGTAAAGGCATAAATGAAAGTTTACAGCAAATATCTCAAGCTATGGAAGGACTAGCATCTTCTGCTGTTACAGTTTCAGAAAATCAACAATCCTTAAATAAGGAGATTCAAAGTATAAAGGAGCTGTCGTCTAAAATATATGAAATTATAGGTTCTATAAAGAGTATCGCAGATCAGACAAAAATGCTTGGATTAAATGCAGCTATTGAAGCTGCTAGAGCTGGAGAATTTGGAAAAGGATTCGGTGTAGTATCGGACGAAATAAGAAAACTTTCGGATAGTTCAAAGGAAACTGCTGCTAGAGTTATAGAACTTACTTCAAATATTCAGACTTCTGTTTCAAAAACTTTGGAGACCTCCGATTATACATCAAAAACTACGGAAAATGAAGCAGCAGCTATCCAGCAAATTAATTCTGGGTTACAGGAAGTATTATCTATGACTACTGAGATGAAAGAACTAACACATGATTTAAAATAAGTACATATTGGAAATTTAATACATTGATGTTAAAATGCAATAATATTGTGCAATTATAGGGTAATTATAAAAACTATATTTATATAACACATATAAATATAGTTTTTACTTGGTTAATTAGAATTATAAATACATTATATGTAAAAAGTAATCAGCATTTTCAATAGTCAATAATTAGTAGTATGCTAAAATCGTATTAAATCGAAGGATTAATGAATAATATAGATAAATAATCTATTTTTAAACTTTAGGCTGGCCAATTTAATTTAAAATAGGCTTTAAATATTCAAAAGAAGGTTATGATAAAAGTTAATTATAATATATAATCATTCCATACTAAACTTAAAAGAAAATTTACTTTTAGAGGAGCAAAAAAAAATGGGATCTAAATTAGGAAAACTTTTAATAGGAAAAAGTTTAAAAACTGAAGAATTAAAAAGTGAAAAATTAAATGTATTTTGGGGACTACCTATATTATCTAGTGATGCTATTTCTTCAGTGGCTTATGCAGGAGAGGAAATACTTTGGGTATTAATACCTGTAATTGGAATAATGTCATATAAATATATGTTTTATGCTACATTGTGTATAGTACTTTTAATGTTTTTAGTTACTATGTCTTATAGACAAACTATAGATGCTTATCCAGGTGGTGGGGGATCATACATTGTAGCCAAAGATAATCTAGGCACAATCCCAGGACTTGTAGCAGGTGCATCACTTACTATAGGATATATACTTACTGTTGCAGTTAGTGCTTGTGCAGGAACGGCAGCAGTAACATCTGCAATTCCATCACTTTTTCCATATAAAGTTGAAATAACTTTATTACTAATACTATTTATGACTATAGGAAATCTTAGAGGACTTAGAGAATCTTCTAAAATGTTTGGTGTACCTACATATTTGTTTATTATATCCATACTAGTTATGATTGCATGGGGTATATGCAAGGTTAAAATTTTTGGATATACTCCAGTAGCTGCTTATAAATTACCTCAGGCTACAGGAGATATAACTCTCTTTTTATTTTTAAGGGCTTTTTCTTCAGGATGTACAGCCTTAACGGGTATTGAAGCAGTAAGTAATGGAATACCTAACTTCAAAGAGCCGTGTCAAAGAAATGCTAAGAAAGTACTAGGACTTCTTTCTTTTACTGTATTTATAGTATTTTTAGGTTTATCTTACCTGGCAACATTGTATCATTCAGTTCCAAATTCTAATGTAACTGTAGTAGCTCAGATAGCAGCTCAAGTATTTGGAAACAATGTTCTATTTTATATAATTCAGGCAACTACTGCAATTATACTTATTATGGCAAGCAATACAGCTTTTGCAGGACTTCCAATGCTTTTAGCATACATAGCTAAGGATGGTTTTGCACCGAGACAATTTGCCAAAAGGGGAAAAAGACTTGGATATTCCAATGGAATTATAACTTTAGGAGTTATATCTTGTTTATTAGTAGTATTATTTAATGGTGAAACCCATTATTTAATGCCTCTTTATGCTGTGGGAGTTTTTATATCTTTTACACTATCCCAATTTGGAATGCTTGTAAGATGGATTAGAACAAAGAAACAAGGATGGGTTCACAAAGCTTTTATAAATGGGATAGGTGCTTCTGTAACCTTATTTACTGCTGTTTTACTTGGAATAACCAAATTTACAAGTGGAGCTTGGATAGTCTTTATACTTATACCAGTTATAGTATATTTCATGGCGACTATAAAAAAACATTATACTAAAGTAGCAGAACAATTAAGACTATCTATTGATGAAAAACCTAAAGAAATAAATTTTGCAGAACAAAAGCGATACGTAATAGTGCCTATAGACACTCTTAATAAATCTTTTTTAAAAGCTTTAAATTATGCAAGAACAATCTCTAAAAATATAATAGTTTTTCATGTTTCTGTAGATGATGAGGCTACAAATAAGCTTTTGAAAAAATGGCATGAATATGACGTGGACATACCTATAATAGTAAAAAAATCACCTTATAGAAGTATTGTGGGTCCTCTTGTTAAATTTATAGAATCTGAAGAGTATTCAGCAGGATCTAAAGATACAGTTACTGTAGTTCTTCCACAATTTGTAGTTACAAAATGGTGGGGAAATATACTTCATAATCAAACGGCATTATTTATTAAAACCATGCTTTTGAGAAGAAGAAATATAGCTATAGTTACAGTACCATATATAATATTTGAAGACTAAAGAAAACATATAGAGTTTCTAAACGAAAAATAAACTTGTGTTCCGAATATTTTTGCAACCACAAGTACAGTTAAATATTTTGATAAGTCTAAGTAGAAAATTTGCAAAAACCTAAGGACTTTTGAAAACTCGTACCTCAGACAATTCAAAAGTCCTAAGTTTTTTTACAAATTTTTCACTAAGACTTATATGCAAAATATTAAAATGTACTTGCTTATTGTAAAATATTTCTACTCACAAGTTTATTTTTTAGTTAAAACTTTATATCTGATTATGCATTTTCAGTTATTAATGCCTCAAGTTTTGCAGTTTAAAAATATTGCGACACAATTTTTTAGATGACAATTGACAGAGGACATAGGACAGTGAAGGTAAGTTTTCTTCCTTATGTCAGAAAACTAATTTATTTTTTTAGGCTTGTTTTGATAATGCAAAATATCGCTTAAGCAGGCATCTAAAATCTATTATTTTAAGATAATTGGTTACTTAGAGAGTATCAAGGAGAAACAAAAAGAACATGAGTTTCTTTAAAATCCTCCTTCACTGTCCTCTATCAATTGTCCTCTGTCCTCTTGAAAATATTGTTTCGCAAAGTTATTATATTAAGCCAAAATTTTATATGTGTTAAAGTTGAGTTAATGCTTAAAAAAATATAATTTATGTGTAAAGGATTACTTGCATTTTGAGATAAAAATTTTCATAAAAACTGTTGAATATTTATTTTTATTATGATATTATAATTCATATACTTCAACAACACACATGTGTATTTGACTCACGGACAAGGCGGGGTTTTATGAATAATAGATTTCTTATAATTGATACTAAAATACTTCCTGATGTGTTTGACAAAGTTGTAAAGGTAAAAGAACTTTTGAGAACTGGTTGTGTAAAAGACATATCAGAAGGTGTAAAGAAAGTAGGTATAAGTAGAAGCAGTTATTATAAATATAAAGATTCAGTGTTTACATTATCTGAAGGTATAACAAGTCACAAGGTAACTATTGGACTTATACTAGCTCATAAGACTGGATCACTATCAAATATACTTGATAAAATAGCGCAAAGAAGTGGCAACATATTGACTTTAAATCAGGATATACCCATAAATAATGCTGCTGCTGTATCTATAACTTTTGATGCTTCTAAATTGGAAGTAGAAATTAATGAACTTGTTGAAGAAATAGGCAAATTAGACAGCGTTATAAGTGTAAACTTGGTAGCAGTGGAATAAATGAAGTTTATTTTAATTATGTGCAAAAAACAATGAAAAGGAAAAGTAGATAATGTATTGCTTTTAGAGAGGGGGATTCATAGGCTGTAATATTCCCTAAGTTAATGTTATTGAAAACCACCTTTGAGTAGTATACTGAAATTTAGTAGTAGGTATTTCCGCAGATCTGCGTTATGGATGTTGAGAGACAGTAATGGCTTTTAAGTAATGGATAAATATCCTAGGCTATATGGGGTTTAGTTATTTTAGTAATAACTAAAAATTGACACTGTTAATTGGGTGGAAACGCGATAAAACTCGTCCCAGTAGGGAAGGGTTTTTTTTAACATTAGAATGTAACTTAATACTTAAATAAATTTATCTGAATTTTAGAATCACTTGATAAGATTAAATAATTAGGGGGAAGTAAAATGGCAAATATAGCAATGCTTGGATATGGAGTAGTAGGAAGCGGAGTAGCTGAACTTATATCTAGAAATAGATATAAATTTAAAGATGAACTAGATGAGGAACTAGTAATATCAAAAATTTTGGTTAGAAATGTAGATAAACACTTAAACAATAAAAACAGGGGGCTTTTAACAGAAAATATAGAGGATATATTCAATGAAAAGGTGGATATCATAGTGGAAGCTATGGGGGGGCTAAATCCATCTTATGAATATATAAAAAGAGCTTTAAATATGAAAAAACATGTAGTTACAGCTAATAAGGATTTGATGGCAGAAAGAGGATATGAGCTTTTGCAATTAGCTAAAAAAAATGGAGTTACCATTCATTTTGAGGCAAGTGTTGGAGGGGGAATACCTATACTGAAATCAATGAATGAATGTCTTGTGGGAAATGAAATAAAGAGTATAAGATCTATACTAAATGGTACTACAAATTTTATATTGTCAAAAATGAGCCATAGCGGCATGAGTTATGAAGAAGCTTTAAAACTTGCTCAGGAACTAGGTTTTGCAGAAGCAAATCCGGAATCAGATGTTAAGGGATATGATGCAGCTAGAAAACTTTCAATTTTATCTACTATTGCATATAACAGAAGAGTGGATTGGAAAGATATAAATATAGAGGGAATTACACAAATTGATAGTGATGATTTCAGATATGCCAAAATGAAAAAGTGCAGCATAAAACTTCTTGGAATTAGTAAGATATCTGAAGATGATATATATGCAGCTGTTATGCCAGTTATGGTAAAACAAGATTCTATGCTCGGGAAAATCGAGAATGAATACAATGCTATTTTAGTAGAAGGAGATGCAGTAGGAGACGTGATGTTTTCAGGAAAAGGAGCAGGGATGTTTCCTACGGCTAGTGCAGTTTTTGCAGATATAGCAGATATAGTTGAAAATAAAAGAGAAAAAACTATTACTTTTAGTAGTGAAAAGGCTAGCATAAATAAGAGTTGGAATTTAAAAAGTAAATGGCTTTTAAGAATTAAAACACAAAATAGAGTAGAAGTTATAGAAAGTATATCTTCAAGTTTTAAAAGTTGCTATATTTTGTCCAATAGTGTTTCTGGAAATAAAGAAGAAGTTGTAGCTTTTGTAAATGCAGATAACGAAGATTTAATAGATGATTATATTGAAAAAGTAAAAAGTGAAAAAAATGCACAGTCTGTAAAGAAGTTATTGGTTTTAGACAAATAATGAAAATAGAATTTTAGCAAAGGTTTTTACAAAATTGGAGGGATATTAGATATGACTAAAGTCAAAGTTAGGGTGCCGGCTACTACAGCGAATATGGGGCCGGGATTTGATACTTTAGGTATGGCACTTAAATTATATAATGAAATTGAAGTTGAAGAAATAAGTGGGAAAACTGAAATATATAATGGTGGATTAAAGTCAGAAGAGGATTTTAGGGAAAATCTTATATACAAAAGTATAGTGAGCGCTATGGATGAACAAGGGTATTCTTATAATGGATTTAAAATAAATGTGATTAAATGTGATATACCTATGTCAAGGGGGCTTGGAAGTAGTTCTGCATGTATAGTTGGTGGTATAATAGCGGCAAATGCAATTATGGAAAACAAAATGGATATGGAAGATATAATTGATTTAGCTACAAAAATAGAGGGACATCCTGATAATGTTGTGCCTGCAGCAATTGGAGGAATGGTAATATCTATAAAAGTGGGTGAGGATATAAAACATTCAAAGGTAAATGTGCCAGATAAATTAAAATTTGTTGCTATGATACCATCATTTAAGGTTAGCACAGCTCTTTCTAGGGAAGTTCTGCCTAAATCTTATTTAAAAGAGGACTGTATATTTAACACTTCTAGGGCTGCTATGCTTATAAGTGCTCTTTATAACAATGAATTTGACAAACTTAGAATGTGTTTTGAAGATAAAATTCATCAACCTTATAGAAAAAGTTTGATAAGAAATTTTGATGATGTTTTTAAAAAATCAAAAGACTTGGGATCTGTAGGAGAATTTATAAGCGGTTCAGGGTCTACACTTATGGCAGTAGTGGATAAAAATGCAGAGAAATTCGTAAGTTCTATGAAAAATTTTTTGAATGAACTAGAAGATACCTGGAAGGTTATTTTACTTGATCCAGATTTACAGGGAGCTAGAGTCTTAAGTTAGTCTACTAATGACAATATGGTTAATTGAAATTAGTGATTTAAGAATTCGGTGTTGTTTTTGTGCCAATTGATTTAATAAATAAAGGAATTTTTAAATTTGTGTAGAATTTTAAAAGTATAACCCTTTAATAGAGTTAAATCAAATCAAATGTACAAAAGAGGTGAAGCAATGCTGGATGTTAAAATAGAATATAAAGATATAAAAATCTCTAATGTGCAAGAAAAAGATCTAGTAGCCATACAAAAATTGATGAAGAAGAAGGATTTTCTAGAGGGAGAAACAAATTTACAAGAACTAAGAGAGAGATTTTTGGAGAGCTATATAAGCCAGTGCGAATTCTTTTTAAAAATAGAAAAGGGCAGTATTTTAATAGGTATATTAAAGGGAAGAATTGAGTTTAAAAATGAAAATGAACTTTGGATATGGTATTTTTATTTATCTGAAGTATATAAAAATACAAGTTTAGGGGGCATTTTAATAAAAGAAATAATAGAGTATTTTTCTAGAGAATATGATGTGACCGAATTTTTTGCTAGAACAATTAAAAATGAAATTGAAAATATGAATATCTGGAAAAGTGCTGGGTATAAAGCTATTAGAATAGTAAAGAATTTCTATGACATAGATGGAAAGCACATGGACATGGTAATTATGAAAAAAATTTAATGATTAGCAGTAATAATTTTTTTATCCCATAATATTAATATATAAAAATAGTATAAAATTAGGGGTGAAAAAATGAAGTACACACGATATGATCTAAAAAGAGAGAAAAGTACTAAGTCTTTTGTATTTTTTACGTGTATAATACTTGCAGCTGCATTTATACTGGGAACTTTTATATTTAAAGTGGTATTTAGAGCATCAGGAAATTTAAATGAAAATGCGGCCAATACTGTATCTCAAAATAAGGTTGAAAATACTTCTGATAAGAGTAGTTCGGCTGTAGATGGCAAATCTACTGAATTTATAGCTGTACAAGGTGGAGTTTACAAAGATAAAAATAACGCAGCAGAGGAAAAAAGTTTGTTAACTAAATACGGATTACCTTTTTCTATACAGGATTCAGATAAGACAAGAGTATTTTTAGGTGTGTTTCAAGAGGATGTTGGAGAGAAAATGATGAAATCTCTTACAGACCAAAAAGTAGATAATTCAAAAATGGCATTTACGATAAAGAGGGATGACCTGTGTAATGTTGAAATAGCGGAAATAATAAATGCAAATTTAGAGATACTAAATAAACTTTCAGAACAGGATGTAAAATCTATACAAACAGATGAATTAAAAAAATGGTGTTCTGCTTTAAAAAGTGAAAAAACGGAAAATGGTAATAATAAATTAGTTTTAAAAGATTTAACGGAATATGTAAGCAAACTTCCTAAAGAAATAACGAAGGATAAAGCTGAAGAAAATTATATTTATATATTTAATATATTGAAAAAAGTAAAATCCAATTAATTCTATATTGTTAAGATAATAGGTTATAATATAAGGGCAAGTACGGGGACATTTACACCAATACTTGTCATTTTTATGTTTAATTAAAAAATTTTTTTGAACAATAATATATCTACTTGTTTATGCTTTTATTAAATGATAAACTATATAAGATATAATATTAAGGTAGGGGATTTTTGTGAGAGGGGCTGAAAAAGGTAAGAGCTTTTTATGGTTTCTTATAATTTTGGGAGCTATATGTGGAAGCCTTGTAGGAGATGCTATTGGAAATAATTTTAGTTTTCTAAACTTTTTTAAAAATTCTTATTCTGTGGGAATGACTGAACCAGTTGTATTAAATCTTAAGGTTGTAGTATTGACTTTAGGAGTAAAGTTTAGTATAAACATCATGACTATAATTGGTATAATTGTGGCTATAATACTATATAGAAGATATTAGGAAGTGATGACATGAAGATTGTATTGGCTTCGGCTTCCAGTAGGCGAAAGGAACTTTTAAAGAGATTAACAGGAAATTTTGAAGTTATGGTAAGTGATTTTGATGAAAATTCTGTTGAATTTGATGGGAATTGTGGTTCTTATGTTATGGAGCTAGCTAAAGGTAAAGCTAAAAATGTGTGTTCAAAGTTGAAAGACAATAGTTCTATAATAATAGGATGTGATACAATAGTATTTTTTAAAGAAAAAATACTTGGAAAACCAGGTAGTATAGAAGAAGGTTTTCATATGCTGAAATCCTTAAGTGGAAATGAGCATAAGGTATATTCAGGTATAGCGATTATAGATAAATCCTCAAATAAAATAATTAAGGACTTTGTATGTACTCGCGTAATATTTTCTAAAATAGACGATAAACGTATAAAGGAGTATTTAAAAACAGGAGAATATAAAGATAAAGCAGGAGCCTATGGCATTCAAGGTCATGGAGGAGTTTTTGTAAGAGAAATCCATGGATGTTATTATAATGTAGTAGGATTACCTTTAAATAAGTTGTATAATATGTTAAGTGAGATGGGGTTAAATCTATAATAAGGAGTTTTTAAATGAATGAATTGGTAAAAATTATGGATTTACCACAAAATGAAAGACCTAGGGAGAGGTTATTCAGATATGGACCAGAAGTTCTTTCTAATTCGGAACTTTTGGCAATAATACTTGGTTCAGGTACGAAAAAAGAAAATATAATATCTTTAAGCAGCAGGATTATAAAAGACAATGGAGGACTAAATGGAATTTTTAATTCTAATTTAGAAGATCTTATGAATATTAAGGGCATTGGAAAGGCAAAATCTGCTAAAATATTTGCTGTGGTGGAATTGGCAAAGAGATTCAAATCCTATAGGGATGGTGATGATTATAAGATATGCGATCCAGGAGATGCAGCAATGCTTGTCATGGAAGAAATGAAAGGATTGAAGCAGGAATATTTTAAAGTTATTATGTTGAATACAAAAAATATAGTTATAGGCATTAGAGATGTATTTATAGGAAGTTTAAATTCTGCACTGGTACATCCCAGGGAAGTATTTTACTATGCTATAAAGAAAAATAGTGCATCTATAATTGTGTGCCATAACCATCCTTCAGGAGATCCATCACCTAGTAATGAGGATATAAATATAACACATAGATTAAAAGAATGCGGTGAACTTTTAGGCATACAGCTATTAGATCATCTTATAATAGGAAACGAAATATATGTTAGTTTAAAACAAAAAGGAATTTGTGGATATTGAAAGGAGTAATATAAATGGGATTTTTTGGAATGTCAAGAGACATGGGAATTGATTTAGGAACAGCTAATACACTTATATATGTTAAAGGAAAGGGAATAGTACTTAGAGAGCCTTCTGTAGTTGCTATAAACAATGATGTAAAGAAGGTAATGGCAATAGGTAATGAAGCAAAAGATATGATAGGAAGAACTCCTGGTAATATTGTGGCTATAAGACCACTTAAAGATGGTGTTATTGCTGATTTCGATGTTACTCATACTATGCTTAGAAAATTTATAGAAAAAGTAAGTCCTAAGTCAGCATTTACTAGCCCTAGGATATTTGTATGTTTTCCATCTGGAGTTACTGAAGTTGAAAAAAGGGCAATAGAAGAGGCAACAAAGCATGCAGGAGCAAGGGACGTGCTTTTAATGGAAGAACCTATGGCAGCTGCTATTGGTGCAGGACTTCCAGTAAATGAACCAACAGGAAGTATGATTGTAGATATAGGTGGAGGTACTACAGAAGTAGCTATAATATCACTTGGAGGAATTGTTACAAGTAAATCTTTAAGAATTGCTGGTGATGAGTTAGATCAGGCTATAATAGGCTACATAAAGAAAGAATACAATTTAATGATAGGTGAAAGAACTGCGGAAAATGTAAAAATTGAATTAGGTTCAGCTTTTGATATAGGTGAAGAAAATTCAATGGAGATAAGAGGAAGAGATTTAATATCAGGGTTACCTAAGGTTATAAATATAACAGAAGGTGAAATAAGAGAAGCTCTTAAGGAACCTGTAGCAGCAATAATTGATGCTATAAAAACTACCCTTGAAAAGACACCACCAGAACTTGCATCAGATATAATGGACAAAGGAATTATGCTTGCAGGTGGTGGAGCGATGCTTAGAGGATTGGACCAGTTGATAAATCAAGAAACACATATGCCCGTTCATATAGCTGAATCACCTCTTGATTGTGTTGCACTAGGCGCTGGAAAAGCCCTTGATACTATTGATAAAATAGTAGCTAGTAGAAAATAGTGACGTATTATGAGATTTTTGAGAAATAAGCTTGTATTAGCTATAATAGTACTTTCAATTATTTTTTTAGCTTTGATTTCTTTTAGTATCAAGGGTAATAGCAACTCAATTGTAAGAAATGGCATAGGTGTTACTTTTAATTCTTTTCAAGGAGGATTATACAAGGTCAATAATAGTATAAAAAATTCTCTGAGTTTTATAATAAACTTTTCTAGGGTAAAAAGTGAAAATGAAGAATTGAAGAAGGAAAATAGTTCATTAAAAAATAAATTAGTAGAATATAATTCACTTAAAAATGATAATTCCCAGCTAAGAAAAGAGCTGAATTTTAAGAGCCAAAAATCGGAATATGATTATATAGGCTGTGATGTAATAGGTAGGAGTAGTGATGGAATCTTAAATGAATTTGCAATAAATAGAGGCAGTAAGGATGGTATAAAAAAGCAGATGGTTGCAGTTACTGCTGATGGATTGGTTGGACAGGTTGTCCATGTGGAAAGCAATTGGTCTATAGTACAGTCTCTGGCTAATGAAAATTTAGCAGTAGGTGGGACTATTGAAGGTACTTCGACAGATACAAATGATGTGACAAATAGTGGTATGGTAAAAGGATACAGTGATAGTAATAATCAATTTTTAGCAAAGTTATATTATCTTCCACAGGACTCTACTATAAAAAAGGGAGATGTTATCTTAACATCAGGAATTAATAATTCATATCCTAGAGGAATAAGAATTGGAACTGTAATAAGTGTAGAGGATGATAAGGGAAAAGTAATGAAAAATGCTTTGATAAAACCTTATGTGAATTTTGATAAGCTTCAGGAGCTACTTATTGTAGTGCCTCAAGACAAAACGGATATAAAATACTAGGGTGGATGTAAAATGAAAAAATTATTAGTATTAGTTCTATTATCAGTTCTGCTATTTATTTTGGATAATTCATTGATGCCTTTTTTTGCGGTGAAAAGTTTTTATCCAGGGTTACTTATAATATTTGTAATTTGCTATTCAATTGTAAATGGAACGTGGGAAGGTATGTGGCTTGGAGTGTTTGCAGGATTACTTCAGGATATATACTTTTCATATGGTTTTGGAATAAACTCGTTCACAAATATGATAGTATGTGTAATTGCAGGTATTATAGGAAATAGTATATTTAGAAAAAGAAGACTTATTCCTGTCATTTCTTGTTTTTTACTTGTTTTATTTAAGGGTTTGTTAATAATGGGCATTCTATATTCATGTGGAGTGTATGTGAATATAAAAAATGTATTTTTTACAGGAATTTATGATATGATTTTGTGTATCTTTATGTATAAGCCAATATATAATCTTTGTAGTAAAGATTATATGGAAGCTAAGTGGAAATTTTAAAGGTGGAGATGATATTTTTTGAAAGAGAAGAAGCATTCTAATATTACAAGATATACTGTACTAGCAGTTATTATGGTAGCTATTTTTGCAACTATTGCAGGAAGACTTCTCTTTCTTCAGGTAGTAAAGGGGCAGGAATATAAAGAGCAGTCCAATAATAAATCTTTGACAGAAATACAGGAAGCGGCGCCAAGAGGAAAAATTTTGGACAAGAATGGTAATATTTTAGCTACTAGTAACCAAAGTTATGTGCTCATATACAATCAAACGGATGAAAATGATAAGACTTTTTTCCCTACTATGAGTAAAGTATTTAAGATACTAGATGAAAGTGGAGAAAGTCAGAAGGATGATTTTGAACTTAAGATAAATCCTTATAGGTTTGAATTTAGAAGTGATGATGAAGAAACTAGAAAAAATCTTGAAATTAAGTTTAAAAGGGATAGAGGATTAAATGATGAAATAGAAAAGAAAATTAAAAGCAAAAATAAAAATATATCTGAAGATGATTTGAAGGTTTTAGTGAATAAAGAATTACTGAAAATAACCCCAGAGGATACTTTCAAAAAACTTATTGCCAAGTACAAAATAAGTAGTGCATATTCTTTAGAAGATCAGAGAAGATATATGATTATTAAGGATACTTTAAAAATGCAGAGTTATTCTGGGTATAAACCTGTAACAGTTGCAAGTAATATAAAGAAGGATACTGCCTTTAAATTTTTACAAATGTCAAATGAACTCCCGGGGATAGATGTGGATACCCAGCCTATAAGATATTATCCTAATAAGGAACTAGGATCTAGTTTTATAGGATATATATCTAAAATATCTTCTGACTATGATAAATACAAGGAAAAAGGTTATGATGTAAGTAGTGATTATGTAGGTCAGGCAGGTATAGAAGGTGCACTTGAAGATAGATTGAAAGGGTCAAAGGGAGGAAAAATAGTAAAGCTGAATAAAAATGGGAAAATAGTTCAAGAATTAGGTACAAAAGACTCTTACCCAGGTGAAACAGTTCAGTTAACAGTGGATTCCAAGGTTCAAAAAGCAGCAGAAGATGCACTCGATACTACTATGGCAAGTCTCAGATCTAATCCTTATGGGCAGCAGAGATCTGATACTACCAATGCAACTAGAGGGGCAGCAGTAGTACTTGATGTGAATACGGGAGCTGTACTTGCCATGGCCAGCAGGCCAGGATATGATCCAAATATGTTTGCAGTTCCTGGAATGATTTCTCAAGATTTATATCAACAATATTTCAATCCGGATTTAGGAGCTTTTGGAAAGGAATATATAGAAAAGAGAAATATAACTTCAAACTTTCCAGGAGAGACAGAGGATCAGGTGTTAAATACATTATTTCCACTTGATACAAGTATAAAAAATAACACTACTATAAGACAAGATGTTTATGACATATATCCAAAACCGTTTTATAATTATGCTACTCAGTCTTTAATACCTCCGGGTTCTACATTCAAGCCAATGACTGCTATTGCAGGTCTTGAAGGCGGAGTAATAAATCCAGGCTTTTGTGTAGATGATACGGGGCAGTTTGATCAGGGCGGAAAAATTGTAAAGTTTATATTGGATGGACCAAAAGGAGTAGTAGATTTGGCCAAGGCTCTACAAGTATCCAGTAACCCTTATTTTATGACTGTAGGCAAGCGCATTCGTGATGCTCTTGGAGACGATGGACTTGCTAAATATGCCTGGAAGTTTGGGCTTGGCGTTCCTGTAAATAGTGATGTAAAAGCATCCACTGGGATAGAAATTCCAGAAAAGTTTGGGCAGGTATACAATACAGTATCAAATAAAAATACCTATGCTAGTACTTATTTGTGGCAAGTTATGGCTGATCTTAGAGATGGTCAGGATGATAAAGGTCATAAGGTAGTTTCAGTTAACCTATATGATAATAGTAATGATTCAAGTAAGGTAAAGCAAATTAAAAATGATATCAAAACTTTGATAAAGAATTCTGTAAAAGATGGAAAGAGTGCTTTTGATAAAGCAAAATACAAAGAATTATTTTCTGAACTTGTAAAGGAAGATCCTAATAACAAAAAGGATATAAGTGATGAGAAGATGGATGATTTGATTGATGTCATATACAGTATAACTGTTTCAGATGCAAATGCTCAGTTAAAGGTACCAGCTAATATAGAAAATGCTGCTATAGGACAGGGATTGAATGAGTTTACTCCTCTTCAGATGGCAAATTATATTGCTACCCTTGTGAATGGTGGAACTAGATATAAAGTACATTTAGTAGACAAATATTTAAATTCCAACGGAGGAATTATTGAGCAGGTTAAACCGGAAGTCATACAGAAAACTGGAATTAATCAAGAAACTGTAGAAGCCATTAAAGCTGGAATGGGTTCTGTTAATGAAGGAGGTACAGCAGCGCAGGTATTTAATGGATTCCCTATATCTACGGGAGGAAAAACCGGTACTGCAAGTTTAGGAAATCAGGAACAAATAGGAAGAACAGACTATTCTGAATATGTTGGATTTGCGCCTCTCGATAAACCTGAAATAGCAGTATGTGTAGTCCTATTTGATGGTGGTCAAGGAGGATATGGTGCAGCTACTGTAACAAGAGATATTTTTTCATCATATTTTACTGAAACAGGCCGCATAGCTACTAGTACACCTACTAGTACAAATACTCAACAAAACAGTAATTAAAAAAAAGGGGCTGTTGCACTAAGAATAAATATTACAATATACTGTGTTTATCATTAATCTTTAAAACAATATATTGTATGTAAATTTCTTAATGCGGCAGCCCTTTATATGATAATAATTTTAATTAGAATTTAGCTTAAGTAAGAATTTCTAGAACAAGTATTATATTAAAAAATAAAGTTGGAAATTAGAAAGGATTTACGTAAAGTGTGTTGAAATAGTATATGAGGTGACTTATGGAGGCTAATTATGAGGAATAATAATATAATAGTTAAGGGCAATAGAGATGGAATAAATATAATTATAAATAATAATGGTTTTAAAGATTTTGACGAAATGCTTGAAAGTTTAATCAAAAGGCTTTCAACTGGAAAAATGTTTTATAAGGGATGTACTCTAAAAATAACAACGGAATTAAAGAGCGTAAATGAAAAGCAATTTAATAAACTTAAAAATATATTGTTTGAAAAATTTCTCATAAAGGATTGCATATTTGAAGACAGCAGTGAAAAACCAAGCAAAGTATTTTCGGGAATTTACGAAGGAAGAACTAAATTTTTACATAGGACGGTTAGAAGTGGTCAAATAGTAAATTATTCGGGAAATATAGTCGTAATTGGAGATGTAAATGCAGGTTCTGAAATATATGCAGGGGGTAATATAATAGTTTTTGGAGCACTTCATGGATATGCCCATGCTGGATTTGGTGGGAATGCAAAAGCTATAGTTGCTTCAATTTGTTTGCAGCCGGAAATGCTTCAAATTGCAGACATAGTTACCAGATCACCAGAGGACAATATTAAACCCCAGTATCCAGAAGTAGCTAAGATTAGGGAAAATATGATAATAGTAGAACCCTATTTGCCAAATAAGTTTATTTGATATGTCATAGTTAGTAAGAACTTCAGTTTTATTTTATGCTGAAGTTCTTTGTTAGTAACTTTAAAGCTATATAATTGGTATAAATTGTACTGAATAATATTCTGGATTATTCTTGTTATGTCTAGTATAATATTCTATAGATGGTTTTATTGCTTAGATGATTATCGTTAATTGTATACGTTCATATATTAAGAGAGATTTATCTAATAAATTTATTTGATGGAGGTAGTATAGATGGGAGAAGCAATTGTAGTAACATCAGGCAAAGGGGGAGTTGGAAAAACTACTACTACGGCAAATATAGGTACTGCATTAGCTGCTTTGAATAAAAGTGTAGTAGTGGTAGATGGAGATACAGGACTTAGAAATTTAGATGTTCTTATGGGACTTGAAAATAGAATTGTATTTACTATACTTGATGTAGTAGAAGACAAGTGTAGGCTAAAGCAGGCTCTTATAAAGGATAAAAGACTACCAAATTTGTATCTTTTGCCTACAGCACAAACAAGAGATAAAGATGATATAAGTACCCAAGATATGCTGAATTTAATTGAAGAATTAAAAAATGAATACGACTATGTAATTATAGATTGTCCTGCAGGAATTGAGCATGGTTTTGAAAATGCAATAGTAGGGGCAGATAGGGCATTAGTTGTAGTAAATCCTGAAGTTACTTCAGTTAGGGATTCTGACAGAGTCATTGGAAAGTTGGATGCTAAGGGAATTGAAAAACATCAACTTATAGTAAACAGAATAAATTATGAAATGACTAAAAATGGAGATATGCTGGATGTAAATGACATATTAGATAGTTTGGCTATAGAACTTATAGGAGTAGTGCCGGATGACAGAAATATAACTATTTCTACAAATAAGGGTGAACCTATAGTATTGACCAGCGGCTCATTATCAGGACAAGCATTTAGAAATATAGCTAAAAGAATAACGGGAGAAAAAGTGCCTCTTATGGATTTGAATACTAGCCATGAAGGATTATTTTCGTCAATAAAGAAACTATTTGGTATTAAATAAGGGGGTAGTAGGGGAATGGACTTGTTTAAGATGTTCTCTAAGCAATCTTCCAAAGATGTAGCTAAAGAAAGATTGAGATTAATACTAATACACGACAGATGTGATATGTCAAAGGAAGTATTAGACAATATAAAGGATGACATACTTAAAGTACTTTCAAAATATATGGAGATAGATCGTTCTGAAATAGATGTAAAAATGACAAATTCAGAGGAATTAACGGGAAATTCAGCAGCACTTGTGGCCAGTATACCTATAAAAAAGGTTAAATATAATAAATAGGCTATGTATAAATTATGCATAGCTTTTTTATGTTCCTGTGTTATAATCATTATAGTTGTATTGGAGGGATATATAAAATGTTTGAAAAATTTATCATAAATAGGAAGCTTTTAAGGGAATTCGATTTTCCTCTACTAATTACTGTCATAATTGTATGTATCTTTGGAAGTTTAAATATTTATAGTGCTTCCCATATGAGTGATGGAACTTATTATCTTAAGTCCCAGCTTATGTATATGGCTGTAGGGCTTGTACTAACTTATTTTATACTTCTAGTAGATTATTCTGTGATAAAAGGTTATGTCGGCATAATATACTGGTTTTGTGTGTTTTTACTTATAATAAATTGCATACCGGCATTTCAGTCTACAGTTAATGGAGCTTCATCATGGATTAAAATCGGTCCCGTTAGCATGCAGCCTTCTGAATTTGCAAAAATAGGGATTATATTAATGATTGCAAAAAAACTAGAGGATATGGAAGGGAACATAAACAACGTAAAAAATTTTATGAAGCTTATGATTTATCCACTTATTCCTATGGCTCTAATTGTAAAACAGCCTGATATGGGAATGACAATGGTATGTTTTTTTGCGGTTCTTGGGATAGTTTTTATTGCAAAATTGGATTTAAGAGTATTAATAGGAGGACTTTTGGCATTAACTGTTTTAATAGTGATAGCTTTGAATACACCTCTTATAGAAGAATATCAAAAAATGAGAATTATATCTCTATTTAGTCCTGAAAAATATCAAATGTCTTATGCTCTCCAGGTTACCCAATCACAAATAGGAATTGGTTCAGGTGGAATTTGGGGAAAAGGATTCTTGAAAGGAACCCAGATATCAGGAGGGTATGTACCGGAAGCACGTACAGATTTTATATTTTCCGTAGTTGGAGAGGAATGGGGACTTGTTGGTGCTTTAGCTTTGATACTATTTTATGTCATTATACTTTATAGATTCATAAAAATATCCAGAGAAGCTAAAGATATTTTTGGGTCTATAGTATGTGTAGGAATAGCTTCAATGATGTTATTTTCAATTTTTCAAAATGTAGGTATGACTATAGGATTACTTCCTATAACAGGTATAACATTGCCTTTTATGAGTGCAGGTGGAAGTTCGCTGCTTGCAGCATTTATAGAAATAGGTTTAATTTTGAACATAGGTATGAGAAGAAAAAAAATTAATTTTTAGGGGGAAATTTATATGAGAATTGCTTTTATAGCACATGATAAAAAGAAAGATGATATAGTAGATTTTGTAAAAAGATATAAAGATGTTTTTGAAAGCCATGAGATTTTTGCTACAGGAACTACAGGAAAACTTATAAATGAGATGACAGGTTTAAAAGTTAAAAGATTTCTTTCAGGACCTTTAGGCGGGGATCAGGAAATAGGAAGTAAAGTGGCACAGGGAAAAATGGATATAGTTATTTTTTTAAGAGATCCTTTAACTTCACAGCCCCATGAACCAGATATTGCTGCATTACTTAGAATATGTGATGTTCACTGTGTGCCTCTAGCTACTAATTTAGGTTCTGCAGAAGTTTTTGTAAAAGCACTAAAGTCACATAATTAGTAGACAAGCCATATTCTATAGAGTTTCTAAACGAAAAATCAACTTATACTCCGGATATTTTTTACAACCTTCAGCTCGTTAAATATTTTGATAAGGCTAAGCAAAAAATTTTGAAAAAATACTGAGAACTTTTGAAAACTCGTACCTCAAACAATTCAAAAGTTCTAGATTTTTCAGAAATTTTTACCTAAGCCTTATATACAAAATATTTAAAAGAACTTCATTATTGTAAAAATATCCTTGCGTATAAGTTGATTTTTAAGTTAGAAAACTTATATGGAATTTTCATTAATTGTGCGTTGTGAATTAATGAAAATTCCATAGCTCTAAACTTTCCACTCTCGACTGTTTTTTATATGCTTAAGTAATAAATCGGTCACCCTTTAAATATATATAATTATGTGTATCATTTTAAATGGGGGAATCTATATTGGGAAATTATGATTCAGAGTACCAAAATTATTATAATTCTTTAAAAGGAAGAGCCAATTATTCACCATATCATGACAGAATGAGAAGTAGTGGAGGTTTCTTTTTTCAAAAGGGTAACTATTTGGTCAAGAGAATTATAAGGGATCTAATAGGAGTTTTAGTGTTGTTTGCATTCGTTATAGTTTGTAAAATTATTCAGACTCCTCAGACTAAAAGTATATATAATTATTCTAAAGAAATTGTGGATGAAAATTATGATTATAGCAAAATAGAAACTCAACTCAAAAATATAAATATAAATGATATTAAAAACGGGGCTGAAAATGTAATGAATCGAATTAGAGTAAATGAAGAAGAATAAATTTTAAGAGGTATTTCTGTGATTAAAATAAGTAAATATTTTATACCATATGTGATATTTCTGATTTTCATAGGGTATAAAGGGAAACTTATTTATACCTTTATTATAGTTTTTTTCCATGAAATGGTTCATTATTTAGCTGCTAGATATTATAAATTTTCTGGATTTGACATAGAATTTATAGCAATAGGAACAGTTATAAAACTTAAGGATCTAGATGAGGCATCCCCAAGAGAGGATTTGATAATTTCAATTTCTGGTCCTGCAGCTAACTTGATTTTTAGTGCAGTTTTTTATTTTGCATATAAGAATTTTTGTTCAAGCATTTTCTATATGATCTTCTCTATAAATCTAGCTATAGGATTATTTAATTTAATACCGGCTTTTCCTTTGGATGGTGGAAGGATATTGAGAAGTATCCTAAGCTTAAAAATGACTTATAGAAAAGCAAATAGAATCATGATAATGACAAGTATACTTATTGGAATAGTACTTATGTTTATGTACATTCTCTTATTTTTAAATGGATATAGCAATTTTAGTATAGGAATAATAGGAATATTTATAGTTACTACTTCTTTAAGAGAAAATGAAAGGATATCATATATAATTATGGGGGATATAATTAGAAAAAGATATAAATTTATAAAGAGAGGTTATATTGAAAACAGAACTTTATCAATACACTATAAACAGGATTTGCTTACAGCTATGGGGCTATTTGATAAGAATAAGTATAATACATTTATGGTCTTAGATGATGAGATGAATTTAATGGATACAATATATGAAGAAGAGATTATAGAAGGGTTGAAATCATACGGAAATATAACCCTAGAAAAATTTATTGAAATATTAAATGGTAAATAATACTTTTTAACCTAAGGAAGGAGCAAGATTGTATAGATTTTGTCTTTGCCTTAGGTTTATATATTTTAAATTATTTTTGGTTATGCTAAAATATAGGAATGAAACCTAAGAGGAGGATTTTTGATGAATAGAATTTCTGATGATATATTATTTAAAGTGGAAAAACCTGCCCGATATATTGGAGGGGAAATGAATTCCTATGTAAAAAATAAGGATGAAGTAGATATTAGATATGCATTTTGCTTTCCAGATGTATATGAAGTTGGAATGTCATATCTTGGTATGAAAATACTTTACTACATACTAAATGAAAGAAAAGATACTTATTGTGAGAGAGTATTTGCACCATGGCCTGATATGGAAGAGCTTATGAGAAAAAATAATATATCACTTTATGGACTTGAGAGCAAAGATCCTATAAAGAATTTTGATTTTATAGGGTTCACTCTTCAATATGAAATGAGTTATACCAATATTTTAAATATGTTAAATTTAGCTGGACTTTCTGTTAGGGCTTCTGATAGAGGAGAAGAAGATCCTATAATTATGTGTGGAGGACCTTGTGCCTATAACCCTGAACCTCTCTTTGATATAGCAGATATGTTTGCTTTAGGTGAATCTGAGGAACAGATGAACGAGATTATGGATCTTTACAAAGAGTATAAAGGAAGAAAAAAAGAATTTTTGAGGGCGGTGTGCCATATAGAGGGTATATATGTACCTTCTCTTTATGATGTAAACTATAATGAAGATGGAACTATAAGAGAGTTTAAACCGCTTTATGATGATGTGCCACCTAAGATTACTAAAAGGATAATCAAAAATTTTAATGATGTGGAATATCCAGATAAAATTATAGTGCCTTATACAGATATAGTACATGACAGGATAACTCTTGAGACCTTTAGGGGATGTACCAGAGGCTGTAGGTTTTGTCAGGCAGGTATGATATACAGGCCTGTAAGGGAGAAAAAAACATCTAAACTTTTGGAAACAGCAGATAAACTTATAAAAAGTACAGGGTATTCAGAGGTATCTCTTACTTCTTTGAGCATATGTGATTATTCAGATTTAAAAAATTTAGTTGTTAATTTTATAAATGAACATGAAAAAGACAAAGTAGGGTTATCCTTGCCTTCACTTAGAATAGATTCTTTTTCTGTAGGACTTATAAATGAAATACAAAAGGTTAGGAAAACTGGACTTACTTTTGCACCAGAGGCAGGAAGTCAGAGGATGAGAGATGTAATAAATAAGGGTGTTACAGATAAAAATTTGATGGATTCTGTAAGCAGTGCTTTTGAGTCTGGATGGTCTACCATAAAGTTGTATTTTATGATAGGGCTTCCCTACGAAACTATGGAAGATGTAAAGGAAATTGCGTATTTATCCCAAAAAGTAGTGGATGAATATTTCAAAGTACCTAAGGATAAAAGAAAAAAAGGATTAAAAGTAACAGTCAGTACTTCCATATTTGTACCAAAACCTTTTACACCATTTCAGTGGACGGCTCAAATAAAAATGGAAGATGTTAAAGAAGAGATTAGAGAATTGAGATCTTCTATAAGCAGTAGACATATAGTATATAATTGGCATGAAAGTCCCTTAAGCTATTTGGAAGCTGTATTTGCAAGGGGAGATAGAAGGCTCTGTGAAGTACTTATTAAAGCTTACGAAAAGGGAGCTAAGTTCGATAGTTGGTCGGAGTATTTCAATTTTGATTTATGGAAAGAAGCTTTTAAAGAATGTAATGTGGATGGCGATTTTTATGCTTATAGGAATAGAAGTTATGAAGAAATACTTCCTTGGGATTTCATAGATATAGGAGTAAATAAGAAATTTTTAATAGAGGAAAACGAAAAAGCTAAAAGGGCTGAAGTAACTTCAGATTGTAGATTGGGATGTAAAAATTGCGGAGTTAATGTTAATTTAGGAGGTGAATGCTTTGAGGGCTCAGTATTTAATAAAATTCAGTAAAAAACATAGTATAAGGTTCATAGGGCATCTTGATTTATTGAGAACCATACAGAGGATGATAAAGAGATCAGAGCTTCCTGTAGAATATTCCAAGGGATTTAATCCACATATAAATATGTCTATAGCACAGCCTCTAGCTGTAGGAGTTTATTCTTGCGGAGAATATATGGACTTATATTTTGAAGAAGAAGTTTTAGAAGATCATATTAAAGAAAAATTAAATGAAAGTGCACCTAGTGGAATAGAAGTATTAAGGGTGGATAAGGTAAAAAATGTAGAAAATAAAAAAGTATTTAAATCCATGGCGGAAATAAATGCAGCTAAGTACATAATTAACATAAAATATAAAGACGTAAATGAACTTAAAGAAAATATGGAAAACTTAATGAAACGCCCAACTTGGAATACAATAAAGAAGACCAAGAAGGGAGAAAAAGAAGTAGATATAAAAAAATTAGTAAAAAAATTGGATTATAATGTTTTTGAAAATAATCTTAGATTAGAGACTTTGATAAGCTGTGGAAGTGTAGAAAATTTATCTCCAGAACTTTTATCAAGCTTTATACAAGATAATACTGAAAATGCTGACAAAGATTGTTTTATTGATATAATGAGAGAAGAAGTGTATGGTAGAAGACAGAATAGGTTACTCCCATTATATGAGTATGTATCAGACTTATATTAACCTGAAGGAGAGGTGAATTATGGCTTGGAAGAAATATTTGTTGAAAGAAGTGCGGAAGGTTTTTTGAGAATTGCTATAAAGGATAATGGTATTCTAAAAGAATGCCATATTCAGGAAGAAAAGGGCAATGCTTACCCGGGAGAAGTGTACATAGGTGTAGTTAAAAATGTAGTACCAGCTATAAAATGTGCTTTTATAGATATAAACTGCAGGAGAAATGCCTATATGTATATGGATAGCAAATTTAGAAATCTTAACTTAAAAAAAGGTGAAAAAATTTTGGTACAGGTGACAAAGGAAGATTACGGAAGAAAAGGCGCCAAAGTTATCAAAATTATAAGCTTACCAGGCAAATATTGTGTTTTAAGTAATTTTAGTAAAGGTATGAGGTTTTCACAAAAAATACAGGATGAATCGTTTAAGAAGCTTATACTTGAGAAAATAAAAATACCATCAGGTATTGGTGTAATGATAAGAACTGATGCCCAGAATGCTCCAGCAGAATTTATAAATAAAGAAATCCATAAATTGAATGATATATATAACAAGGTAAAAAATAAAGCTCAGTATGCTCTAAAGCCTGAACTCATGTTTGATAGTGGAGGTGCACTTGGTGAAGTACTTAGAGATAGATTGTGGGATAGTAATTTAAAGATATATGTAAACAATGATGTGGATTATAAATATATAGAGGATTTTCTAAAGGGTATATGCAATGTAAATGCACACTTAGAACTGTATACGGGTGAAAAAACTCTTCTGTCTCATTATAATATGGAAAATGAAATATTAAATTTACGAAATAATAGAATAGAATTAAATTGTGGTGGATACATAGTTATAAATAAAACAGAAGCTATGTTTGTAATAGATGTTAATTCGGGTAAAAACATAAGAAATGATAAAATGGATAAAACAGTATTTATAACTAATTTGCAAGCGGCAGAAGAAATTGCAAGGCAAATAGTGCTTAAAAATTTAAGTGGAATAATTTTAATAGATTTTATAGATATGGAGGATGAGGTAGATAAGAAAAAGGTTATGGACAAACTTAAAGCTGGTTTTTTAAATAGCAAAAGTAAGGTTGTTATATACCCTTTTACAGAGTTGAATCTAGTGCAGATAGCTAGAAAAAGACAGGGCAAACCAATATATGATTATATAGAGGAAGATTGCAGGTACTGTGATGGGACAGGAAAAAAGATAAAACTATCTTATATGATGGTTCTCATAAGAAATGAAATTTCAAATATAAGTTGTGACAGGGATGTAAAAGATTTTCACATACAGATAGATGTATCTTATGAAAAGGATGTTAAAAATAATATGGATAGGTTCATAAAAGGCATAGGTGCTGGGGACAAGAGAATATATATTACTTATGAAAAAAAAGTATCTTATAAGATAGAACCTCTTGAGTTTATGAGCCAGATAGAGCATCTGAAAGAGTTTAAAGTAAATTGAAAAAACTTTACAAACAAGAACATATGTGTTAAAATGGCATTTGTAGACCGCTCAAAAAAGGTTTTATAAATTATAGAAAGAATGGATTTTCTATATACCTTTTAGGCGAGACTGGATTGAGGAGGTGTTTTAAATGTATGCAGTTGTAGCTACTGGTGGAAAACAGTATAAGGTTTCAGAAGGAGACGTTATATATGTTGAAAAATTAGATGCTGAAGTTGATTCAACAGTTGAACTTGACAAAGTTTTAGTAGTAGGTAAAGATGACGCAGGTGTAGTTATTGGAAAACCTGTAGTTGAAGGAGCTAAGGTAAGTGCTAAAGTATTGGCACAGGGAAAAGCTAAAAAAGTTATAGTCTTCAAGTATAAGGCTAAAAAAGATTACAGAAAGAAGCAGGGACATAGACAGCCTTACACTAAATTACAAATTGAAAAAATTGATGCGTAATTATGATTGAAGCATTGTTTAAAAAAGAATCTTGTAATTTGGTTTCAGTTGTACTTAAAGGCCATGCAGAGTCAGTTAACCAGGGGTATGACATGGTGTGTAGTGCTGTTTCTGCCATATCTCAAACTACTGTAATAGGAATAACAGAAGTGTTAAAGCTTAAATTAAAGTACTCTATAAAGGATGGATTTTTAAGCTTTTCTTTAAAAGATATGAAAGAGGATGACATTTTAAAATGTCAGGTACTTGTGGAAACTATGTTACTTGGTTTGAAAAGTATTGAATTTAATTTTGGTGAATATATAAATGTAAAGGTAGAGGAGGTGTAATTTTATGTTAATTATGAATCTTCAACTATTTGCCCATAAAAAAGGAGTAGGTAGTTCAAGGAATGGTAGAGATAGTGAATCCAAAAGATTAGGTACTAAATCTGCTGATGGACAGTTTGTTTTAGCTGGAAACATATTGGTTAGACAGCGAGGAACAAAAATTCATCCTGGAACTAACGTTGGAAGAGGATCTGACGATACTTTGTTTGCAAAGATAGATGGTGTAGTTAGATACGAAAGAGTAGGAAAGACTAAAAAGAAGGCCAGCGTATATCCTTTAAAGTTAGAAGAATTAGCAGCTGAATAGTATTATTAAGGCACCCTAATGAGGGTGCTTTTTTAAAATTCCTTATTTTAAGAAAAAAGTTGTATACTGTGGTTAGAGTGAATTACTTACTTATCTGTGGGAATAATAAAATTTAGAATAAAGTGATTTTTTAATTTGATATAATTAACTTTTGAAAGGAAGTGAGCGGCATGTTTGTAGATACAGCTAAAATATTTGTAACCTCTGGAGATGGTGGAGATGGATCCATTTCTTTTAGAAGGGAAAAGTATGTAGCCTTTGGAGGACCAGATGGTGGAGATGGTGGAAAAGGCGGAGATGTTATACTTGTAGCAGATACAGAAAGTACTACACTTTTGGATTTTGCATATAGGAAAAAGTATCGTGCAGAAAAAGGTGAAAATGGATCAGGATCTAAGTGTTTTGGAAGGAATGGAAAGGATCTTTACATAAAAGTACCTATGGGAACAGTTGTAAGAGATGTGAAAACGAATAAAATAATGGCAGATCTTGCCCATCCTGAAGACAAATGCATAGTTGCAAGAGGTGGAAGAGGCGGAAGAGGAAATGTGAGATTTACAACTTCTGTAAGGCAGGCACCAGATTTTGCTGAGCCAGGAATGCCAGGAGAAGAAAGATATATATCATTGGAACTTAAGTTACTGGCAGATGTAGGACTTTTAGGATTCCCAAATGTAGGAAAATCCACTCTTTTGTCTATAGTGACTAAGGCTACACCTAAAATTGCAAATTACCATTTTACAACATTATCTCCTAATCTGGGAGTAACTAATATTTCAGGAATAAAAAGTTTTGTAATAGCAGATATACCGGGTATAATAGAAGGTGCAGCAGAAGGAGTAGGCCTTGGAATTGAATTTTTAAGACATATCCAAAGGACAAGGCTTTTAATACACGTAGTAGATATATCAGGAATTGAAGGAAGAGATGCTTTTGATGATTTTACCAAAATAAATAAGGAATTGAAAAAGTACGATGTGAAACTTTGGGATAAACCTCAGATAATTGCTGCAAACAAATCAGATATGCTATATGATAATGAATTATTTGAAAACTTTAGAAAAAAAGTTGGTCAATTAGGATATGACAAAGTATTTAAAATATCTGCAGCTACAGGACAGGGTGTTAAAGAACTTATGAAGGAAGCTGCTAGGATATTAAGTACTATACCTGTAGAAAATATTGAAATAAATGAAGAAGATAAATTTGTACCTGAAGAAAAGAAATTTACTTATAACATAAGAAAAGAAGAAAATACTTTTATAGTGGAAGGAAGTTTTGTTGATAGGTTACTTGGAAGCGTCAATGTAAATGATCCTGACGAATTACGATATTTTTATAAAGTACTTAAAAACAAAGGAGTTATGCAGGAATTAATGGATATGGGAATTAAAGATGGGGATGTAGTTAAGCTGAATGATTTTGAATTTGATTATGTAATGTAATAAAAAAATAAATGGAGAGAAAATAGATGGTTAAAAAAGCTATTTTTGGGGGAACATTTGATCCAATACACAATGGACATATACATATAGCTTATGAAACTTTATATAGATTGGGAGTAGATAATATTGTATTTGTACCTACAGGTAATCCTCCCCATAAAACGAACAAAGATGTAACAAGTGCTTTTTTGAGATATGAGATGGTAAAGGCAGCTGTAGGTACGGAAAGTAAATTCTCTGTAAGTAAATATGAAATAAATAAGCCTAATTTAAGTTATACGTATAATACCTTAAAACATTTTAATAAAGTCGAAAGGAAAACTAAGTGGTATTTCCTAACTGGAGTAGACTGTCTAATGGACATTGAAAATTGGAACAGGGTAGAGGATATATTTAAGTTGTGTCAATTTATAGTATTTAATAGACCAGGATTTCCAGATTTTACTGCACAAAACATAAAAGAACAGAAAGAAAGAATAGAAAAAAAGTATTCTACTAAAATTATATATTTAGATGCTCCTCTATTTGATATTTCTTCTACAGATATACGAAAAAATATTAAAATGGGCAGAAATGTGAGTTATCTTCTTCCCGAGAGTGTTTATGATATTATTAAACAACATAATCTTTATAAACAGAGTCCTTGGCGTCAGATGGAGTTTTGACTCCACCTGATGCTTAGAAATCGTTATCCAGGGACGTAGCTGCTCTTTATTACCACTTGGAGAAGCGGGAATATTAGAGCAGGTAGTCATCGGATAAATGAAATTAAATAATTTTTTGGAGTGATAAGGGATGTGGAGTGAAGAACAAATCAAAGAATATTTAAATGAGAAGCTGAAGAAAAACAGATATGAGCATAGTTTGAGTGTACAGGATACGGCAATAAAGTTAGCTGAATTTTATCATGTGGATGTTAAAAAGGCAAGCACAGCAGGGCTTGTTCATGATTGTGCTAAGTACATGTCAAATGATGAAATTTTGTCTATGGCACATGAGAATCAGGTTCCTGTAGATGAAGTAAGTGCATTAAATCCTCAACTTCTCCATGGAAATATTGCTGCAGTTATAGCAAAAAATGTTATGGGGATTTATGATGAGGAAATATTGAGTGCAGTATCTTGTCATACTACAGGTAAGAAAGATATGAACCTTTTGGAAAAGATAGTGTATATAGCAGATTACATAGAACCCTTAAGAAATTTCCCAGGAGTAGCAATACTTAGAGAAGAGGCGTTTACAGACTTAGATACTGCACTTTTGGATGCCTTTAATAATACTATAAAAGTTGTAATTGATAGGGGACAACTCTTGCACGTAAATACAATTAGCGGCAGAAATTATTTGGTTTTTAAAAAAGCTCATAGATAAATTCTAATTGTATGAAAGTAAATACGTTATAATTAATATGTTACAAATTTTAAGCTTATTTTAGGAGGTTTTTTATAATGGAAAAAGAAATAATAAGCACAAAAAAAGCACCAGGGGCTGTAGGACCTTATTCTCAGGCTGTTAAGGTTGGAAACTTTTTATTCACATCAGGCCAAATCCCACTGGATCCATCTACAGGAGAATTAGTTTCAAGTGACATTAAAAAGGCAACAGAGAGATCACTTGAAAACATAAAAGCTTTACTAGAAGAAGCAGGAACAAGTTTTGATAAAGTTATTAAGACTACTGTATATGTAAAAAATATGTCAGATTTTGCAGCTGTAAATGAAGTATATGCAAAATATTTTAAAAAGGATATGCCTGCAAGATCTTGTGTAGAAGTAAAGCTTCCAAAGGATGCATTGGTTGAAGTAGAAGTAATAGCATTAGTTGATTAATTGTAGAGTTTCTAGTTTGAAAGTTGACTTATACCAAGCAATATACTGACAAATTTTATCACACTAAAAACTTTTAATAAGTCTAAAGCTTGGTATTTTGAAAACCTAAAGAAACTTAGATAAACTCGTATCTCAAACATATCTAAGTTCTAAGGTTTTCTAAAATACCAAGCTAAGACTTATTTGAAAAAGTTTTTAAATGTGATTTCAATTTTGTCAGTATATTTTATGTATAAGTTCAAATTTCAATTAGAAGACCTCATATAGGTCTATTCTTAGCAATAAACGTATGCAGGGGTATCTTACTGAGTTGTTCTAAGACTTATATACAAAATATTTAAATGTACTTGCTTATTGTAAAATATTTCTATGTATAAGTTTATTTTAAGTTAGAAACCATAACACTTTAGAAAATCTACATATAGAGTTTCTAATTGAAGCTTGCGTCAGCAGTATTATATTTTAGATTTTCTGGAGTTTTAACGAGAGAAAATCATCCATAACTATTAATTCTTAACTATTAATTATTAATTGTATTTAGCTTGTTGCAGAAAGGAAAAGTTGTATGAAGGAAAATAAGATAGTATTTACAGTAGATGAAAAAGATGAAGGCTTGAAATTGAGATACTACCTGCAAAGAGTTCAAAGACTTTCAGGCAGACTTATAAAAGGGGCGGCCTTGAGTGGAAGGATAGAGATAAACAATAAAAGGGTAAAATTAAACCATATAGTAAAGTCAGGGGAAAGCATATCTTTAAACCTTGTAAAAGAGGAGTCTCAAAATGTAGAGCCTGAGAAAATGGATATAGAAGTAGCATACGAAGATGATGATTTGATAGTTGTAAATAAAAGACCGGGTATGGTGGTACATCCTACAAGAAGTTATCCTTCAGGTACCTTAGCTAACGGACTTATGTATTATTTTAAGGAGAAGGGAGAAGACTGTATAGTTAGATTAGTAAGCAGATTGGATATGGATACTTCAGGTCTTATAATAGTTGGAAAAAATCAATTTGCTCATATGGCTCTGGCAAGAGACATGAAAAGTGAAGAATTTGAAAAGAGTTACATTGCTGTCATTCATGGAAAGATGGAAGAAAATGAAGGAACTATAGATTTGCCAATATATAGACAAGAAGGAGAAGACATAAGAAGGATTATAGATGAAAGAGGCCAGAAAAGCATTACTCACTATAAGGTAATGAAAGATTTTAAGAATGATCAGCTATTAAAGCTTACGTTAGAAACAGGAAGAACCCACCAAATAAGGGTACATTTAAGTTATTTAGGTCATCCTCTTTATGGAGATACATTGTATGGAAAAGAGGACGATAGTATGTATATAAATAGGCAGGCACTTCATGCTTATAGGCTTAAATTTCCACACCCTAGGGGAAATAAGATATTGGAGCTAGAAACTGCTATTCCAGAAGATATTTTAAAATTAATAGAAAAAATAAGCTGAAACCCTATGTATTTTAAGTTTCAGCTTATTTTAATATAATTATTTATTAGAAAACACACGTTTTTTCAATACAAATACAACAGCCCAAATTATAATGATAGGTGGTACAGCAAGTAAATATTTATTTTTCATAATAATTTTTTGCATATTGTTAGAATTTAATACTTGTTTTTCACCATGAGTTATGCTGCTTGCAAGCTTTAATTTTCCTATTTCTTTTCCCTCAAAGGATATAGAAGCTTCATCAACTATATCTCCTTTTTTAAAGAACCTAAACATTAAGCTTTTATCCTTTAGGGTTACCTGGGGTACATTTGTATCATCTTTAGGTTTAATATAGTAAAAATCATAAGCAGCAATCAGTGGAACAGAAAGTCCATCTTTATTATAAGTTGTTACTAAAGCCCCTTTTTGGTACAATTTAGTAAAAGTAAAATTGTTAAACCCAAAATTAAATAGAGATACTGCGTCAGGAAAAAAAGTTTTATTTTTATCGTGAATTAGTGCCACTATAAGTTGTTGTCCATTTCTTGTAGCTGTAGACACATAGGAGTGACATGACTGTACAGTATAGCCTGTTTTACCTCCTAGGCATCCACTGTAATAATAAATGGATTGTTTTTGTATCAATTTATTTTCATTCCATACTTCCCTTGGCTGTGGGGATTTGTTGGTAGCTGGAATAGTATAAGATATAGTAGTAGCTATTTTAGAATATTCAGGATACTTAGATAGTGCTCTCATCATTAGAGCTAAATCCCTTGCTGAGGTTTTGTGGTTTTCATCAAATAATCCAGTAGGATTTACGAAATTGGTATTTTTAGCTCCAAGTTCCTTAGCTCTTTTATTCATCTTAACTACAAATTTATCCATAGTACCGCCTATATGCTCTGCTAGTGCTTCTGCACAATCGTTGTCTGAAGCTAGTAGTAAACCATATAACAAGTCTTTTACAGTTAATTGCTCACCTTCACAAAGCCCAACTCTAGTTCCATCTACATTTGGTGGATTTTTACCGATTATAACTTTATCATTTAAATTTGTATTTTCAAGTGTTAAAAGCGCAGTCATTATTTTTGTAGTGGATGCTGGTGGATAAGCAGTATCTGGGTTTTTGGAATACAAAAGCTGGCCAGTAGCTGCATCCAAGATTACAGCGCCATCAGCTGAAACAGGAGGAGGCATTTCTTTAGCATGAACTACTCCATAGGGGTTATTAGAACAAATAAGCAAAAACAGTAGTGCAAATGTGACTATTCTTTTCATTTTTTCCTCCTTTAGGACAATTCCTAAATATTATATCAAAAAAATAATATATATGCGACATAATTTTTTTAAATTGTCAATAATTTAAATTATAAACATAAATATATTTCATTGCAAATTACAATTATATAAAAGGGGAATAGTAATGAGAGATAAGAAAAAAATTATAGGTTCAATTGTTATTTTGATTGTATTTGCTCTATTTTTAATTATAGGGTATGTGAACTCAAGACCATCCAGTAATACTGCAGTGAAGAGTGAAGAAGTATTTAAAGATCAGGATAATGCTGGAGAAGCCTCTAAAAGTAAATCAGATAAAGGCATAACCGTATATGTAAATGGAGAAGTTAAAAATCCTGGAGTTTATAAATTGAAAAATGATAGTAGAATACAGGATATTGTAAAGGAAGCAGGTGGATTTACAGCTGCAGCGGATACAAGTAAACTAAATTTAGCTAAGAAGTTAAAGGATGAAGATTATATATATGTGGACAAAAAAGGAGAGAATGGATCAAATAAGGTTGAACCTGGGGGAAAAGGAGGCAGCAGTGGAGGAGTAGAACAGGATGGAAAGGTAAATATAAACAAGGCTTCCAAAGAAGAATTAAAAACAATATCTGGAGTTGGAGATGTTACTGCCCAAAAGATAATAGACTATAGAGAAAAAAATGGGGATTTTTCTTCTATTGAGGATTTGAAAAAAGTGGGAAGAATAGGTGATAAAACCATTGAAAAGATAAAGGATAAGATAGAGGTAAGGTAGATATAAACCAGATGAAGTTTGTTATAAAATGGTGTACAATATTGTAGAGAATGAATTTCTATTGGAGGTGTTATTTTGAAGTATAAGAGACTAACAGAACTTACTCGAACTTCTGGGTGAGCAGCTAAAATAGGACCGGAGGTCCTTTCTAAAATACTGGGTAAGTTACCTCGAATGGAAAATGAAAATTTAATGGTTGGTATAGAGACTTCGGATGATGCTGCAGTTTATAAATTAGATAATGATACAGCAGTAATACAAACACTTGACTTTTTTACACCAATAGTGGATGATCCTTATACTTTTGGTCAAATAGCCGCAGCAAATTCTCTAAGTGATATATATGCGATGGGAGGAAAGCCTAAAGTAGCACTTAATATAGTTTGTTTTCCTTCCTGCCTTCCTGAAGAGGTGCTAGGAGAAATACTAAAAGGTGGTGCTGATAAAGTTATTGAAGCAGGTGCAGTAGTAGTTGGAGGCCACACTGTAGAGGATAGTGAGCCTAAATATGGGTTGTCAGTTATGGGACTTGTACATCCTAGTAATATACTTAAAAATTGTGGATCTGAAGTAGGGGATGTAATTATACTTACCAAACCTCTGGGTATTGGAATAATTAATACTGCCATAAAAGGAGAAATGGCATCTAAAGAAGCTTATGATAAGGCAGTTAAAGTTATGTCTACTTTAAATAAGTACGCAGGAGAAATAGTAAGCAAATACTCTGTAAGTGCATGCACAGATGTAACCGGTTTTGGAATTATGGGTCACGGATATGAAATGGCTTCTGCATCTGGTGTTACATTAAAGCTTTATGCGAGCAGAATACCTTATATACAAGAGGCAAGAGAATATGCCGAAATGGGATTGGTACCGGCGGGAACATATAGAAATAAAGACTATTTGGAAGGTAAGTATTCAATAGAAAATGTACCTGAGTGGATGGAAGATATTTTATTTGATCCACAGACATCTGGTGGACTTTTTATAACCTGCAGCAAGTCAGAAGGTATTAAAATCATGGAGGAACTTTCAAAGCTTGAAGTGAAATCTTCTGTAATAGGTGAAGTTATACCTTTTCAGGGGAAGAAATATATAGAAGTAGAATAATGGTTTAAAGGGGTGAAAGTCAAGTTTTGGATAAAAAACAATTATTAAGAAAACTTCCTAAAATGGATGAACTCTTGAATGAAGAAATTGTAAAATTAGAGGTTGGCACTACAATGAAAGAAATTGTAATGGAATCTTTGAGAGAAGCTGTAGACAATTATAGAAATCTTATTTTAAAAGGTAAAATTGAAAGCTTTACAAAAGAAGGCATATTGGAAAGCTTTAGAATAATAATTGAACAAAAAAAACAGCCCAACTTGAAAAATGTAATAAATGCTACGGGAGTTATCATACATACGAATCTAGGGAGATCTATTTTAAGTAAGAATGCTTTAAAGAATGTAATTGATGTAGCTCACAATTATAGTAATTTGGAATATGACCTGGAAAAGGGCACAAGAGGATCCAGGTATAGCCACGTAGAAGAGCTGATTAAAAGGATTACGGGAGCAGAGGCTTCTTTAGTTGTAAATAACAATGCAGCTGCAGTAGTTTTGGTTTTAAATACTCTTTGCAGTGGAAAGGAAGCTATAGTGTCTAGGGGACAACTGGTGGAAATAGGGGGTTCCTTTAGAATACCTGAAGTTATGGAATTCAGTGGAGTTAATCTTGTGGAAGTAGGAACAACTAATAAAACCCATCTGAAAGATTATGAAAATGCCCTTAGTGAAAATACGGGAGCATTTTTAAAAGTCCATACATCTAATTTTAAAATAATTGGTTTTTCAGAAGAGGTGTCTTTAGAAGAATTGGTGAAACTGTCAGTAAAAAGCAGGATACCAGTAGTAGAGGATATAGGAAGCGGAACACTTATAGATTTTTCCAAATATGGATTTGAGTATGAGCCTACAGTACAGGAAAGTATAGATAAAGGTGTTGATGTAGTTACTTTTAGTGGAGATAAAATGCTAGGAGGACCTCAGGCGGGCATAATTGTAGGAAAGAAAAAATATATAGAGAAGATGAAAGAAAATCAGCTTACAAGGGCTCTTAGAATAGATAAAATGACTCTTGCAGCTCTTGAAGGTACATTAAAATATTATCTGGATGAAAGTGAAGCAATAAAAAATATACCAACACTGCATATGATACTTGCAAGTAAAGATGAGCAAAAACGCAGGGCTCTTATTTTGAAGGAGAAGCTTAAAAATAAGAATTTGAATTTTAAATTTACTGTAGAAGAAGACTATTCCATGGTAGGAGGGGGATCCATGCCAGGACAAAAAATACCTACCTATGTAATTAAAGCAGAAACCAGCAGTATATCACCAGAACAGGTTGATGAAAAGTTTAGAAAGAGAAAAGTACCTATAATTGTACGGTTAGCACATAATCAAGTTATAATGGATTTAAGGACTATACTAGATAGGGATTTTGACGTTTTGGTAGATGCTTTTACAGAGTTGTAGTTTAAGGTATTTTCTTTTAAATGCCTAACTTGATACATTTCAGTTTGGAGGTAATTTTGCATGAAGCATGTTGTAATAGGAACAGCGGGGCATATAGACCATGGAAAAACTGCACTTATAAGAGCTTTGACTGGAAGGGAAACTGATACTTTAAAAGAAGAGAAGGAAAGAGGAATATCCATAAACCTTGGATTTACTTTCTTTGATTTGCCATCAGGCAAAAAAGCTGGAATTATAGATGTACCTGGCCACGAAAAATTTATAAAAAATATGTTAGCTGGGATTAGTGGTATAGATTTGGTACTTATGGTGATTGCAGCAGATGAGGGAGTTATGCCACAAACTAGAGAGCACTTTGAAATACTTCAACTTTTAAATGTAAGTAAAGGTATTATCGTTGTTACTAAAATAGACCTAGTAGATGAAGAATGGTTGGGTATGGTAATAGAGGATATAAAGAAAGAGTTTAAAGGAACTTTTTTAGAGAATGCTCCCATATGCAAAGTTTCTTCTAAAACTAAAATTGGTTTAGATTCTCTGGCAAAAGAAATAGATAGACTTACAGAAGATGTTTCCCGTAAAGATATAAGAGGACATTTTAGGCTTCCTGTAGATAGAGTCTTTTCTATAAGTGGATTTGGCACAGTTGTAACGGGTACTGTAATTAGTGGAAGTATTAGAGAAGGTGAACAAGTACAAATATATCCTTCTAAAGTATTATGTAAAGTGAGAGGCATACAAATAAATGATAATCAGGTAAAAAAAGCTGAAGCAGGTGAAAGATGCGGAATAAATTTAGCTAATGTAAAAACTAGCAGTATAAATAGGGGAGATGTCATATCATTAGAAAATTTAATGGAACCATCTCTCATGATAGATTGTAAATTACATTATTTAAAGAGTGCACCAAAACCTTTGAAGAATAGACAAAGGGTAAGGATTTACCATGGTACCAGTGAAATCATATGTAGGGTAGTGATACTTGATAAGAAGGAAGTAAATCCAGGAGAAGATTCTTACGTTCAATTTAGATTAGAAAAGCAGCTTACTTCCCAGAGAAAAGATAGATTTGTAATAAGAAGCTATTCTCCTATGAGTACAATAGGTGGAGGAATTATAATAGAACCTTCTGCTAAGAAAGCTAAAAGATTTAATGAGGAATGTATAGAAGGGTTAAGAATAAAAGAAAAAGGGAATACACAAAATATACTAGAAGGTGTCATTAAAAATTTAAGCGAAAGTTATCCTAAAGAAGAGGATATATTAAAAGCTTTGGGTAAAAACGAAGTCAGCATAAAGGATCAGTTGAAAAACCTGGTGGATAATGGAACAATAATAATACTGAATGGAGGAGAAAAGACTGTATATCTTCATAAAGATTTTTTGAATGAAAAAATTGATGTATTAGAGGATATATTAGAAAAGTTTCATGAAGATAATCCTTTAAAAATAGGAATATCAAAAGAGGAAATTAAAAATAAAGTATTTGGAAAAAAAATTAAGCAAAAAATATATGATTGTATAATGGAGTTTTTGGAAAATGAAAATGTTATAAATACTTACAAAAATTTTGTATCTCTAATAGATTTTCAACCTAAATACAATGATATGCAGAATGCTATTAGGAAAAATATACTGAGTGAGTTTAAAAAGCAAAAGTTTATTCCACCAAAGTACTCAGATTTAGAGAGTATGTGCAAGGATAAAAGATCATTTAAAATGGTATTTGAATCTTTAGTTGATAGGGAGGACATAGTTAAAATTTCTGAGAATTTCTGGCTTCTCTCTGAGTACTATGAGAAAGCTAAAGATATTGTAATAAATTTTATAAAGGAGAATGGAAGCATATCAATTGCTGAGTTTAGAGACGAATTGCAAACGAGTAGAAAGTATGCTTTAGCACTTATGGAGCATTTTGACACTATAAAGTTTACCAAGAGAATGGAAGATAAAAGAATCCTTTATTAACCACATATGAATTCGTTGACATTAGGTTTTGGTTTACTTATAATAGTACTTGGTGATTTGAAATGGGAGTAGATAGGTGCTGGTGTGCCTGCCAGTCTTCAAAACTGTGTTGTCGTGCTAATACCACGATGGGTGAGTTCGATTCTCACATATTCCCGCCAGTTGATATTACAAGCTTTAGAAGAATTTACAAAATTCTTTTAAGGCCTTTTTATTTTGAGGAATTTTAGATTTCAAAAAACTTGTGATGATAGGAAATGATACGTAATCTTCGATAATATATGCATTTAATCTCATGAGTACCTCTAATTTATACATTTTGTATAAATTATTTTTAAAAAAATGTACATTTTGCAAATAGAATTACAAATTTCCATTTGCTATAATATAACTATATCAAATGGTTGATAAATTACAACGCTTTCTGCTGGTTTTTCTGTTACCTATACGATAATAAAAAATGTATAAATTCAGTCAGGAGAATTAGAGATTATGGCATATCCTTTCAATTGATGCAACAGATATATATCCTGATTAGAGTTGTGAATAGCTGATGGGGTACATTTCCCTAATATAAATGTTTAATAGGACTTTTTTCGGTGTAGGATGATGAACATATCATATCCAAAAATATTGTAAAAGCACCCAATCTGATTTTATGACTCTTGCTGCGTTATTTTTATCAACTATGTGTACAATGGGTGATATGGTCGTGATACCTATTGTAAGTAATTTATATTAGGTATTAAAAATGATAATTTAGTCAATGCTATTATCGGTGGATCATCCATAATAGGTGTTATTTTTTGCTTTATTGGCAGTGCTTTAGTAGACAGAATAAACAAAAATACATTGATGATTGTCAGCTTTGTCTTGTTGACGTTTACTTCTGTCTTTGACAGTGTAATTGTTAACGATTACTATATGTTGGCATGCCATTTGATTGTTATGGGTGTCACATTGGGATTAGAAGTAGTACCGAAAAATATTCAGGGTACAGCAATTGGTATAATGGGTGTGGCAAACGCAATTGCATCATTTTTTTGTACATATGCAGTTAATGGCCAATACTAGGTGTGATTTGTCTTGTGGCTGGTGTATTTGCCGTGATTGGATTTATTAAAAGTGGAAAAAGTTTGGATGAAAAGCATAAGGTACAAATCAAAGAAGTTTAAAGTATTGTAGTATTAATTGATATAATTGTAACTTAAAGTAAATGTTTAAAGGGGTGTATATTATGATAATAATTGGTGAAAAAATTAATGGAGCGATTCCTTCCACAGGTAAAGCCATTGCAGCAAAGGATGCAGAATTCATAAGAAATCTTGCAATAAAGCAAACAGAAGCAGGTGCAGATTTTATTGATGTTTGTGCTTCAGTAGATGATGACATCGAACTGGAAACAATGAAATGGCTTATAGACATTGTACAGGATGCAACTGATGTGCCAATTGCAGTGGATAGTCCTAACGTCCACACATGCGTAGAAGCCATGAAATATTGTAAAAAGCCAGGCCTTTTCAATTCCGTGTCAATGGAAGGGGACAAGATTGATGTAGCATTCCCTGCAATCGCTGATACAAAATGGGAGTGTGTTGCTCTCTTGAACAGCGACAAAGGAATCCCTAAAACTGCTAAAGACCGTTTGGATGTATTTACAGATTTAATGGCAAAAGTAAAAGAATATAACATTGATCCATCTAGGATGCATATTGATCCCTTGATTGAAATGCTATGTACATCAGAAGAAGGGATTACCATGATAACCGAAGTTATGAAGAAAATCAAAGAATTGTATCCTACGATTCATGTCGTTGGAGCTGTTAGTAATATCTCCTTTAATATTCCAGCTAGGAAAATTGTCAATCAGGCATTTGCAGTATTGGCTATGAATGCAGGAATGGACAGCTTTATTCTTGATCCATTAAATCAGGATTTAATAGGAATGTTGTTTGCAACAGAAGCACTATTAGGTGAAGACGAGTACTGCATGGAATATATTAGAGCATACAGAGAAGGAATATTTGGTAAAAAGAAATAATTATATAAAGTAATAAGGAGAAATAATTATATAAAACAATAGGGAGGAAAAGATAATGTCTAAAATTGAAGAAGTAAAAGTTAATTTAGAGGCAGGTAAAACTAAACTTATTAAAGGATTGGTGCAGGAAGCACTAGATGAGGGAAGCAAAGCAGAAGATATACTTCAAGCTATGATTGACTCAATGGGTGTTGTAGGCGATAAGTTCTCCACAGGAGAAATATTCGTACCTGAAATGCTAATAGCAGCAAAAGCAATGTCAAGAGGCGTAGAAGTGCTTAAACCTCATCTTGCAAGCGGGTCTTCAGCTTCTTTAGGCACATGTATTATTGGAACAGTCGCAGGTGATTTGCATGATATTGGAAAAAATCTGGTTGCAATGATGATGGAAAGTACTGGATTTAAAATAGTAGACCTTGGCGTAGATGTACCTGATGCTAAATTTGTTGAAGCAGTTAAGGCAAATGAAGATGTAAAAATAGTAGCATGTTCAGCACTTCTTACTACAACAATGGCAGCTTTGAAGAAAACAGTTAAGACTTTAAGAGAAAGTGGATTAAAAGGATTTAAGATAATGGTTGGTGGTGCTCCTGTAACGGCTGAATTTGCGGCTTCAATAGGGGCAGATGCATATACGCCTGATGCAGGTAGTGCTGCAATTAAGGCTAAAGAATTGGCAACGGCATAAATATATCATAAATAATATAAGGAGGTATTGATGTATGTTAACTAAAAGACAGAATTTACTCGAAACTATTAAAGGTGGGAATCCAGATCGTTTTGTTAATCAATATGAATTTTTGAATATGATCATGGAGATGCCTATAGGAGTTAAGTCCCAATACGGTGGTGTTTGGAAAGATGATTGGGGAATAACGTGGCAATGGCCAGAAGGTCAACTTGGTGCGTTCCCTGTACATGATGCCGAACACATAGTTTTAAAGGATATTACTGAATGGAAGAAATACGTTAAAATTCCTGAAATTAAGACTTCCGATGAAGCTTGGGGTCCAGCTATTGATCATGTCAATTCTGTCGACCGTAACGAGGAATTTGTGGCACCTTTCTATGCTCCAGGTGTCTTTGAAATGACACATCATCTTATGGGTATGGAAAATGCCTTAATGGCTTTATATGAAGAGCCTGAAGCTATGCATGAGTTAATTGATGCCATTACGCAGCATGAACTAGATGTTGCAAAAGTGATAGTTGAAAAACTTCATCCGGATTGCATTTTTCATCATGATGACTGGGGCAGCCAAAAAAATTCTTTTATCGCTCCTAAAATGTTTGAAGAGTTCTTTTTCCCAGCTTATAAAAAAATCTATGGTTACTATAAAGCCAATGGTGTTGAATTGATTGTTCACCATAGTGATTCTTATGCCGCTAACCTGGTTCCATATATGGTCGAATTGGGCATTGATATCTGGCAAGGTACTATGAATACTAATAACATTCCTGAACTGATCAAGCAATATGGTGGAAAAATATCCTTTATGGGAGGGCTCCACAGCGGTTTGATTGATTTTCCGGATTGGACACTTGAAAATTGTATCAAACATGTGGAAGAAGCTTGCAAAGCTAATGGAAAGAAATACTTTATTCCATGCCTGACTGCGGGTTTACCTGCAGGGTATTTTCCAAATGTATATGAGACAGTAAGTAAGGCAATAGATGAAATGAGTAAAAAAATGTTTTAAGGTACATAACTGAGATAAAACATTTTTGTTGTAAATAAAAAACATTTTGGATCAATGTTAAAATAAATTAATCCAAAATGTTTTTTATGCAAAAAAGAAGTTAATTATCTTATATCACCATTTTCCATTAATGACATTTCAATCACTCCATAGGTTCCGCACATTCCATAAGTCAGTTCAAGTAGAATATAATTATATTTAAAGAAAAATACTTCATAGGAGGAATTACATGAATATTTTCAATAAGAAATTTGAACTTATTATTAATTCAGAAAAAGGTAAAGATATCATAAAGGTTAAACCAGGGGAAAATTTATTTAATGTATTAATGGATAACAGAATATTTATAGATAGTCCCTGCAATGGAAAAGGAATTTGTGGAAAATGTAAAGTTAAAGTAGTAAAAGGATTAAAAGAACCTACTCCACTTGATACAAAACATTTAACTAAAGAAGAGTTAGAAAGTGGATTTAGGTTATCCTGTAATTTGACTATAAATGAAGATTTAGAAATAGTACTTTTAGAAAAGAATAAAGATATGGAAGTATTAATAAATGGGACAGAACAGCAATATACTCTAGATACTGTAGTGGAAAAAAAATATTTAGTAATTGAGAAACCATCCATTAATGATCAACGAGATGATTATAGAAGGTTAAGTGATGCTTGTGAAAGTGATGGTTTACTCATTGGGTTACAATATTTACCCCAAATAAGTGATTTGTTAAGAGGAGCTGATTTTAATGTTACCGCATCACTTTATAAGAATCGTCTTTTACATTTAGAAAACGGTAACTGCTTGCAACAAAACTATGGACTGGCTGTAGATATAGGTACAACTACTATAGTAATCTATTTATTAAATCTAAATGATGGGAAAGTAATAGATATAGATTCAAGAGTTAATAACCAGAGAAGCTATGGGGTTGATGTGGTTTCAAGAATAAATTTTACTATTGAGAATCCAAAAGGATTAGGTATATTGAAGGACAATATTGTAAGTCAGCTCAATGATATGATAGAACTGTTATGTAAAAAAAATAACATAAGTGAAGATAACATATATGATATAGTTATTGTTGGAAACACTATTATGATTCATCTACTACTTGGACTTCCATGTGAAAATATAACTAGGTCACCATATATTCCAGTGGTTACAAAGGCACTGGAGCTTGAAGCTAAGGAGATTGGAATTAAGACTAAAGGTATGGTAAGCTTACTTCCTAGTATATCAGCTTTTGTGGGAAGTGATATAACTGCTGGTATATTATCCTGTGGTATGTTAAATTCAGAAAAATACTCATTATTATTAGACCTTGGAACTAATGGAGAAATTGCACTAGGCAATAAAAACGAAGTAGTAACTTGCTCTACGGCTGCTGGACCAGCTTTTGAAGGTACAAATATTAAGTATGGAATAGGTGCCGTAAAAGGAGCTATAAGCAAGGTTGATTTATCAAGGAATAAAATATATGAAACAATAGGAAATGAAAGGCCCTGCGGAATATGCGGTTCAGGAGTGTTGGATGCTGTCGCACAATTTGTGAAGTTTGGAATATTAGATGAAACAGGTAGAATGGTTGGAAAGGACGAAGTGGAAAACGAGGATTATCAGAATAGGATTGTTGATATAGATAATATGAGACAGTTTATGCTAGTACAAAATAGTATACATGAGGAAAGTATTAGCTTTACACAAAAGGATGTACGAGAAGTTCAATTAGCAAAGGCTGCTGTATGTGCTGGCATCAAAATACTTTTAAAAGAAAAGAACATAAACTTTAATGAAATAGAAAAAGTGTACATTGGCGGCGGATTTGGTAATTATATGGATATAGAAAGTTCTGTTGACATAGGCATGATACCCAAAGAGCTCAAGGGTAAAATTGAATCTGTTGGTAACTGTGCAGGGGGTGGAGCTAAATTATATTTGCTATCAAAACGAATAAGAGAGAATGCAGTAGATATTATTAATAAAACGACATATATAGAGTTATCAAAAAGAAAAGATTTTCAAGAATATTTTATAGATTCTATGATACTGGATTAAGGCATTTGAAAGAAAATAGCAAGTCAAAGATGCGACGAATATTTTTTATCAGACAAGGAGGCAGGTTCCTTAGATAGTGAATCCTACCTCTAATTTAAAGCATTTTAACAAGAATAGCGGCCATATCTTTAGGAGAAACAATCATGTCATCTTTCAACCACTGTTGTATTACTCCAATACAGCCTGATATAGCGAAAGGCATAACATAGTGAGCTTCAGCTTCTGAGGATGTAGTATCCAGTGGAATCTGGCAGTGTTTTATAGCATTTTTAAGCTTTTCTATAAAAGCATAGTCCCCATCATGCACAAGAAATATCTTGGACATTTCAGCATTAGTTTGTATGAACTCAAATAGATATATAAAAAAGGATAGTAAGTCATCATAGGTGGTAGCTTTTTTTGAAAATTTGTCATAGGCTTCACTGAAATCATTAATCAGTTCAGTTTCGACTTTATCTACCATATCAAATATATCTTTATAGTAAAGATAAAAAGTTGATCTATTAACATCTGCTAAGTCTGTAAGTTCCTTTACTGTAATATTATTAATCTTCTTTTTAGATATAAGTTTTGTCAAGGCTTGAAGTAGAGCCTTTTTAGTTTTTCTCACACGCCTATCAAGTTTTTTTCCCTCCATAAAAACCCTCCATAAAAAATATTTCAATAGTTATTCAACACATGTCTATTATTATGTTGAATAACCGACAAAAGAGCAATAGATTAATGATTGAAGTTATACAACACACATTTTATAATAAACGCATGTCGATAAAAGTACAAGTGTCTTATTACTGATATTGTTTGTTCCAGTAGTCAATTCACAATTAAGGATAATTCTCTGTTGTCGAAGAAAATCTAAAAATCTACTGAAATTTTGAATTGTGTTTAAGCTAAAGGAGGTATAACATGAGGAAATTTATATATAAATTTGAGCATATTTGTTCAGCAGTAAAAAAATTAAGTAAAAAAAAGAAAATAGTTTGCATTTGCTTGGCTGTTGTGACTATAGCAGCGTTAAGCACATATTCTATAATTAGCGGAAAATCTGATGAGGAAAAAACGTATACGAGGAGTTATCCAGTAAAGACTTTAGAAATTAAGAGTGGGAGTTATCCTATGTCACTGCAATATCAGGGGCTAACTGGAGGTAGTGAAGTTAGAAAATTATCTTTTAAAAGTTCGGCTAAAATTTTAAAAATATATGTATCTAAAGGTCAGCATGTAAAAAAAGGTGATAAGCTGGTAGATCTTGATAAAAGTGATCTTAATTTTGCAGCACAAGCTGCTAAATCTCAAGTTGATGCAGCTTCTGCACAGTATAATAAGGCGGTAAATGGTGCGCAGCAGGAAGATGTAAGTAAAGCACAGATAGCGGTTAAAAATGCACAAGACAGTAATAATTATTATAAAGATTTGTATGATAAGTACTGTAAACTAAGTGATGCAGGGGCCATTTCGAAACAGGAATTAGATGATGTCAAGTTACAATTAGACAATTCCCAGAATGCATTAAATAGTGCAGAGCAGAGTCTTGAACAAGTGCAAAATGGTTCCAGAGATGAAGATAAAAAGTCACTGTTAGCACAATTAAATGAAGCAAAAGCAAATTATGATTCGAAACAAAATTTACTTCAAGATGCCTCTATGGCAGCAGATCAAAATGGATATGTGGTAGATGTACTGGGTAAAGAAGGAGAAATGCAGCAAGCAGGAGACTCAGTAGTTTTGTTTAGAAGTGAAAATGAAGTCATTACAGTTGGACTTTCAGATGATGATGTAAAGGAAGTAAAAGTTGGTACAAATGCAAAGGTCAAGATAGGGGATGACAGTGCAGAAGGGCAAATCATAAATGTAGTTCAAATGGCTGACAGTAAGTCTGGAACATATAGTGCAGAAATTAAACTTTCAAAACCAATAGATAATAAATTTTATGTAGGACAAACAGCAGCAGTTTATATAGATATGGGGGATAAGAATGCAATATCTATTCCAATTAGTTCTGTTTTAAACGATGGTGAAGATTATGTTTATGTGATTGAAAATGGACATGCTGTTAAGAAAAATGTAACTTTAGGTGATACTGATGAAGATAAAGTTTCAGTGGATGGTTTAAAAAATGGAGATGAGCTCGTAGTTGAAGGAATGAAAACTCTAAAATCAGGATATAAAGTTACAGTTAAATAAAAGAAGAGGAGAATATAATATGGGATTAATTAAGGCGGCTATAAAAAATAAAAAGATTGTATTATTCCTGGTGGCTATAGTTATAATTGGTGGTTTTTACTGTTATAGTGGTATTTCAAAACAGGAAACACCTGATGTTGCATCTCCAGCAGCTATGATTACTACGGTTTATCCAGGTGCCTCATCTAGTGATATAGAAAAGTTAGTTACTAAAAAAGTTGAACAGAAAGTTGAAGAAGTTGATGGATGTGATTATGTAGAATCTTATTCAGAAAGTAATGCATCAATAGTTATCATATATTTAAACAATGATGCTGATCAAGATAAAGCATGGAGAGATTTAAGAGACAAGGTAAAGGATTTAAAGTCTGATCTTCCAAATGGATGTAATGATAGTGAAATTAATACTAACCTTGCAGAAACGGCTGGTATCATAATAAGTGTATCAGGCAATAATTATTCTTATCAACAATTGGGAAATTATGCTGATGATATAAAGAAGCAGCTTCGTGATACTAGTGGTATTTCTAGAATAGATGTAGAAGGTAAGCAGGACAGGCAAGTGAAAGTACAGGTAGATTGGAATAAAATAAATAAATATCAAGTATCTGTAGCAGATGTATGTTCTGTATTAAGTGCACAAAATGTAGACATACCATCGGGGTCTTTAAATCTAGTTACAGGTAAAATAAAAGTAAATACACCTGGTATGTTTAGTTCACTGCATGATATAGAAAATACTGTTGTAGGAGTTTCAAGCAGCACTGGTGAGACCGTAAGAATCAAGGATATAGCTAAAGTATATATGGATTATGATGATGATTCAAATTACAAATTTACTGACAATGGTCAAAATGCAGTATTACTTGCGGGATATTTTCAAAAAAATAAAAATATAGTTCCAATAGGAAAAGATATAACAAAAAAATTAGACACGATAAAAAAGCAGATGCCAAAGGATTTAACTATAGATGAGATTACTTTTCAGCCTAAAGATGTAAGCGATTCTGTTTCTTTCTTTATGAAAAATCTCAGAGATGGAATAATACTTGTAATTGTAACTGTCCTTATAGGTATGGGCTTTAGAAATTCAATGGTAGTATCTGCAGTTATACCTATATCAATATGTATGACATTTATCATTATGTATGCACTTGGAATTAAAGTTGAGCAGATGTCAACTACGGCACTTATTATAGCCCTTGGAATACTTGTTGATGATGCCATAGTAATAGGAGATGTCATACAGGTTGGAATAGATGAAGGCATGACAAGGGATGAAGCAGCATTTAATGGTATAAAGAAGCTCTTTGTTCCAGTATTTACATCTACTCTAATTATTGTAGGAGCCTTTTTACCTCTATTATCAATATCAGGAGAAGTAGGTGAGTTTTTAAAAAGCCTGCCGCAGGTTGTTATAATATGTGTAATTTGCTCTTATTTATCTGCGCTGCTTGTAACTCCGGCTATGTCCTCATTGTTTTTTAGAAAAAGCAAGGAAAGTACCAGAAAAAATCCAATTCGTATGATGTTTGAGAACCTTTTAAAATATGGACTTAAACACAAGAAAAGTATTATTGGGGCAGCACTAGCTGTTTTTGCAGTAGCATTAATTTTAATTAATACACTCGGAATGCAGCTTTTTCCATATGTAGATAAGAATGAAGTATATATAGATGTTGCAAATGAGAAGTTTGACGATATAAAAAGTACCAGTAAGCTTGTAAAAAATATAGAAGGCGTATTAAAACAGCAAAAAGAGGTTACAGCTTATACTTCAGCTATAGGTGGTGGCATGCCTCCATTTTATGTAACACTGCCTACAGTTAATCCTTCTAATGATGTAGCTCAAATTATGGTAAAAGTAGATTTGGATAAGACTAAAAAGTTTAAGACAAGACAGGAATTGGTTGAACATATTCAAGAAGAACTGGATAGTAAAATTTCAGGAGGTACAGCTACAGTAAAACAACTTGAAGAAGCAGTACCTATAGGGGCACCAGTGCGCTTGAGAATTACTGGAGATGATTTAGATCAGATTGAGAATGCTTCCGAAAAAATACAGCAGCAATTAAAAAATATACCTGGAACTATGAATATAAGAGATGATGCAGCTAAAAAAAGTTATCAATATGAAATAAATATAGATGAAAATAGGGCATCACAGCTTGGGTTATTGAAATCAGATATTCTGCAGCAGATAAATATTGCACTTAAAGGTTATACAGCTTCTGTTTATAGAAAAAATGGCAGTGAATATGATATCATGGTTAAAACAAATATTTCATCTGTAGGAGACCTTAAAAATTTATATATTGAATCAAGTGTTACCAAGAACAAGGTGCCTTTATATGAAGTAGCATCTATTAAGCTTAACTCAGAGTTGGATGAGATAAAGCATTATAAAGAGGATAGGACTATAACTGTTTATAGTGATGTTAAAAGTGGATATAATTCAGTTGATATAGAAAATGCATTAAAGCAAAAAATAGATGGAATGAATTTAGACCCAGTAAAAGTTATATATGATGGGGAAAAGGCTCAAATAAGTAAGTACTTTACAAGTCTTGGCATAGCAGGTGTACTTATTTTAGCAATAGTATATATACTTTTATTTATTCAATTTAAATCATTTGTACAACCTCTTGTAATAATGTGTGCACTGCCGCTGTCTCTTATAGGAGTGTCAATAGGACTTCACGCTTTTGGAATGGATTTGTCACTTACAGCTTTTATGGGTGTAATAAGTTTAATTGGAGTTGTTATAAGAAATGCCATACTTCTTATTGAATATATAAATAATGGTAGAGAAGATGGGCTTTCTGTAGATGATGCTTGTATGTATGCTGTAAGTCAAAGATTCAGACCTATAATATTAAGTTCTGTAGCGACTATTACAGCACTTATACCACTAGCTTTTTCAGGAAGTGCACTATTTGGTCCTATGTCGGTTGCTATGATGTTTGGTCTTTTAACAGCTACTTTCTTAACATTTATTGTCGTTCCAGTAATTTATTCTTTAGTAAATAATAAACTTGAATGTAGAGTAAAAAAATTATAAAGATTTATTTACATTACATTAGAAAGTTACATATTATATACAAACACATTAAAATGCAAACAAAGAATAACTTAGACTGAAAAATTATTGAGGAAGTGAGTTTGTAATGCTAACACTTAAATGTAATGCAAAATTAGATGGAACATTTAAAGTACGTGCTAAAGTAGGAAACCATGAATATATTATGGACCATTCAATTGAGAATGGTGGAAAGGATGAAGGTGCGATACCAGGTCAAATGCTATTAGTGGCTTTAGCCGGATGCAAGTTAATGGTGATAAGCAGTTATGCTCAGAAAAGGAGAATTACTTTAGAAGAATGTGAAGCTCAAATCACCGGTGATTTTGATGAAGTTGAGAATGGAATAGGTTTAAATATCAAAGTGGATATCTTAGTTAAAACAGACGCAGATGACAAAGAAATTAAAAAGATGAACGATTTTGTTGATAAAAATTGTAGTATTGCAGCCATCTTATCCCAACCTAACATTGTCGAAGGACAAGTAAAAAGAAAAGAATGATATTTTATTAGTAAATAATAGGTTATATTAATCTTTATATATGTTCTGTAAATCATTATAAGTTTATATATTATTTTGAGAATAGAATTATTTTGTATACACACTTATACTTGTAAAAAATATATAAGTGTGTATTAGTATGAGTAAAAATTCTGTAATATTGAACCTGTGAGAAAAAACTATTATAATAAATATACTAATTAGGAAGGGGGTCGTTATAAAAATATGAAATTTAATATGAAATTTATAAAAAAAGATGACATTATAAATGTAATGCTTATTATTTTTGGAAGTTTTTTAGGATGTATTAGTGTCAACATGTTTTTAACTCATGCCCATTTATTAAGTGGTGGTGTTACTGGAATAGCTTTAATAATACAATATTTATTTAAAATACAAGCAGGATATGTTGTACTTATATTAAATATTCCTCTATTTATTTTAAGTATAATAAAATTAAATAAACGATTTACTATCTATTCATTGATAGGCATGTTAACATTTTCAATAGGATTAATACTTACACAACCTATATCAAACATATTACATATTAATGATAATTTACTTTATTGTATTTATGGTGGAGTTTTAAATGGAATAGGATTTGGTATTGTTTTTTCATATCATGGGTCTACAGGTGGTTTGGACATAATAGCTATGCTCATTAGAAAAAAGCATTCTAATTTTGATATAGGAAAAATATCTTTTTATATAAATCTTATTATAGTTTCCATTAGTGCTTTTATATTTGGAATACCCAATGCTCTTTATACGTTAATAGCCATGTATTTAACATCTGCTGTACTCGATAAAGTAGTACAAGGGTTATATAAATCTAAATCGGTAATCATTATTACTGATAAAGAAAGAGATGTTACCAAACATATACTTAAAGACCTTAACCGTGGAGTAACAATGCTCTATGGAGAAGGTGCCTATACTGAAAAACAAAAAAAGATACTCTTTTGTATAATTCCTTTATCTCAATTACCTGAATTAAAAAAGATTGTTACTTCTTGTGATAAAAAAGCTTTTATAAGTATATCTGATGCTTCTGAAATAATGGGAAAAGGATTTAAAAAAGCTATATAAGCACAAGAGAAGGGATTTCTATAATAGTTATGTTATAGAAGTCCTTTTTTAGTATTTGTAAAACTGTAATGGATTTTTTAGGATTAAAAGAGTGAGCTTTGTCAATTACTTTTATGTTGAACAAATAGCAATGTCAAGTGAGAGCATGGGAAAATTAAAAGAAGAAATAGGCAAATTTAAATTATAGAATTAGTACCTTTTTAGAGTAAGATATTAGCATTTTATTACAATATATTTAAAGTTATATAATTAGGGAGGAAATTATTTTATGAAACATAAAGTAATAACTATAATACTTGTACTTATTATAGTGAGCAGTATTGGTTTGATATTAGGATGTGAAAATCGATCTAAGACATCAACTAATAGTACAAGTGGTAATTCGAATATGAAAACTTCAACTGATAAAAATACAGATAAATCAGCTGCTAAGCAAGAGGTTAAGCAGAGGCAGGTTCAGGGAAAAGCAACAGATTTGGGAGCAGGTACATTTACAGTGGGGAAAGATATAGAAGAAGGATTATATGATGTCACTCCAGAAGATGGACAAGGCAATTTTATAATTCAAAATACACAGCAACCAGATTTAACTGTAAATGAGATTTTAGGAAATGTAGGAGATATGGGTATTTCTAAAGCAAGGGTCGAGCTCGTAAAGGATGAACAAATACAATTAGAAGGTATAAACAAAACACATTTTGAACCTGTTACAGCTCTATTTATTACAGAACATAAAGCAACATCACTTTATAGTGGAAGGTGGAGTGTAGGAGAGGATATTGGTAGTGGAAGATATGTAGTGACACCAGTAGTTGGAGAAGGAAATTTTATAGTTTACAGTAAGAATGAAATGCCTAAAGTAAATGAAATTTTAGGAAATTCTGGAGTGAAACAAGTAACTGTAAATTTAGATGATGGAGATATAATTACAATAATGTCATTAAATCAAGTTGATTTTGCACCTCAAAAATAATATAGAAACCCCAACTTAATTTTAAGTTGGGGTTTTGTTTTTGACGTCAAAAATAATTTAGATTTTATAATATGAGTTTAAATTGCAAAATTGCATACTTACAGAAATGTAAGATTCCACATTTTAATTGTAAGAGTCTAGTTATTGTTATAGATTACTTAAAAAAATATAATAGATTAAGAAAACATAAGTATATGTGAGCATATACAAAAAGGCAGGGATATCAAATACTGTATCAGAATTAAGTAATAAATTTAAAGACAACTGTATTTTAAATAAGGATTTATTGGACTATTCAGGTGAAGGCAGTAATGATTTAAATAAACAATTGTATGGTATAGCAGGTGTAATAATAGGTATAATTGTAATAGCAACTATGGCTGTCATATATAATTCTTTTCAGATAAGTGTAATTGAGAGAATGAAGCAATTTGGACTTTTGAGAGCTGTTGGAGCGACACCAGCACAGATTAGAAAAATAGTTTTGAGGGAAGCATCTATAATAAGTGCAATAGGCATTCCACTTGGGATTTTATCTGGAATATTTGCAATGTTTGTAGTGAGTAAGATATTTAGTATAATGTCAGATACAGCGTTTAACAATTTAAAAATAGTAATTCCTTACTATTTGATTATCATAAGTGCATTAGTTGGATTAGCTTCAATATATTTATCTGCATTTATTCCAGCAAGGGCTGCAGCAAAGGTATCACCTTTAGTTGCTATAAGCAGCAGGACATCTATATCAAAGGAAAAGATAAGCAAAAAAAGGGGAAGTATTTTAAAAAGATTTTTGAGCATTGAAAGTTTAATGGCATTTAAAAATATAAAGAGAAATAAGAAAAAATTCAGAGTTACTGTTTTTTCAATGGTAATAAGTATAACACTTTTTATATTCTTTTCATCTTTTATAAATATGATGACAATTTTTACAGATTCACAGTCTGAAGATGCAAAAATGAATTTTGAATTAATTGGTGTGATTGATAAAAATGGAGCAAGCTCCCTTAAAGAAAATATTATAAACAAAGTAAAGCAAAGTAAACTTGTAGATAAACAATATGTATCCTATGGAACTTATTCTTCCAGTATGTTGATTCCAAATGAAAAGAGAAATGATTACTTAGTCAAAAATGTACCTAAGACTTATAGTGATGTGACCTTTGAAAATAAAAAGATGAGTTCTATAACAACATTGTTTGATATTTATGATGAGGACAAGATTAGAAGCATTAAAGGCTATATTAAATCTGGCAAGGTAGATACTTCAAATATGGCTAAGGAAAATGGTGTTGTCATAGTAAAGAATAGTATGTTAACTGTAAATAAAAAATACTATAATGGTTCAATTACTAATTTAAAAGTTGGAGATACTATTTATATTGATAAAAATATGATGTATAAACCAGTACAGGGAGAAGATTATATTGATAAGAACAAAAAGGAAAATGAAGAGTTTAATAAAGACAATATGATAAAGGTAAAAGTAGCAGCAGTAGTAGATGATGCACCATATCAATTTTATCCAGATAATATTAAACTTTTTCATATTATAATGACAAAAGATGTGATGAAGAATATTACTGGTAGAGATTTAAATAAGATGCCTGTTAAAATATCTGAAATACGCTTAAAGGATAAAAAAGATGAGGATAAGTTTAATAGTTTTATTGAACCAATATGTGATAGAGAAGGAGTAAAGGCTGTTGATATATCCAAACAAGCTGAAGCTGCTAGAGGAGATACGCTGCAGCTTATGGTACTTATGTATGGATTTATAGCTATAATTTCTCTAATAGGTGCAGTTAATATAATAAATACTATAACTACCAACCTGATTTTAAGAAAAAAAGAAATAGCATCTTTAAGTGCTATTGGCATGACTTATAAAAATATAAGACAGATGATATTAAAAGAAGGAGTTTTATATGGATTATATGGTGCATTTTATGGCGGTATTGTAGGCAGCCTGTTATCTTATGCAGTGTCATCACCTATGAGAAAAATTATTGATTTTAAGTGGAATATTCCATGGAACTTGATACTTGTGAGCGGATTAGCTGCAATATTTATAGGGTTAATATCTGTAATAAAACCTTTAGCTAGAATTAAAAGGGAAAATATAATAGATGTCATAAGACAAGAAGATTAAGTGTAATATATAATATAGGGTTTCTAGATTAAAAATTGGTTTGATATAGGCTATATGCTGCTAAATTTCACTGAGAATCCCATAAATTAATCTTGTAGAAGGTGGTTATATGAGGTTTGGTTTTATGTTTGTTGCTGGACTTATTTGCGCTGCTATAATTATTATGGTTGTAAAAGATAGAAAGTCAAATAAAAAGTAAAGATAACAAATTGCTTCTCTAATTAAATATACAGTTCCATTGGCTGCGGATTTACAATTTACACGGATAATTATTGATAAGCACCAAATAAAAAAATATTTCATTTGATGCTTATCAATTTTTGTATATAACTAGACAAAAACTTTAGTTAGCGTATAGAATATATTTTAAAGATATATTGTGGGGGTGCTAATTTGAATAAAATATTACTTCTAGAAGATGATGAAGCACTGGCACTTGGAATTGATTTTACTCTTCAAGATGAGGGATATGAAGTGAAAAGGTGTTCCTGTGTTAGTGAATCTAAAAAAATTTTTGACAGTGAAACTTTTGACATTGTTATATTAGATGTGATGTTACCAGATGGAAGTGGATATGATGTATGTAAATATATACGTAAAAAAAGTCAAATTCCAGTAATATTTCTAACTGCTTGTGACGAAGAAGTAAACGTTGTTTTAGGACTTGATATAGGTGCGGACGATTATATAGCAAAGCCATTTAGAGTAAAAGAATTCATTTCTAGAATTAAGGCAATTTTGAGAAGAACGGAAAAAAACAATTCGGATAAGAGTGATATATTAAAATCCGAAAAAATTGTTTTAAATACAACTAAATTAGAAGCCTATAGAAATGGATGTGATATGTCCCTTTCTATGCAGGAGTATAAATTGTTATTACTTTTTATGACTAATCCAAAAAGGGCTATGAATAGAGAAGAAATACTAGACAAGCTTAGCGAAGGAAGTGGAGATTACTTCGATACAAATACGCTTTCCGTATACATAAAGAGGATAAGAGAAAAAATAGAGGATGACTCTTCAAATCCTAAGTATATAAAAACAAAAAGAGGATTTGGATATGAGTGGGATTTGGAAGTTGAAAAGGAGTAGAACATGAGGGAATATTATGAAAATTCGGAACTTAGGAAAAGTTCCTGTATTATATTGATTTTAGCTTTATTGTCAATACTTATAAGTTCTTATACTATTGATAAGAGTTATGAGAAAATAAAGGATAGTTATGTAGATAATAATGCAACTGTTGTTGGTAAAATAGTAAAGACTCATCCTGAATTGAAAAATGAAGTGGTAACTATTATAACGAAAAATAGCAGTGGGGAAGACATAAAAAGTGGAAGAAAAATACTAAAATATTATGGATATAGCACAGAATTGAATATAGGTTTGATGCCTCAATTGGAAAATAACTATAGAAATTTAATTAAATTTTTACTTACTTCTATGGTTTGTTTCTTTGCAATAGTGTTTTTAACAAATGCTATTTTATATATAAGAATATATAAAAAACTTGAAAGACTTATACTAGCGGCAAAAAATATGTTAGATTATAATTTTGACATAAGAATTTATGAAAATGCGGAAGGTACTTTTGCAAAGCTTGCCTATGCTTTTGATAACATGAGGGTGATTTTAAAAAATAATTTTTCACAAATACAGCATGAAAAAGATTTTTTAGTTAACACTCTGTCGGATATATCACATCAAATAAAAACTCCAATTTCGTCCCTTATAATATATAACGATATACTTTTGAATAGAAAGGTAGATGATAATAAGAAAATTGAATTTTTAGAAAATAGTAAAAATCAATTAAATAGAATTGAATGGCTTGTGAAAAGTTTACTCCAACTTGCAAAATTAGATGCAGGTGCAATAAAGTTTAAAATGATAAGTTTAGATATAAATAAAACTGTAATGGAATCTTTAAAATTTTTAGGTATAAAAGCAGAAAGTAAGAATGTTAAACTCAAATTTTATCCTGGTAGGGATAAAATTATGTTAAAGCATGATCATAATTGGATAAGTGAAGCAATTGTAAATGTGATTAAGAATGCAATTGAACACACGAAGTCTGGTGGGGAAGTTGATGTGTTTACTGAAGTAAGTCAGGTTTGCACTAGGATCATAGTTAAAGACAATGGAGAAGGAATACCGGAAGAAGAACTTAAACATGTTTTTGAAAGATTTTATAAAGGAAAGACTAATAAAAGTACTGAATCCATTGGAATTGGCTTGGCACTTTCAAAATCCATAATCGATGGAAACGGTGGTATGATTGATGTAAAAAGTAAGGTAGGTAAGGAAACTGTTTTTACTGTTACTTTTTTAAATACAAATTAATAAGATGAATTATTTAAATTTCTTGATAATTATATGTAGAATTTGTATAATATATATTATAAAGTATTGTTCACGTTAACAATAATACCATATAAATATTAAGTAAATTTCGAAATATAGTCATAAAATGATGTTCACGTTAACAATAAAGCAAAATGGAGATGGTAAAATTGCCAATTAATGAAAAGCAAGCTGCAAGTGTAGAAGAGGTGTTATGGAAAGGTCATACAGCTGTTAAATTTTCCGCAGGGGGCTATGAAGCACTTATAGTACCTGATGTAGGAGCTAATGTTATAGAACTTAAAAATACTTTGAAGAATATAAGCATACTTAGAAGCCCTAATGAAGATTTAGATTTTGAAGCATTTAAAGAAAGACCTCAAATATATGGATTTCCAGTATTATTTCCTCCAAACAGAATAGAAGATGGAACCTTTAAAGTAGGGGATAAAGTATATAAGTTCCCTATAAATGAACCTAAACGCAATAACTATATACATGGATTTATAAAAAGTGAAAAATGGCAAATAACTAAAAAAGAAGTTATTTCTAAGGATGAAGTTCAAGTAGAAGCTGTTTTTAACTTTACAAAAGAACATGACTTCTATAAGTATTTACCTCATGAATTTAGATTTAAGTTATCTTATAATCTCTCATGTAAAGGATTAAAACAAACTGCTAGTGTGACAAATTTAAGTGATGAGAAGATGCCTATAGGAATAGGATATCATACAGCTTTTAATGTACCGTTTGATGAGAACGGCAATGATGAAGATTTTAGAGTTATGGCCTCGGTAGACAAAAGGTGGGAGCAGAATGAGAGAAATTTACCTACAGGTAAGATTTTAAAGCTTACAGAAGAAGAAAAAAAATTATTAGATGGAGGAATGGAAGTATCAGGGCATCCTATAGAAACTCATTATATGTTAAAAAATATGAATTTGGATGGAAAAGAGTTTAGAGGAGCAGTAATTGAGGACAAGTCTAATAAATTGAGAGTTATATATGAAATGGGAGCGGATTATAAACATCTTGTAATATGGAATGATACTGGAAATAAACATTTTGTATGTATAGAACCTCAAACCTGGGTTATAAATGCGCCTAATGTTAAAATGTCTGATGACATAACTGGATTTAAGACGTTACTGCCAAGGAAAACCTGGAGTGAAAAAATAAGAATATATGTGGAAATGTAAAATAAATATTTTTGCACACGTTAACAGAAAACCATTGCATTTTTTATCCAAAAGAATTATAATATAAATAATCAAGAATGTTCACGTGAACATATTCGAAACAAAATAGAGTAGGTGATTATTGTAATGAAGAAATTTATGGATGAAAATTTTTTATTAACCAACCCAACTGCAATAAATTTGTATAATAACTATGCAAAGGACATGCCTATAATTGACTATCATTGTCATCTAAGTCCTAAAGAAATTTATGAAGACAAGAGATTTAAAAACATAACAGAAGTATGGTTATATGGTGATCATTATAAGTGGAGAGCCATGAGAAGTAATGGTATAGATGAAAAATACATTACTGGAGATTCTACTGATTATGAAAAATTCATGGTTTGGGCGAAAACGTTACAAGTATCTATAGGAAATCCACTTTATCATTGGACTCACCTGGAACTTCAAAGATTTTTTGGAATATATGATGTTTTAAATGAAAAAACTGCTCCTGAAATCTGGAAAAGGGCAAATGAAATACTAAAAGATAAGGATTTTAGTGCAAGAGGTCTTATTAAGAGATCAAATGTCAAGGTTGTATGTACAACAGATGATCCTGCAGATTCTTTAGAGTATCACATAAAGCTTAAAGAATGCAGTGATTTTGACGTAAAGGTTTTGCCAGCATTTAGGCCAGATAAAGCTGTTAAAATAGATGAAGAAACATTTGTGCCATGGATTAAGAAATTAGAAAAAGTGTATGGAAAATCTGTAAATACATTGGATGCACTTTTAGAAGCTTTGAAAGAAAGAGTTGAATTTTTTGAATCTTTAGGATGTAAAGTATCAGATCATGCTATAGACAGCGTGGTATATAAAGAAGCATCTAAAGATGAAGTTGACAGGGTATTAAAAAAAGCATTAAAAGGTGAAAATTTAACTTTGGATGAAGTAAGTGAATATAAGACTTGTGTATTGAAATTTTTAGGAAAACTTTATTCGAAACATGGATGGGTAATGCAGCTCCATATTGCAGCACTTAGAAATAACAATACTAAGATGTTTAAAAAACTGGGACCTGATACTGGATTTGATTCTACAAATGACGAAGGTATTGCATATCCTCTTGCAAGATTTTTGGATTCACTTGAAGTTGAAGATTCTCTTCCAAAGACAATTTTATACAGCTTAAATCCAAAGGACAACTATGTTCTTGGAAGTATGCTTGGAAATTTCCAAGGTACAACTGTTCCAGGAAAAATACAATTTGGAGCAGCTTGGTGGTTTAATGACAATAAAGATGGAATGATTGAACAAATGAAAGCTTTAGCAAATCTAGGACTTTTAAGCCGATTTGTAGGAATGTTAACTGACTCCAGAAGTTTCTTATCCTATACGAGACATGAGTATTTTAGAAGAATACTTTGCAACATGATAGGAGAATGGGTTGAAAATGGAGAGTTCCCAAATGATATGAACAATCTAGGACAAATAGTAAAAGACATATGCTATAATAATGCAGAAAAATATTTTGAAATGTAAAAATTGAAAAATCCCTTATTTATCCGATGACTACCTGCGTTGATACTCCCATGCACACAGTGAAAGCGATTATCACCAAATCAAAGATTTGGGATATCTGCTTCGCCAATTGGGATTAAAGGGCAGCTACGTCACTGGATAACGATTTCTAAGTAAAAGTTAATATATTATCTGGATGCTTTGAAACCCTTAGATAGACTAAATATTCTTGATTATAAGTCTAAATAAAAATTAAAAAATCTGAAAATTTTCAAAAGTGTTTTTATTAGGTATATATGAAATACTACTTATGCATGTGTAAACGATTTTGAATAAAGGAGTTAATTAATATGGAAAAAGATAAATGTAAAAATCCACCATCTGGAGATAAAAAGTTAACCTTAAAAGAAAAGATATCTTATGGTTTTGGTGATTTTGGTAATGGATTTATGTTTGACTTAGGTCAAGCATACCTTTCTAAATTTTTCACAGATGCTTGTGGCATACCAGCAGCAATGGCAAAAAATATATTTGTATATACAAAAATATTTGATGCATTTATGGATCCTATAGCTGGTTCAGCAGTAGATGCTAAGAAGCCTGGAAAGTATGGAAAATTCAGACCTGTAATGATGATTTCAGCTATTATATTAGGTATACTCACAGTAATAACATTTATTATGCCTCATTTTGGTTCAGTAACAGAAAAGCTTATATATGCTTATGCTGCTTATATGATATGGGGACTTGTTTATTCATTTACAAATGATCCTTATGGTTCGCTGGCATCTGTTATGACTCAGGATGTTGAAGAAAGAAGTCAGTTGGCAACGTTTAGACAAGCAGGTTCACTGGGAGCACAGCTTATAACTGGTGTAGCATTTGTACCTATACTAATACATTTTACAAATCCTAGGATTGGATATCCTATAGCTGCTGCTATTATGGCAATTATAGGTATAGGCTCATTTTATATATGCTTTAGAAATACTAGAGAACATGTAAAACCTCAAGCTAAAACAAAGGAAAAGATAGGTGTAAAAGAATGTTTTAAAGTAGTATTTACAAATAAACCACTATTATGTTTAATTCTCATGACATTATTTACTATATCTTCAATGAATGCAAATAACCAGATGATGATATATTATTGTCAATATGCACTTGGTAACGTAAAACTTCAGCCTGTTATAAATTCTATAATGATTGGATGTTCTGTTATAGGTATTGCAGCTATTCCCAAGATGGTTCAAAAATTTGGTAAAAAGAAAACAGCTATGATAGGCTTTATTGTTGGTATTGTTGCTGATGGACTAAATTTTATAGCACCACCTAATCCAGTTGTATTTACAATACTTGTAACTGTTGGATATGTAGCTTTAGCTATTCCAAATGGTGTTACATGGGCTTTTGTTTCAGATGCCATTGATTATGGTGAATGGCATACAGGACAAAGAAAAGAAGGTATAACTTATGCTGCATTTAATTTTTCAAGAAAAATAGCTCAATCGATAGCAGCATATGTTACTTTAGGAGCTTTACAAATGACAGGATATGTAGCAAATGCGCATCAAACTGCAAAGACTATACTTGGAATGAAAGCAGTAATGGCATTGTACCCAGCTTGTGCATTAGCTGTAGCAGCTATTGTAATCGGATTCTTGTACAAATTGACAGACGAAAAATACAGGGCAATAGTAGATGACCTTCATAATGGAAGATATGATGTAACTGTAAAATAGGATGTACTGAATTTTACAAATTATTAAAATTAATATAGTAAAGTGATTGTGTAACCAGTTTCTCTAGGGTTAAATACACTTTAGGTAATACAAGCATTTATTAGGGCTGCTGCATTAGCGATTTTTGAAATCATTATGTACAGTCCTTCTTCTTTAATAGACTAATTACTATTTTTAACATATATTTTTGGGAGGAAAATGTATGATCAAAAGAGCAAAGTTAAATAAACTACAAAATATAAAAATTACACAAAGTGTAATAATAATGTGGGTTATATCTTTATTAGCAACAATTATAATTGGAGTAGTAGGTTATGTAAATACATCTAAAATGTATAATACAATTGATAATGTAAACAGCAATGTTATTCCTAAATTAAAGGATTGGGAAGATGTAAATGGAGATATGGGAGTTTTGAGAAATACTTTAACCAAGATACTTGACAGACCTTTTGATGAAGAAAATGAAAAGACAATGCTAAAATTAAATAAGGATATAACTACCATAATATCTAGAAATGAAAACATATCAAAGAACGATAAAAAAGAAGCTGAACTTGTAAGTCAAATGAAAAATGCGTATGAGCATTATTATTCATTTATACCAAATATAATAGAACAAAGAAAACAAAATATTGTTCCAGATAAGGCAATAACTAATGTGGCAATGGGGAATTATGGTAATGATCTTGCTAAAAAAAATGTCAAGCTTGTTGAATATCAAAAACAAGCTGCCAATGAACAAAGCCAGAATTCAAAAAGTTTATATCACAACAATATGATATTGTTTATTACTATATTTATAATATCAATTTTAATTTTAACAGTGCTATCAGTGGTAATAATCAGTATAATAAAAAATTCAATAGATGAATTTACAGATAAACTAAAAATACTATCGGGCGGTAATTTTAAAATAAAATTTAATTCTCAGCTTACAAATGAATTTGGGACAATGAATAGGGCTTTGAATAAAACTGTTAATTCCATTTCAAATATTATTTCTATAATTAAAAATGATTCTATGGATGTTATGAAACAGTCTGAGTCACTTACAGGATTATCTGAAAAAATGAATTCTTATATAGGGAAAGTTTCAAATTCTATTTCAGATGTAGCTCAAGGGTCTTCACATCAAGCTGAAAAACTTGTGTCTATAAGTTCTAATTTAAATTCTTTTGGAGAAGAAATAAATAAAATAGCTCATTCTATAAACAAAATGGATGAAAGTACTAAAGTTATCAATAAAAAAACAAGGAAAAATAATGCAAAATTGAATGATTTAGGTACTTCTATAAATCAAATTTCATCATCTTATGATGAATCAAGAAAAAAGGTTGATGATTTAGCTGTTAGTATTAAAAAAATTACAGAAATAACGAATCTTATAAATGATATAGCAGATCAGACTGATTTACTTGCTTTAAATGCGGCAATTGAAGCAGCTAGAGCAGGGGAATCCGGGAAGGGATTTTCTGTTGTAGCAGACGAAATCAGAAAACTAGCAGAACAGTCTAAAAGGTCATCAAAAGATATAAATGATTTGATTGGCATTATAAATGAAGAAACGAACGTAGTTACAAAGACAACAAAGGATGCAAATGAGAAACTTGAAAATCAAGTTAGTGTAGTAAAGACTACTATTATTTCATTTAAAGATATAGTAAATGCTATGGATAATATATTACCGCAGGTTGAAGAAGTGAACAATTCAATAATTCTAATTAATAAGAGAAAAGATGAGATAATATCAAATGTGGAGGAATTATCTTCTGTGGCAGAAGAGAATTCAGCGTCTTCCCAGGAAATTTCATCATCTGCTGAAAATATGAATGAGTCATCACAAGATGTAGCAAAGTCAGCGCAATTGTTAAAGGGTACAATGAAAAGAATTTTAAAGCAAGTTGAGAAATTTGTGGTCTAAATAGTGACTAAAGGGCTAATAACTTTAAATTGAATTTTAAAATATAAAATATAGTGAACTTGTAAAAAGTGTGATATTATCAAAAGAAGAAATATAGGTTTATATAAGAAAGGTGGACATAATGAGCATAACAATAAAGGATATAGCAAAATTGGCAAATGTATCACATACAACAGTATCAAGAGCACTTAACAATAGCCCTTTAATAAACGAAGAAACTAAAATAAAGATAAAAGCTATAGCTGATAGATTGAATTACGTTCCAAATTATAGTGCAAAAAGTTTAGTATTGGATAAATCTTATACTATAGGTTTGTTTTTTTCTAGCATAAGTAAGGGTACATCTCCAGGTTTTTTCTTTGATACTGTAACAGGAGTTAATAGCACTATAGAAGAAAAATATAATTTAGTTATAAGAGGTATTGATGATTATAAGGATTTTACAAATATTAATGATAAAAGATTTGATGGAATTATTTTAATGAGTCAAAGTGATAATGACAATCCTTTTATTTATCATGTTGTGGAGAAAGGAATTCCATTAGTTGTCTTGGATAGAGAATTAGATGAAAAATCTTTAATAAACATTATATCTGATGATAAAGAAGGTACCTTTAAGGCTGCAGAACATTTGATAAAAAATGGACATAAAGATATAGCTATAATAGAAGGAAAAGAAGAATTTAAATCTACTAAAAGAAGAAAAGATGGATTTATGGAGGCTTTAATTCAATATAACGTACCAGTCCATAGTGAATATATTATTAAAGGAAATTATAGTATGAAAAGCGGATATAATGCCATGAGGGAACTTATTAATTTATCAAAATCTCCTACAGCAGTAGTTTGCTCTAATGATGATATGGCCGTAGGTGCTATAAAAGCTGTATTTGACAGTGGACTTCAAGTTCCCAAAGATATTTCAATAGTAGGTTTTGACGACATAGCAGTTTCAGAATATACTACCCCGGCACTTACTACTGTAAAGAGACCTATAGGAGAGATAAGTATAGCTGGAGGAAAAAAATTAATTGAGATAATGAATAAAGAAAACTACAAAGGTGAAAAAATTTATATTAAAACAGAGTTTATAGCAAGAGATTCTGTTCTAAACTTAAATAAAAATTATGATATAAAATAAGTTTGATTGATATTGGATAATTATGTTTTTTAGTTTAAACTTATTATATTTTGAAATCTGCCAACTTTAGATGGGAATGACTCAGCTTCAAAAAATAATGTATGGAATGCAATGCCGTGTCATGCCCATAACAGAAGAAAGTAAATGTATTTTATTTTAATAGCAGACTCAGAGAAAACAATTTAATATAAAATTTACAAAAAATAATTTAAAAATATTGTTAACGTGTGCAAAAGGCAGTATAATAGTATAGAAAGAAATAGTCGTAAAAATATATGAAATTTATACAGAAATTAAGTTTAGGTTTAGTTTGTTGTGCACACGTTAACAAAACAATTGGGAGGATAGATTATGAAATTAAATAAGGAAACTTTTAAAAATTATAAGAAATATCCAGAAAAAGTTTTGCAATTTGGGGGAGGTAATTTTTTAAGGGCATTTGTTGACTGGCAAATTGATAAAATGAATAAAGAAGCAGATTTTAATGGAAGTGCAGTAGTAGTTCAGCCTACTAAAGATGGAAAAGCTGATAAACTAAATGCCCAAGATTGTTTATTTAATTTATATCTTCAAGGAATAAAAGATGGAAAATCCGTTAGAGAACATTCTGTCATAAATAGTATAAGTAGAGCTGTCAATCCATATGTACATTATGAAGAATTCTTAAAAGTTGCAGAGCAGCCTGAATTAAGATTTATAGTTTCCAATACTACTGAAGCTGGAATTGCATTTGATGAAAACGATAAGTTAGAAGGCAGATCACAAAATAGTTATCCTGGAAAATTAACAGCATTTTTGTATCACAGATTTCAAACATTCAAGGGAGAGAAGGATAAGGGATTAATAATAATTCCTTGCGAACTCATAGATAGAAATGGTGAGAAACTAAAAGAAATAATACTTAAGTACACAGAAATGTGGAAGTTGGAACAAGACTTTGTAAATTGGTTAGAGGATTCCAATGTATTTTGCTGCAGTTTGGTAGATAGAATAGTTCCTGGATATCCAAAAGATACAATTAAAGAAATAACTGAAGAATTAGGATATGAAGATAGCCTTGTAGATGTAAGCGAACAATTTTATTTATGGGTAATTGAAGGACCACAGTGGATAAAAAATGAACTTCCAACTGAAAAAGCTGGATTAAACGTAAAGTTTGTTGAAGATATGACTCCTTATAGGACAAGAAAAGTTAGAATATTAAATGGAGCTCATACATCTTTAGTACCGGTTGCATATCTTTATGGATTAGATACTGTGGGACAGGCAGTTGAAGATGAAGTTATTGGAAAGTATGTTAGGGAAACTATAAATGATGAAATAATACCTACACTGGATTTACCAGAAGATGAATTAAAATATTTTGCAGGTGCAGTACTTGATAGATTTGCGAATCCATTTGTAAAACATTATCTCATGAGTATAGCATTAAATTCTATGTCAAAATTTGAAACTAGGGATTTGCCTTCACTATTGGAATATTTAAATAGAAAAGGAGAACTTCCTAAAAAATTATGTTTCTCTCTTGCATCATTAATAGAATTCTATAAGGGCAAAAGAGGAGAAGAAGATATAGAGCTAGCTGACAGTGAAGATATCTTAGATTTATACAGATCTTTATGGGAAAGTTATGATGGAACGGAGAAAGGACTTAGAAAGATAGTTACTTCTGTTTTGGCATATGAAAAGAATTGGGAAATGGATCTAAATAAAATAAAGGGCTTAACAGATAAAGTAACTGAATATTTGATAAAAATTGAGAGATTGGGTATGAAAGAGGCTGTAAAAGAGGTTATGTAATAAAATTTACTAAGGTATTAAAGAAACTATCATTATTTGGACTTTGAACTCTTTTAAAAGTTCTTATGGTAGTGAGATTTAATAGTATATCCACCTGTATGTGTCAACTTCTTACTTAGAATAATATAAAAGACATGTTTAGATGAAAGTGAGAGATATTTACATGAAAGATGTTATTAAAATAAATAAAAATGATAATGTAGCTGTGGCATTAAGAAACTTAAAAAAAGATGACATTGTAAAAGTAGAAAATGAAAGTATTTGTCTTAAAGAAGATGTTAAAAGAGGCCATAAAATAGCTGTAAAAAATATTAATAGCAAAGAGAATATAATTAAATATGGTTTCCCAATAGGACATGTAACTTGTGATGTTTTAGAAGGACAGTGGATTCATACACACAATGCTAAAACTAATTTGGAAGGTATAAAAAATTATAATTTTAGTCAAAAGTTAATAAAAAATGTGTTTAAAAATAAGAATTTAACTTTTAAGGGATATAGAAGAGAAAATGGAGATGTAGGTATAAGAAATGAGCTGTGGATAGTACCTACAGTAGGCTGTATCAATGGTATAGCAGATAAAGTTGTAGAAAAATTTAAAGCTGAAGTTGGCCCATTATATATAGACAATACTTTAGTATTAAAGCACAATTATGGATGCTCCCAGCTTGGAGAGGATCATGCTAGTACAAGAACGATACTAGCTGATGTCGTTAAACATCCCAATGCTGGTGGAGTACTTGTAATGGGCCTTGGCTGTGAAAATAATAAAATGTCTGAATTTAAAGAGATATTAGGTGATTATGACAAAAAAAGAGTAAAGTTCTTAGTAGCTCAAGAAGTTTCAGATGAAATAGGAGAGGGGGTAAAGCTGCTAAAAGAACTTTATAAAAATATGAAAAACGACAAGAGGGAAGATGTGCCTTTATCTGAACTTAAAATTGGACTTAAATGTGGAGGCTCTGATGGATTTTCTGGGATAACTGCAAATCCACTTCTAGGTAAATTTTCAGATTGGCTGATTGCACAAGGCGGAACAACCATTTTGACAGAAGTTCCAGAAATGTTTGGAGCAGAAACACTACTTATGAATAGAGCTAAAAATAGAAAAGTATTTGATAAAACTGTTCATTTGATAAATGATTTTAAAGAATACTTCATGAAGTATGATCAGCCTATATACGAAAACCCTTCACCTGGAAATAAAGCAGGAGGGATAACTACTCTTGAGGATAAGTCACTAGGCTGTACACAAAAGGCAGGAATAGAAACGGTAGTGGACGTGCTTGAGTATGGAGAAAAATTAAGAGAAAAAGGATTAAATCTTTTAAGTGCTCCTGGAAATGATTTAGTTGCAGCATCTGCACTGGCATCCTCAGGATGTCAGATTGTTTTATTTACAACAGGCAGGGGAACTCCCTTTGGAAGTTTTGTTCCTACTATGAAGATATCGACTAACTCTCAGTTATATAAATTAAAACCTCATTGGATTGATTTTAACGCAGGAGCCTTAGTAGAAGATAAATCTATGGACAGTTTATTAGATGAATTTATTCAATATGTAATTAAAGTGGCAAACGGTGAACTTGTAAACAACGAAAAAAATAATTTTAAGGAAATAGCTATATTTAAAAGAGGGGTTACCCTGTAATAAAAAATTTAATAGGATGAGGAGGATTTTTAAATGATAGAAAAAATAGAAACTTTAAGAAAAATTACTGAAGTTGGAGTTGTTGCAGTAGTTAGAGCTGAAAATTCTGAAACAGCAGAAAAAATTTCAAAAGCATGCATAGAAGGTGGTATACCTGCAATTGAAGTTACGTTTACTGTTCCTGGAGCAGATAAGGTAATAACATCATTAAAAGAAAAATTTTCAGAAGACGAACTTATAGTAGGGGCAGGGACAGTGCTTGATAGTGAAACAGCTAGAGTTGCAATACTTGCTGGTGCAAAATATATAGTAAGTCCTGGTTTTGACCTGGAAACTGTTAAGTTGTGCAACAGATATCAAGTTCCATACATGGCAGGATGCATGACTATTACTGAAATGATAAGGGCATTGGAAGCAGGAACAGATGTTATTAAATTATTTCCAGGAAGTGCATTTGGTCCTAAAATAGTAAAAGACATAAAGGCACCTCTTCCTCAAGTACCTATTATGCCAACAGGTGGTGTTAATTTAGAAAATGTAGGTGATTGGATAAAAAATGGTTGTATTGCAGTAGGTGTAGGAGGAAAGCTGACAGGTGGTGCAAAAACAGGTAATTATGATGAAGTTACAAAAACTGCAAAACTTTTTGTGGAAAAAGTAAGAGAAGCTAGAAATCAATAGTTAAGGGGAAGCTTAAAAAGAGACAGATACTTGTAATCTGTCTCTTTCATTTTTACTCTGACATATTTTTTAATCCTTCAATATCCTTAATATGAAAAGATGATCTGTTAAAATCAATAAGTCCCTCATCTCTCATATTACACATTTCCCGCGAAAGGGAAGGTCTTGAAACATTTAAAAATTCAGCTAGTTCATTTCGCTTCAAGGGAAGTTTGAAAGTACTTTTCCCTGATTTTTTATATTGTTCTATTAAAAAGGTACTTATTTTACCCCTCAAGTTCTTGATATTTAAATACTCTACATGTTTGTTTAGTACTAGTGCCCTATTGGATATAATTTTAAACATATTGCGAATGAGAGTGCGGTGCCATGAGCACATATTTTTACATTCACCTATAATTTTTTCACCAGGTAAAAATAAAACTGTACACTTATCTTGGGCTTCAACGGTAGCAGGAAGTACAGATTTTCCTGAAAAAACGGCCATTTCACCAAACATGTCTCCTGGATTCAAATTTGTCATAAACATTCTGTTTCCTGCAGCATTTTCCTTTACTACAACAGCTTTTCCAGCTATTACAATTCCAACGCTTTTAAATTCATCTCCACTTATAGCAATCAAATCATTTTTCTTGAATTGACTGATTTTAGGTTTAATGCAATTTAGCATGACAGTAATATCTTCTTTAGTAATATCTTGAAATAAGCTAATTTTTGATAATATATCCACATATTTTTCAAACATTTAATCACCTTTAATTTGGTAACAGAGGATACCGATTTATTACCATTATTATATTATACTCATCTCATAAAAGCAATTAAAAAATAATAAGGTTATGGGGTGTAAATATGGATAATATGTTTTGTTTTCAATGTGAACAAACTGCTTGTGGAAGTGGGTGTACAAAAGTAGGGGCATGTGGAAAGCAGCCTGATGTTGCAAATAAACAGGATAAGCTTACATGCAAACTTGTAGAACTTGCCTATGCTGCTGAAGGAAAAAATAGAGATAAAGCTGTAGATGAAGTTATGATGGAAGGTTTGTTTTCAACTGTTACTAATGTAAATTTTGATGTATCAAGGATTGATGAAATTATAAATGCAGTAGAAGTACAAAGTGAAAAATTTCAAAATGACAGTAAATTCCATTTTGATGGACTTTGGGATGGAGATACTGATATTGTATCCCTTCGCTCTACACTTCTTTTTGGAATTCGTGGTATGGCAGCATATGCATATCATGCCTGTAAGCTTGGTAAAAAAGACGAAGAAGTTATGGATTGGTTCTATAAAGGTATGAGAGCGGTTGGGGGAACGCATTCAGTAGAAGAGTGGCTAAACATTCTAATGGAATTTGGTGGTGTCAACTTAAAGTGTATGGCATTATTAGATGAAGCTAATACATCTGCTTATGGACAACCAGCTCCTGTAAAAGTAACTACAAATGTTGAAAAAGGTCCATTTATAGTTATTACAGGTCATGACTTATATGATTTAAAGATGCTCCTTGAACAGACAGAAGGAAAAGGGATAAATATATATACTCATGGAGAAATGCTCCCTGCACATGGGTATCCCGAGCTTAAAAAATATAAACACTTGAAGGGGAACTTTGGTACTGCATGGCAGAATCAGAGAAAGGAATTTGACAATATTCCTGCACCTATATTATTTACAACTAATTGTCTTGTACCTCCAAGTGAAAATTATTCAGATAGAATATTTACTACAGATGTTGTAGGATTTCCTGGACTTAAACATGTTAAGGCAGATGGAAATGGAAGAAAAGATTTTAGTGAAATTATAAATAAAGCACTTGAACTTGGTGGATATACTGAAGATAAAAATTTTACAGGTATAAATGGTGGAAGTGTACTTACAACTGGATTTGCTCATGATGCAGTGCTTGGAGTAGCAGATAAAATAGTAGAGACAATTAAAAATGGAGGAATCAAGCACATATTCCTGGTAGGAGGCTGTGATGGAGCAAAGTCTGGCAGAAACTATTATACCGAGTTTGTAAAGAAAGCACCAAAGGACAGCCTTATATTAACTCTTGCCTGTGGAAAATATCGTTTTAATGATTTAGATTTAGGAGATATTCAAGGTATTCCACGTATTATTGATGTTGGTCAGTGTAATGATGCTTATTCCGCTATACAGATTGCTTTAGCACTTGCAAATGTATTTAAATGTGGAGTAAATGATTTACCGCTTACACTAGTACTGTCATGGTACGAACAAAAAGCTGTATGTATATTGCTTACTTTATTGTCTCTTGGAATAAAAAACATTTATGTAGGACCTTCTATTCCAGCATTTTTCTCATCAAATGTGTTGAATGTTTTAGTTGATAAATTCAGCATAAAGCCCACTACGACAGTGGAGGATGATTTAAAAGCTATATTGAAATAAGATAGAATATCTATAGAGAGAGTTCCTAAGCAAAAAATCAACTTATGCTCCGAATATTTTTTACAAACACAAGCACGTTAAATATTTTGATAAGTCTAAGCAGAAAATTTATAAAAACCTAAGGACTTTTGAAAACTCGTACCTCAGACAATTCAAAAGTCCTAAGCTTTTTTATAAATTTTCCACTAAGACTTATATACAAAATATTTAAATGTGCTTATTTATTGTAAAAATATTTCTATGTATAAGTTGATTTTTAAGTTAGAAAACTTACACATATAGGGTTTTCAATTTAAAAGTTAACTCTTCAATACAACTTCTAGAAGAAGGTTTAAACAATCTAGCTTTAAGATAATTCCATATATTCTTCTGAGTATTCATATATGGTGAATATCGGGGAAGGTAAATAAGCTTAAGTTTTTCCTTAACCTTTTGGTAAGAAGTTTGAATTAGGAAACTAGTATGATTTTTAGCATTATCAAGGAATACAACAACCTTTTTGCCAGGATTAATTTTCATTAAATATTCCAAATGTGATTTTACTTCTTCGTAAAGAAAATATATATACAATGTAAATATGGAAAATTCATGTTATAATTTTAGAAGTTAGATATGGAGGTTTTATTGATGGGTCAAAGGTTACTGATAGTTGAAGATGATGAGGCAATTGCAAACATATTAAAGGAACATCTTGAAAAAGAAGGATATGAAGTTAATTGGGCATCAAGTGGCAAAGAGGGATTAGAGGATTTTAAAACATATGAATTTGCACTTGTAATGATAGATATAATGCTGCCTGAAATGGATGGCTTCACTCTTTGCAAGAATATAAGATGGATAAATGAAGATATACCAGTAATGATAATAAGTGCAAAGCAGACGGAAATGGATAAAGTGAAAGGATTAAAGCTTGGAGCAGATGATTATATAACAAAACCTTTTAGTTTGATTGAAGTTTCTGCAAGAATTGAAGCGCATTTAAGAAGGTATAAAAAGGTAGATAGAGAGTCTGCCATAAATGGAATATTAAAATTTAAAAATGGACTTATTATAATACCTGAGGAAAAAAAGGTTACTGTGAATGAAAAAGAAATTCAAATGACTATAAAAGAATTTGAACTTTTAAGTCTTATGGCACAAAATCCAAACAAAGTATTTTCAAAAGAAGAATTATATCATCACATATGGGAGAGTATGGATGTTGAAGGAAACAATACTGTAACTGTACACATAAAAGAACTTAGAGAAAAAATAGGAGACAGTAGTAAAAATCCTACTTTTATAAAAACTGTATGGGGAGTAGGCTATAAGTTTATAGGAGAAAGGAATATAGGTTAAATAAGGAGTAAAATTATGGATTATAAAATTGTTCTGATGCTTGCGACAGCAGGATTTCTAATATGGATAGTGACAGATATAAGCCAAATACGAAATGATAATGCAAGAATGAATGCAACTTTGAATAGGATTGCTAGAAAAATAGGAGCATTTGATACATTAACAGATGAATTAAAAAAACTTATTTTGGAGAATGAAAGAATTAAGGCAATCAAATTATATAGAGAGTCTACTGGGTGTGGGCTAGTTGAAGCTAAGGAATATATCGATACTTTAAAAGAAGAACTAAATAAAAATGGCTAATTAAATTTTTCAAGACTCGTTTTGCTAAAGCAAAACATTAATGGCTTTATGAATTTACTAACTAATTTTTAATAAAATATAGAAAAGTTGTATCAAAATGTGTATTTTTGCAGGGTGATATAGCTTTTTTCTTAATTATAAAGAAATTATTAAGTTTTATAAAGAAATGAAAAGTATTTGTATAATGATATTGTACAGGTTAGGAGAAAGATATGAAATTAAAAAAGTGGCTTATATTATCTCATTTAGCAGTTATGCTGACACCTATAATTTTAGCTTTAATCTTGTTTGTAATTATAAATAGTTACAACAAAAATACACAGGTTATGAATTATATATCTACCATGAGCAAATTTAAGGCATACGAGAAAGTGCTTGATGATCCTAATATATATGATGGCAGCTCTTTAACAAATAAAAAATTTGTGATGGATGAAGATAAGAGTTCTGTTGCGATAGAAGTATACAATGCAGTAGGTCAGCAGATATATTCATCAGATGATAACATGTTAGGCTATATTGACAAAAGTGAGATTTATTCTGACCTATATAAAATACAAACAGGAACTAAAGCTAATACTCTGAAAATGCCTGTATTTAAAGATAGTAAATTAGTTGGCTTTTATAAAATAGTTATGACAAGAGACGACTTTATTCAAGCTGTAAATTATAGAACTGTTTTAGTTATTTTATGTTTTATATTTATGGTTTTAGCTGTATTCACATTAGTAGTAATTCTCTTAAATAAAAAATTTAATAAGCCTATTAAACTTTTAATAGAAGGCATGAATAAGTTTGCTGTTGGGGATGAAGTTAATTTAAATTACAAATGTGGTGATGAAATAGGAGAGCTTATAAACCACTTTAATAATATGAAAAATGATATTGAAGAAAAAAGAAAAACTATAGAGCTTCAGCAAAAATCTAAGGAGTACATGATATCTGCAATATCGCATGATTTAAAGACGCCGCTTACTGCCATAAGAGCTTATGCAGAGTCAATGGAATGTGAAGAAGACCTAGGTATGGAAGATTTAAAAAATAAGGTTTCTATTATACTTCACAAAAGTGATTATATGAAAAATATGATAGATGATCTAATGATGTACAACCTTCTTACAACAGATTATAAAATGAAATTTGTGGAACTTGAAGGATCAGAGTTATTTGAAATGCTTTTTTCAGGATATGACAAGCCTTGTGAAAAAAAGAAAATAAAACTTACTTCAAATATAGAAGTAAATGGGAAGTACAATGTAGATGTGAGGCAAATGACAAGGGTAATAGATAACTTAATGGCAAACGCACTTAGATATACAAAAGAAGGAGGAGCCATATACATGGGAGCATTTTCACCTGATGAAGAACTTCCTAATTGGCTTGAAATTAATTCCCAAAATGAGATAAGAAGCTGGAGAGAAAGAAGCCTCTTGATTTTAATCAAAAATGAAGGAAGTGGAATTAAAGATAAGGAAAAGGAAAAAGTATTTATGCCATTTTATCAAAGTGATGATTCCAGAAGTAAAAATATGTGGAAAGGTGTAGGACTTGGATTAAGTATTGTACAACTTGTAATACAAAAACATGGTGGTGAAGTAAAAGTATTTTCAGAAGAAAGCAGTACTGTTTTTATATGTGCTATACCTATGATTAAAAATTAAATAGATATTGGAGGGAGAAATTTATTATGAAAAGGAAAATTATGGCAATATTGACTATGGGGATATTAACGGCAGGTATATTTAGTGGATGTGATGGTCTAAAAAAGGATACTATAATACCAGGAGATGTTATAAGTAAGGCTATGACTGCCTATGAAAAGCCTAAATCCTATTATGGAGAGGCAAAGATGGAAAATTATGAAAATGGCAAGGCGGTTATGAATGGTACTATAAAGGAATGGACAGATAATTCAAATAATAAAATAAGAAGGCGTATAGAAGTTGACAACGAATCAGGTAAAGTGATATCTACAAGTGATGGAGGCAAAATGCTCATATATATGGAAAAAGAAAAAAAGGCAATGACTATGAAAGTAGATGGCGATTTGACTGAAAACAGTGTTGATTATAAATCTCAACTTATGAGGGAACTTAATGCAATATCAAAAACTCATACTTTAATTTATAAAGGTGAGGAAGCTGTAAATGGATTTAAAACTTATCACATATTTGCTAAACCAAAACAGGAAAAGAGTTTAATAGGAGAAGTTAACTTTTGGATAGATAAGGACAATTGGTTCTTAGTAAAAAATACGTCGGAAAATGCTAATACTAAATCAAGTATGGAGTATACAAAGCTTGATTTTTCACCTAAGTTTGATAATAGCTTATTTACCCAAAAGTTACCTTCTGATGTTAAGATAGAACAGATTGATGAAAAAGTTAATCAAAATAAAATAGATATGAAGCAAGCAAAAAAGATAGCAGGAAAACCTATATTAACTTTAAATGAAAAGTCCGGATATAAATTGAAAAGTATTACCTACTTGGATGCGAAGGCAGTTAAGCACAAAGAGATAAATCAGACCTATGAAAAAAATGGAGCAGAAGCCTTAGTTCTTACAACTATCATTTTTAATGATAACAAAATACCTTCTAATAAAGATAATTTAAAACTTGATGGAGAAAAAGATATTACTATAAGAGGTAAAAAAGGAACTTCTATGGAGGATAACGTAAAAAGTATAGCATGGAGTGAAGATGGCTTTAATTATGATATGCTCGTGCAAGATCCTTCAATGAATATGGAACAGGCAAAGAAAATAGTAGAGAGCTTGGAGCATTCCAAGTAAAAAATAAACAGAGACAAGGGATAAATTATACCCCTTGTCTCTATTTTGATGACTTGTAAAAAATTTAAATTATAAGTAATGTGGCGGCTGTAATAGGAACTAAAAGCATTGCAACTTTTAATATTGGTATAGGTACTCTTTTTGTAAATTTAGCACCTATATAGGAACCTGTTATTGTACCTACAACTACTTCAATAAGAAGATGTATGTCTAAATATCCTAAGTGATAATATCCAGCTCCTCCAGCTAAAGCAATAGGTATAATTACCATCATAGTAGTTCCTACAGATTGACGTACTGACATACCTAGAATAAACATCAATCCGATTTGAATAAAACAAGCAGACCCTATGCCAAACAAACCTGAAATGGCACCTGTAACAAGTCCTATTCCACAGGCACGTATCCAAAAACTCATGCCATTAGGTAAAGAATTATTATCCTGAGAAGAATGTCTTTTTTCTATAATAAACATACGAATCCATAAAATTAAGGCTGACAAATATAACATCCCTGAAGTCATCCATTTTAATTCACTAGCAGGTATAATTGCAGAGAAATTAGAGCTAGTCCAAGAACCAATAGCTCCGAAAATTCCTACGGCAAGTCCCACTTTTAGTACAGCGTCGCCTTCTCTATAGTGGCTAAAAGCTCCAGATATGGATGAAAAATCATTGCAGCTAAAGCAGTTCCAAGGGATACATGAATGGTAAAACCAAAAATTACAGTCAAAATGGATATTATAAATCCAGAACCACCTGCCCCTACAAATCCAAGTGCAATTCCAACTATGAACATTACAAGTATTATCTGTACTGCCAACGTCATTCCTTCTTTCAAAGTAAATATTCAAAAAACTTAACATAATGTTTGCATTATACCATATTTTAGACGTAATATTAAAGTATGTAATATAACTAAACGATTATTAAAAAGATGATAATTATATTAAGTATAAATTGCTAATAGCTTTAGACCTGGAAATGGAAGGTGTTAATATATGATTGAGTGGTACAAACGTTCCTGGAGTGAAATAGTAAAGGAATTAAATAGTAATACATACTATGGACTTGATGAAGATCAAATTGTCCCGCTTAGGGAAAAATATGGGAAAAATCACATTGCTATGCCGGATAGTAAAAGTTTGTTTCATCTTATTATGGTGCAGTTTAAGGAGATATGGGTTATATCTTTAATTTTATGTGCTGCCATATTTTCCTACTTAGGTATGTTTATACAGACATCTTTGTCTCTACTTATAATATTTTTAAATATTTTTGCTGTAGCACTAGAACAATATAAGGAAGAGAGAAATTTTAAAGAACTGAGAAAATTAAATTTTGGAATAGCCAGGGTAATAAGAGATGGAAGAACTATGAGGATACCTTTTGAAGAATTGGTAGTAGGAGATATAGTTATAGTTGAACAAGGTCAATTAGTACCAGCTGATATGAGAATTATAGAGAGCAATGATTTAAAAATAGATGAATGCTCCGTTACAGGAGAAAGCTTTATATCGGAAAAATATGAATCCAAAATAGATGATAATGAACTGACACTTTCAGATATGAAAAATGTACTATTTAAATCATCTTCCGTTGTTTCAGGAGATGGTACAGGAATAGTTATAGCTGTGGGAATGGATACTCAAGTAGCTAACATGGTGAAACTTTTACTGAAAGAAGAAGCGGATAGGAAATCTTTTGGTTTTAGGCTCAATAAGATTTTTAATATATTTAGTGAAATTTTAATTTTTGGTCTTCTAATTGCTGGAGGAGTATCCAATTACATATTTCATCATGAAATCTATTATACCTTAAAGAGAGTAGCAAATGTATATTTACTTTCCTTGCCTCAGACATTGTCAGTAATAATTTTACTTATGGGAATTATTTTATTTAAAAATCTAGAAAAAAAGAATATAAATTTTAAGGATTTGTCTAGTGTAGAAAAACTTTCAGAGATATCCACTGTCTGTACAGATAAAGTTGGGGCTTTTTCTAAAAATAAAATGGATATTGTAAAAGCTTATGGAAGTACTGGATTCATTGATATTAGTGAGGAAGCTTTAGAGGATGGCATACATGAAAGCTTGTATAGAATGATGCATATAGGGCTTCTATGCAATGATGTTAAATCTATAAATGGTAATATAGAAAATTCTAGAGAACATTTAGTAGAACAGGCTCTTATAAAATTTTGTCAACAAAATGGAATGGATAAAAAAGATTTAGACAAAAGACATAAGAGAGTATTTCAAATTTTATTCGATAGTGAAAGACGTATAATGACAACTGTAAATAGAATGGATGACAAATACAGAGCTCATGTAAAGGGAGCAGCGGATTCTATCATAGATAGATGTACTCATATGATGAAAAATGGTGTAGAAGTTGATATAACAGAAGAAGATATAAAGGCTATAAAAGATGCGGATATTAGTATGGCTAATGATTGCCTTTATGTGGTAGCATTTGCCTATAGAAATTTCAACTATGAACCGAGTCCTAAAGAAAATATTGAGAGTAACTTAGTTTTTGTAGGGTTAATTGGTTTTGATAATATGCTCAAAGAAAATGCAGTAAATTCTATAAAGAAGGCTCTTTCACTTTCCATTAAGCCTATTATAATTACAGAAGATAATAAACTTACAGCTTTATCTGTAGGAAAAAAGCTAAATTTTGTATCAAGGCTTTCACAAATAATTTCTGGTGTGGAGATAGATAACATGACAGAAGAAGAATTTGAACGTATAGGAGGAAAGGTTAGTATTTTTTCTATGATAAATTCTAAGCATAAAGTAAAGATAGTTAAGACTTTAAAAAGTTATGGATATATAACTGCTATAACTGGGTGGAAGCTAACGGATTTGCCTGCACTTAAGATGTCTAATGTTGGAATAACTAATACTAAGAGCAACATAGTAAAAAAATTATGTGATATATTTACAGAAAACATGGATTTCATGAGTATTATAGATACCATAGAAGATTCAAGAAAAATTATGCATATGATAAAAAAAATGATTGTGTATATCATAAGTTGTAGTACCGGCTTTTTTGTGTTTTTAATGATAAGTTTGTTATTCGACCTTAATATTTCGAATAATATGATTGTGGAGTCACTCTGGTTCAACAGTGCACTTGTATTTTTATCATCCCTAGCTCTTATGTGTCAGTATAAGGAAGAAGAAGGAGACTATGATACGTATACTATTGATAAAGATATAATTAAAGAAAACATGAGTTTTATTGTTTTTGGAGGATTTTTAATGGGAGTTTTAGCATTTGGAGTTTTTTACTTTGCTAGTATACAAAAAAATAAATTTCCGTTATTTACTTCTATTTCATTACTAAATACTTGTGCTGTGTTATTTATATACAGTTTTTCAAATGAAAAATTCTTTAATAACATATATTCAAATGCAATTGTAATTATAAATGTTATTGTTCAGTTGATTGGTATATTAGTTTTAGGAAACTTTCAAATTTTATTTGACATAAATTACTGGAAAATCTTTTTAATTGGCACTGTCATTTGGTTTATATTTTGTATGGTCTATAAATTTAGTAAAAATGAGTATGTTTAACCTGTTATTTTTTGGATAATATAAAGTAACAGGAGGTGGATTTTTTGACTTTATTATATTATGATTATTACTACAATAGGTTAAGGAAGATATGAAAAGACCATTGGTGTTTTACTCTATCTCCTTGGCGTTAGGGTCTTTGTCTGCTTTAGTATTTTTAGATAATGTTTTTATAGCTGCAGCAATAGCAGCTTCTTTTTTTATAATAATGTTTTATACTTTGAAGATTAAATTCTGTATTTTAAGTGCTATTTTTTTTATTTTTGGAGTGGTAAGTTTCAATATGTATTTTAATATACGGCCCCAAGATCCTTCTCAAATTAGGGTAGTGGAAAAGAAAAGCTACTATTTTATAGGAGATTATAGAGGAAGAAAAATCATACTAAAAAATAAATTGGATAAGCTAAAGGAAGGAGAGAATATAAAGGTATATGGTGATTTTAAGAGAGAATTAAATGCACAAAAAGGTATAATAGGCACTTACTATATAAAAAAATATGAGACTGGAAAAAAAGATTTTATATATTCCATATATGAATTTAAAAGAAATATATATGAAAAGTTTAAAGAAGTGATAGGTGAAGAAAGATCAGCTCTTGTTATGGCATTATGCTATGGTGAAACTTCATACATTAGTCAAGATGAAATGCAGAAGTTTCAAAAACTTGGAGTAATTCATGCAGTAAGTGTGTCAGGTTTTCATATGGCTATAATATACCAGGTATTGGAGAGTATAGTAGGACTTAAAATAGCTGTGATTGTATCAGCACTTTATGTATTTTTTACGGGCATGGCAGCTGCAACTATGAGATCATTTATAATGATATTCTTATTTAAATTATCAAAAATATTTTTTAAAGAATATGATAGCATATCCTCTCTCAGCTTGTCAGCTCTGATTTTAATAACTGTAAAACCATATTATATAGTGGATTTAGGATTTGACCTTTCTTTTTTAGCAACTCTTGGAATACTTCTGTACAATGGGAAAATTTATAGAAAACTTTTTATGCTTCCACAAAAATTGGCCTCCAGTATGAGTCTAACTTTTAGTTCTCAAATATTTACTCTACCCTATATTGCATTTACAATTCAAAATTTCAGCTGGGGATTTATGCTTGGCAATTTATTTTTGCTTCCCCTTTTTTCAATTATAGTTGTTTTAGGAAATGCTGCACTTTGTGTATGCTTTGTAGAACCTTTATTTAAATTATTGTGTAAAGCTATGGAAGTTATTTTTACTGCCATAGATGGTGCCAATATGGTTGTTTTGAAACTATGTCCTGAAGTTATATATTTAAAGTATATAGACGGACTTGCCTTTATTGCAGTATTTGTAAGCTTCCTAATGTATAAAAAAGGATATAGAAAATTAAAATATGTTCCAATAGTATGTTTTATTTTAGTATTTTTAGGAGTTTATACACCATTTATGAATATAACTTTTATAAATAATGACAATGGAAAGGCTGCAATTATAAAACAGGGAATAAGTAAAGTTATGATATGCAGCTATGATGACTTTCATTCCAGTTGGATAACAAATATAAAAGATGATCAGTATATAGGAAAAGTAATAACCAATCCTGTAAAAAACTTTACCTATATAATAAATAGTAATTCCTATTTAAAGATAGATAATGATATGAATTCCAAACTTCATGTAAAGAATAAAGAGTTCCAAATTCTATTTGATGATGGAAATAAAAATGATACTGAAGTTTTTAATAGAAACAATTGCATATTTATTTCTAGAATTAAATCTAAAAATAAAAATGCAACTAAAAAGTATGAAAATCCACTAGAAGGCAGTACTTCTTATGTTATAATATTTAATATGATTTTTAAAATACCTACAATATGCGATTAAAATGGAAGTGAGTAAAATTGATAGACATATTTACCTTTGAAAAAAATTTAGAAAAGGGAGATTTGAGGAATTGTTACTTGTTTTGTGGTATAGATGAACTACTTATAAAAGAAAATATAAAAGCTTTAATTAAAAAAGTTATAAATCCTAATTTTATGGATTTAAATTATATGAAATTTGATGGAAGTTCACTTGAAAGTTTTGATCCTGTAATAAATGCCTGTGAGACACTGCCTTTTATGAGTGAAAAAAAAGTTGTACTTGTATATAGAGCTTCTTTTTTTGGTGAAGATAAAAATAAATTGTCCACTGAATTTAAGAGCATACACAGTTACTTGAAAAACCTACCTAAGCACTGCATTTTAATATTTTACTATGTATTTAAAAGTAAAAGAGATAAACCAGGAAGAAAAATATATAGCGTTGACAAGGACATTTGTGTTGTAAAAGCTGACAAGGTAAAGGGAAAACAGCTGGAAAATAAAGTTCAAGAATTTTTCTATGAGCGTGGAAAAGATATAAAAAAATTGGATTTAAGGATATTCTGCAGCCTTATGAACGAAAATAATTTGAGTATAATAGAAAATGAAGTAGAAAAATTGTGCTGTTATACTTATGGAAGAAATATAGAGAGAGAAGACATGAAAAAGATGTTTTTAAGAAGCGGTGATGAGGATATATTTGATTTGGTAAATGCAATATCTGATAAAAAGATAAAAGATGCACTTTACATGTTAAATGAACTCATGTATAAAGGGTATAAAATAAGCTATATTTTATCTATGGTAGAGAGACAGTTCAACCTTCTTTTTAAAATAAAAATGTGCCTGGAAGAGAGAATAACCAAAGAAGAAATCATGAAAGAATTAAACATAAAATCAGAATATGGTTACAGCATTATGGTAAAACAGAGTAAAAAGTTTACAATAAATCAACTAAAAAAAGCGGTGGTATTGTGTTTGAATACAGAAAAGAGAATAAAGAGCTTATCTATAGATGAAAAAACTGAAATGGAACTTTTGATAATAAATACAACTGCATAATAAATAACCGGTTAAAACCGGTTTATTTATTATGCAGTTAATTTATTTAACTTAAAAGCCAATTTAGATTTATTTCTTGATGCTTTATTTTTGTGGATTATACCTTTTGATTCAGCCATATCCAAAGCTTTTACAGCTGCTGTAAAATTAACTTTAGCTTCTTCTACGTTTTTAGTTTCAACAGAAGCTAAGAATTTTTTTATAGTAGTCTTTAATGAAGACTTTATAATTTTATTTCTAAGTGTTTTTGTTTCAATAACTTTTATTCTTTTTTTTGCTGATTTTATATTTGCCATGCTTTCACCCCCTTATAGTTTTATAGACCTCAACAGCGTTGGGGAAACTTGCTAATGGGTCATTCTATTTAACAAATGATATTATAGCATTAAATTTCAACTACTTCAAGTAAAAAATCTTCATTGTTTGTGCATTGTAAGCTGTCAATTGTCAATTTAAGTTATGTGTTGGTATATTGAGTATGAAAACAGCTAATAATAAACTTATCAATTATTTTGAAATCCTATAGAAGAAGAACTTATCCAAGGGCGTACTAGCTGTTATACACAGCATAAGAACTCTAAATCGCTGAAGTTCAAGAGTCCTAATATCTTTCACCTAAAGTGGATGGAGTATTACGGATAGCAGCCAGCGGATAGAAAAATAAAAGTTGAATTAGGAGCGGATAATATGTTTAGTGTGAGAACTGATCTAGCAGTAGAGGCAAGAGAAGTATGTAGAAAAGAAAGAGGAGAAGAAGTCCCAGGGGTAGAGACAGAGGAAAAAATTGAAGATGACATAAGAATAACATATGTGAAAATAGTAGATGACATAGGAGAAAAGGCTATGGGAAAGCCAAAGGGATCTTATATAACTATAGATATGCCTAAGTTTACCCACTACGATGGTGAAATCAGAGATAAGGTAAGTAAAGTAGTTGGAAAAGTGTTATCAGGAGTAATAAAAATAGAGGATAGTGCCATGGTATTAGTTGTAGGATTGGGCAATTGGAATATAACTCCAGATTCACTGGGACCTAAAGTTATTTCTAAATTAATGGTAACAAGGCATTTAAAGCAGCTTGTGCCTGATAAAATAGATGAAGGTATAAGGCCAGTATGTGTCATATCTCCTGGAGTACTAGGAATTACGGGAATTGAAACAGGAGAAATTATAAGGGGAGTTTGTGAAAAGGTAAAGCCAGATTTAATAGTATGTATAGATGCACTGGCATCCAGAAAGATGGATAGGGTAAATTCAACAATACAAATAGGTAACACAGGAATATCTCCAGGTTCTGGGATAGGAAACAGGAGAATGGAATTGAGCCAGAAGACCTTAGGAGTGCCTGTAATAGCTATAGGAGTCCCTACGGTGGTAGATGCGGCTACTATGGCTAATGATACCATTGACTTACTTTTAGATGATCTTATAAATAAAAGTAAAGGCGGAAGTGAATTTTACAAGATGCTGAAATCTGTGGATAAAGATGAAAAACAAGGGGTTATACAAGAAATAATGGAACCTTATGGGGAAAATATTATAGTGACTCCTAAAGATGTGGATTTAGTAATGGATTCAATTTCAAAAATAATTGCTGGTGGTATAAACATAGCACTCCAGCCTGCTCTTGATTTAGAGGACATAAATACTTATTTAAATTAATTTACACTTGTGATAATTTTAATTTCCTTCTCATATAAATTAACAGTATTAAATTTACATGAGAGGGGGGAATTGCTTTAAGAAATTTTAAAGCAGTCAAATATTGAATTACAGAAGATTTAATTTTAAAGGTGATTCTAAATTAGAAATGTGTATTTTAATGTTAACGGTAATACTAGTTATCATTTTGCCATGCATAGCAAAAGCCAATTCGTACAGCAGCAATGTAAAGAGAAATATGTTCTATGTTGAAGTTTTAAATTATGCAATGCCAACAGTAAAGACTACTTCTTTTTCTGAAGATGATATGGCAGAAAATTGTTTTTCTATAGGAAATACTATTTTGAAAACCGTAGGATTAGATATAAATAATCCAAAATCTCTTTTAGGAAGAGAGGTGGCTTTTTTAGGACTAGGCTATTCAAAAAATGAAGATATAAGTTTTAATGAGTTTAAGTTAGATGACAAACAGATTAAAAAAAATGGAAGTACGTCTAAATCAAATACTCAAAATGATTTGAATCTGGAAAATAAAGATGTAACTGTGTATAACCCAAAACTTAAAAAAACTTTAGATGCGAGTAAACCTGAGGTGCTAATATATCATACACATACTACGGAAAGCTATAAGCCAGGTGATGCAAATAGTTTTGATACTACCCAAAATGTATGCGCAGTAGGAGATGTAATAGTAAATGAACTTCAAAACAACTATGGCATATCTGCAATAAATGATAAAACAGTGCATGATGCAGAAGCTTATACCCAAAGTTATTCTAGATCTGCTGTAACACTTGACAAGTATTTGAAAAAGTACGGTGATTTTAAGCTTATAATAGATTTACACAGAGATTCTGTAGATGATAAAAAATCTGTTACAGCCAGGATGAATGGAGAAAATATATCTAAATTTATGTTGGTTATGGCCAGAAAAAATCCTCACTTTGATAAAAACATGGCTATGGCAAATTCTATAATAGATACTTCAAATAAGCTATTTCCAGGACTTTGCAAGGGAGTTTGTTACTATAATTATGGAACAAGGTACTTTAATCAGGATAAGAGCAACAATGCAATACTAATGGAGATTGGAGCAGATATAAACACTTCAGATGAATCCAAAGCCACAGGTAAATATGTTGCTAGAATAATAGCAGAGGTACTTAACAATAAGTGATAAATTTGAAAAATTTTGTATAGAATTAGTAAAAATGTTCATCCTTATAATAGAAACTTTATGCTTTTAAATCTAGTTTCTATGTGGGGTGATTTTTTTTGAGTAAAAAAGGTATTAGGGCTGTGATAATATTTTGCATTATGATAGTACTTTTCGGATTTGTAACTATAACAGCAGGACTTCCTAAATATATAAAAGATAAATCTGATTTTAAAATAAATTATACTGTTTCTCCCTTCGACTTTACAGTTGATGTAGGGGAGTATTCATTATGTCTAAATAATAAAATAGTTTATAATTTTCAAAACGGATCTAAACAAGTTATAAATATAGTAGGAGAAAAAATACATTCAGGTACTTCCTATATTATAAATAAAACTTCAGAGACATTTAAAAATCTAGAAAGTAAGCTCCCTAAATAATGTACTTTTCACTGCATATTTGTTATGATATAATTTACTGTAGTTATTCGTACAGAAAAGCTAGAGATTGATCAAGTAATGAAAATCTTTTAACTTTTCATAGGTATTGGAGGAAAATAGTATGCAGAGCGAAAGACAAAAACATATAAGAAATTTTTCTATAGTTGCTCATATAGACCATGGTAAATCTACACTTGCGGATAGATTGATTGAAAAGACAGGAACTCTTACTGAGAGGGAGATGGACTCCCAGGTACTTGATAATATGGAGTTGGAAAAAGAAAGAGGAATAACTATAAAGTCTCAGGCTGTTAGACTTATATATAAAAGACCTTCAGGAGAAGAATATATACTAAATCTTATAGATACACCGGGACATGTAGATTTTAACTATGAGGTTTCAAGAAGTTTGGCAGCCTGTGAAGGTGCTATTTTAGTTGTGGATGCAACTCAGGGCATACAAGCACAAACCCTTGCAAATTGTTATTTGGCACTGGATCATGATTTAGAGATTGTTCCTGTAATAAATAAAATAGATTTGCCAAGTGCAAGGCCTGAAGAGGTAAAAAATGAGATAGAAGATGTTATAGGAATAGAAGCATCTGATGCACCAACAGTTTCTGCAAAAACTGGACTAAATATAGAACAGGTTTTAGAGGCAATAGTAAGCAAAGTGCCAGCTCCTGAGGGAGATGAAAATGCACCTTTAAAAGCTCTTATATTTGATTCAAATTATGATAGCTATAGAGGAGTAGTTTGTCATATAAGAGTAATGGAAGGCGTAATAAAACCTGGAATGAAGATAAAACTTATGGTTACAGGAAAAGTGTATGAAGTTACGGAAACAGGAATTTTTGTTCCTAATTTTATGCCAAGAGATGGACTTAAAGCAGGAGATGTAGGATACTTTACCGCATCCATTAAAAATGTAAGAGATGCACGTGTGGGAGATACTGTAACCGAAGCTTCTAGAGAAGCCAAAGAGCCACTGAAGGGATACAGGCCTGTTGTTTCAATGGTATATAGTGGTATATATCCCGTAGATGGAGCAAAGTATGGTGAACTTAAAGATGCACTGGAAAAGCTTCAGGTAAATGATGCAGCTTTGTGCTTTGAACCAGAAACTTCTATAGCATTGGGGTTTGGATTTAGATGTGGATTTTTAGGACTTTTGCATATGGACGTTATACAGGAGAGGGTAGAAAGAGAATTTAACCTTGACATAATAACTACAGCTCCTTCTGTTATATATAAGATTGGAAAAACAGATGGTACTGTAATAGAACTTACAAATCCAACAAATATGCCCGAAGCTTCAGAAATAAAGTATATGGAGGAACCTATAGTAAAGGCATCAATAATAACACCTTCTGAATACGTGGGGGCAGTTATGGAACTTTCCCAAAATCGAAGGGGAACTTTTAAAGATATGCAGTATATAGAAACTACCAGAGTTTCCTTAAATTATGAAATTCCACTAAATGAAATAATATATGACTTTTTTGATGTATTAAAATCTAGAACAAGGGGTTATGCTTCACTTGACTATGAGTTAAAAGGATATAAAGCTGCTGAATTAGTAAAGCTTGATATACTTTTAAATGGAGAAGTGGTAGATGCATTGTCCATGATAGTCCCAGAAGAGAGAGCTTATGAAAGAGGAAGAGGTATAGCAGAAAGATTAAAGGAAATAATCCCAAGGCAGCTTTTTGAAATACCAATACAGGCAGCGGTAGGTGGAAAAATTATAGCAAGGGAAACAGTTAAGGCTATGAGAAAAGATGTACTTGCAAAATGTTATGGAGGAGATATATCAAGAAAGAAAAAACTTCTTGAAAAACAAAAAGAAGGAAAGAAGAGAATGAGGCAGGTTGGCTCCGTAGAAATTCCTCAGGAAGCATTTATGGCTATACTTAAAACTGAGGATTAGCATATAACAGGAAATTTGTTAGGAAAATAGGAGGTTGGAAGTGGTTTTATGCAAGGCAAAAATATACATGGTAAAAAGGCTGTGGCTTTATATATACACATACCCTTCTGTAAAAAAAAGTGCCTCTATTGTGATTTCCCATCTTATAGTGGAAAAGAAAAACTTATGATAAATTATACAAAAGCACTGGCTAGAGATATAGAATCTATAGGAGATAGAAAAATAAGAACTATATTTATAGGTGGGGGGACTCCCACCTATTTATCATTAGAATCCTGGAATAACATATATGAAGCATTAAAGAAAATAAATACAGAAGATAATTTAGAATTTACAGTAGAAGGTAATCCGGGTACATTTACAGAAGACAAATTCAAAGTTTTAAGTAAGATGGGAGTAAATAGACTCAGTATAGGTCTTCAGGCTTGGCAGAATTCTATACTTAAATGTATAGGTAGAATTCATACTTTAGAAGATTTTCTAAAGACGTATGACATGGCAAGAAAATTTGGATTTTCAAATATAAACATAGATCTTATGTTTGGTCTTCCAGGTCAGACAATAAAAGATTGGAAAGAATCACTGCAAAATGTAGTTAAGTTGAATCCGGAGCATATATCCTGTTATAGTCTTATAGTGGAAAAAGGTACTCCTTTTTACAATGCATATCAGTCAAAAAGCTTGAATTTGCCTGGAGAAGAAGAAGAAAGACAAATGTATTATTTCACACTTGATTTTTTGTCTAAAATGGGATATGAACAATATGAAATATCCAATTTTTCAAAAAAAGATAGAAAATGCAAGCATAATTTAATTTATTGGAACATGGAGGAATATATAGGTTGTGGGGCAGGTGCCCATTCTTATATAGACGGGTACAGGTATAGAAATACTAAAAATATAGAAGAATATATTTTACAGGGAAATTTGAACCAGTTTTTAAGATTAGATAAACATAAAAATTCTATCTGTGACAGTATGGAGGAATTTGTATTTATGGGCCTTAGAAAAATAGATGGAATTTCTACAAAAGATTTCTATAGGAGATTTAACAAGGATATTTATTCTGTATATGGGAATGTAATTGAAAAGTACATAAACATGGGTATTTTAATAAAAGAGGGACATATGCTGTACTTAAGCAAAAGAGGAATAGAAGTATCTAACAGTGTAATGTGTGATTTTATATTGACATAATTTTAAGTGAATTAGATATTTTAAGCAAATGTAAGAAACCTCAATGAATTCTATTTTAAATTATAAAAAACATACTATTTACCTTCATAATATAGTTATATAGTATTGACAAAAAAAATTATGAGTGATATTTTTTAATCATAGCGATTAGCACTCAACAACAATGAGTGCTAATAAAGAGGTGATATTATGGAAATGGATGAAAGAAAAATAAAAATACTTCAGGCAATAGTAAATGATTATATAAACACTGCAGAGCCTGTTGGATCCAGAACCATAGCTAAAAAATACAATTTAGGTGTAAGTTCAGCTACTATAAGAAATGAAATGGCGGATCTGGAGGAAATGGGTTATTTAGAACAACTTCACAGCTCTTCAGGAAGGATACCTTCTAATAATGGATACAGGTTGTATGTTGACAAATTGATGCAGATACCAAATTTGAGCCAAGAAGAAATGTATATAATAAAATCACAGATTATAGATGCAGCTTTATTTGAGGTTGATAAAATATTAAAGCAGTCTGTTTGTCTTTTATCGGAGCTCACCAAACTTACTTCTATAGTTAGAGCACCTTCAGTTAAAAGGGGCTATATAAAGCATGTACAGTTAATAAACATAGAATCAAGCACCAATATATTATTGGTACTTATAATTGATAGTGGTATTATAAAGAACAATTTGATAAAGGTAGGAAAAACTATTTCAGATGATACTCTTATTAAATTAAGTAATATGCTAAACGTCAGATTAAAGAATTTAAGTGCTGAACAGATAAATTTAGAAGTTATAAATAATTTAAAAAATGATTTCCAAGGATATGAGGATATATTTAATAATATAATTTCTGCATTGTATGATAGTCTAAATAGTGTAGATAATTCAAATATATATACCCAGGGGGCTACAAATATTTTTAATTATCCGGAATATAAGGATATAGAAAAGGCAAGAGAATTTTTATCTATGATGGATAATAAAGATAAAGTTAGCAGCTTACTGAATAGTAATTCAAATATTTCAGTAAAAATTGGGAAGGAAAATTATACAGAAGGTGCAGAAGATTGCAGCGTTGTATCTGCTGTTTACAGTTTGAATGAAAGGCCTATAGGTGAAATTGGAGTCATAGGACCTACAAGGATACCTTATTCTAAAGTCATATCAATACTTGCAAATGTAGTAAAGGAAATGAATTATATTTTAAGTAATGCCTATTCTGATGAAAAATAAAATAAATTTTGTAAAATAGGTATAAATGTTAGATTGGAGGAAGTATCTAAATGTTAAAGGATAAAGGTGATAATAAAGACCTTAATGAAGAATGTGAAAATGATTCAGAAAATGAAAAAAAAGATAAAGATAATGAAACTGTAGATGAAAGTGTAGATGAAAGCACAGAAGATAATTCAGAAGAGGAAGTAGAAGAAACAGAAGATAAAGAGATAAGTTTGCTAGGAGAATTAAAAAAAGAAAATTTGAAATTAAAAGATGAAAATAAAAAGGCAATAAATGAAATGGATTCTATTAAAGATAGACTTGCAAGAGTTATGGCAGAGTATGATAACTTTAGAAAAAGAACTGTTAAAGAGAAGGACAATATTTATTCCGATGCTTGTAAGGATATATTAAAAGAAGTTTTACCAGTGTTAGATAACCTGGAAAGGGCAATAAATGTAGAAGGAAATGCAGAAGATTTGAAAAAGGGCATAGAGATGACAATGAAACAATTTAATAATGCCCTTTCAAAATTAAATGTAGAGGAAATTCCTTGTGAAGGAGAATTTGACCCAAATCTACATAATGCAGTTATGCATATAGAAGATGATAAATATGATAAAAATTCTATAGTAGAAGTATTGCAAAAAGGATACAAAAGAGAAGATAAAATAATTAGATACAGCATGGTTAAGGTGGCAAATTAAGTTTAAACATCAAAGTTAAATTTGTTTGAATTAAATATATGCAATATAATTTTAACGTAGTTAAATTTAGGAGGTAAGTTAATATGTCAAAAATAATAGGTATTGATTTAGGAACAACTAATTCATGTGTCGCAGTTATGGAAGGTGGAGATCCTGCAGTTATAGCAAATTCAGAAGGAGCAAGAACAACTCCATCAGTAGTATCATTCCAGGCGAATGGAGAAAGATTAGTAGGTCAAGTTGCCAAAAGACAGGCAATAACAAATCCTGATAAGACAATAATGTCAATAAAAAGACAAATGGGAACAGACCATAAAGTAAATATAGATGGAAAAGATTATACACCACAGGAGATATCTGCAATGATACTCCAAAAAATAAAGGCAGATGCTGAAGCTTATTTGGGAGAAACTGTAACTGAAGCAGTTATAACAGTACCAGCATATTTTAACGATAGTCAGAGACAGGCAACTAAAGATGCAGGTAAAATTGCAGGATTAAATGTACGTAGAATAATAAATGAACCAACAGCTGCATCACTTGCGTATGGACTTGATAAAACTGATACAAGTCAAAAGATATTTGTATATGACTTAGGTGGAGGTACTTTTGATGTATCCATACTAGAACTTGGAGATGGAGTATTTGAAGTTAAAGCTACAAATGGTGATACTCGTCTAGGTGGAGATGACTTTGACCAAAAAGTTATGGACTATATAGCAGAAGATTTCAAAGCTAAGAATGGTATAGATTTAAGAAATGACAAAATGGCACTTCAAAGATTAAAGGAAGCAGCTGAAAAAGCAAAAATTGAACTTTCAGCATCTACTCAAACAAATATAAATTTACCATTTATTACAGCAGATGCAACTGGTCCAAAACATATAGACATGAACTTGACAAGAGCAAAATTTAATGAGTTGACTCAAGATCTAGTCGAAAGAACAATTGAGCCTATGAGAAAAGCATTAAATGATGCAGGACTTACAATAAATGATATAAATAAAATTATATTAGTTGGTGGTTCTACAAGAATACCAGCTGTTCAGGAAGCAGTTAAGAATTTTACTGGTAAGGATCCATCAAAGGGAGTTAACCCTGATGAATGTGTAGCTGTAGGAGCTGCAATTCAGGCCGGAGTTTTAACTGGAGATGTAAAAGACGTATTACTTCTTGATGTTACACCTCTTACACTTGGAATAGAAACTTTAGGAGGAGTTGCCACTCCACTTATTGATAGAAATACTACGGTACCAACTAAGAAGAGTCAGGTATTTTCAACTGCAGCAGATGGCCAGACTTCAGTTGAAATTCACGTAGTTCAAGGTGAAAGAAAGATGGCTGCTGACGATAAGACTCTTGGAAGATTTACACTTTCAGGAATAGCTCCAGCTCCAAGGGGAATTCCTCAAATTGAAGTTACATTTGACATAGATGCCAATGGCATAGTAAATGTATCTGCTAAAGATAAAGGAACAGGAAAAGAAGCTAATATAACAATTACAGCTTCAACTAATTTAAGCGATGATGAAATAAACAAGGCAGTAGATGAAGCTAAAAAGTTTGAAGAACAGGATAAAAAGAGAAAAGAATCCATAGATATAAAAAATAATGCCGATCAATCTGTATATCAGACAGAAAAGACATTAAAGGATTTGGGAGATAAAGTATCAGCTGAAGATAAGAAAACTGTAGAGGAAAAAGTTGAAGCTTTAAAGAAAATAAAGGATGGAGAAGATTTAGAGGCAATAAAGAAAGCTACTGAAGATTTAACTCAAACTTTCTATGGAATTACATCTAAAATATATAGTCAGAATGCTCAAGCAGGACAAAATCCAGGAGCAGATCCAAATACGGGAGCAGGACAAAATCCAGGAGCAGGAGCAGGCTCTCAAGGTGCATCAGAAAAAAAAGATGACAATGTAGTTGATGCAGATTACAAAGTAGATGATGATAAATAATATTTCCTCTTCACGATTATATAATAAGTGTGTATAATGGTAATAGTTAAGGGATGAGTTTTTATACTCTTCCCTTAATTTAAGTAGCGAACCCAAATCTTCGATTTGGTGTGAGTCACTTACTCATTCGACTGAAAGGAGAAGGAGTTACAGAAATTAGAACCCAAATCTCTGATTTGGTGTGAATCACTTACTCATTTGACCGAAGGGAAAAGGAGTTACAGAAATTAGAACCCAAATTTTAGTTCAATGAAAATATTTTAGGTGGTGAAAAGTAAAAAATGGCACAGAAGGACTATTATGAAGTACTTGGACTTGAAAAAGGTGCAAGTGATGAAGATATAAAAAAAGCATTTAGAAAATTAGCATTGAAATACCACCCAGATAGGAATCCCAACGATAAAAAAGCTGAAGAAAAATTTAAGGAAATAAATGAAGCCTATCAAGTACTCTCAGACCCTCAGAAAAAGGCACAATATGATCAGTTTGGAACAACTGACTTCAATGGCGGCGGTGATGCAGGCTTTGGAGGCTTTGGAGGTTTTGATTTTTCAGACATGGGAGGCTTTGGAGATATATTCGATTCTTTCTTTGGTGGTGGAGGCGGATTTGGCTCTAGCAACAGAAGAAGAAATGCACCACAAAAAGGAGCAGATCTTGAATATACTCTAAATTTAACTTTTGAAGAAGCTGTTTTTGGAGTGGAAAAGGAAATAAATATAGCTAGAAATGAAAAATGTGAGGCTTGTGGTGGAACAGGAGCTAAAAAAGGAACACGGCCCCATACTTGTGATAAATGCGGTGGAACAGGACAGATGAGAACTCAGAGAAATACACCTCTTGGAAGCTTTGTAAGTATGAGCACTTGTGATAAATGCGGTGGAAGAGGAACTATAATAAAAGATCCTTGTCCAGAATGCAGAGGGAAAGGTGCAGTAAGAAAACATAAAAAGATAAAAGTGAAGGTTCCAGCAGGAGTAGATAATGGAAATATAATTCCATTAAGGGGACAAGGAGAAAGTGGCAAGAATGGGGGACAGTCAGGAGATCTTTATGTAAATATAAGGGTTTCACCTCATTCTAAGTTTAAGAGAAAGGGATTTGATATATATACAGATACACATATAAGCTTTGGTAAAGCTTCCCTTGGAACTAGCTTAAAAGTTGCAACTATAGATGGGGATGTAAAGTATGATGTACCATCAGGAACTCAATCAGGAACTGTGTTTAGACTTAAAGGTAAGGGTGTCCCTAGAGTTAATGGTCATGGTAGAGGTGACCAATACGTAAATGTAATTGTTGATGTACCTAAGGATCTAAATGAAAAGCAGAAAGAAGCTATTATAATGCTTATGGAGGCAAGTGGAGAAATACCTGCAGGAGAAAGTGGAAAGAAATCTATCTTTGAAAAACTTAAACATCACCACTAATATAATTAAAATCACTAAGTACATGGAATTATAGAGTTTCTAAGCAAAAAATAAACTTATACTCCGGATATTTTTTACAACCTTCAGCTCGTTAAATATTTTGATAAGGCTAAGAAAAAAATTTTGAAAAATACTGAGAACTTTTGAAAACTCGTGCCTCAAACAATTGAAAAGTTCTAGATTTTTCAAAAATTTTTCCCTAAGCCTTATATACAAAATATTTAAAAGAGCTTCATTATTGTAAAAATATACCTGCGTATAAGTTGATTTTTAAGGTAGAAAACCTATATAGGGTTTTCTATTGAAGTTTAGACTTATTAAAGTTGTTAATGTGATAAAATTTGTCATTATATAATGTGGTATAAGTTAAAGTTCAAATTAGAAACTCTATAGTATCAATGAATCTTACTTAGTGGGAAAAGCAGATATCCCAAATCTTTGATTTAAAATGAATCGATTTCTTTTTAGAGTTTTGTTTCTCCCACTAAGTTTAGATGAATTATCTAGGGGCATAGCTACTGTTATATCCCACTTTGATAGAAATGGGAGCATTACAGTAGGTAGCCATCAGATAAAATTTTGTATAGGAGGAAACCTATGGACAAAGAATGGATAGAAGTCTCAATTACTACTAGCAGCGAGGCAGTAGAGGCAGTTTCAGGAATACTTTACAATACTGAAGTTAAAGGTGTATCTATAGAAGATTCTCAGGATGTAGAATTTAAGAAAAAGCATCCAGAAGATTGGGATTATTTTGATGAAAGCTTACTTAAAATAAAAGATGGAACAGCAGTAGTAAAAGGATATTATAAGCAGGATAAGAACTTAAATGGATATTTAAAATACATAAAAGATAGTATAAATAACTTAGAAAATTTTGGCATAGACAAGGGAAAAGGTTTAATTACGGTATCTAAAGTAAATGAAGAAGACTGGGAGAATAAATGGAAAGAGTACTATAAACCTTATAAAGTTGGAAAAAATATAGTAGTAAAACCAATATGGGAGAATTATGAGGCAGAAAAAGATGATATAATAGTAGAACTTGACCCAGGTATGGCTTTTGGTACTGGTACTCATGAAACTACAAAAATGTGCATAAAGGCGTTAGAAAAATATATTAAACCTGAATATACTGTATTTGATATAGGAACTGGTTCAGGTATACTAGCAATAACTTCTTCAAAACTTGGAGCAAAAGAAGTTACAGGAGTGGATTTGGATCCTGTAGCTGTAAAATCTGCATCAACAAATGTTGGATATAATCATATTAAAAATGTAAATATACTTCACGGAGATCTTATGGATGTAGTTAAAGGCAAGGCCAATATCGTAGTTGCCAATATAATTGCAGATGTTATAATTTTTTTAGCTGATGGAGTTAAGAATTTTATGCTTCCAGGAGGAGTTTTTATATGCTCCGGTATAATATTAGAGAGAAAAGAAGAGGTAGTTGATAAATTAAACAAAACAGGATTTAAAATAGAAGAAATAAATGAAGATGGAGAATGGGTGTGCATAGTAGCATCAGTGAAATAGGTGGTATGTTATGAATAAATTTTTTGTACCTCAGGAAGATATAAATTTTAATACAGCCTATATTAGGGGCGAAGATGTAAAACATATACGAAAAGTACTTAGACTTAAATGTGGAGACAAGATAAATATAAATAACTGTAATGGAAAAGAATTTTTAGGTTCTATAGAGAAAATAGATAAAGATGAAGTTGTGGTAAATATTATAGAAGAACTTACGCTATATAATGAAAGCAAGGTTAAAATTTACCTTTTTCAAGGGTTACCTAAGTCCGGTAAAATGGATTTGATAGTACAGAAGGCTGTTGAACTTGGAGTTTATGAAATTACGCCTGTTGTTACAAGTAGAGTTGTTGTAAAAAATGATTCAGGAGAATTTAAAAAGGTAGATAGATGGAATAAAATTGCTAAGGAAGCTTGTAAGCAGTGTAAGAGAAGCATAATTCCTAGGGTTAATGTTCCAATTAGTTTCAAAGAACTTTTGAGTGAAGGGGAATGTATGGATCTTATAGTAGTTCCCTATGAAAATGAAAGTAATGCAGGTGTAAAAAAAATAGTAAATTCTATAGAAGATAAGAGTAATCTAGATAAAATAGCTATTGTAATAGGACCTGAAGGTGGATTTGAAGAACAAGAGATAGATGAACTTAAAAATATAAACTCTCATATAGTTACATTAGGCCCAAGAATACTTAGAACTGAAACGGCAGGTTTTGTATGCATATCGCTTATCATGTATGAATTAGGAGATTTAGGAGGTCTTTATTAGGTGAATTCAATTAATGAAAAAAAATTTGATTTAACCCTTGATAACAAAGAATTCTTTAATGCTTATGGAAGAAATAAAAAAGTAGGTATGTCTACTTTAGGCTGCAGGGTAAATCAGTATGAAACTGAAGCTATGGCTGAAAAATTTATACAAGAGGGATATGATATTGTAAACTTTGAAGATTATGCAGATGTGTATGTAGTAAATACTTGTACTGTAACCAATATGGGAGATAAAAAATCTAGACAGATGATACATAGGGCTAGGAAAAAAAATAGTAATGCTGTAATTGCTGTAGTAGGGTGTTATTCTCAAATTGCACCAGACAAGGTATCGGAAATAGAAGGAGTAGATGTAGTCCTAGGAACTAGAAATAAAGGAGACGTAGTATACTGGGTAAGTAGGGTCTCTTATGAAGGGAAAAAAATAGTCAAAGTAAATGAAGTATTGAAAAATAAAACATTTGAAGACTTAAAAATAGACGAATACCAAAAGAGAACGAGAGCTTTTTTAAAAATTCAAGATGGGTGTAATAGATTTTGTTCTTATTGTGCAATACCTTTTGCCAGGGGAGCTGTGTGCAGTAAATCTCCAGATAAAATAATTGAGGAAGTAGAAAAATTATCTCGTAATAATTTTAAAGAGATTATACTTTCAGGTATACATATTGCATCTTATGGTACAGATATAGATGGAGACTGGAATCTTTTAAGAATATTGCAGGAAATAGATAAAGTAAAAGGCATCGATAGAGTTAGAATTGGATCTATAGATCCTCAATTTTTTACAGAAGGCGTTATAGAGAAAATGTCAAAATTAGAAAAGTTATGTCCTCATTTTCATCTTTCACTTCAAAGTGGATGCGATGAAACCTTAAAGAGAATGAACAGGAGATATACCACTTCAGAATATGAAAAAATAGTATATGAGATAAGAAATGCCATAGAAAATGCATCTATAACTACAGATATTATAGTTGGGTTCCCTGGAGAAACAGAAGAAGAATTTAATAAAACTTACGATTTTTTAGATAGAATAGCTCTTTCCAAGATGCATGTATTTAAATACAGCAGAAGAAGTGGGACTAAAGCTGCAGATATGCCCGGACAGGTAGATGGTAAAACTAAGGATGAAAGAAGCAGCAAGGTATTGGAGTTAGATAAAAAATTAGAAAAGGAGTTTATGAATAAATTTTTGGGATATAATATGGATGTACTCTATGAACAAGAAATTGACAATCATGGAATATATTACGAAGGCTATACGCCAAATTATATAAAGGTAATAACAAAGTGCGAAAAAGCTTTAAATTTGGAAGGAAAAATCTTGTGTACACAACTTGAAGGTACAAAAGATGGATATATAGAAGGAAAGTTGAAAAAATTTATTTGACTTTAGCAGGATTTTATTATTAATTATTGAATATTATACTGTTAAGGGAGGTGAAATTTATGGAAGACTGTATTTTTTGCAAAATAATAAAAGGTGAAATTCCATCTGAAAAAATATATGAAGATGATATGGTACTAAGTTTTAAAGATATAGAACCAGCTGCACCGGTACATGTACTTATAATACCTAAAAAACATATAGGAAGTATAAATGATCTTACCGAAGATGATTCTAAAATAATTGCTCATATATATTTAGTTGCAAAACAGATTGCAGCTAAACTTGGTATAGATGAAAAAGGATATAGAATTGTAACTAACTGTGGAGAAGAGGCAGGACAGACAGTACATCATGTTCATTTTCATTTACTAGGTGGTAGATCGTTTGCATGGCCTCCGGGCTAAAATTATAGAACATTTAAGAGTTATGAAATTGTTGACAGTATTGAAAGGTTTATTGTATAATGGCTATGTGCTATTTGACCCATGTTAACTGTATTTGATTTTTTAAATTGAATTGAGCTAGCGGAGGGAGGGAGATAATATGTCAGAAATAAAAGTTGGAGAAAATGAAACTATAGAAAGTGCATTGAGAAGATTTAAGAGAAAATGTGCTAGAGCTGGTGTTCTTTCAGAAGTTAGAAAAAGAGAACACTATGAAAAGCCAAGTGTAAAGAGAAAGAAAAAATCAGAAGCTGCAAGAAAGAGAAAATTTAAATAGAATTCTTTGAAAGAGGGTATTAACTGGTAATGTCTCTTAAAGAAAGATTGCAAGAAGACTGGAAGAATGCTTTAAAATCTGGAGACAAATTTAAAGCAAACACTATAAGTATGGCTAAAGCGGCTGTCTTGCTGGTAGAAAAAACTGATGGAAAGAAACTTGACGATGAGAAAATTATAGATATAATAGCAAAAGAAGTCAAAGAGAGGCGTGAATCTATACTTGAATTTGAAAAAGGGAAAAGGCAGGATCTAGTTGAAAAAGCAAAATCTGAAATAGATATCTTGTTGGAATACCTTCCTCAGCAGTTAAGTAAAGAGGAAATTTCCGAAATTATTCGGAATGCAGTTAATGAAGTGGGTGCAGAAAGTATTAGAGATATGAAAAAGGTTATGGCAATTGTTATGCCTAAAACTAGAGGCAGAGCAGATGGCAAACTTGTAAGTCAAATAGTAAAAGAACATTTAAATTAAATAAGTAAAAGGTTGAGATTGTATCTCAACCTTTTTTTACTTCCGGTATGCCCCAAAGATTGTAATTACACATGCCTAATAAATTTAGGAACTTTCTGTAATTTATTATATACATATCTCATAAATTATTAGGAGTAAGCTAATATATTTATTTAAGTGAATATATATAAATTCTTAGAGGTGATACTATGGGAGACAAGATGTACAATGCAAAACGGAATATTGCAGATAAACTGGAATTGCCCGGAGATATAATTTTAAATATGCCCCAAATCAAAATTACAGGAGATAATGAAATAATAATTGAAAATCATAGAGGTATTATAGCATTTGATGAAAGTCAAATAAAAGTTAATTCAGGTATAGGATTGATATCCATATATGGAAGTAGATTTGAAGTGCTTTTTATGGGAGGAAGCACTATAACTATAGGAGGAAGATTTACATCTATAGTCTATGAAGGAAACAAGTAAATTTAGTTTTAAAAACTATAGAAGCGGAATAATTTTATTGGAAATACAATCCCTTATACCTGAAAAATTTATTAACGTTATGTGGAAAAATAACATCTACATAAAAAATATTAAAAAGAAAAGTATTACAACTATGACTATGGAGATAAATTTAAGAGATTATGATAAGATAGAGGATATAGCAAGAAGAACTGGAACTAGAATAAAGATAATAAATAGAAGGGGCCCTATATTTTTTATAATTAAGCTTAAGAGAAAAATAACTTTAGTATCCGGAATAATTTTATTTATAGGAACAATATATTATTTATCTACTTTTATATGGAGTGTAAAAATAAATTCTGAAGAAGGATTGCCGCCTTATATAATAAGACAGCAGCTTAAATCTTATGGCGTAAAGCCAGGTATTAACAAAGATAAAATAAATGTATATAAAATAGAAAAAGATTTAGTAAAGGATAATGACAATATAATGTGGGCAAAGGTGAGAATACAGGGTTCTGAATTAAATGTAAGTGTAGTTCAGAGAAAATCACCTCCTAATATAGTGGAAGAAAACACTCCTTGTAATTTAATAGCCAAAAGGGATGGAAAAGTTGTAAGAGCATATACCACTAAAGGAACTGTTGTTGTAAAAGTAGGGGACGATGTAAAAAAGGGACAGTTACTTGTAAAAGGTGAACAAGGATTGGAAGGATCAACCTATGGTGTTCATGCTGCAGGATATATTATATGTACGACTACCTATGAGGCATCTGAAACTGTAAAAGTAAATAACATAAAAAATGAGAGAACAGGTAAGAAAATAGAAAACTATTATATTAATTTCAGAGGAAAGAAACAGTATCTAAAAAAAGATAATAATAAATTTAATAAATATGATAAAATAGAGGAAAGTAAATTCATCTTTGGAAAAGAGACTTATTTTGAAGTTAAACAAGTTACAGTAAAAGGAAATCTTCAAAAAATAGTACAAGACACTGGAGAAAAACTTTACAATAATATATCTTGCAATTTGGATAAATCTATAAAAGTTGTAAATAAGGTAGTTACTTATGAAGGTCAGGATCCTTGTAAGATTAAAGTACAAGTTACAGCAGAAGAAAACATAGCCATTCCAGATACAATTACAAATTAGGGGCAAAATATAACTAAAGATTATATAAAGAGATTACGTATAAAATGAAGAATAAAGGGTGAGCTTAATTGAAAAAACTATCATTAAAAAAGTTTTTTTTACAAGAAAAAATTAATAAAATAATTGTTTTTATGATAAGTTTGATATTTATTTATTCGCTACTTGTAACTGGACTAACGACGAAAAAATATAACTTGAAGGAAGGAGATATTGCCAAAGTCGATATAAAAGCACCAAGGGAAGTTAAGGATGAATTATCCACAGAAACGCGCATTCGACAGGCAGAGGATTCTGTACCAATTCAATACAATAAAAAACCTGAAGTAAAAACTGGAGTTATCAGTAAGTTAAATAGTTTTTTTTCTAAAATAGATCAGGTAAATAGTTCACAATTAGAAGAAAAGGATAAAATACAAAAATTAAAAAGTGAAGATAATATAGGATTAGCAGATGATGATTATCAGGATATAATAAAGTTGAATAAAGATGAATTAAAGCAACTTCAGGATTTTTTGCAAAAATCTCTCTCAGATATGTATGATAACAATAATATAAGCGACAATACACAAAGGGATAATAGAGAAGATATAAAAAAGGCTCAGGAAATTATATTGCTGAAAGTCAGTACTTCTAATAGCTTGTCAAAAAATTTAAAGGACATAGCTACTAAAATAGGATATTCTCAAATTTCACCAAATTTCTTTTATGATAAAGATAAGACAGAAGAACTTAGAAAAGAAGCTGTAAAAAAAGTCTCACCAGTTATAATAAAAAAGGATCAAATTATAGTAAAAGAAGGCGAACCTGTAACAAGATATCAAATAGAAGTATTAAGAAACTTAGGACTTCTAAATAATAGTTCACATTTTCAATGGCACATTTATATTTCATTAGGCATATTGATTCTTTTAGTATTGGTATTGGAATGGACATATTTTTCTATATATTGTCCTAAAATATATAATGACTTAAAAATGCTTATAATGGTTAATATATTGAGTTTATTAGCTATATTTATGGCTAGGACCATTGGTATGATTTCTACTTTCCTAATACCACTTACATTTGTACCTATGATAGTATCACTTCTTGTTGGAAAAAAAGTTTCACTAGTAATAAGTACTATTAATTGTGTTTTAATAAGTGTGGCTGTACAATTTAGCCTGGACATAACAGTGCTAGCTGTGGTAAATGCTGTAGTAGGAGCTATTATTCTTAAAAAGATGCAGCAGAGAATGGATATATTATTTTCATGTTTATATATGACGGTTATAAATGTTATACTTACTTTTTCAATGGGATTTTTAATCAGTGATAATATGGCAGATGTGGTTGAAAAGGCAGTATATATTGGAATTTCAACTATAATTTCTGGAATTTTAGTTATAGGTTTTTTGCCTCTTTTTGAAGGAGTATTTAATATAGTTACAACTATAAAACTTTTGGAACTATCTAACCCTAATAATCCACTTCTGAAGAGACTGCTCATGGAGGCACCGGGCAGTTATCATCATAGTCTACTAGTTGGAAATTTAGCAGAAGTAGCAGCAGAAGAAGTAGGTGGAAATCCACTTTTGGCCAGGGTAGCTGCTTATTATCATGATATAGGTAAAATAAGAAGACCTTATTTTTTCAAAGAAAACCAACTGGGAAAAGATAATCCTCATAGTAAGTTAACCCCTAGCTTAAGTGCTTTAATAATAATATCCCATGTTAAAGACGGAATTGAAATGGCTAGGGAGTATAAGCTTCCTGAAATAATAATAGATGCTATACAGCAGCATCACGGCACATCTCTTGTAAAATATTTTTATGTTACTATGAAAAATTCAAGTGAAAAACCAGAGGATGTGAAAGAGGATGATTTTAGATACCCAGGGCCAATACCTGAGACAAAGGAATCAGGTATAATAATGTTAGCAGATGGTGTAGAAGCTGCTGTAAGGTCAATAAATGACCCAACTGAGGATAAAATTGAGGAAATGGTAAATAGCATAATTAAAGACAGATTAGATGAAGGACAGCTTAATAATTGTGAACTTACTTTAAAAGATATAGGCAAAATAAAAGTTGCGTTTATAAAAGCTTTACAGGGAATATATCACCATAGAATAGAATACCCGGAGGATAAGGCATTTTCAAAGAAATAACTAGTCAGTATACTAGCCTATTTTCTATCATACTGCGTCGGTAGAACCCTTAGATAGGATTTACTATCTGCGGAATCTGCCTCCTTGTTTGATAAAAAATATTCGTCGCATCTTTGACTTATTATTTTCTTTCAAATGCTTAAATTTTCTCAAAAATCTATCAATCAATTAAAAAGTTCTACTTAAAGTAGAATTTTTACATACTAAATTGGGAGGAACACAAATGATTTTTATAGATAATAGACAAAATAAAATAGAAGTAACACAGGAGTTAGAAGAAAATATAAAAGGTGTAATACAATGCGCTCTAAAAGAAGAGAATGTAAATATTCCATGTGAAATAAGTGTTATTTTTATAGATAATGAAGAGATAAAAAATATAAATAGGGAGAATAGAAACATAGATAAGGTAACTGATGTATTATCTTTTCCAATGTTAGAGTATCCAGAAGGCAGCGTATTTAAACAGGTATATGTAAATCATGAATTTGAAGAAAGTGATATGGATGATGGAAATTTAGTATTAGGTGATATAGCACTTTCTCTTGAAAGAGCAGAGGAACAGGCTCAGGAATTTGGCCATTCATTTTTAAGGGAAGCTTGTTATTTAACAGTACATTCAGTACTTCACCTTTTAGGATATGATCATATGGAGGAAAGTGATAAAAAAATCATGAGGCAGAGGGAAGAGGAAATTTTAAGCGGATTTAAACTGTAATAATGTATATAAGTTAAAATTATATAAAATGAGGAATAGAGATGAAGGTTAAAAAGCTATTGGATAGTTTTAACTATGCTATTGAAGGTATAATATATTCTGTAAGAACTCAGAGAAATATGAAAATACATATGATAGCAGCTCTTTTAGTACTGGTTATATGCTTTATTTATGATTTAAGTAAAATGGAAATATTAGCTGTAATAATAACAATAAGTATTGTTATTATTGCGGAACTTTTTAATACTGCTGTAGAATCTGCTATAGATGCAACTATAAACTACTATCATCCACTTGCTAAAATTGCTAAAAATGTGGCTGCTGGTGGAGTGTTAGTTGCTGCGGTAAATGCTGTTGTGGTAGGATATATAATATTTTGGGATAAACTAAAGTATATTAATTTTATAGTTATGAGAAAGGTAAAAAGTACAAATCCTTATGTAATATTTATAATACTTGCAATTGTATTTATAACTACAATAATTATAAAGGCAATTTTTGGCGAAGGAACTCCATTAAAAGGAGGTATGCCAAGTGGCCATAGTGCCATAGCTTTTTCTATAGCTACTACTATAGCGCTTATATCAGAGCAATTAGCAGTAGTAATATTGAGTTACCTTTTGGCATTTATAGTGGCGCAAAGCAGGGTGGATTCAGATACTCATTCAGTTATAGAAGTAGTTTGCGGAGGAGCATTTGGTGTCTTAATAACTGTATTTCTTTTTAGAGTATTTGGGTAAAAAGAGAATTTAAATACTATATTTATATGTTTTTTAGGGGAATAATATGAATTATATAGACAAGTAATTTTAGAATTTTCATCAGAAATATGGAAAGTATACTATTTAAAATATATGAAAATTTGCATGATAAGAATATAGAAAAAATTTTAGTAGAAACTTTTACAAAAAAGATTTAGAAAATAAGGAGAAAATTTATGTTTAAATCAGGATTTATTACAATAATAGGAAGACCTAATGTGGGAAAATCAACGCTTTTGAATAATATAATGGGGGAAAAATTGTCTATTGTATCTTGTAGGCCGCAGACTACTAGAAACAGTATACAGACTATTCTAACAGAGGATGATTTTCAGTTGGTTTTTGTAGACACACCAGGTATACATAAGCCAAAACATAAACTGGGGGACTATATGGTTAAAGCTGCTGAAGATTCCATCAAAGATGTAGATTTGGTGCTTTTTTTAACTACCCCTGAATTAGAGCCAGGCAAAGGGGATTTGCATATTTTAGAAGAACTTAAAAAATGTAATGTACCTGTGTTTTTAGTTTTAAATAAAATAGATGAAAATCCAGAACAGAGAGTGGCAGAAACTCTAAAAAATTATTCATCTATATTTGATTTTGTGGAGGTAATACCTATATCTGCATTAAAGAAAAAGAATGTGGAAGAATTAATAGATCTTATGGTAAAGTATATGCCTGAAGGACCTAAATATTATCCAGATGATATGATTACGGATAAACAGGAGAAATTTATAGTATCTGAGATAATTAGGGAAAAAGCACTTAGGCTTCTCTCAAAAGAAGTTCCACATGGAATAGCAGTAGAGATAGACTCAATGAAAAAAGACTCAAAGGAAATTTACAATATAGAAGCTACATTACTCTGTGAAAAAGATTCCCATAAGGGTATAATTATAGGTAAAAGTGGTGCTATGTTGAAGAAAATTTCAACTTATGCAAGGAAAGATATTGAAAAATTTTTAGATACTAGGGTCTATTTAAAGGTATGGGTTAAAGTTAAGAAAGAATGGAGAGATAGTGATAGATTGTTAAAAGAATTAGGATATAAATAGTATGGGAATTTATTTTAAAATAAGGACATAATATAATTAGAACTGTAGTGGGGGATGATTTTCTGAACATATTCAAAACTAGAGCTGTCATAATTAAAACTCAAGATATAAAAGAGTCAGATAAATTGGTATGGCTTTTTACTGAAAAATTAGGCAAAATAGCAACTATAGCTAGAGGATCAAAAAGTAGTAAAAACTCTCTATTTTCTACTACACTTCAGTTTTGTTATGGAGATTACGTAGTCTATAAAGGTAAGAACTTGTATGTAATAAATGAAAGTAGTTTAATAGATTCATTTCAGGATTTATTAAATGATTTAAATGATTTGACTTATGCTTCTTATTTTTGTGAACTTACGGATATAGCAATGAATGACGGTGAAACTAGCAGTGAATTATTTAGATATCTGGTTACTTGTTTTTATCTTATAAGAAGTCATGGAGTTGATGTAGAAACTTTAGCCAGAGCATTTGAACTAAAAATTTTACAGATTACAGGATATGGTCTTAATTTTGATCATTGTGCTCTATGTAGAAAAAAAATTACCTCTTTTGATTATTTAAATCTTCAGTATTTAGGCGGAGTTTGCAGTGAATGTGAAAAAGTAAATGGTATACCTATAAAATATGCTACTTCGAGTGCCCTTAAATATCTGTCTAAAATTCCTTTAGAAAATGTATATAAGGTTATATTATCAGAAGATGTAAAAAAAGAACTATATAAAATTTTGACATTAATTATTTCTCAAAACTATTTTAAAAAACCTAAAAGTTTAGACGTTTTGAATTGCCTTCAAAGTTTTGAAAAAAATAAAAATTGAAAAGGAGAGAAAAATTATGAGTGAAATAACATTAGAAAAAATTGATATTATAAGAGAGAGAACTGGGGTAACTTACGCCGAAGCAAAGGAAGCTTTAGAAAATTGTGAAGGAAATGTGGTTGATACACTTATATATATAGAAGAAACTGAAAAATCAACTAAGGATAGTATGTATACTACAAAAGACGAATTTCTTGATTGGTTAAAGGATTTGGTTAGAAAGGGAAATGTAACTAGGATAAAAATAAGAAGAGAGGATAGAATTGTACTTGATATTCCAGTAAATGCAGGTATTGCAGCTACATTAACAGCACTTGTATGGCCTCCACTTATAGCTATAGGCATATTGACTGCTGTATTTACAAAACTGAGCATAGAGATAATAAAAGATGATGGAAGTGTAGAAGTAGTAGATAAAATAATAAAAAGTGGAGTAAAGAACACTGTAGATGATGTAAAAGATAAAGTTTTTAATGCAGCATCTTCTGTAAAAGATAAATTTACTAATAAAAACGAGGATGAAGATAAAAACACATACAAGTATACTGTAAAATTTGATGACATTGATGAGGATGAAAAAGGATATGGAGAAAATGAGGAAAAAAGTAATGATAAGCAATAAATTTTATTATTAAGTTGTATTTGAAAGATATTTTAGGTGCAGCTCATATACAATTTAAAATATATTGATAATTTTGAATAAAACAAAGAAGAACATATTATTAATTTGTATATATGTGGTATAATAGCTTTAAGAATACAGTTATGAACTGTAAATTCCTCTTAGTAAATATTTTTACAATTAATTTAATTTACTATGAAGAGAGAGGGTGGACATCATAAAATTATCACCAAGGCAAGAAAAAATAATAGAATTAGTAAAAGAACATGCACCAATAACAAGTGAACAGCTTGCGTCTAAATTGAATGTTACAAGGGCAGCTTTAAGACCTGATTTAGCCATACTTACAATGACAGGCATATTAGAGGCAAAACCAAAGGTTGGATATATATATTCTCAAAAACCTTCTTACAGTTTATTATATGATTATATAATGGAAATAAAAGTAAAAGATATAATGTCAAAACCAGTAATGGTAGATGAAAATACTACTGTGTATGATGCGATACTATACTTGTTCCTAAATGATGTAGGGACTTTATTTATAGAAAACAATGGTGTTTTGATAGGAGCTGTTTCTAGAAAAGATTTTATAAAAATAGCTATGGGCAGTACAGATATGCATAAAATACCTGTAGGTGTAATAATGACAAGAATGCCCAATATAGTATGTGTGCAGAAGGATGATCCTGCATATTTAGCAGCTCAAAAAATAATGGAGCATGAAGTAGATAGTCTTCCAGTAGTAGAAAAATCTTATGATAAATCCAAAAACGAGACATTTAAAATTATAGGAAAAGTATCAAAAACCAACATAACAAGACTTTTTGTAAAGATAGGGGAGAGTAAATAAACCGATTATTCAGGTAAATCCTGTTAATATACAAGAATGTTAAAAACTTTATAAGGGAGATGTTTGTATGAATGGCAAGAAATACGTTTATCTTTTCAATGAAGGAAATGCTGGCATGAGAAATTTACTTGGAGGCAAGGGAGCTAATCTTGCAGAAATGACCAATCTTGGCATACCCGTTCCTGGTGGATTTACTATATCCACAGAGGCATGTACCAAATATTATGAAGATGGTAAATCTATATCACAGCAAGTTATAGATCAAATTTATGATGCACTTAAAAATGTGGAAGAGACAACAGGAAAAAAATTTGGAAGCATAGAAAATCCATTGTTAGTTTCAGTAAGGTCAGGAGCCAGAGTTTCTATGCCAGGAATGATGGATACTATATTAAATTTAGGATTAAATGATGATACTGTAATAGGACTTAAAAAGTTGACAGGAAATGAAAGATTTGCGTATGATTCTTATAGAAGATTTATTCAAATGTTTTCAGATGTAGTTATGGGAATTGAAAAGAGAGAATTTGAAGATGTACTCGATGACGTAAAGAATGCTAAAGGAGTAAAATACGATACAGATTTAGATGAATCTGATTTAAAGAATATAATCCAGAAATTTAAAGATATTTACAAAAAAGAAGTAAAAGAAGACTTTCCTCAAGATCCTAAGGAACAGTTAATTCAGTCAGTTACTGCAGTGTTCAGATCTTGGGAAAACCCTAGAGCAATAATTTACAGAAGGTTAAATGATATATCAGGTGATTGGGGAACTGCAGTAAACGTTCAATCAATGGTATTTGGAAATATGGGAGAGACTTCAGGAACAGGAGTTGCATTTACTAGAAATCCATCTACAGGAGAAAAGTCCATATTTGGTGAATATCTCATAAATGCTCAAGGAGAGGATGTAGTTGCAGGAATAAGAACACCTCAACCTATAACAAAGCTAAAAGAAGACCTTCCAGAATGTTATTCTCAATTTATGAGTATAGCAAATAAACTTGAAAATCATTATAAAGATATGCAGGATATGGAGTTTACTATAGAGCAGGGAAAATTATATTTCCTTCAAACAAGAAATGGTAAGAGAACAGCTCAGGCTGCACTTAGAATAGCAGTAAATATGGTAGATGAAGGTCTCATCACTAAAGAAGAGGCCATACTTAAAGTTGAGCCTAAACAGCTTGACACACTATTGCATCCAAACTTTGACAGTGATGAATTGAAACGGGCAGCTGTGATAGCAAATGGACTCCCTGCATCACCAGGAGCAGCTTGTGGTAAGATATATTTTACAGCAGATGATGCTAAGAAACATCATGATCAAGGTGAAAAGGTAATACTTGTAAGGCTAGAGACTTCTCCAGAAGATATAGAAGGAATGGCAGCCTCTGAAGGAATACTTACAGTTAGAGGAGGTATGACATCTCATGCAGCTGTTGTAGCAAGAGGTATGGGAACATGCTGTGTAGCTGGATGTGGTGATCTTATAGTAAGTGAAAAGGAAAAGCTTTTCAAAAGATTAGATAAGGTTTATAAAGAAGGAGATTACATATCTTTAGATGGAAGTACTGGAAATGTATATGGAGAGCCTATAAAGACTGTAGCACCAGAAATATCAGGAGATTTTGGAATCTTCATGGGATGGGCTGACAATATAAGAAAATTGGGAGTTAGAACGAATGCAGATACACCAAGAGATGCAAACCAGGCTATTAGTTTTGGTGCCGAAGGAATAGGACTTTGTAGAACAGAGCATATGTTTTTTGATGAAGATAGAATACCAGAAATGAGAGAAATGATAGTTTCAAAAACAGAAGAACAGAGGAGAAAGGCTTTAAATAAATTACTACCAAGACAAAAGAAAGATTTTATTGGCATGTATGAGGCAATGGAAGGAAAACCTGTTACAATTAGATTTTTGGATCCACCACTCCATGAATTCCTACCTACTGAAACTGAGGATATACAGTCTTTAGCTAATGAAATGGGAGTAAGTTTTCAAGAGTTAAAGGATACTATAGATTCTCTACATGAATTTAATCCTATGATGGGACATAGAGGATGCAGACTTACTGTTTCTTATCCAGAAATAGCTGAAATGCAAACAAGGGCTATTATAGAAGCAGCTATAGATGTTAAGAAGAGAAAAGGGTATGATATAGTTCCAGAAATTATGATACCTCTTGTAGGAGAAATAAAAGAATTGAAATATGTTAAAGATGTAGTTGTAAAGGTAGCGGATGAAATAATACAAAAAGAAGGAATAAATTTAAAATATAAAGTAGGAACTATGATAGAAATTCCAAGAGCGGCTATTACAGCTGATGAAATAGCTAAAGAAGCTGAGTTCTTCTCATTTGGAACTAATGATTTAACTCAAATGACTTTTGGATTTTCAAGAGATGATGCAGGTAAATTTTTAAATGATTACTATGATAAAAAAGTATATGAGTTTGATCCGTTCCAAAAGTTAGATCAGGTTGGAGTAGGAAAACTTGTAGAGACTGCTGTAAAATTAGGTAAAAAGACTAGACCTGACATTCATCTTGGAATATGTGGAGAACATGGAGGAGATCCGTCTTCTGTAGAATTTTTTCACAATGTAGGACTTGACTATGTATCTTGTTCACCATTTAGGGTACCTGTAGCAAGACTTGCTGCAGCACAGGCTCAGATAAAACATCCACGACCAACTCAAAAATAAAGTAAATAGTTATAAGAATAGTAAAAAAGCCTTATATAATAGAGGTTTCAGGCTATTTATGCTATAAAAATAATAGAGTATTGAGAATTTAAATTTTAATTAATTTTAGGCTCAATACTCTATTTTATTTATAAATTAGTATTACAGAATAAAATCAATACAAAAATAAAGTATTATGGAACATTTTGTGTTTTTAATTATGAAACACTTTGTGGTAAAATAGTGATGAGAGAAATCCAATTATTAGTATTATTGGCACAGTCAAGATAAAATGATTTAATATTCAGTTCGTGAGGTGATTAAAGTTAGATTAGGGTATGTAAGAGGTAAAAAAAATTCACATATATATGAGACGCAGATGAAATTTTTAAATAGCGCTAAGGTAGACAAGGTGTTTGCTGAAATACACGGTGGAAATATTGAATTAAATGAAATGATTAGATATGCAAGAGCAGGAGATATTATTTTTGTATATAGTATTGAGGCATTAGGTAAAAATATAAAGGCTATAATTAGGTTTATAGTGCAGACACAAGAAAATAAAGTAGAATTGTTTATAAAAACTGAGAATTTTGATACATCTAATGAGTTAGGAAAATATGTATTAAATATAATAAAAGCATTAGATAAAATTAATGGCAAAAATGATAAGATGGAACGGGTGGATGCTCCTAACAAAAAAGGTAGGATACCGAGGGAATTATCAGATTTAAGAGCTTATGAGAGGCAGGTTGAAGAGAAAACTATGAGTGTTAAAGAAGTATGTCAGAGACTTCATATAGGGCGAACTACTTATTATAGAAGGATTAAACAGCTTGAAGGTGTAATGACTGAAAAAGTGGAGGACAAAGGCAATGAGATTATTTAAATTCTTGGTAGTTAGTAATGAAGTAATGGAAAAGTCAAATATGATAACGCCCATAGTAAGAGTTAGGATTAACCACCAAGAAAATAAATTAGATAAAGTAATAATAGCAAAGAACAAATTTTACTTCTATAGAAAAGGTTTAGAGAAAACTGACTATAATATAGTAACTCAATTTAATATTAAAAATAGTAAAAGTGGAATAGTTTTAATGAGTATAGATTATCCTAATGAAGGTAAAGAATTTGCTGAAGAAAATAAGGCGTATGTTATTATTGATGCTGATAATGTTGATAAAGTAATGGAATTAATAGCTCCTGAAAAGTACAGAGATAAAAAGAACTTTCAAGGATGTTATATAAAGGATTGTGAAAGTTGCATAGAATCTCTAAAAATATGTAAAAACAAAAACTTAAGTGTATCGATTAATTCACATGAAAAATATATTAGAGGAACAACCTGGAATTTTGCAAATGATACAACAGGAACAAAAAATGATAATTTTTCTGAAACTCTAGATGGAGTAATTTTTAGAAGAACTATTGAACCTAAAACTGGAGGTATAGTATATTCTAGTTTACAGTGGGAGGATGGTAAAAGACCAGCAAAATTCCACGGAAAAACTATCTATGTATCATTACATCATTGGGTTAAGTGCAAATCAATACCACATCCACGTAAGGAAGAGAAAGATGCTGATTATTCTTTCTATCATATAGGGCATACATTTGACTGTAGAAATAAATTTATAGGGTTGAAGACACTAGAATCCCAAAAAGACTTGTATAAAAAAAATAATCCCAAATATCTCATTAGAAGAGGTAGAAGAGTATTAGCAGGACAGAGATATTTTTCAAATTCTTTGGAGTGTAAAAAGGAATGTTTTAGGAGTCCTAAAGAAAAATTCTGTTATATAAGCAATACTAAGTGTAGAGATTGTGAAGGAGCATTATATATAAATACTAAACAAGGGCTTGTTGACTTGTATAGTCAACTTATGTCAGATGAGTACAAACAATTACTAGGTGTTGATAAGACAATATAAAATTAGTAATAGTGTTTATAGACTTGGTTACAAATGTAATTGAGTCTTTTTTAGTGCCCTAAAAAGTTTCAGCTTGGTAGAAAAGTAGCTTTAACTATTTGTGATCGAAAACACATTTTTAAAAGTGAATCTTTAGGTAGGCTATAGAAGATTTAACATCTCATTAGTATAATTTGGATTTTAAAACCCTACTCTTGGTTAGTGAAAAGGTAAGTAATATTAAATGTAATAAAAAATAAAAAAGAACAATAAAAAAATTAACTTACAAATAATGAAAAAAAGGAGACGGAAATTATGTTTGAGAATGAAGGAAATTTAGAAATGAGGTTAGAAAAGAACGGGACTATAAAAAAAATGGGAGATACGAATAGTAATAGCAATATGTTATCTGTTGAAAAAAATCAGATCAACACGAATGGACATTCAAAGGATCACATTAGCGTATATCATAATCAAAATTGTAACCTTGAAGATATAGCGACAGAGAAAATTTATAGTAACTTAGCAGAGGCACAAGAAAATTTTATTGCACCTGTTGATAAAGGATTTTTAGAAGATGATATTTTGGATAGTGATATTTTATCCGAAATTGCTAAAGCGAAAGCTAGTGGTGCTTTTGTTCGAACTAAGCACTTAACCTTGATCTATGGCAACGAAGAAACTACTAAAATTTTTGCTAAACGAGTGGTTAGAAACGGCAATAGAGGTGAACCGGTCATTGTCTTTGTTTACAAGGACGGTGAATCTTCTTCAGAACTAGAAATTAGTAAGGCCGAACTTATAAGACTTTCACTTGGCAATTACGGGGAGAAAGCTGAGGGAGTAAATAAGAAAGATGTTTCATATGCAGAGACTTTACTTAAAAAAATAGGGGACAGAATTTTGCCATATTGGGAGTTTGATATTGAGATAACGCTCATAGATTTGTTAAAAATACTTTCTAAAAATATTTCTAAGTTGAAAATAGATAGGGGAGATGAATTAGATATCACGATGGTATATTCCTGTATATACAAATATGTTCAAAAATTAAAAACTTATCCCAATAAATGTTACTTAATAAGAAAGGGATTCTATGCGTTGACAAGAGAAGATATGCTTGAAGTGGCAAGTAGCCTAGAGTCTAACATACCTGATCTTATTAAAATTTTAAAGCAAAACAATCTTCTATATCTACAAAACTCTTCCATTGGTAATCAGTGCGAAGTTAAAGGAGTAGGCAGTTGTTATTGCGTTAAGATGCTTGCCAAATACCAAACAGAAGAAGTTGAAGCAATTGATGAAAACATAATTGATGAATTGTAAAGTTGGAAAGATAATTCGTGAATATTTAAGGTGTTATTAGGATCTATTATTGATGGTTGGTAAAACAAATATATAGCTTTTAAGGTATATAGGCTGATATTTCTACGGAGATATCAGCTTTTATTACTGTTATGGACATATAGTCTGACTTATATATATAAATATTATCCCACAAGGCAGATATAAAGGAAATCAATACTTTTGTATTCATTGTATAAATTCATAGGACTATAAAATATTTTATATAGTTCTATGAATATTTAAAACTCTCAGATTTTGTGAGACTTATGTTAAAATTTTAGAATAGATAGAAATATTAAATGAGCTTCCTTCTAAAGAATGGGTGCTATTTTTTTAGTGAAGTAATTAACTTTGTAATTTTAAGTACAACATCTTTTTCTTTGGATGACAAACCTTCTAGCAGTTTAGTAAATTCGTTTGCTTTATAATCAGGCGCTTGTGTTACTGAACCTGATATTAAATATTCTATGGGACATTCTAAAATCAGACTCAATTCTGCTAAACGCTTCAAACTTACATTAACACGACCATTTTCAATTTTACTCATATATTCGCCAGATATACTTAAACATTCAGCCAATCGTTCTTGTGTTAACTTTTTTTCTAAACGTTTTTGACGAATTCTTGAACCAATGATTTCATAATTTATCATATACTCACCTCTTGAATAACTTAATTTCATATTATCAACATTGACCTATAAATATAATGAACTTATAGGTTAATGCTGACATTTAAATTCAATAATAGCTATAAGTTTTAAATTATTGCGTCATTTATTCAAGAGAATATTTTTTCGTAGCTTACTATAGTAAATTTGATCTATATCTATATAGTGAATTTCACAATTACTAATATTTAAAGCACGAAAAATAGCATTTTTATGATTAAGATATGGACGGAAAAAGTAGTATATAAGTATCCCTTAGCAACAGATAGACTATTTAGATAGTAAGGGGGAGAGTTTATTAGTGAATGGATATTTGTATAGGGTAACCTTTCTCTTATTATACTTTCGTGTATTAATAAAGGAGGATCACCTGCAAGTATAGGAGCATATAAATTTTTTACTATGAATTTTAAGATGTTTTTTCTTGGGTCAAAGATTTATGAAATATTTAAGGTTATAGCTGGTGAGGAACTCAATAAAACTTATGTAGATTTAGTGATTGAGGTATTAAACAAACGATTTATCAATGAGTGAACCAGAAATAATAGAGGAACAATAAAATATTCTTATACTGAACTTAATGCAATGTTTGGTATGTATTAGGTTGGAAAAGTTGGAAGAATCACTTGATCATTCAGATAACTTTAATCATTTAGTATTTGGTAGGTGATTTTCTATTATGTGCATATTGAATCTCAAAGATAAAATAAGGTTGAAATGTTAATTATGCACAAAATTCTACTTTAGATTAAAAATATCTTAAATTCTCAACTATATAGACCTTTGAAATAGAAGAATTTTAATAAAAAATTATGTGAATGGTAAATTTCAAATTCAAAATATAATTGAAATGCTGGAAATACTTATTATTGACGTCATTTAATGAAACAGATAAATTTATAAAATAGTTTATAGCTTAAAATTTAAAGACATCTTTGATTTTTTATATGCATGAAAAATATCATTTTCAATCTCAAATAACAACATATGTTTGAAATGATAATATAAATAATATTTTTAGGAGGCTGGTTTAATTGAATAAAAATGATATTTACGAGGTTAATTACATAAGCATAGTTATAAAAGAAAATGTAAACTCTTATTTTTTTATGACAGACGAACAATTACAAGAAATCTATAAGAGAACAAAATTAGATGGATATGAATTAGTAAAAGCATCTTTACAAGTTTTATTAATGATGGCAGATTATTATTCAAGGCAGTCAGTGAAAATGGGTAAAGCTGAATCGGAACTAAAGGCAGCAAAAGAAGAATTAAATGTACTAAGGAGCAAGAACGCTGTAAGTTTAAATGAACTAAGAAAATGCAAAATGAAAAAGGGAGGGAAAACTTCATATAATCATGGAGCAAGTAAGCAATTGGTTGATTACTACGCTAAAAAGGGTATGACTAATAAGGAGATTGCAAAGGAACTAGGTATCAGTGAATCAACAGTATGGAGACGTAAGAAAGAATATGAAAAAGAGTTGTATAAGAATTTTAAATAAAAAAGGCGTGAGAGTTATATCTTGAAAAAATTTATTAGAGGGTTGTATTATTTTACAAATTAATATACAATTCCTTAAAAATGATTTAAAGGTTTTAATTGATTTATATAGGAGGGATAATTTAAATGACGAATCAAGACATAATGGAAATGATTCAAGAATTGAAAAGGAAAAGGGCAAGTGAAGAAGAATTGACTGCCTGTGAGTTGACAATACTTGATATAAACAATATTGCAAAAAGTCAAAATATGAAGTTAACTGATAGAGATATAAACTTTATAAAGTTTTGGATGGAATGATACCAGAGGGAGGCATGATGAAAATATTTTGTACTTCTGATATACATGGTAGATTTGGCTATTTACAAAAGATAATAGATTTTGTAAATAGCCGATATGATATTGATGTAGTAATTTTTGCAGGTGATATTGTTAAAGACTATAAGTGGTCAAACCTTTTGGAATTAGCACAGCATCAAATGAATGATTATAAACGGTTTAAGTCTATGATCATGAAAATCTCGAATAGACGTGTTTATTATATAAGAGGTAATCATGATGTGTTTACTCCTGATGAAGGTGATATGAATTTTCTACCTAATGCATATAAAGCTGGCATTGAAACTTATTTTATACCTTTTGAAAAAATGAGCATTCAGTTTTACCAAATTGATAGGGAATGTACTGAATTAGAGCTGGGTGTATATTTAAAGGACATTGTTATGGGTGGTAAATATGTAGTTGCTCATCAGCCTATTTTTGGGATCCTTGATGAAGGATACAGTGGGCATAATTTTGGAAGTTTAGCAATAAGAAAAAAGATAGTAGCAGATGAACCTAGGTTGTTTATATGCGGTCATGTTCATGAGAATTTTGGAATAAAAAAATTGAATAAAACTACTGTAATAAATTGTGCTTGTATGAAAGGAGCTGTAAGAGGAGTAATTTTTGATACAAGCTCTAATTCATATGCAGAAGTAGTTTTGAATTAAGCAGGGATATAAAGTGCAGTCAATAGTTTAATATTGACTGCATTTGTTAATTATTATTTAAATGATGCTTTAAATAAAGGCTTGTTTTAGCTATTTGAGAACTTATTAACCTATAAATCAATGTTGATTTATAGGTTAATAAAAATTATAATGAAATTAGTGGAATATATGGAATATGCATCTTGACTTTTGAAAGTAGATATATTTTAAGGATCAACTATATGGTGCAAACTATAGTTCTTCATAATTAAGTAAGACTAGTTCTAAATTGTATAATTACATGTGAAAATATAATAAAAATCATATAATTACATAACTGGTAATTAGAATAAATATATACTTTAGAAGTAATTTTTACATAAATATTCATATGAATTCGTTGTAAATTTAGGTATAATGCGGTAACATATAATATATTAATAAATTATTAATAAAAAGTAAAATAATACAATTATTTCTTGTAGGTAAAAAAGCACATCAAGCATATATCAAGAACACATCTTAAAAATTTATAAATATTTACATAATGGCATAAGGGGACATCAAATAATAAGGGAGGAAAAATCTATGAAAGGTAAAAAATTAGTAGCCATACTAGCAATGGTAGGTTTATTGGGTACGTTAAGTGTTACTGTTCGTGCTGATGGTAAGCAATACACTACTAAGAGAGTAGGAGGACAAACACGTATTGAAACAGCTGTCAATATAGCTAATAACTACAGCAGTAATCAGCTTTCAGCAGTTATAGTAACAACAGCGAATAACTTTCCAGAGGCATTAGTTGGTAGTACGCTAGTATCTAAGCTTAAAGCACCAATATTACTTGTAAATCAAACAGCACATGATAGTCAAAGTACATTAGATTATATAAAAACTCACCTAGCATCTAATGGTACAGTATATATACTTGGATCAACATCATCTGTGTCATGGGATATTGAAAGTGCTATAAAGTACTTGGGATACACTAACATCAAAAGATTAGCAGGAACTAATGAAGATGAAACATTAAAGGCAATAACTGATGAAGTTGGAGTTTCAGCAGGAACTCCAGTATTCATAGCTTCGGAAGATAACTTTCCAGACGCTTTATCTGTTAGTTCGATATCAGCTATAAAAGGATATCCTGTAATATTATGTTCTAAAGGAACACTATCAGATTCGGATGTACAGCAGTTGAAGAAAATCAAGCCAAGTGAGGTTTATATAGCAGGTGGTACGGCAGCTGTATCGGATGCTGTAGTACAACAAGTAGCTAGTACAACAGGCTTAGATTCAAACAAAATCACAAGATTATATGGTCAGGATAGGTATGGTACATCTTTAGCCATAGCTAAATTCTTTAATTTGGATACTAAAAATGCCATTATAGCATCTGGAAATAACTTTCCAGATGCCTTAGCAGGAAGTTCTTTGGCGTTGAAAAATAGTGCCCCCATAATTCTTGTTGGAAACGATACAGATAGGCAAAGACAATATCTTGATACTACTTCTATATACAGTTTAACAGTTTTAGGAGGAGAAGGAGCGTTAACATCTAGTGAAGTTAATGCAATTGTTACAGGAGTTCAGTCACAAAGTAGTAGCAGTGGAAGTACAGGAGGAACAAGTAGCAGACAATCAAGTGCAAGTAGTCAAGGTGGAGGAAGCACAGTAAGTCAGCCAACACAGAGCAGTGGAGGAAGTAGCGAAGGATCAACATGGAGAAGCCATGTTCATGAGACACATGGTGGATTTGATACTGATACAACATCTCATATTCACAACTAACTAGTAAAAGGGGGTCAACAATATGGTAAGTAAGAAGCTAGTAGTAGCGGCAGTCTTAGCGGCTGTAATTCAAGCAGGAAGTATTAGTGCATATGCACAAGGTAATTATACAACTACAAGGTTAGGTGGACAAACACGTATAGAAACATCGGTAAAGATAGCGAATAATTATAGTAATAGTAGTAAGGTACAGGCAGTAGTTGTAGCAACGGCAGAGAACTTTCCAGAGGCATTAGTAGGTAGTACACTAGCATCTAAGAATAAGGCGCCAGTACTATTAGTAAGGAAGACGGTACAAGACAGCCAAAGTACTATAGATTATATTAGGGATAATTTAAGATCAGGAGGGGTAGTTTATCTGTTAGGGGATAATAATTCAGTTTCATCGGAAGTAGAGAGTGCCATAAAGAGCAGTGGTTCTTTTAGTATAAAGAGGTTAGCAGGAGTAAATGAAGATGATACTTTAAGGTTAATAAACAATGAAGTAGGGGTAAGCCAGGGAACGCCAGTATTCGTAGCATCAAACAGTGATTTCCCAGATGCACTATCAGCCAGTGGGATAGCGGCAATAAAGGGATATCCAATCATATTAGGAAGTAAGGCAGGGTTATCAGCTAGTGCAATAGATACTTTAAGGAGTATAAAACCAAGTATGGTTTATATATTAGGAGGGGCATTGGTTATGCCTGATACAGTTGTCAACGATATAATGAACAATACTGGTTTATCGGCAAATAAAGTAATAAGGTTATCAGGTCAGGATAGGTATGATACTTCCTTAGCCATAGTAAAGTATTTCAATATAAGTACTAAGAATGCAGTAATAGCTTCAGGAGATAATTTCCCAGATGCGTTAGCAGGTAGTTCATTAGCTGCAAAGGAAAATGCACCAATAATTCTATTAGGCAGTGATGCATCAAGGCAGAAGGCATATTTAAAGAGTGCAGGGATAAATAATTTAACCTTCTTAGGTGGGGATTTAGTAATGACAAGTGCAAAGATGGATTCACTGATAACAGACACACCACCAGCTCAACAAACACCAGTAGTTCAACCAACCCAGCCAACAAACTCAACACCAGATACAGTAGTTCAACCAACACAGCCAACCAGCACATCACAAAGTCAAGGAAGTAGCTGGTCAGATTCAATGAGAAATCACCAATCCGGAAAAAATGGTGGAGGATTTGATACTGATACTGATTCTCATATTCACAATTAAAAGGTAATATAATAAAATATAGAATAAAAGGAAACTCCAATAACTGGGGTTTCTTTTTATGCATTATTTCAATCACTATAGTCAATAAAAATAAAGTAGATTAATTATGGTATAATATTCCTATTACATAGAAAATAGGGGATGTTATACATGCAGTTTAGAAAAATAAATAAGAAGTTTAGAAGAGGATTAGCAATAATAGTAGGGGAAATGGAGGGTAACGATATGAAAACAGATGGTATAGTCATGCATACAGCATTCTGTTTATCAGATAATCCACAATTGATATGTAATGCAACTATAACTAATCAGGACAAAATAATTTATATTTGTGGTCATGGAAACGCAGAGAAAAGAACCATAGGAAAACTATCCATGAACTATATAGCATCTGAATTAATATAATGTTGATGCAAAAAAGGAGACTATTTACAAATTGAATACGGGTAATTGATATATTAGAAATTACATGGAAAATAAAAATGCTTATGATGAAATAAATTAATTTAATAAAAATCAATAGTATCTATAAAGGGTACATTAAAGTTAACAAAGTAATTAGTATATACGCAATATAGGATTGATAACTTAATTAAGTACGTACTAACAGTGAAAGTTATATTATATACAATTGGGGTAGAATCAAATTCCAAAATGCAAAACAAATAAGCTTAAAAATCATTCAATAACTATAATACATATAATATTAAAGCATATGAAATGCAAATGTAGTGCAAATAGAATACATATAAATAACTTTTCTACTTAACATATATTGATTTAAAAAATGAATAGTACTATAATAAAAACAAAAGCAATAAGCGAGGTGAAATTATGTTTGAAAATTTTAAGAGAGTAAATCTGACAACAGGGTTACCATATATGTCAATAACACAAAATGGAATTACATTTTCAAAAAATGTAATTATTAAAATGGGCAGACCAGCTTATGTTGAATTACTAATGAATGATGAAGATAAGCAACTAGCCATTAAAGTTTGTGATGAAGATGAAGAAGATTCAATACAATTTGTGAAAAGTAAAAGAACCATAAATGTGAGGTGGAATAATAAAGATTTTTTAAACACATTATCTAGAATAACAGGATGGAATTTGGAAAAAGAGGGATATCGTGTATTAGGTGATTGGTATGACAGTGAGAAGGCTATGCTATTTGAATTATCTAAAGCAACTCCAATTAAGGAGAAAAAAAATGAATCTGACGATTAAACAGTTTTATTGTTTAAGATAAAAATGAAGCTAATTAAGGCGGCAACCTTAACTAACATCATTTCTTTAAAAAAATTGTGAACATAAAATTACACATAAAATTATTTTAACACGTTCACATTTTTTTTTCAAGATTAGCTGAATAAGTTTAATAAATTTAATTAGGGAAGGTATTAAAATATTGAGTAAAAAAGTTATGAAAAGAGACAGTTTAAAAGAAAGAAAAGAAAAAATAAATAACAAATTATTACGAAATGAATTTCCATCAGACAATAAATGGGGAATACCAAAGTTGGCAAAAGCTAATATAGAAGTATCTGACGTTAAATTAATGGGATTTGATCGCATTGGAAGAACTGTTTTAGGAAATGAAGATAAGGTAATTCATTTTTTCCTTGATGATTCCAAATTTAATTGTGTTTATGATAAGCCAGAAAATAGTTTAAAAAAACTTGCTAGATTTAAGGCTGTGCTAACTCCTGATTTTAGTTTATATATGGATATGCCACCTGCAATTCAGATAAATAATGTTTTTAAAAACAGATGGTGTGGAGCATATTGGCAAGATTATGGTTTTACAGTAATACCAACAATAGGATGGAGCAATGAACAAAGTTTTGAATACTGTTTTTTAGGAATAGAAAGGAGGTCTACAGTTGCAGTCTCAACAGTAGGTAATAGAAGAAGTAAAGATGATTTTATGAAAGGATATGATGCAATGTTTGAGAGAATCAATCCGTCAATAGTCTTATGTTATGGTAAGCCGTTCCAAGAAATGCGAGGAGATGTAGTATATATTTCCTATTTAGATTCAACGGGGAGGTGTTGTGCATAAGTGGGAGGTAGAGGAAAATCATTAAGTTTAAATTACAAGCAAATAGATATTAAGAACTATAAGGATAGACTTGAAATTGAAGATATTATGCATAATGCAGACATTGTACGACAGGCTTTAAACGCTATTAATAGAGATTCATCTGAGACAAGTTTATTTAGAAAATGTTATTGTTGTGAAGAGCATATAATACCAATAAATTCATTCCATAAAAAATGTAATATATGTGGATGGATTGATGATGATTATCAGAATATAAATCCTAATAGTCATGATGGACCTAATGAACTTAGTTTAAATGAGTCGAAAATTATATTTTGGAGAAAAGAAAACTAAAAATGATAAGAGAAGAATATCATATAATGCATAATTCTAATGGAGGTTGGGATAAAAAGGCAATGTGGTTAAAGTAAAAAGTCATATAAATTGATAGATTATCTTTAAAAAAATTTAGATATAAGCCAACAGATACGTATGGTCATTTTACTAATGGAATGTATCCATGGAAAAAAATTGAAATCATTTAATAAATCACTATTACTTATATAGTGAGAGGATAAAATTTAAGAAAGAAGGTTTATTTTATGACTAATGTAGAATCTTCGCTATCAGATTTGACAAATGAAATAAAAGTTCATGGGGCTATTGTTATTGTGGGTGCAGGAATTTCTTTTGAAGCAGGACTTCCTTTGTACAATCAACTTGCTCCATTAATATGGCAAGTTGTAGATGAATTTCCTAGTATTAAAGATATGTATAAACGTGACCGAACTCTACCTGCTAAATTAATCATTGGTAATTCAATAGAAAATCTAAAAAATGCATTTAATTTTATTGAAAATAATGTGGAAGCAGTACTACGATTTAAAGAGTTATTTAAAATATTAAATGATAAACATCACAAGAATCCTTCTATATCACACCAGTATTTGTGTCAGTTGATCCATGCTGGATATATTAAAATTGTTGTATCTTTTAATTGGGATGATTTATTGGAAATGGCTTGGGAACAACTATATGGCACTCAAATTAATGACAATAAAAATAATTTATTAAAACCTCATGGTGACGTACGCAATGTTAATTCGAAATGGATATTTCCAAATAGCTCTGGTGAGATAAGTGTATCGGACAAGAAATCAATCAGTTTAGCATCTGAAAATACCCCATGTACGTTTATTATATTAGGTTATTCTGAATCTGATCCTAATATTGTTGATCAACTTATTGAACCAAATGAAGTAAAAAATAAAGTGTTTAGAATATCTCCATCAGCAATTGATTCTATTCCATTAATGGCATCTGAAGCTCTTAATTCTATCGTAAATAATTTATTACCAAAAGTAACTGATCATTGGATTCATTTGGATTTCTCAAATCAAGTTGGTTTAGAACATGCCATAATGGGTTACCGTCTTCGGGAATCTGATGTATTAGCTTGTCCTAAACTTCCTCAGTTTAGTGAGGCTAAATACAAATTGGAACAAGCACATAGTGTCATTATAGAAAGTGATCCTGGTTGTGGAAAATCTATAACAGCGTATCAACTTGCATATGATTTTTTAATTTCAGGGTGGGAAGTGATTAAATATGATAACACGAAAATAATTTCTTGCTCTGACGTAAAACTGAAAAACAATGGATATAAAACAGTTTATATTATTGATGATGCACAGCAGTTAGATAAAGGTGTGATTAATAAACTTTTAGGGTATGCAAATAATACTCGAAAAATAATTATTACGCAAACACATACATTTGAATTCCCATCTGAAAGTGTGTCAATTTCAAAAGAGCAATCAGTTAAAACAATTTATAATCATTATTTAAAGAATAAAAGTACAATTGTTCCTATAGTTGCAAAGATAAATAAAAAAGTCAACCGGAAAATAGGTGATCTATATATGGATACGCCTTTTGAATACATTTTGAACTTAGCTTCACATGAGAGTACGCCATGGTTGTTTAATTATTCCCTAAGAGGTGGATGGGAAAACACAAAGAATCAATATAGTATAGCAAAGGAATATAAATGTTCAGATATTCTCTTGACTTTAATAGCATTTAAACAAATTATTTCATTAGATAAACCAGTAGAAAAAAATTGGCTTATTGAATCTGTCCAAATATGGAAATATAACTCTGATTGGTGTAATAAATGCTTAAATTTCATGTTTCGAGAAAAAATGATTTTGTCTTTAAATGAAATTCGTACTATGCATTTACAAGCAGCCATTCGTATTGTAATATGCTTTGTTGAAAATCATTCTGTTGAAGAATGTCAACCTTTATTTAAACTTATTAAATCTGAAATGTTAAATAAAAATACTCCGCTTCAGGGAGTTCTTTGGTTTTTCAACTTATTATTTGGTTTTGAAACAAAATATAAAATACTGTATAATATTCTCAACAAAGAATATTGCTATTCATTATTAGATAGATGCATGGTACAAACTGATTCATCATCAATTTTATATGGAATTTATGTAATAGATAATGTAATTCATAGGGACGGACAAATAAAATACAGAGAAATTTGTAAAAAATATAATAATACATTAAAACTCTGGATGGAACAAGTGAATAATAATACTGCCTATTCTTTATCATTGATTTTAAATGATATGATAAATGAAGATAAGGATTGGAAAGTTAAATGGGTTGAGTGTCTAAACATCTCTTCAATTTTTCAAAATTTAAGAAATATAAATACTAAATATCTTTATGATTGGGCAAGTTTTATTGATAGACTTTCAGCTTGTCAAAAAAGGAACTGGAAAAACAAGTTTTATTTAGAACTACCAAAACGAGAAATAGAATTATCACTTTCGAAAACTATTTACACTGATATAAGTGGTATGATGAAAATGATATATACTTTGCTTCAATTTGACAAGGCATATGGTCATAAAAAATTTATAGATTGTTTACCAATTATTAGCCAAGCTTTACATCATAACTTTTCTGATGTTTTAGCTGATCTCGGATTAGATTTTTTAATGTTTATTTGTGGTGAAAATCTTTTTGGTATTGGTCATCCAGATAAATTGCAAAAACAATCAACTAAAGCGTTTATTAATTGTATTAAGCCTGAGATGATTTCTAGTTGCTTATTGACAAAAACTCCTAGAGATTATGAACGACTATATAGATTTATTTTTGAAATACATTGCTATGATCCAGAAAAAATGAAAATTGCTGTCCAAACCATTGATTTTAAAATATTAGATGAATATACTGTTGATTTATGGAAAACACAACCTAGAGAGTTTAGCATGCTTATTAATATGATTTCGATGTTTAGATTAAAAGAAGTAGATGACTGGATTTTTTCTCATTGTAAAGATATGGACTTTTTACGACCAACTTTGGTAGCAATTTCACCTCAAACAGTTGAACAATTTTTGAATGAAAATAAGGAAATCTTCCTTGTTGAGGATAAACAAAATCTATGGAGTTTAAGTGCCTGTGCAGTTAAAAAATTAAAAGCATATGATAAAAATGTATGTAAGGAAGTAATACATAAAAATGGTACTCGTATTAAAAAAAGTCTATTGGAATTGACCCCACTTGATTGGGAGGACTATTTTAAATTCTTTAGCCAGCTCATTAAAGCAGATTTGACATTTGTAAATTCTATATTTGAGGAAATAAATCTTGAAAACCTTAAGATAATATGGATAGATAAAATGAATTCTACACAATATCCAGATAATAAGCAGAAAAAAGCTCTACAAGGATTTAAAAGATTACTTGTTATAATACAAAATGCTACTGATGATATTGAGCTAAACAAAGTTATTATATGCTTGAAATCAGAGGTTAATGAAAGATTGATAAATGCTCACTAAAAATGCTATATAAAGAAGTTTATGCTTCAATGATAAAAATCATACAAAAAGATTATAAAGGAAGTATTATACCTACTCTATTTAAAAATCTATCTAAATGTGAAAATATAATTTCTAGCATTAGGATAAAGTAAATAAAAAAGTAGAGGATGAATATTATAGGTTAATTTTATATAAGATAAAAATTATAAGCACTTGCCTTTATATTTTTTAGAAACTTTTGAATTGGTACTATCAATAAATATAATACTAGGAATATGAGTTTATTGAAGTAATAAATGTATAAGACGTATAAATAACAATATATATGAAACCTTTAATAAAAGAGCATTGTCATGCGTAAGGATAATGCTCTTTATCATTAATCAAAACTTTTGCTTTCAATAAAACTGTAGTTGTTTTGAAGTTGATAAATTTAAGTATTGAATTTTTATAAATTCTGCTTTACCATACCCTTCAAGTTATAAATTTAAAAGAGAAGGATGTGTAAAAATGTTTCAGAACGATAGGTATATGACTTGCGGTATTAAGCATGATATCAATGAAAAAAATCCTGTGACTTTCTTATTGTTATGGAACCTCATTGATGAAATGGAAGTTGATGAAAATAAGAAAGACTATTTACAAATATTTGTACTGCGTGCTAAGTTTGATAAAAAAAACTTACAGGAGATTGTCCACATGCAAGAAAAACCACCATATAAGAAGGTGCATAGATATTTTACAGAGATACCTATAGATGCTAAGGTTTATGCTATTGATGATGGGGAGCACTCAACAATGTTACTTGCAGAAGAATATTAGGTTTATTTGATGAGCTATAAATAAATTCTATATCAAATTATAAATAGTACAAATATGAAATTTGATAGGCATAATGTTAAATTTATTAAAAGGTAGGTGGTCATTAAAATGAGGTTTGAGTATATTGAGAAAACCCTGCAGGAAAGGTATCCATATATTAATACAGGTGATTATATATGGAATCAATTGGTAAGCGCGGATAACGAGTATGGGTCTGGTTGGCATGATCTTATTATTGAACTAGTAGAAAAAATAGAAAACATTTATAAAAAGAATAATATCAATGTTTGTGAATTTAAAATTGACCGAATTAGAGAGAAATATGGAGAATTACAATTTGATGCATTATCAAGTATAAAAGAAGTGTATGCTGTAATAGCAGAATATGAAAATAAGGCATATACAATTTGTGATGAATGCGGTGAAGTAGGTAGTCTATGTGAGAAAAATGGTTGGTTAGAGACATTGTGTGAAAAGTGTGCATTTAAGAATGGTTATAAAAAGTTGGAATAAATAAAAAGGTATATTTTGAAATATTTTTAATAGAGATAAGGAGCTTGTAAAGTTTACAGGCTCTTTATTTTTGCCTTAAATACAAATGATATTTAATAGTATATGTTCACTATAGGTAAAATGTGTTGAGTAGTCATAAAAATAAATTTGTATATATAAAATAGTACATTAAAGTTGCTGGCTGATAGCAGAGAATAACCTATATAACACTGATAATAGGGAAAAAATTCTATGTAATAAATTGTAAGTTTAATAATGTTTGTTATATGGTTTATTGAGTTAAATAAATAGTTGAATAGTGTCCAAAACAAACCAGATTGTGTCACAATTGTTTTTTATGAATTTAATGGTATGTTATAAGTGTAAAGAAGTAAAATTAACCCCAGTGGGTTATATGTGATTTTGAATAGTTATGTAAAAATAAGTAAAATTAATAAGAGATATATAATTATAAGTTTTATCTATACTTAAAATATATTTAGATTGTGCGTGTAAGAGGGCGTTTGATATATATACATATATAATAAAAAAATTGGTAGGGAGGAAAGCAAATGGATAACAGTAAAAATTAACTCTGGAGTTGGTAAGGTATGGTTTACTGGATGGATAGATGCCTATAGGTAATTTTACATTGTCCAAGCTTGACAGTTACTATATGCAACATTAGAACAAAATATGAAACTTAAGGAGGGTTTAATTATGCATGGTAAGTTTAGCATATCACTTCACTTAGAAAATGAAAACCTTGGGGAGATAATTCGAGACTTTAAAACAGATATTTATATAGATGCATTAGATGGGTGTTCTATTGATTACATTAAAGAGTGCATTATATCAGCTTGCAATAGTGCAGTTAATATTACTAATGACATTGATTTAGGAAATATCTTGGAATAATATGGATATAAGGAAGCTTACTACATGTAAAGGATAGCTTTGGCTGTCCTTTTATTTATATTTAAAAAGTAAATTATTTTGAGTTAAAAAAATTTAATGGAGTGGGTTTCATTATGCATATAAGAGACTTGTTAAGAGGAATAAAAGAGCAAATTATTTCAATTTATAGACTAATTAAAGCTTATAGAAGATAAAGCATATTATAAAGGTTTAGTGCCTAAAATACAGGTTTATGTATTTTAGGCACTTTTTTATTTAATACATTTAATCTTCTACTTTAATAAGGCTAGTTTGAAAATTTAGGACATTGCGAGCTATGTAATTATTTTGATTGAAGTAATTATAATTGAAATACTCAAATATGACTAGTAGCTAAATTGGAAGTATATTCTATTTTAATAATTCAAATGTATTTTAGATTCATTCATGTAGCTTGCTAATAAATAAAGCAGACTTTATTTATTTTTGAATTTGAAATTTATGTTAGAATAATGAAACTTTCATGTAGCTAGTGATGAAAAAGGTATTTCTTTAATTAGAAGCAACATTTCATAAAAAGTATGATTAATCTATCAAATAATATTAATAGACAACAGATAAAGAACTTTTATAGTTATGAGCTAAATGATATGAAGTGTTTATCCTATAGAAGTAAATTATTTAATTTACAGGGAATGCGTGTAATTTTCATATTCTAAACTTAATTTAATTGCTATGAGGAACATTACGTATACATCATAAAATTTCTTAATTGAAGTCATAAATTTAAGAAATTTTATAGCTAAGAAAAAATCACTATAGATATAAATAGTAAATTAAGAAATTAAATATTAGATTTTTTAAAAATTATTGCAAAATTGATTGAGATTAGGGGGATAGAGAGAAATAACATCAACTGTAATTATGTATGAAAATAAATTTAAGAAAAAAGTATTAAGTTATGAATGTAAAGATAAAAAGATGCATAAAAAACTATAAGTTAAACTGTCATAGGATACTCTTAAAACAAATGTGAATGATTGGAGGAAAGGCTATGAAGCAAAGAAAATTAATAATGAGAATGACAAAAATAGTTCACCACTGTTTCATGGATAGGGAAGATAACTTGTATAATAAGCCATTTGGACGTCTTGCAGAGTTAGAACTTGAGAAAGAGAGACAAGACTTCCTAAAGGATTACATTGACTTCATAATGCATAGCGATATAGTTGCAGAAACTACTAAGATTTATATAAGAAGTCCTTTTGATTCTGTGGCATCTTCGATTGTAGATTATAATAGAACACTTCCAGAAGGAATAAAAAGTATAAATATTAAAACAGCTGAGTCAAATTGTAATAATAACACTAATAAGTTACTGGAGTATTTTCCTGATGATATGCTTTATAGTGTAATATACAGTAAAAATTGTAATTTAGAGCATTATAATAAACTCTTAGATCTAGCTATAGCTAAAAGGTGCAAGAAGAATAAAATATTTAATAACCTTATACTAAAATTACCTACTGATGTAGAACTTCAAGATAGTTTAGATGAAGATGAGTTTTCGGACTTTGTTAAAATTATTGCTCCATATCTTAGAACTCATATCAAGTATTTAGAGGAAAATATTTCATGTAAAGCAGTTGGATACCTGTTCTATTTAATTTCAACACGCCAGTTGTATGGAATTGATAAAGATAGATATAACCTGTTAAAAGAAATGTTAGAGTAATATTAAGGCAATTCAATAACTAGTTAATAAAGATAAAGCGATCACCTTTTATAAGTGATTGTTTTATTTTAGGTAAAAATAATTAATGTTTTAGATTTATAGTTAATGTTGTAGGCTATTTAATAGCTAGTAATATTTTAGTGTTCATAAATCAATTGATTTTATAAACATAAGATCAAGAAAGAAAAGTAATGAAAAGTGTAGACCAATTGTTTCAATTTTATGACAAAATTGTATATGATATTTGAATATATTTTCATAGACAATTATAGTACCATAAAGAGGTGATTTTTTTGATTTATGGATATATGAGAATAAGCACTAAGAAGGAGAAACAGACAACGGATAGACAAAAAATAACATTAGAAACTTATGCAAAAGGCAATAAGTTTAAATTTGATAAGATTGTAGAAGAAAGGGTAAGTGGAGCTGTTATAGCTGAAAAGAGAGAAGTTTATAGTGATCTAAAAGCTAAAACACTAAGAAAAAATGATATTCTTATAATAACTGATTTAGACAGATTAGGCAGAGATGCAGATGACATAATTTCAGAACTAAAAGAACTTAAAAGTAGAGGAATAAGAGTTATAGCTTTGGATATACCTTACATGAACAAATGGCAAAAGTTAATGGATAGTAGTTTGTACAATATGATTATTGATATAGTCATTACTTTAAAGGCACATATGGCACAGCAAGAAAGAGAGAAGATGGTTGAACGAATCAATTAAGGCCTAAATGCAGCAAGAGCTAGGGGAACTAAATTAGGCAGACCACAAGTCGAGTTACGAAAAGATTTTATTAAAGAATATGAGAAATTTAAAAATGGAACATATGGTAAGATGACTGCTTTAGGGTTTGCAAAGATGCTTGGAATAGGTAGAGCGACCCTATATAAATATATAAACATTTATAAGAATAAAAACTAAAAAAGATAATAATATTTATGATAAAGGCAACCCAACAGAAGTGGTTGCCTTTATCAATAAAAAATACTTATAAAAGATATTTAAACCCCCTGCGTGGTTGGCAATCTTTTTTTTTATATCTTGTATCAATTAAATGATAGGAGAGAAGAAAAAGATGAAAAATGGCCTAAATTTTGTAAAACCACTTATTCAAATTGTGTATGACAGAGGTGAGATAAATGAGCTTACGTATAAAAAAATCATGCATAAGTTAAAAAAGGAGGAAGCTAAAAATGAGAGAAGTAACTAATAAAAATCGTAAGGTAGCAATCTATGGTCGTGTTAGTTCTGAGCATGAGTCACAACTATCAGCCTTTGCAAATCAGATAAAGTGGTATGATGCACAGGCAGAAAGACATCCTGAGTGGGAAATAGTAGAAAAATACTTTGATAAGGGTATTACAGGTACTCAGGCAAGAAAGAGACCAAGCTTTCTAAAAATGATAAATGATGCAGATCAAGGAAAATTTGACTTAATAGTAACACGTGAAGTAAGTAGATTTGCACGTAATACACTTGATGCACTTAAATATACAAGGCAACTCAAGGAACATGGGATAGAGGTTCGTTTTCTAATTGATGATATTAGCACTTTTGACTGTGATGGAGAAACAAGACTTACTAATATGGCTGCATATGCACAAGATGAGAGTAGAAAAATTAGTGAGCGTGTTAAGGCTGGTCAATATATAGCAAGGCATGAAAAAGGTGTTCTTTATGGAAGTGGAAATATACTTGGATACAACAGATTAGGAAAAACTTTTATTATAGATGATGAACAAGCTGAAACGGTAAGGATGATATTTAGGATGTATTTAGATGGTTATGGACTAAGGCTAATAAAAACAGAATTATTAAAAAAGGGAAGAAAAAATTCAAAAGATCAGGTGAAATGGTTTGAGTCAACAATAAGCAGAATGCTAGAAAATCCTATGTATATAGGTAAGCAATACCAGAATAAGACATATGTAAAAGACTTCCTGGATCATAAAATTGTAAGGAATGATAAAATTAATTATTTGTTAATAGATGGAAAGTTTGAACCTATTATATCAGTTGAAGATTTTGAAAAAGTAGCAGCAATTAAAAAAAGGAGGGTCAAGAAGAATCCTGGTCAAAATCCTTATGGTATTAAAACATCTAATGATAAATGGATAAATTTATTGGAATGTAATTGTGGTTCAAGATTTCAGCAGTATAAGTGGAGAAAAGACAAAAAAACAGGTAAAATAAAAAAAGGATATGCATGTAGAAATAGAATAAACAATGGTAGGACGGAGTATAGAAAAAATAATAATTTACCTTTAGATGGGGTGTGTGATAGAAAAACAATTTGTGATTGGCACTTAGAACTTATGATAAAAGACATACTTGAAGAAATATGGGGCTTTCGCAAAGAATCAGTGATCAAAGCTTTTGAACTTATTAAAGATAACTTTGTAGATGATAATATTAACAATGTTAGTACAATAAATAAACTTAATTCTAAGATATTAAGGTACAAGAAAAAAATAAGTGTGCTTACTGATTTATATACTGATGGTGATATCATAAAGAGAGATTTTATTGATAACCGAGATCAGTATAATGGATTCATTAAGACAGCAGAAAGTGAAATAAAACGAATTGATGGAGGCGTAGGCTTAGAGAAAAAAAATTTAGAAAATAAGCTACAGCATATAAAAAAAGTATTAGAACAATTAATTGATTTTAATGTTGAACAATTAGATGATAGTTTAATTAGGCAACTTGTGGATAAAGTTATAGTAAGAAGTGATAATAAATTTGAGTGGCTTTTAAATATCTCTGGTGGTGAAATGGGAGATGTATTCAGTTTTATGCTTAATGAGAAACTTGATATTAAGAGACAAAAGAGTATAGAAACAAGAGATACAAAATATACTTTAGCATTTAGCTCAATAATAAGCTTTGATAGAGCTAGGGCGTACAGAAAGCAATATAACAAATATCTTAGGAAAAATCAATGGACAGATATTAATTATGAGGTTTATGTGAGATAATAAGCAAAGATGAGGCCTATCCAGATGGATTGGTCTTCTCTTTTTAGAGTCGATTAAAAAAGGGCATTTAGATAATAAATTTAAATTTAGTGCATGAAGAAAAAAGTCGTTATGTAAAAAGTGGAACACATAATAAGTGACAGTAAGCTTCTATTAAAAGATTTTTATAAATAAAAAGTACATATATAATAGGAAGGAAAATTTTTACTAGACTGATAAAAAATAAGCAAAGACTATTTTTAAACATTTACATAGAGCAATTTTTAGTATATTATTAATATAAAGATGCTCCGTAATAGTAAAAAATGGAGTTTGGGCTATTAAGATAGCAACAGCTCAAGCTCAGATAAAACATCCAAGAAAGTAATTAAAAGTATAGTAATAGCTTAAAAAGCCTTATAAAATGGCAATTTGAAGCTATCTGTACTATGGCATTGTAACTTAATTTCACCATTGATTTTAAGTACAATGCCATGTTTTTATATAACAAGTTGATTAAAATTATTAGTGCTGCAAACATTTTAATAAATCATAGTGTACAGAAATATCATTCCTATATTCATCAATAAAAATACGATATAGTATTCTGTCATTAATCAGAGTTTGTACAAATATACCATTTGAATAAATGTCATACTGTTCGTCTTCAAATTCAAACATCTCCTTATTAGTTTTTGTAGCTTCAATCATAGTTCTGTCAAAAATTTTAATTTTTTGAAAAAACATTTCTTCACAACTAATTACCATAATATACTCTCCTTTGTATTATTGAACATTTAATATGTTCATATTTTTGTATTTTACTGTTATATAGAATTAGCTAGCTTGGGTTTGAACCCATTTTCAATCCAATAATTTTTGCTATATTGTAAAAAAACTTGCCTGTCATAATTGTTTTCTGTTTCAACATTGTAGAAAATTTTTTGACTGTTTATACTCTCTTTGCCTCTTCTGTCAATTCGGGTATAAGATCCATCTATATTTAAGATTCTGGTTTTTACGGTATCTGCAAGTCCAATACTTAAAATCTCCTTTACCTTAGCTATTGCACTTTTGTCTTCAACTGGAAATAATAACTCTATCCTTCTATCTAAGTTTCTATTCATCCAATCAGCACTGGAAAGATAAATTGTTTCATCTCCATCGTTATAAAAATAGTAAATACGGCTGTGTTCCAAGAATTTTCCTACTATGCTCTTTACAGATATATTTTCACTTATTCCTGGGATACCAGGCCTTAGACAACAAATTCCACGTACAATTAAATAAATATTAACTCCTGCACTTGAGGCTTTGTATAGAGCCATGATAATTTCAACATCCACCAAAGAATTCATCTTTGCAATAATTTTAGCGGGCTTGCCAATACTTGCATTTTTCGTTTCTTGAGATATCATATATAGGAAACGATCTCTTAAATTTAAAGGTGCTAAGCTTAACTTATATAAGTCAGTTGGATGAGAATGTCCCGATAGCATATTAAATACAGCAGATGCATCTGAACCTATATAAGGATTTGTAGTAAACAACCCCAAATCTGTATATAACTGTGCTGTGACATCATTGTAATTGCCTGTACCTAAATGGACATAACGTTTAATTCCATCACTTTCTTTACGAACAACAAGCAATATCTTGCAGTGGGTTTTAAGGCCAACCAAACCGTAAATTACATGACATCCTGCCTTTTCTAAACGCTTTGCCCAGAGAATGTTATTTCCCTCATCAAATCTTGCTATGTTGGCAGTCAACTGTAAATCTTCATCAGAAAATCCAGTAATATTTTGACTGGAAATTATATTATAAGATTGAATACAATGGTTACAGGCATCCACAAAAATTCCTACATCATGAAGAATAGAAGCCGTCTGTAAATAAAGTCTCTCATTTTCTCCAAGCTTATGAAGTTTTTTTGTTTGATCAAATATTGATAAAGCAATTTTTTCAACAAAAGCGGCATGCCTTTTATTAATTCTGTATTTTTCAGCTATATACCACACGGAACTAATAATGTAATTTTGAGAGTCTTCTTTTCTATCAATGCCAAGAAAATCTTCTGCTAAATCATATAAAATGCCTTTTCGTAAGGAGGCCATTGGAATTTGTATATTTTTGTTTTTAGTTATTTTAAGAAAATAATGAAAAATTAAAATTGAAGGTAAAAGTAACTCAGCAGATTTATAAGAAACATTATATGTAAATCTTATTTGATCGTTTGTCATATTTCGAATATGCTCATATAATTCTATAAAGTCTTCTCTTTTTATAAAGTTGCCATTTTCAAAAAAAATTTTTTGCTTATTCAAATCACTTCTTTTCCATATGATTTTTGAAATTGTCTTGAGTTCTCCTCCCAGGCCTATTATGTATTCAAAACTAAGGTTTTCTATAAAACATTTTATGGAATAAAGTTTATTTTCAATAAACTGTTCCATTATTGAAGGAAAATCTAATGTTTTTGCTTCCAATTCACCTAAGGTTTCTCTAAGACGTAAAGATCCTATTTTTGACTGCTCAATAAATTTTAGCTGTCCTTCTTCATAAATTGATACCTCAACAGCTCCTGAGGTAATATTTATAACTAATACTCGTCTTAAAGTGGTTAAATTAAAATTGTAATTAATTTCCTTTAGCATAAGAAGACGTTCTTGAGTAGCATTAATGCATTCAACAAATAAATCTGTTCGAAGCTTTATTTGTTCTAGAATATATTGTTTATTTTCAGCTTCTCTGATTCCACTAGTAGAAATAGCTTTATAAAAATTTACATTATAATCTTTTATTAGCTGTGTAAAATTTTTTAAATGGTAGCACGTTTGATGCATAGTTTGTATAGAAATTTTCTTTGAAGTAAAGGTATCCTTACCTATATTTGTAGGTTTAATTACGTCTTCTAGAATTTTTATAACTTTATCTTTATGAATTTCTGCTATACTCATTTTTAAATAATTAGAGCCTATGTCAATAGCAGCAATAGTATCTCCTTCTTTGATTTTTTTCATAAGGCTTTCCTTCCTTAATATAAAAATATAATTATTATGATAATTTCTACACTTTCCATATCTAATTATAGTATAATTCTAAAGCTTATTGTCGAAAGTTTACATTTCTTAAACGTACTTAACATATACTTAACATAGCCAAAAAAGTTGCAATAAGGGGTGTTATATGATAGTCGATTAAGTTGTTGCAAATGTTTTAGTTATTGAATAAAATTAGAGATAAGTTTATTAATGGCATGTGTTTTATACTGTCAATAATTAGAAAGTTTTGAATTGAAAAAAGGAGAGAAAAATGAAGCAAATAGGGATTATTGATATAGGATCAAATTCAATAAGATTGGTACTTGCTAAGATTAGTGAAAACAAATGTTTTAACATAATAGACGAAGTAAAGGAAACTGTACGGCTTGGCAAGGATATGACTATTCATGGAGAGTTAAATTCTTTAAAGATAGAGAAAGCTATAAAGGCAATATCATTTTTTAAATGTTTATGTGAAGCACAAGGCATTACAGAAATTATAGCAGTAGCTACAGAGGCAGTGCGTAAAGCATCAAATCAGTCAAAGTTTATAAATAGGGTTAAATCAGAATTAAGCATTGAAATAAGGGTATTATCAGGTACAGCAGAGGCTTATTATGATTATTTTGGAAATATAAATAGCATGGACATTTCTAACGCACTTTTAATGGATATTGGAGGAAGTAGTGCAGAACTTATTTGGGTTGAAAACAGAAAACTTAAGTATTCCATTAGTTTGCCTTTTGGTGCAATAAATTTGACAGAAAGATTTTATTTAAATGAAGCTATAGATGAAAAAACAGAAAAGGATTTGAAAAAATTTATACTTTCTTTTTATAAAGATATACCATGGTTAAAAGAGATAAAAAATTTACCTTTAATTGGTATAGGAGGAACATTCCGAAATATAGCTAAGATAAGCCGAAAAAAGAACGAATATCCTATAGACAATATTCATAATTACACAATAACTATGGATGAGGTAGAGGAAATATACAACATGATAAAAATAAAAAATCAGGCAGAACGAAAAAAAATAAAAGGGTTGTCTAAAAACAGGGCAGATATATTTTTGGGTGCTGTCGGTGCTATAGTTACTTTATCTCAATTTCTGAACTTAAAAAAACTTTATGTAAGTGGATGTGGAATTAGAGAAGGAATTATTTATGAATATATTTTGAAAAATAATAAACCTTTGAAAGATGTTTTAGACTTTTCAATAAACAATTATATGGTTAATCATGAAATGAATTTAAATCATGCTAAACAGGTATGGAAACTTGCTGAAAGTTTATATAATGACCTTAAGCCAATACTAAATATTAATTGTGATTACTATAATATTTTAAAAACAGCTGCTCTTCTTCATGATTGTGGAATACACATAAGTTATTATAATCATCATGCCCATTCTTTTTATATAATCTTGAATTCTAAAATAAATGGTTTATCACATAAGGAGCAACTTATGGCTGCGTATATAGCTGCTCTTCATAGAAAAAATGATTTTAAGATAAATTTACAGAAATATGGCAAGGTAATAAGCGAGAATGATATAGAAATTATTGAAAAACTAGCTGTACTAGTACGAATTTGTGAAAATTTAGATGGTGGTATACATGGGAATATAAGCAGCGTATCCTGTACTATAAGGTCAGATAATGTAACTATAAATGTCAAATCCAAGACGGATTCATTTTTAGAAATAAGTCAGGCGTTAGAGTGTACTGCAGCTTTTGAAAAAATTTTTAGTAAGAAGTTAATTATTAAAGCTAGTTGATTTTATAAATGTTCCTAATTAAACTGAATATAAAGTTTCATACTATTAAACAATAATAGTATGAAACTTTTTTTCTACGTATTTTCCTAGACTTATAATAAATTTAAGTTGATTAATATTATTAGAACATTTTTTTAGTATATAGTAAAAAGAATTATGGTTACATTTTGATATGTTTTTATAATAATCTCTAGATATTTTCCAAAATTTTTGAGGAAAAGCTAAATAAGATATTATATATTTATAATCATCTAATGTTAATGGAAAAGTTTTTTCGTATAAATTTAAACATTCTAATGTTATATCTAGCTGCCAATTAGTAGAATTTCGCTTTAGAAATCTTCTTAAGAAATAGGAGATATCATGTGCACAATAGTCTATGCTGCATTTATCAAAATCTATTATCCAAATTTTATTGTTATTATCAAATATTATATTTTTATTTACATAATCTAGGTGGCATAGGCAGGTATTTAGATTATCATAGTTTATAGAAGAAGATATTCTAGAGGACATTTGTGCCAGTATAAGGTTAATTTCAAAATATTGTAGAAACAATTGCGAGAATTTATCTTTATATTTAACTGCCAAATTTGAGCAATTTAACAGCTGCTTAGAATGTTTTTCAAAAGATATATATGTTTTTTCAAAATTAATCCTTTCAATACTACCTTTAATGGGAGTGAAACTTTTGCTTACTTTATGCATTTTTGCTAAATTAGATATGGATACTAAGAGATGATCTTTAATGTTATAATTACATTTAGTACCCGTTATCCAGGGAGTAAGCATAAAAAGCATTTCATTATATTTTACATATCGACCTCCATAAATTGTAGGTAATATTCTAGGAACTCTAATGTTATTTCTAAAAAGCCATTCTATGGCAGAATATACAAAAAGTAAATTTGCTTCATCAAAATATACTTTCTTTAAACAGTAATTTTTATTTAGATGACTTACTTTATATACTGCCCTCTGCTTATCTGTATTTTTAAATTTGATTCTATCTATAGATGCATTATTCATATTGTAATAGGGAAGTACGTATTTTTTTACAGTTTTTTCAGATAACAAATCCATACAAAAACTCCTCAAAAGTTGTTCCTCTATAATAATATTAAAGTACCTTTTATAATATACATTATTCTTAAAAAAAGAAGTTTTAGAAAATAAAATGTAACAAATTTCTTATATAGAGAGGAATAATTTTTAATAGTATGTGGGCAAAATAGGAACAAATACATAGCATTTACAGTAAAGTTACAGAATTAAATTATATATTATATATTTATAAGTAAAATTATGCAGTTTTGAAATTAAAAATTTTTTTTATTGAAGGATATTTAATTTTTGTAAAGAATATATATAGTATATTCCTTATTTGAGAAAAAAAATATTTATTTTTGAAGAAGGAATATAGTAATTTATGTCGAATATATTTATTCTTGAACATAATAATTTAAGATAGGTGGGGATTCGTTAGTGATATCGGAAGATGTCATTCAAAAAATAAAAGATGCAAGTGATATAGTAGATATCATATCTGAAAGTGTAAAGTTAAAAAGGTCAGGTAGAAATTATTTAGGACTATGTCCTTTTCATCATGAAAAAACCCCATCTTTTAGTGTATCTGTGGATAAGCAAATATATAAATGTTTCGGTTGTGGTGAGGCAGGAAATGTAATAACGTTTGTTATGAAACTGAAAAAATTAACTTTTCCCGAAGCATTGAAGATTTTAGCTGATCGAGCAAATATAGATCTGGATGAAACTGGTAATGGAAACAGCAATAGAAAGAATACTTATGAAAAACTTTATAAACTAAATATAGAAGCTGCCAGATATTTTTATAATTGTTTAAATAAAAATAAAATAGCTAAATCCTACATGTTAAATAGAGGAATAACAGAAAAAACCATGAACAAATTTGGTATTGGATATTCTGTTGACAGTTGGAATGATATGCTGATTTTCTTAAAGAAAAAAGGATTTACTGAACTGGATATGCTATCAGATGGACTTATAATTAAAAGTAAAAAGGGAAATTACTATGACAGATTTAGAAACAGAATAATTTTTCCAGTATTTGATTTTAGAGGAAAAGTAATAGGATTTGGAGGAAGAGTATTAGATGATTCTAAACCAAAGTATTTAAATTCTCCAGAAACTCATCTATTTAAAAAAGGTATTAATCTCTATGGATTAAATTTTGCCATAAAAAATAATACTTCTAGAATGTTTATAATTGTGGAAGGATACATGGACTGTATATCTCTTCATCAATATGGTATAACCAATGCAGTGGCTTCTCTAGGTACAGCTCTTACTATAAATCAGGCAAAACTTATGGCTAGATATGTTGATAAAGTTATAATATCTTATGATGCAGATGCAGCAGGTCAAATAGCTACAGTTAGAGGTCTGGATATACTAAAAAGTGTAGGATTGGAAGTAAGGGTTTTAGTAGTACCACAAGGAAAAGATCCTGATGAATTTATTAGGAATAATGGAAAAGATGCTTTTTTAGAACTTGTAGATAAAGCTCTACCACTTATAGAGTATAGAATTCAAAATATAAAAAGTAACATGAATTTCAATGATTCTGAAGATACTATAAAATATGTAGAAAAAGCACTAAAAATATTGTCTCAATTAGATCCTATAGAAAGAGAAATATATGTAAAAAGTATATCTGAAGAAACTGGAATAAGGGATCAAGTACTATATGATATGTTGAATGATAATATTCAAAAAAATGTAAAAAAAAATGAAAAAGTGAATATAGATGCTGGTTTTGGACAAAAATTATATTTAGAGCCAGCATATTTAAAGGCTGAGAGGGCTCTTTTAAAACTTATTTCAGAAAATGAAGAAGCGTTTAAGTATGCTCTAGATAAAATAGAAGTTGATAATATTATATTAGAAAGTCATAAAAAAATATATAGGTATATAGTGGAAAATATGAAATATGATATAGAAAAAAGAAAAAAATTTGTAGAGTTAAATTGTCATGACGTAGATACCTCTAAAGAATGGGTTAATATTATGGAAACTAAAATTAAATATGATAGCAGCAATTATAAAGATATGATAGATAATTTTATAGATAAAATAGAAAGACATAGATTGGAAAAATCCAAGAAACACATTATAAATAGAATAAAAGAATGTGAAGCTCAGGGAAATTTGAATGAATCTCTAAAACTGGCACAAGAATTAATTAAAATACAAAAAAGGATTGGTGAAATGCAGTAATGGCAAAAGGAGGCAATAAAATGAAAAGTAAGAGTGCAAAGCTACAGTTAGTTAAAAAAATCATAGAAAAAGGTAAAAAAAATGGCACCTTAACTTATAAAGAAATAATGGACGAATTAGAAGAGGTGGACTTAAGTCCTGAGCAAATAGAAAAAATATATGAAGCCCTTGAATCCATGGGAATAGAAGTAACTGGTGATGAACATGGAACAGAATCAAATGAGAAAACCTTAGATTTATCGGTTCCTGATGGAATTGCAATAGATGATCCTGTAAGAATGTATTTAAAAGAAATAGGAAAAGTGCCGCTGCTTTTACCAGAAGAAGAAATATCTCTTGCAAAAAGAATAGAAGATGGAGATCAAGTTGCCAAGAAAAAGTTAGCAGAAGCTAATTTGAGATTAGTAGTCAGCATAGCTAAAAGATATGTAGGGAGAGGAATGCTTTTCTTAGATTTAATTCAAGAAGGGAATCTTGGACTTATAAAGGCAGTGGAAAAGTTTGATTACAGAAAGGGATATAAATTTAGTACCTATGCTACATGGTGGATAAGGCAGGCAATTACAAGGGCAATAGCAGATCAGGCAAGGACAATAAGAATACCTGTTCATATGGTAGAAACCATAAATAAACTTGTAAGAGTTTCAAGGCAGTTACTTCAAGAACTTGGAAGAGAACCTCATCCAGAAGAAGTAGCGCAAATAATGGAGATGCCTGTAGATAAAGTAAGAGAGATTATGAAAATAGCACAGGAGCCCGTATCTCTTGAAACCCCTATTGGAGAAGAGGAAGACAGTCACCTTGGAGACTTTATACCAGATGATGAGGCGCCAGCACCTGCAGAGGCAGCAGCTTTTACAATGCTTAAGGAACAGCTTATAAATGTATTGGATACCTTAACTCCAAGGGAAGAAAAAGTTTTAAGACTTAGGTTTGGGCTAGATGATGGAAGAGCTAGAACTCTGGAAGAGGTTGGAAAAGAGTTCAATGTAACTAGAGAGAGAATAAGGCAGATAGAGGCCAAGGCTCTTAGAAAGCTAAGACATCCAAGTAGAAGTAAAAAATTAAAAGATTATTTAGATTAAGGCACCCTTTTCAAGGTGCTTTTACTTGTCTGGAAAACTAATTTGCAGACTTTCAAATAGGAGCAGAATATAACTTTATGATATAATGTTTAATAAAGAAGGTGAGCAAATATGAAAACTACTTATAAATCTGCAAAAGGAGTAGGAGTATGGGTTATAGCAGGTATAACAGTTGTATACAATGTATTTATGATAGTTCTTATGAATTTTATAAATTCCTACGAAATATTTAATCTTTTTAAACTAGCATTTATAGCTGTAAATGTTTATCAAATTTATTATATTATAATTTGTGGAACTTTAAAATACTCTATGGACGAAGAAAATTTATATATAACCAGTATGTTTAAGTTTAAGAATGAAAAAATTCCTTTTAAAGATATAAGAATGTATCAAAAATCTAATGAATACATTAAAGGGGTAAAGCTATCAGGATATGGGAAAAGTAAATTTGCCATAGGAAGATCGTTTATTCATAAAGTAGGTAGAACGTATATGTTTGTTACTTCAACTAAAAATGTTATATACTTAAAGACAGATGATATAACTTATGGAATATCACCGGAAAACTTTCAAGAATTTGAATTAAAAATACAAGAAAGACATATAGAAAATTTACAGTGGGAAAATAAATTAAATAAGGGTGTTGAACTAAGAAAAGAACCCCAATTTTTTGTACCATTTATAATTGCAGCAGTTACAGTTCTAATGCTTACATTAAACCCTATAATCATGTATCTTTATGGAAATTTGCCAGATAGAATGCCTTTAAGCTTTAATCCTAATTTTATAGCTGTAGAATTTGGAACAGGAAAGCAGTTTGCATTTAAACAAATGACATATGGACTTTTGAATATGGGACTGCTGTTTTGTATGTACTATGCTGCATATATTTTTTCTAAATATGATAAAAAGGTTTTTTATAAGTTTATATATACTGCATTAGTAGTGGCAGCATTTTTTTTAATTATGCAGATAAGAATACTTTATACATTTAAATAAGACATTTGAAAGAAAATAGGCTAGCATACTGACTAGTTGTTTATTTTGAAATGCCTAATATTATTTTGGAATGGAGAATTATATGGAAGTTAGTTTAAGGCTTAAAACTGTATCAAGTATGGTAGACAATTGTGAATGTGCAGCGGATATAGGTACAGATCATGGATATGTGCCTATTTATCTAGTAGAAAGTAAGGTGTGTAAAAGGGCTATAGCTTCAGACATAAATAAAGGTCCTGTGGAAAAAGCTAGGTTTAATATAAAACTTCATGGATTAGAAAATAAAATAGATGTAAGACTCGGTAGTGGACTTGCCCCTATAAAGCCTGGAGAAGCTCAGCATGTGATAATTGCAGGTATGGGAGGTAATCTTATAAGGGATATAATTATTGATGGTATGGAAGTATTTAAAAAGTCAGATGCTCTAATACTTCAACCTATGAGAAATTCTGAAGTTCTTAGAGAATATATATACAAAAGTGGTTTTAAAATAATAGATGAAGAATTATGTATTGACGAAAACAGATTTTATGAGATAATAAAAATAAGATATGATAATGAAAAACAAGAAATAGATAGTATATTCTATGAAGTGGGAAAGGCTTTGATAGACAAAAAGCATAAGCTTCTTTTAAAATTTGTAAGAAGTAAGATCGAATCTTATAATAAAATAGTTTTAAATATAAAAGACAATACGGAGCTAGCGAGAAGGAGAAAAGAAGATTTATGTAATAAAATAAAGAAGCTGCAGGAGTTGATAGAATGTATTTAAGAGTACAGGATGTACATGATATATTGGAAAAAAGAGCACCTTCCATACTTAAAGAAAGCTATGATAATGTAGGACTTATGGTAGGAGATATGAAATGTGAAGTAGGATCTATACTTGTGGCTTTAGATTGTACACTAGAGGTAATAGAAGAAGCTGTAAGGAATAATTGTAATCTTATATTTACCCATCACCCACTACTTTTTAAAAGGCCATATACCATAACTACTGATACTCTAATAGGAAAGAAAATAATAGAGTTAATAAGAAATAATATAAATGTATATTCCAGTCACACTAATCTTGATTCTGTAAAAGGCGGAATAAATGATATTATTATGGAAAAGCTTGGACTTACCAATCATAAGGTTATTGAACCTTCTAGAATTAAGAATTATGGTGAAAATGATTGTGGTATAGGAAGAATTGCAAGCCTTACCGAACCTATGACTTTAGCTAGGTTTTGTAATGAGGTAAAGAAATGTTTGAATATATCTTCAGTTAGATATTCAGGAAATGAACTTAAAATTATAAATAAAGTGGCTCTTATAAACGGAAGTGGCCAGGATTATTTTGATGCAGCTAAAGTATTAGGTGCAGATTGTGTTATTACAGGTGATACTACTTATCATTATGTAAGTGATTTTCAAGAACAAGGTATAGCTGTAATTGATGCAGGACATTTCGGAACAGAATGGCCTGCTATGGAAATTATAGCTAATTTTCTAAGACATGAAATAAAAGTAAGAGGATTTGAGAATACTGTAATTTTGTCAAAAGTAAATAAAAGTCCGTATAAATATAAGTAGAAATGAAGGTTGAATTCATTTCTACTTTTTTTAAAATAAATATGGAAAGTATTTCACAGTGTGGTGCTATTTACTCTAGAATTATATTTAAAAAATTTATTTAAATTAATGGGAGGAAGATATGATAAATTTACTTATTGAAATTCAGAAAAATATGGGGATTATAAAGAAAAATAAGAAAGATATAAAAGAAGGTTTAAATGTTAGCTTATTGAAAGAGATGAAAAAAGAATTTGAGGCAGAAAAGCTAGATTACAAAAATATAGATAATAAATTTAAAAAGATAGAAGAAGATATGAAAGGTCTTGAAGAAAAAATAAGCAAACTAAAAGTGGATATAAAAGTAGACGAGAATAAGTTATATGGAGACATGAAGTATGACTTGAAGTTTATGGAAACGCTGGAGAAGTCCATTAAATTGAAAGAAAATGATATAAAGAAACTGGAAGAGGATAGTTTAAATCTTATGTATGAAGAAGAGAGTATATCAAAAGAAAGATCTAAAAGTAGAAAAAAGTTAATGGATTTAAAAGAAAAGTTTTATAATTGTAAGGAAAGTAGCAGTGAAAACAGAGTTAGAGCTAAAGAAAATATAGTTAAGGCAGAAGGTAATATTAAGAAATTTGAACAACGTATTCCTAAAAAACTTTTGGATGAGTTTAATGAACTATGTTCTGTTAAGGGAACAGGAGCTGCCTTAATTTCAAAAGGAGTCTGTTCTGGGTGTAAAATGAAGGTATCTGCTGTTACTGTAGATGATATTAAAAAGAATAAGCATATAGTTTATTGTGATAATTGCGGTAGAATAGTACATTATAACCATTCAATTGAATAACTTACATTAAAAAATTAAAATTTTTGTTGTAATATTTTATTAGTTATGATATTATGTAACTCGTAAGTAAGTCAGACAATCGCTGCTGTAGAAATACAGGAGAGGAAAGTCCGGGCTTCATAGGGCAGGGTGCTGGGTAACACCCAGTCAGGGTGACCTGAAGGAAAGTGCAACAGAAATATACCGCCGAAATTTATTTCGGTAAGGTTGGAAAGGCGAGGTAAGAGCTCACCAGCGCATTGGTGACTTTGCGGCTATGTAAACCCCATCTGAAGCAAGATCGAATAGGAAAGCATATAAAAGCGGCCCGCTTTGCTTTCGGGTAGTATCGCTTGAGCCCACTGGTAACAATGGGCCTAGATAGATGATTGTCTAATACAGAACTCGGCTTATAGATTTGCTTACCCACTAGAAAACACTAGGTTTGTACCTGGTGCTTTTTTATTTTGCCATACTATTAGCCGTCAACCAATTTTGAAATGCTATCTGTAGCCTGCTTTTGCATTTTTTTATTTACATGGGAATATATATTTGCGGTAGTAGAAATGTCTTTATGTCCAAGATGTTTGTTAGTGGTAAGATAAAATTACTATCCAAATGTAAGGATTGATATTAATGTAAGAGATCAAATTGTTCAAGAACTATTAAAAATATCTGAAGAAGTGTTAGTAAAATTAGGGTATGTTTAGAGAATAAACATACCCTAATTTTTATTTGCATAAAATTATAAGAAGTCTGAAAAAAATTTTTTTCAGTAGACAGAAATGAAAAAAAAGAGTATATTTATCTTATAAAGAAATGATATGTAACATAAAGAAACAAAATCAGAAGGAGGAACAAATAATGAAGATTGTAGTGATAGGTGCAGGTGCTATGGGGAGTTTATTTGGAGGATTGCTTAGCGAAAGTGGAAACGATGTCACATTCGTTGATGTTTCTAAAGCCCATATTGATGCTATTAATAGAGATGGACTTCTTCTTACAACAACATCTGGTGCTAGATACATAAAAGTTGCAGCAAAATATGCACAAGATGTAAATGAAACTCCAGATCTTGCAATTATATTTACAAAAACTGTTTATTCAGCAGATGCTATGGAGTCTGCTAAACCTTTCATAGGAGATAATACCTATGTAATGACATTGCAGAATGGACTTGGAAATGTAGAGTTAATTGAAAAATACGTTCCAAAAGAACGAATTATTGTAGGTATGACTAATTTCCCAAGTGATCTTGTAGGACCAGGAAAAGTAAGCTCTATGGGAAGCGGAATAGTAGTAGCTATGAGTGCAAATGGGCAAGATCATCCATTATTAAGAACCGTTGAAAAAGAATTCAACAAGGCTGGTCTTAATTGTGAAATTTCCAAAGATGTGTTTGTTCATATTTGGGAGAAGGTGGCTTTTAATGCTGCGATGAATACACTAACAGCAGTTACAAGGCTGCGCATAGGAGATATGTCTTCAACTGAGGAGGGACGCTCTCTTGCGTTTGAAATTGCTGCAGAAGTTATTTCAGTGGCTAATAAATGTGGAGTTGATGCCAAATTGCAAACTGTAATTAAAAATCTTGAAATGGCTTTTTCAGAACATGGAAGTCATATGCCTTCAATGATGCAGGACATGCTTGCCAAAAGACAAACAGAGGTGGATTTTATAAATGGTGCTGTAGTTAAACAAGCAGAGTCAGTGGGAATTGATGTACCAGTAACACGAGTTATGTATTCTTTGATCAAAATTATTCAACAAAGGTACATTAATCAAGTATTAGAATAGTTTTCTGTTTTATTATGATTTAAAAAGTTTTGTGATGCATATCTCTTAAACTTATAGAAGTTTAGTTTTTTATGGATTCCAGTAAAATTTTTTGTTTTACTGGAATTTGTTGTATTTAATATAGAGTAATATAGAAAGTGTTTCTTTATATTAAATAATAATTAACATGAAGAAATATTTTTTGAAAAACTATTTACAAAATAGTCTGATAAGTTTATAATTATTATAAGAAACGGCGTTTAATATAAAGAAACAAAGGAAATTTTAGATGAAAGCAATGCTTATATTTTTGTATAAATTAAGATATGAAACAAGTATTATAATGTTGGTTCATGCTATTTCTAAGGTAGGTTGTTTAAAATCTAGGGGAAAATAAAAAGATATCCTTCTAGATTAAATAAAAAAGGAGGTAGTAAATGTGAATGAAAATTTAAGTAATGGGATTCCAAAAGGTAGGTGGGTACATATAATTCCACCGGCAATGCTAGTGTACATAGTTGCATTTATGGACCGTACGAACATAGGATTTGCTATAGCAGGAGGAATGGACAAAGCTTTAGGCATGACAGCTACTGCATCTGGTCTTGTTGCAGGTATATTCTTTATTGGATATTTGACGCTTCAAGTACCAGGGGCTCGAATGGCAGAACGAGGGAGTGCTAAGAAATTTATAGCAGTAACAATTATTGCATGGGGAGTACTTGCAGTTCTTTCAGGGTTGGTACAAAATATGACGCAACTACTTATTACCCGTTTTATGCTGGGTGTTGCAGAAGGAGGCGTTTGGCCAGCAATACTAACAATTCTAAGTCACTGGTTTCCAAATGAAGAGCGTGGTAGGGCAAATGCATTTTTTATTATGAATGTTCCAATTGCTTCAATCATTACTGGACCATTGTCAGGTTTCATTGTATCAACATATGGTTGGAGAAATGTATTTATAATAGAAGGAGCAATAGCAATAATATTATTATTTATTTGGTTCCCACTTATTAGTGATCGTCCTGGCGATGCTAAATGGATTAGCAAAGAAGAAAAGGATTACATCGAATCTAAACTACGTGAAGAACAAGAATTGCTAAAAGGAAAAGAAGTAGAAAAAGTATCAATTAGCAAAATTTTATCGAATGTAAATATGTGGAAACTAGTTATAATTTATATGTGCTTTTGTATTGGAACTTATGGATTTTCACTTTGGTTACCAACGCTTTTAAAAACACTAACTCACTCAGGAATGACTGGTGTAGGGTTACTGTCAGCTATTCCATATATAGGTACAATTATTGGGTTATATGTTTTTGCGGAACTTTCAGATAGAACCATGAATAGAAGGCTTTACACAGCTATACCTTTGTTAGCATTTGGAATATGTTTAGCGCTATCAGTAGTATTTAGGAATAATGTTTGGGTATCATTTGCATTTCTTATAGGTTGTGGTGTATTCTTTCAAGCTCCATCAAGTACATTTTGGACAATGCCACCATTATTATTTGAAAGTGATATGGCGGCAAGTTCTCGTGGGGTCATAAATGGATTAGGAAATTTAGGCGGATTTTTAGGACCATATTTAGTAGGATTCTTAACTACCTTATTTAACTCAGGAGTGGGTATTTATAGTTTAGCAGGATTTATGGCAATAGGATTTCTGGTAACAATGACACTGCCAGAAAAAACTGCAGGAGCTAATACAAAATCAAGTTTATCAAAGGGTCAAGCTATTGAGTAGAAATTGTTAGTCATTTTATATCATATGAGGAAATACAGTCATCAGAAGTAAAAGAGGGTGGACATAAATGATCAAAAAATCATCAATACAAATAAATGTATTCGTATAAATCAAATAATAAATAGTAAGTCAAATCAAAGCAATAGCTGTTCTGTATATAGATACAGTTATTGCTTTATAGATAAATGTGAATTGCAATATACAGTGAGATTTGTTGTAAAAAATATAAATTAAGAGGTGGTAAAATGTTTAAAATATTAGCAATAAATTTAGGTTCAACATCAACAAAAATGGCATATTATGAGGATGACATCTGTATAAATCGTGTAACAGAAGAGCATCCTACAGAGGATATTGTAAAATTTCCTGATATAATGGATCAGCACCAATATCGTAAAGAAATAGTTGAAGAATTTCTTGAAAAAAATAAAATTGATAAATCTTCACTTGATTCTATTGTTAGCCGTGGAGGACACACAAAACCATTAGAAGGTGGAGTATATCGTGTTAATAATGAAATGCTCCTTCAACAGGCTAGTGGAATGTATGGTCGTCATGCTTGCGATTTGGGTAGTAAAATAGCTTATGAAATGTGCAAGGATACAAAAGCCATTCCTTTAGTGGTAGACACTCCAGTTACTGATGAATTTGAACCTGTAGCAAGATTGTCAGGACATCCATTGATGACTCGACATAGTAGATTTCATGCCTTGAGTCATAAAGCTACTGCTAAAAGATATGCTCGTGAAAATGGGATAAGCTATAATGAAATTAATCTAATTGTAGCTCATCTTGGTGGTGGAATTTCAGTAGCAGCTCATAAAAATGGACGTATGATTGATGGTGACAATGCGTTAGATGGAGATGGAACTTTTTCTACAAATCGTACAGGGGCACTACCAGTAGGTGAATTAGTAAAAATATGCTATTCAGGTGAATACACTTATGACGAGGTAAAAAGAATGCTTAATGGAGAGGGAGGACTTGTAGCCTACCTTGGCACCAGCGATGTTAGAACCGTAGAAAAGATGGCAGAAACAGATGAAAAAGCTGCTTTGTGTCTTGAGGCAATGATCTATCAAGTATGTAAGGAAATAGGTGCCATGAGTACAGTACTTTGTGGTGACGTTAAAGCTATTCTGCTTACTGGTGGTATTGCAAATTCCAAATATGTTGTGCAGAGAATAAAGGATAGATGTGCCTTTATTGCTCCAATTGTAGTATTCCCAGGTGAAAATGAAATGGAATCTCTTGCCAGAGGTGCCCTTGAGGCTCTTCGTGGAGAGGAAACTATAAGAGAATTAACAGCGGATTGTATTTAAGGATTTTTATGATATAGAAAATAGTAATTTAAAAGATGAAAAGATAATATAAACATTCACAAGCTGTTTTTCAAATATTGAAATATAAATCATTGACCACAATAGTGAACTGTGTTCAACAATAATGAACAACGTAAAGTGAAAGGAGAGATAGAAGTGTCTTATAAAGATTTGAGAGAATTTTTGGCGGTATTAGAAAAAGAAAATCAATTAATAAGAGTTAAAGATGAAGTTATGCCTGAACCAGATTTAAGTGCAATAGGAAGATCTGTTCCAGATATGGAAAGTGCTCCAGCAGTTATTGTAGAAAAGGTAAAAGGGTATAAAAATAGTGTAGCATTAAACGTACATGGCTCATGGCAGAACCATGCATTGATGTTGGGGTTACCAAAAGATACTCCAGTTAAGGAACAATTTTTTGAATTAAATAAAAGGTGGTCAGATTATCCAATTAAACCTGTATGGGTGGAGAATGCACCAGTTAAAGAAATTAAGATTACCACTGATATTAATTTATTTGATGTACTTCCTCTTTTCAGAGTTAATAAGAATGATGGAGGTTTTTACATATCTAAAGCTTTAATAGTTAGTAAAGATCCAGAAGATCCAGATAATTTTGAAAAACAAAATGTTGGTACTTATAGAATACAAGTAAAGGGAAAAGATTTAGTTGGAATTCAACCACTGCCTTTCCATGATATAGCAGTTCACTTGAAAAAAGCAGAAGAAAGAAATGAACCATTGCCAATAGCAATATGCATTGGTAATGATCCAGTACTTAATTTTATGTCAAGTACACCAATTGAATATGTCCAATCAGAATATGATTTTGCAGGAGCATTAAAAGGTGAACCTATAGAACTTACAAAAAGCGAACAGGGAGACTTAGATATTCCAGCTAGGAGTGAAGTTATTCTTGAAGGTTATATAATACCAAGAAAAAGAAAAATAGAAGGTCCTTTTGGAGAATTTCCAGGAAGTTATTCGGGAGCTAGACTTCAACCAGAAGTAAAAATACACACGATCACTCATAGAACAAACCCTATTTTTGAGAATTTATATTTGGGTATGCCTTGGACAGAAATAGACTATTTAATGGCTTTAAACACAAGTCTTCCTTTATATAGACAACTTAAAAGAGATTTTCCAGAAGTAGTTGCTGTAAATGCTATGTATACTCATGGAATAGGTGTTATTGTTTCAACTAAATCAAGATTTGGAGGATATGGTAAGTCAGTAGCAATGAGACTATTATCTACTCCTCATGGAATGCCTTATTCTAAAATAGTTATTGTAGTTGATGAATTTGTAGATCCATTTAATTTAGAACAAGTTATGTGGGCTTTAACTACAAGAGTAAGACCAGATAAAGATGTGGTTCTTATCCCTAACGCTCCAGGTATGCCATTAGATCCTTCGTCAGAACCAGCTGGAATGCATACAAAACTTATTATAGATGCTACAACTCCAGTTGCTCCAGATAAAGCTAGGAATACAGAACTACTAGATCTTCCAGAAAAAGTAGATTATTGGATGAATTATCTAAAAAATATAGTAAGAAATGAGGGAACTAAGTAATGATCTGTCCAAGATGCGATTCTAAAAATGTAAATTTATTAACAAAAGCACCTGTTGATGATGCATGGGAAGTGTATATATGTGAAACATGCTGCTTTTCATGGAGATCAACTGAAAGCGATGATATAAAAGATCCAGAAAAATATGATAAGAGATTTAAAATAGATAGTAGTAAAATTTCTTCACTTGATCAAATACCACCAATTCCTGAATTAATTAAGAAAAAAGACTAGAGCTATAATTAATGATACAAATAAATAGAAAGTTAAATAGAATAGAAATACAACTTGTAGCATTTGATATGGGTAAGGATATATGTATAATATTAACTGGAGGGGAAGCACACCTTGGTTCTGTAACAATAGGTATACAAGATTATTCACCTGAAACATTTCCAATTGGAACACATAAGGAATATGTAATTACAGAGATGCTAGGAGAAATATTAAAAAAAAGATATTCAGGAAATTTTGCAATATGCTGTGGTATACATTTAGATAACATTACAAAAGAAGAAATATCAGATATTACTAGTTTATCTTGTCAAATGGTAGAAGAAATGTGTTTGCAGCTAAAAATGAAAGAATAAATAACATAGAAAAAGATCTATTGCATATTTCAAAAATAAAAAAGATCTATGCAATAGGTCTTTTTCAATAATTGGTTTTAGGAGATGAAATAATGGAAATTGTAGTTGGAGTGACAGGTGCAACAGGAACTATTTATGCAGTAAGACTGCTGGAGGTTTTAAAAGAAAATAAAAATATAAACACTCATTTAATTATGAGTGAATGGGCAAAAAAGAATTTAGAAATAGAAACAGATTACTCATTAGATTATTTAGAGAGTTTAGCAACTTACATATATGATCATAAGAATTTAGGTGCAAAAACTTCTAGTGGGTCATTTATCACAGATGGAATGGTAATTCTGCCTTGTAGTATGAAAACACTTAGTTCAATTGCTAATGGCTATGATGATAATTTGATTTCAAGAACTGCTGGTGTAATGATAAAAGAAGGAAGAAGATTAATATTGAGTCCAAGGGAAACACCATTAAGTCCTATACATATAGAAAACATGCTTAAATTATCAAGAATTGGAGTAAGAATAGTTCCACCAATGCCAGCCTTTTATAATATCCCTCAAAGCCTAGATGATATAATAAACCATCACGTAATGAAAATATTTGATCAATTTGGAATTATTTACAATGAAGCAAAAAGGTGGGATGGTTAACCATAGGATTATAATATGACTACTTTAATAGTTGTTACAGTTAACTGTTGCAGATGTTAAGGCGTTTTTTATTTCAATAATTTCTAAAATAGACTTCTAAGCTAACGGCTTTGTCGTGTCTTGTATTAATTCTTAGTATAGAGAAGGAGTGTGATAGAAATGCTAGAAAATATGGAACCTGATTCGATATTAGAATCATTTAATAAATTGATACCATATTTAAAATATTTTTTTGAACCAGATTCGAATTTTGCAGTGACCAACACAGAAAAATTTTTAAATTATGTTCAAGGTGAAAATATGAGAGCTGAAGTAGAGCCTGGAGATCCAATTAAAACTAATGGTATTATTTATAAAGCTATACAAACAGGAGAAATTCAATCAGATGTAATTCCAAAGGAAAGAAATGGATTTGCTTTTAAAGCTGTGGCAGTTCCTGTTAAAGATAATCAAGGAAAAGTATCAGGCGTAATAACAGTAGGGAAAAGTTTGGAAAAACAAGAGCAAATGTATAATTTGTCTCTAAATTTATCAACAGCACTTCAACAAATAACCACAGCAGTTACTAACATTGCCAATATTGCTCAAAATATAGCAGAAATCAATGGAAAATTGCTTATAGATACACAAGAATATACTGAAGAAATAGGAAAGACGAAAGAAATTCTTCAAGTATTAAATAGCATAAGCAGTAAAACAAATATTCTTGGCTTAAATGCAGCAATTGAAGCAACAAGGGCTGGAGATGCGGGAAGAGGGTTTAAAATAGTAGCTGAGGAAATAAGAAAGTTATCCAACTTAAGCACTGAGTCTATTGGAAAAACTAAAGGAATTCTCGAACTAATAAAGGAAGTATTTGATAATTTTTCTATTGACATTAGTAAATCTAATAAAATGACCCAGGAACAAGCATCGACTCTTCAGGAAATAGCTGCATCTTTAGAAAAGATTAATTCAACGTCTTATGTGCTTGAGAAAATGGCAGCAAAAGTATAGAATATGGTGAAATGCTAAAAAATCAACCACAAATAGATACAGTAAAAGTTAGTCGAACAGTTTATCTATCCTTGGGCAAAAGAATGAGCAGAGTTCTATTCATGGAACAAATATAAGTACGGTATCAACTTTTAGATGATACCATAAACTTTATGTTGATTTACGATGGAAAATATTTAATATATAATAAAAAAGAAAGTTATTTTTTTAACAATATGTTTACTGAAAGGAGTATTTTCTATGAAAATAAAAGCAGCGGTAGTACATGAAAATAATTTTGGTGGTGTAATGAGTGATGGTACAAAGCGTCTTTCTCAAAATGGACAAGAGATATCATCTTTCTTTGGTCAATATAAATAAAGCTTTTGAAGACTCGCATAATGGAAAGGTCATTAAAGCTGTGTTAAAAATGAATTAGGGTATAAGGATAAAAAGATGAGAAAAGAAAATTTGGAGGCTATTTCTAAAAATGCATGCATAATACCATGAGATTCTCATATAGAATTCGATATTCAATATGAAAATAATAAGGGATTTAGTACTGAAAATAAAATTAATTTTATTTTCAGCACTAAATCCTATTTTTGTTTTTAATACTAAAAATAAAGCTTTAGGTATTGAATGGAAAATTTGAAATAGTTATCTGTTTAATAAATTTTATAATTGTTTCCCTATAATATATAACGAGTACCATAGAGAAAAAATTTTCAAAATCTATTTACAAAAAAATCAGAAAAGTCTATAATTATATATAAAGAAACAAAGTTTTACATAAAGAAACAATATATGCTTAAAATCAATATTTTAATTACGAATGAGAGGAAGAATAAAGTTGAGTTTAATGAAAACGGTATCAATCATTGCAAGAGCTGTGGAATTTGTGTAAATGAATGTCATAAGAAGCGCATTAGTGTGGTACCAGAAAGGAGTAAAGTTCAATGAGTCCATAAAATGCTAGATGGAATAGCAACTGCTAGCATCACGAGGATTAGCTCATAAGATTAAGAAAAATTTGGTGTATAACTTTGAATAGTATTATCATAGAAAGATTGGCAAATTGATATACGGAAAAATCCATAGAAAATAATTTTAAAAGGAGAATGAGTATGAGAAAAATTGATGTAAATGAGATCATTGAGAGTGGAAAATTTAATAATTATTTTTTAGTAATTTTAGGTTTACTCATGTTTATAGTAATATTTGATGGATATGATATGGGAGTTTATGGGGTTACGCTGCCTTTGATCATGAAAGAGTTGAGATTGACAGCAACTCAAGTAGGCTTATTAGCAAGTACGGCTATGGTTGGAATGATGCTTGGGGCTTCACTTTTTGGATCTTTAGCAGATATCATTGGACGAAAAAAAGTTATAATCATCGGAATATTTATTTATTCCATTTTTAATGGCATAGTTGGTTTTGTACATAGTGCTTCAGTTTTTGCAGTAATCCGTTTTATAGCAGGGTTGGGCATGGGAGCTATTACACCAGTTATTGTCAGCCTTTTATCCGAATTTTCACCTAAAGCTAATAGAACATTTCTACTTACTTTAGTGGTTATTGGAGTTCCAATTGGTCAGTTAGGTGCTTCACTGGCAGGAGTTGTATTCTTGAGTGCTCATGGTTGGAGAGTATTTTACTACGCTACATTTGTATCATTAATTGCTGTATTTTTTATAGTTGTTCACGTGCCTGAATCGATGAAATTTTATGTAGCAAAGGGAAAAACGGACATCATTAGAAAGATTTTATCTAAAACTAATCCTGAATTTGTTTTTTCAGATGAAGATGTGTATGAAGTTAGTGATTTAAACAGTAAGAAGGTTTCTATATCCAGTTTATTTGGAAAGGATTATGCTAGGAATACAATTCTTATTTGGATAGCCTTTTTCTGCAACCTATATCTCTATTTTGGTGTGTCAACATGGCTTCCTAAGTTAATGACAATTATGGGATATACGTTGACATCAAGCATTGTTTTTTTAGCTATTTTCCTTATGGGAGGAATTGTTCTAGGCCCATTTATTGGGGTGCTTGGAGACAAATTTGGATACAAAAAGGTTATGCCGCTTCTATATATAGGGTCTGCCATTCTGATTAGTCTTTTGAGCTTTAAAAGTAGTACGGTAGTATTTTATATACTGTTGTTCTTAGCTGGAGCCGCAATAAGTTCGGTTCAGAATTTGACTCTCGCAGTAGCACCAGAGTTTTATCCTATATCCATTCGTGGAACGGCAGTGGGTTGGGGATCAGCTATTTCTCGTTTGGGGAGTGCAACAGCACCAATAATTATTGGTGTATTAATTCAGGCGAATTTTTCTATGACAACAGTTTTCGAATCATTCATAATTCCAGCTATTATTGGATGTATATCAATTTTGCTCACTAAAAAGGGGCCTAATATGTCTTCTAATATAGCTAAAGAAAGTCAATAACAGGCATAATCAAATTTATATATATATAAAAGGTAAAGTTATAAAACGTGGAGTAGAATAAATTAATATACGTTTCTCTATATTACACAGGAAGTATTATAAAGAAAAAGTTTTTGAAAGCTATTTACAAAAGAATTAAAAAAGTCTATAATTATATATAAAGAAACGATGTATACTATAAAGAAACGAGCATACAATCAAAATCAATACTTTAACTAAGTATATCTTTTACTTTAATTACATATGAAAGGAAGGAAGAATGAAATGATTAAATTAAAATTTTACGGACTAGGAGGACAAGGTATAGTAACAGCAGCAAAAATGTTGTCAGAAGCAGTATCCTTGAATGAAGGAAAATACGCTATTACAGTACCAGCATATGGACATGAAAGAAGAGGTGCACCTGTTAATACCAGTATCATTATAGATGATGAGCCAGTGTTATTAAACTCATTTGTTTATGATCCTGATATTGTATTAGTGGCAGATAGTTCAATTATAGATAAAGGTATAGACATTTCAGAAGGTATCCATGAAAATAGTATTTTGGTATTAAATACTGAAGACGAAAATATTTTAGAACGTTACAAGAAGTATAATTTTAAAGAATTATATTATGTGGATGGAACTAGAGTAGCAGTAGAAAACATAGGCTTGGCAATTCCAAATGCTTCAATGCTTGGTGCATTGGCAGCAACAGGTTTAGTTAAAATTGAATCAATTGAAGATGCTATTAAAATAACATTTGGTAAAAAGGCGGGTGATAAAAATGCAAAAGCAGCAAGAGAATCTTATGAAAAAATCAAAAAAATGTAGTGTATATGGACCGGTGGCTAATGTGTATGCTGCTGCAAACACAGGAAGCTGGAGATTAGAAAGACCAAAAGTTGACTTTGAAGCATGTGTGAAATGTGGAACTTGTGAAAAATATTGTCCAGCAAATGTAATTGATGTTATAAAGGATAAAGTCGAGTGTATTGAAATCGATTTTAACTATTGTAAAGGCTGTGGAATTTGTGCAAATGAATGTCCTAAGAAATGCATTAGTATGGTACCGGAAAGGAGTGACGTTTAATGTCTTATAAAATGCTAGATGGAAATGGAGCAGCAGTTGAAGCTATAAAAATGGCAAAAGTGAAAGTAGTATCAGCATATCCAATAACCCCTCAAAGTACAATAGCAGAAAAGCTATCAGAATTAGTAGCATCAGGAGAATTGAAAGCAGAATATGTTCGTGTTGAATCAGAGCATACAGCTTTATCAGTGGCGACAACAGCTCAGTTAACAGGAGTGAGAACAGCAACTGCTACAGCATCACAAGGATTAGCTTTAATGCATGAAGTATTAGGAATGACATCAGGAGTAAGAGTTCCAATCGTAATGCCAGTTGTAAATAGAGGACTTGCAGCACCATGGACATTATGGTGTGAACATGGAGATGCAATGGCAGAAAGAGACTCGGGATGGCTGCAATTCTATTGTCAAAATGTACAAGAAGTATTTGACATGACGATTATGGCATATAAGGTTGCGGAGGATGAAAAGGTATTGACACCAGCAATGGTATGTTTAGATGGTTTCTTTCTTTCTCACTCAATGCAAAAAATAGATGTACCAAGTCAAGAATTAGTAGATGAATTTTTAGGACCATATGTTCCTAAAAATACATATTTAGATACATCAGATCCTATGTTTGTATGCAACTTAACAGGGTCTGATGATTATACAGAAATGAGATATCAACAAAAGGTAGGGATGGATAACTCATTTGAGGTTATAGAAAAGGCACAAAAAGAATTTGAAGAAAAGTTTGGAAGAAAGCTAAGTATTGTAGAGGGATATAGAACAGAAGATGCAGATGTAGTATTAGTAGCATTAGGTTCAATGTGTGGTACTGCAAAATATGTAGTTAACAAATTAAGAGAACAAGGTAAAAAAGTAGGATTAGTAAAGATTGTAGTATTTAGACCATTCCCAGTAAATTATCTAAAAGAAGTTTTAAAAGGAAAAGAAGTAATTGGAGTATTTGATAGAAGTGCTGGATTAGGTGGTCAAGGTGGTCCAGTTTGGAGTGAAACTTGTGCAGCTATGAAAGCAGCAGATTGTGATATAAGACACTATGTAGGCGGACTTGGAGGAAGAGACGTTACAGTAGATACTATAGAAAAGATATTTAATGAACTTTTAGAAATAAAAGAAGGAAAAAGAAAAGATCATACAGAGTGGATAGATGTAAAAGAAAATGCTATGGATATAAGGCAGGTGGAAAAAAATGCACGAGATTAAACATAATTCAAAGGGATTAATACCACATGGAGTAAGTGCATGTGCGGGTTGTGGAATGGAATTAGTTATAAGAAATGTTTTGGATGTATTAGGTGAAGATACAATAATTATTATACCACCAGGATGCTCAGCATTATTTTCAGGTTACGGAAATGAAACAGCAATAAAAATTCCAGGATATCAAGGAAACTTAGAAAATACTGCAGCAGGTGCAGCAGGAGTAAGAGCAGCATTAAATGCAATGGGAAATACTCATACAACAGTTGTTGGTTTTGCTGGTGATGGAGGAACTGTTGATATAGGACTTCAATCATTATCTGGCGTACTAGAAAGAAGAGATAAAGTGCTTTATATATGCTATGATAATGAAGCTTACATGAATACAGGAATACAGGGTAGCAGCTCAACACCATTCCTAGCAAGTACAACAACTACACCAGCAGGAAAACCAACTGGAAGAAAAGATTTAATGCAAATAGCAATTGCGCATGATATACCTTATGCAGCAACAGCTTCAATTTGCAATTTAACAGATTTAAAGAAAAAAGTGCAGAAAGCAAAGGATACAGATGGACCATCTCTATTGCATATAAACACACCATGTCCTACAGGATGGAGATATAATCCTGCTAAGACAATAGAAGTAGCGAGAGCAGCTGTACAAACAGGATGCTGGGTTCTATTTGAATATGAAGATGGAAAAATCACAATAAATAGTAAGCCAAAGGAATTAAAGCCTGTGGAAGAGTATATTAAACTTCAAGGAAGATTTAAAGGTTTAAGTTCAGAGCAAAGAGAAGAATTACAAAAATATACTACAGAACATTATGAAAAATACATTAAGAGATTAGAGAGTATGGTTTAATACAAACATTAATAAGATAAGGAGTATTGTAAAAAGGCAATAACTCCTTACTTTCATAATTATAACATTATTAGAGGTGAGAAAATGATAAATAGTTTAAATGACTTAATAAAGCAAGTAAGAAGTAGAAAAAAGAGAAAGATTGCTGTAGCGGCAGCAGAGGATTTAGATGTACTAGATGTAGTTGAAGTAGTTAAAAAACTTGAATTAGCGGAGTTTATCCTTGTGGGTGATAAAGAAAAAATAGAAAAAATAGCAGCAGATAATAATAAGAGGCTTTTGTGTGAAGTGGTACATGAACCTGATCATAAGAAAGCGGCAGAAAAGGCAGTTGAGCTTGTGGTAAAGGGTGAAGCAGGAGCAATAATGAAGGGATTGCTCCATACAGGTACTTTTTTAAAGGCAGTTTTAAACAAAGAAAAGGGATTAAATAGAGGAAAATTAGTAAGTCAAATATCTGTCTTTGACAAAGAATCTGGAGAAGGACTTCAGTTACTTACAGATTGTGCAATGGCTATACAACCGTCTTTAGATGAAAAAAAGCAGATTATAGAAAATGCTGTAGCTTTAGCATTAAAATTAGGGTATGACAAGCCCAAAGTTGCATTACTTTCAGCACTTGAGGTAGTAAATCCGGCAATAAATGATACTTTAGAAGCGGCTATATTAAGTAAAATGGGAGATAGAGGTCAGATAAAAAATGCTATAATAGATGGACCTTTAGCGTTAGACAATGCAATATCTCTAGAGTCAGCAAAGCATAAAGGTATAGAAGGTGTAGTAGCAGGACAAGCCGATATTTTAGTAGCACCTAATCTACAAGTAGGAAATGTGTTAACAAAAGCACTTACTTATTATGCACATAAAGATGTAGCCGCAGCCGTAATAGGAGCAGGAGCGCCTGTAATTATGACTTCAAGAGCTGATTTTGTAAAAAATAAAGTTCTTTCAGTAGCACTTGCAAGTTATATATCATAATAGAATATTATAATAGAAAGTTAAAATGGAAGAGCTAGGAAAAGTTCTTCCATTTTAATTTACAACTTATCATATAAAATATATTTTTTACAATAATTTTATATCAAAATGCTTATGGTATGAGGTTGTAGTTAGTATATAAATACAAGCAGCTATGTTGCATAGTAGCCATCATTATGATAATATCGTATTTGAATACTGTAAAATAATGCTTAATAAAAAGTTTTAAAATTAAAATTGTATATGATATTACATATGTATAAAAAGGTGGTTTAATAATGGATAACGACAAATATTTGCTTAGCTCAGTTTATAATACATTAGAAGTATTAGATTTACTAAGTAAATATGAAGAAATTGGACTTGCAGAAATTAGTAAAGAATTGGGTATGGGAAAAGCAAGTGTTTTTAGAATGCTTTATACTTTGGAAAAAAAAGAATTTGTCTATAAAACATCTGATGCTAAGTATAAGCTTGGAATAAAATTTGCTCATTATGGCTCAATTGTATTAGAAAGACAAAATAAATTTTCTATTGCTAAGCCGTTCTTGCAAAAGCTTAGAGATAAATATAATGAGACTACTCATTTAGCTATTCTTGATGAAAACTACAATATTATTTTTATGAATAAGGAATCTAGTAATTCTACTATACAAATGACATCGAAAATAGGTGCTAAATTGCCAGCATATTGTACTGGAACAGGTAAGGTACTATTAGCAAATATTTTAGATGAGAAATTAGAAAAAAAAGTACAGGAGTTTAAATTTGAAAAAAGGACAGAGTGTACTATTACAGATCCAAATGAATTTATTGAAGAATTAAGAAAGATAAGAATACAGGGATATGGTGAAGATATAGAAGAGTGTGAGATTGGATTAGTATGTTATGCAGCTCCGATAAAAGATATTAATGGAAAAACAGTTGCAGCAATAAGTATTTCAGGACCAACAGCACGAATGAAACAGAGTAAAGAAATTTTAATATGTTCAATTAAAGAAGTTGCTGAGGAGTTATCAAAAGCAATAGGATATAATGTTTGAATAATTAAATTGAAAAGAGCATATGTACAATGTAAATAGTATTTTAAGAATCAGCTTATAATTGTCAACTATAAGCTGATTACAAAAACATTAAAGTATATGACGAGTTTATTTTAAATTAGATTTGGATAGAAATTAAATTTCAACTGCAATATTAAATGCTGAGAAAGTAGCATTCATTATATTCTTTGGACTATCACAGTCACCAACAGCGAATGTATCTAAAGGCATTTTAGATGCAAGTTCTTTGTATAGTTTGTTATCTGCTTTAAGTCCAAGAGCAATGACTGTAGTATCAGCTTCAAGAGTATTAATATTTCCATCTTTATCTTCTATAACAACACCATTGTTATTAAATTCGTTAATTTTGCTGTTTCCAACAAATTTAGCGCCAGCTTTTTTAACTTCATCAAGTAAAGAGAAACGAATAATATAGAACATACTCTTACAGAAATCTCCATCAGGAATCATATCAACTACAGTAACATCTTTTCCTTGTCTAGCTAAAGCTAATGCTGATTCAACACCAGTTAGGCCACCGCCACAAACAATAACTTTTTGTCCAACTTTGGCTGTACCATTATCAACATCGCAAACATCTTTAACGTTGTCATTATTAATACCAGGTATATTTGGTCTAAAGAATTTAGCTCCTGTTGCTACGATGACAGCATCTGGTTTTTCTTTAAGAATCATGTCTGCAGTTGCTACTGTATTTAATCTAATGTTAGCACCACATTCTTCAGTTTGACGGATTATCCAGTTTTTATAATTACGTAATTCTTGTTTAAATGGTAAAACACTGGCATCATGAAGTAATCCGCCAAGCTTGCTTGATTTTTCAATTATTGTAACATTATGGCCACGTTCGGTTAAGGTTAGAGCTGATTGCATACCAGCAGGACCGCTACCTATAACGTATACATTCTTTTTAACATCAGCCTTAGGAACATTACGATAACGGTGCTCACGTCCAATCTTTGGATTAACTGCACATCTTAAAGGTAAACCATGGTATATAGCACCACATCCATCCATACATCTTATGCATGGACGAGTTTTATCTTCATGTCCTCTTATTGCATTTTCAATCATATTAGGACCAGCCATTAAAGAACGGCACATACCAACAATATCAGCTTTACCTTCAGCAAGAATTTGTTCTGCTTCTTCTATAGAATATATGTTACCTACAACTGATACAGGTATAGAAACTGCTTCTTTTATTCTTTTTGAATATTCTACATTAATCATGTGTGGTTGTAAATATGAAGGGCATAGCCACATAACACCTGTTTCGTTAAATACATTTCCTCTGGAGACGTCAATACAGTCAACATATTTTTGAACTTCTTGTGCATAGATTAGAGTTTCATCAAACTCAAGACCACCAGGAGTCATTTCATTTGCACTCATACGAATTTCAAGAGGATAATTTGGACCTACAGCATCACGAATTGCCTTTATTACTTCCAATGGGAATTTCATACGATTTTCAAATGATCCACCATATTCATCAGTACGAATATTACTTACTGGTGATAACAATATAACTAAAAGATTTATAGATTATATTTCAAGTTTAGATTTATAGAACAGGCTTAAAGTAAATAAGAAGGCATATAGAGTCAGAAATGAGATTAATTTTGTATGCCTTAATCAATCCACTAGCTAAGTTTAACATCATAAACTTTAGAAAGCAAGAAAAGGGAGTGCTGCAATAGCAATTTTTTAGATTGCTTTGAACAGTCCCTTTTATAGATAAATCTGCTTAAAAGTTGAAAATTAAAAATGGACAACTTTTATTATTACTAAGCATTATAGATTCTTTGTCAAACCAGTTTTCTCATTAAAGGCCTCGATGTATTTATCAAGTTCTGGTCCCATTTGGTGAAGCTTACCCCAGTAATTATCATAATCATACCATTGTGCATTTAATTCTTCTAAATCATATTGTTGTTGTTCAATCCATGTATAGTATTTAAGATTATGAATACGTTTTTTACTTTGATATGTTAATTCTTCCATACTATCAGTTCTAACGCCTAAAACATTTCTATTATGATCTATAGCACCATCAACAACTTCATAAGCCCTTCCTCTTTCAGCAGTCATTTCTTGTAATCTTGATTGATACATTTCTGCTGAATCAGTAAGTACTGTTATTACCATATCATTTTCATTTAATTCATAATATTTTGCGAATTTGATACATGAAAGTATATTTGCTGAACCTGATATACCAACCCATGAAAGCTTTTTAATTACATCCTCTTTAACTCCTGCAGACCTTAGATATTCTTGCCCAGCAGGTTCATTAAATAGACGGAACATAGCTAAACTATCATTATCATCTATTGCAATAACCATATCTGTATTTTTTACATTATGAATCCACGGCACATGTTTGTCTCCAATGCCTTCAATTCTATGTTCACCAAAACCATTGCTAAGCAGTGTCGGACATTGTAATGCTTCGCCAACTGCAAATTTAGCATTTGGATACTGATCCTTTAAATAGTCTGCACTGCCTAAAGTTCCAGCTGATCCTGAAGTTAAACATACGCCAGCAAGTTTTCCCTTCTCACCAGCTTCAGCTTTAATAACTGATTCCATAGCACTGCCGGTAACTTCATAATGCCATAAGTGATTACCGAGTTCACCAAATTGATTAAATATAACAACATTATCTCTTGTTCTTCTTAGTTCCCATGTTTTATCGTAGATTTCTTTTACGTTACTTTCAGAACCAGGGGTAGCAATAACTTCTCCAGCTACTTTTTTGAGCCAATCAAAACGTTCTTTACTCATATTTTCCGGTAGGATAGCAATTGAACTGCAGCCTAATAATGCTGAGTTATAAGCTCCCCCACGGCAGAAGTTACCTGTTGAAGGCCATACTGCCTGATGGTAAGTAGGATCAAATTGACCAGTTACTAAACGTGGAACTAGACAAGCAAAGCTTGCCCCAACTTTGTGAGCTCCTGTTGGAAAGAACTTTCCTGCCATAGCAAAAATTCTAGCTTTAACACCTGAAATTTCAGAAGGAATTTCAATATAGTTTGGTAATTTGTTGTACAAACCACCTTTTGCTACAGGCTCATTATACCAGGAAATTCTAAATAAATTAATGGGATCTATGTCCCATAATCCTGTTTCTTTTAATCTAGCTTTAATTTTTGCAGGTACCTTGCTGGAATCTTTCATTTGTGCTAGTGTTGGAATAATGATGTTTTTTTCTTTGGCACTGGCTGCTGTTTTTTTCAATTGTTCTTCATTGATTGTTAAATCGATCAATTTATGCATCCTTTTTACCTCCTAATTTATACAAATTAAAATTAGACTAACTAGTTAGTCAACATATTCTATTCTTTAGTATATAATATTTCTTATTATATGTCAAAAATAACCATAGATAATCCAGTATAAATTGAGTTTATATGATAAATAAAATATATAAATTTGATTATATATTAAAAAGTTGGTAATATCAATTTGTATGAATTTATGGGGAGGTTAGAAATGATTACATATATTATAGTATGTCCGCTGGTTTTTATTGCAGGTTTCGTAGATGCAATTGCAGGTGGAGGAGGACTTATATCACTTCCAGCATATATGATTTCAGGTATTCCGGTTCATTTTGCTATTGGCACAAATAAAATGAGTTCCTGTATGGGGACAATTATAGCTACATGTCGATATGCTAAAAATGGATATATAAAGTTGAAACTAGGAATTTGCAGCGCAGTTTGTGCTTTGATTGGGTCACCGCTTGGAGCTCTTCTTTCCTTAAAAATAGAAGACTTCTATTTTAAAATTTTAATGCTGTTCATTTTGCCTATAACAGCATTTTATGTTTTACGCAAGAATAACCTTGAGGATAATAAAAAGGAAACATTAATTAATTATAAAACTTACATAACATGTATGATAATTGCATTTTTTTTAGGAGTTTATGATGGCTTTTATGGTCCAGGAACAGGAACGTTTTTATTGCTATTATTGACAAGCATCGCAAATTTGAGCATGAATACTTCTGCAGGAATAACAAAAGCTATAAATCTATCATCAAATATAGCTAGTCTAGTAACGTTTATTATAAATGCAAAAGTATTTTTAGTTTTGGGTTTGGTCGCAGGTTTATTTAGTATTGCTGGAAATTATATTGGCTCTGGTTATTTTACAAAAAGCGGATCAAAAGTAGTACGTCCTGTAATTATAATTGTACTTACGATTTTTTTCATTAAAATATTAGTCGAGATATTATCCAAGCAATTATAATTGCAATTATGAAACTGATAAGTAACCTGGTATACCGCATTACTGCCATGATGCTGCAGTGGGTAAAAGATGTTATTAAAGAAGATTATTAATATGTATTTAGGAGTGTGAAATATATGGACGAATTAGAAAAAAGAAAAATAGAATTACGAAATCATAAAGGAAAGATGGTTAGACACTTTAAAAATAAAAATTACTTAATATTAGACTTTGCAACACATACTGAGACAGAAGAAGAATTAGTTATATATAAAGCTCTTTACGGTAATTGCGGTGTATTCGCAAGACCAATAGACATGTTTGTTAGTGAAATAGATCATGAAAAGTATCCTGAGATAAGCCAAAAATGGAGATTTGAATTAATTAAATAAAAGAAATCATTTTTATTTCTCTAATTTTATTTATTTCTGACTTAATATGGTCACTTTAGTATAAACCCTTTTAGGAATTATGATGAAATATAAATTCTATTTTAGCTAAAAGTGAAGAAATTGTTGCAATTTTATCAGATATGTATTAGTATATAGTAAAATTAATAATTCAGATGAAGATAGTGGGAGAGTTATGGCTTTTGCCATTCACCGAAGAAGTAAATCTTTCAGGTACCTATTTAATTATAGAGATGACCGCTATTGGATGAATCCTTGGAGAGACTCTTTATTGAGCACCGAAGGAGAAAGTCGCATGGCGAAACTCTCAGGTAAAAGGACAGGGAAAAGGTAACACATCTTACAAAAGTAATACATAATCAATTACTTCATTTAGATCTTATCTATTCCCATTTGTATCTCCAATCACAAAATATTTATATAGGAAAAAGCATTTTCAGTATATGCTTTTTGACTAAGATGGAGGGATAAAATGGATCAATTAACATCAGAAAATCAAAATTTATCAAGAGGACTAAAAAATCGTCATGTCCAATTACTTGCAATTGGAGGTGCAATTGGTACTGGATTATTTCTTGGTTCAGGCAGGTCCATTCACTTGGCTGGTCCATCTATTCTATTTGCATATGCTATAACAGGAATTATTTTATTTTTTGTAATGCGTGCCCTTGGCGAATTATTGCTTTCTAATTTAAATTACCATTCTTTTGTAGAGTTTGTGTACGATTATCTAGGAGAAGGAGCAGCATTCATTACTGGATGGACATACTGGTTCTGCTGGATTTCACTTGCTATGGCCGATGTAGCTGCCACTGGACTTTATGTACAATACTGGATTCCCAATATACCTCGATGGGTACCAAGCCTTATAGTTCTTGTAATTTTACTAATTATGAACCTTACTGCGGTAAAATTATTTGGTGAAATGGAATTCTGGTTTGCATTAATTAAAGTCGTTGCAATTTTGGCGCTTATTATAGTTGGTACATTTATGATTATTAAAGGATTTTCTACAAATGCCGGTGTATCTAGCTTTTCAAACCTTTGGAGACATGGCGGTTGGTTACCAAATGGGGTAAATGGTTTTATACTTTCATTTCAAATGGTTGTATTTGCGTTCACTGGAATCGAATTGGTTGGTTTGACAGCTGGTGAAACTGAAAATCCAGAGCATGTTATTCCAAGGGCTATCAACAACATTCCAATTAGAATTATTATTTTCTATGTCGGAGCACTTGCTGTTATTATGGGAATATATCCATGGAACTCAATCAATCCAGCTAAAAGTCCATTTGTACAGGTATTTGCCTCAGTTGGAGTTGCAGCAGCAGCAAGCATTGTAAATTTTGTTGTACTAACATCAGCTGCATCTGCTTGTAACAGCGGTATTTTCAGTACAAGCCGTATGGTCTATTCTCTTGCTAAAGAAAATAATGCACCTGAGTCAATGAAAAAATTAACTTCTAACCATATACCTTGCAATGCTGCAATATTTTCTGCAGCCGTTATCTTGATTGCAGTTATTTTAAATTATATCATGCCAGGTGAAGTATTTGTACTAATTACAAGTATATCAACATTTTGCTATATATATATTTGGGCAATTATAGTTATCTGCCACATGAAATATCGTAAAACTAAATCTGAACTTGCTGCCAAGAACAAATTTAAAATGCCACTTTATCCAATCATGAACTATATAATTCTAGCATTCTTTGCTTTTGTTATAGTTACATTGGCACTTAATAATGAAACTCGTGTAGCCCTATTTGTAACGCCTGTATGGTTTGTAATGCTTGGGGTGATTTACAAGGTATTTAAATCAAAAAAGAAAATTGAAGAAGATAGCAAAAGAAATTTAGCATAGGCTAACACTTAGGAAATTCTCTGAACGTTTTAAATAAGTGTGTTTAATTGTAGGTGACAGTTCTAAGAGTAGAAAGTAGGAATTTGCTATGCTATAATGACATAGAGGTGAATGTAATATGGATGATGAGGTGAAAGTCCCAAACCATATATATCAAATGTCTACAATAAATGCACTTGTTTCGGGACTATATGATGGCTGTGTTTCATTATCTAAACTTCTTAAAAAAGGAAACTTTGGAATAGGTACTTTTAAAGGTCTAGATGGTGAACTAACTCTCTTAAATGGAACTTTTTATAGGACTAAACCTGATGGCAGTGTATACGTATGTTCCAAAAATGTATCCGTTCCTTTTGCTGTAGTAACTGAAATGGAGAGTTATAACACTTATAATATTCAAAATTGTACTTCTTATGAAGATATAAGAAAAGAATTGGACAGCTTTATAGAAAGCAAAAATATATTTTATGCTTTCTATATGGAAGGTAGATTTAATTATGTAAAAACACGTACTGTTGTAAAACAGAATATGCCTTATAAGCCTATGGCTGAAGTTGTTAAAGATCAGCCTATGTTCGAATATAATGATGTTGATGGATATGTGATTGGATTTAGATGCCCTGATTATGTTGAAGGTCTTAATGTTCCTGGATATCATTTCCACTTTATAAATAAAGATAAGAAATTTGGTGGACATATAAGCGAATTTTCTATTGAAAGTGTAAAGGCTTATGTACAGAACTGTTCCTGCTTTAGAATGGAACTTCCTAAAAATGAAAATTTTTATAATATGGAAGTACAAGATAGAAACGATGAGATAACAAGTGTTGAAAAATAAAGTATTGATAGAAAAAACACTAGACAGTGCTAATAACAATGTCTAGTGTTTTTTCTCTTGTTCAATTTTTTCATTGAGTTCATTTAGGTAAGTCCACCTGTCCATCTTTTTTTCTAGCTCTTTTTCCAGTGAATTCTTTTCGGATAAGAGATCTTCAAGAAGTGCATAATCAGATGAAGCAGCTTCCATTTCTATTTTCTTTTCAGATATAGATTTTTCTAGATTTTCAATTACCTCATCTATTTTGTCAAATTCCATTTGTTCTGCATAGGTAAATTTTAAAGGCTTTTCTTTTTGCAACTTATAATTGTTTTTAGCTGTATTTTTCTTAGGGGTTATTTTTTCCTCTGATATTTTTGTAGCTTTGTGAAAATAGGAATAGTTTCCTGTATATTGAGTGATTTTACCATTTCCTTCAAAAGAAAATATTTTATCAACTGTTTTGTCAAGGAAGTATCTGTCATGGGATACAGCTATAACAGTTCCTTCAAAATCATTAATATAATCTTCTAGGATTGTAAGTGTTTCTATATCCAGATCATTTGTTGGTTCGTCCAGCAAAAGTACATTAGGATAATTCATCAGTATTTTTAGAAGATATAATCTTCTTCGTTCTCCTCCTGAAAGTTTTCCAAGGGGAGTCCATTGAACTGAAGGTTCAAATAGAAAATTTTCAAGTACAGAAGAAGCACTTATTTTTTCGCCCGATGGAGTTGAGGCATATTCTGATGTCCCACGTATGTATTCAATTACCCTTTCATTCATATCCATATCAGAAATTCCCTGAGAATAGTATCCTATCTTTACTGTTTCACCTATATCTATAGTACCGCTGTCCGGCAGAATTTTTTGAGTTAAAATATTCATAAGAGTGGATTTACCGCTTCCATTAGGTCCAATAATACCTATCCTATCATTATTTAATACGTTATAAGTGAAATTTTTAATTAATGTCTTTTCACCAAAACTCTTGCTTATGTTATCCAGGTTTATGACTTTTTTACCGATTCTTGTACTCTGAAGACTAATATTAAGTTTTGATTTATTCAAAGATGTACCTTCTGTAGTTAATTGTTCAAATCTTTCTATTCGGGCTTTTTGTTTTGTACTTCTTGCTTTTGCACCTCTTCTTATCCAGGAAAGTTCTTTTCTTATAAGATTTTGCCTTTTTCTTTCATTGGCATTTTCAGTTTCAAGTCTTTCAGCTTTTTCTTCGAGAAAGTTACTATAGTTTCCTGTATAACTATAGAGTTTTCCCCTGTCAAGTTCAAACATTCTATTAGTTATTTTGTCCAAAAAAAATCTATCATGGGTTACCATAATGAGGGCACCACTTCGTTTTGTTAAGAACTCTTCTAACCACTCTATGGTTTCATCGTCAAGGTGGTTTGTAGGCTCATCAAGTATTAAAATATTTGAAGTGGTTATAAGAGCAGATGCAAGAGCTACTCTTTTTTTCTGACCTCCAGAGAGCACAGATATTTTTTCATTAAAATCATTTATTCCAAGTTTGGTTAAAATAGTTTTAGCCTGACTTTCAATTTCCCACACATTTTGTGCATCCATTTTGGAATTTAAGGTTCCAATTTTAGCTTGAAGACTCTTGTCTTCTGGATTCTTTTCAATAAGTTTAAGAGTTTTTTCATATTCTCGTAAAAGGCTCATAACAGGAGAAGTGCCTCTAAAAATCTGCTCAAGTACTGTTAGATTACTGTTTGTAAAATCAGAATTTTGTGGAAGGTATCCTATAGAGGCTTCTTTTGACTTAGTAATTTTACCTCCATCTGATGTTTCACATCCTGCAATTACCTTTAAAAGTGTGGATTTTCCTGTACCATTTACACCTATAACACCTATTTTGTCTCCTTCATTTATACCTAGACATATATTTTTAAATAATATTTTTTCACTGTAACTTTTACTTATATTTTCTGCAGTTAACAAGTTCATTTTTTCACACATCCTTTATTTTATCATATCATGTATTGGGGCTAGACCCAAATATAAAAAATTCCAATAGATTTAATTTATATAAATTTATTGGAACTTTTTATTACAAATAAGATTTTATAGCGTCTCTCCATACTTTATAGCCTTTCCCGTTTACATGTAATCCGCCTATAGTGTATTCTTTATAAAGTTTATTTTGGTTTGGCAGAGTAAAGAGGGGATACAGATTTATATATTGTACATTTGAGTTTTTACAAAGGTCATTTAAGGATACATTTAAATTTGTTATCTGGTTATCTTTTGTTTTGGTTTTATATATATCTTTATTTATAGGAAGAACACTTTCTACATATATTAAAGTGTTAGGAGAATCAGTTTTTATATTTTGTAGTATCCTAGAATAATTTTTTATAATCTTTCCTATAGGTAATCCTTTGTCAATGTCATTTATTCCAAGCATAATAAAAATTTTTCGAGGTTTTAATTTTGTAATTTCACTTAATCTGTTTAAAGCTCCAGAAGTAGTATCAGAACTAATGCCGCGGTTTAATATATCAGGATTATCTAGCAGTTCATTCCACTGTCCAATGTCTGTAAGACTGTCTCCTAGAAATACTATTTTACCTTGTTCTCTGTATGAGTTTACATAAGTCGTAACCTTTTCAATGTAATACTCAGAATAAATTTTAGGATCCAAATTTATATTTTTCAGTATATCTGTATCTTCAGAGATGACAGTATTGCTTGAAAAACTTGTGGCTTGAGGTGGTGGAGAATTTAAGGATGATTTTAAACAATTATTTGAATACAATATAATTGAAAATATTGTTATGGTACTTATTATTAGTAGCAGCTTTTGTAAATTTTTAGTTTGCATGGACATCCTCCTTAAATTTTAAAAAATATATATATCTATCTTTACTTATTATGATAAAAAGTATGTAGGATAAATCCTGAGTAAAGGTAAAATTAAGTTAAAAGTTAATACAATATTAAGAGACTAAACAATTATTTAATATATGTGACATATTGTTGTCACATATATCGTATAAAATAATAAATGTACTTAGGTAAAGTTTAATAATAGTAAAATAATAGTCCCCTCTATTATTCAAATAGGCACTGATAATTGGCAGTGCTTATTTTTTATGAGTAAATTGTATTTAATTAAAAACATTGGTACAATTGGATATAAGCTTATAATAACAAAATTATATTTTAGAAAGGTCGTAATGTTTTATGAATCCAGTAGCATTTTCTATTAATGGCTTTCAAATAAGATGGTATGGTATAATGATAGCTTTAGGAGTTATGGCAGCACTTTTTTTAGCTAAATTCAACTGTAAAAACAAAAACTACAATTTTGATAATATAGTAGATACTTTTTTAATATCTTTTCCCTTTGCTATAATAGGAGCTAGAGCCTACTATGTTATTTTTCAATTTCAGGATTATAAAGATAATATTATAGATGTATTCAATATAAGGCAAGGGGGTCTTGCTATTCATGGAGGACTTATATTTGGGCTTACAGCTGCGTATATATACACCAGACATAAGAAAATAGATTTTATAAAATTAGCTGATTGTGTAGCACCTTCTATAATACTTGCTCAGGCAATAGGAAGGTGGGGGAACTTTTTTAACGGAGAGGCTCATGGTGGACCTGTAAGTTATCAATTTATAAGTAAATTTCCATTGTTTATACAAAAGGGAATGTTTATAGATGGAACTTATTATCACCCTACATTTTTGTATGAATCTCTGTGGAATTTAACTGTGTGTATAATTCTAGTATATATTTTGAGAAGAAGGCATAATAGGGGTTCTGTAATAGCAGCATACATAGGTTTGTACTCACTAGGAAGGTTTTTTATAGAAGGACTTAGAACTGACAGTTTAATGCTTGGAAGTATAAGAGTAGCACAGTTAGTTAGTCTTACAGGAGTTATATTTAGCATAGGCTTTTTCATATATTTAAAGCACAAGAAAAGTATAAACTCATTATAGATATTCTAAACAAAAAATAAGATTACACTCCGAATATTTTTTACACCATTCAGCTCGTTAAATATTTTGATAAGTCTAAGTGAAAAATTTAAAAAATATAAGAACTTTTGAAAACTCGTACCTCAGACAATTCAAAAGTTCTAATTTTTTATATAAATTTTTCACTAAGACTTATGTACAAAATATTTAAATGTGCTTCATTATTGTAAAAAATATATCTGCGTATAATCTTATTTTTAAGTTAGAAAGCATTTATAATATAGTTAATAAATATTTTAAGTCTAAAATATGATTTATATAGAATTTCCAATTGAAATTTAAACTTATACGTAAAATGTAATGACAAAGTTGAAAGCACATTTAAAAACTTTTCAATAAGTCTTAGCGAGGTATTTTAGAAAATCTTAGGAGCTTAGATATGTCTGAGGTACGAGTTTATCTAAGGTTCTTAGATTTTCAAAATACCGAGCTTTAGACTTGTCAAAAGTTTTTATGGTGCTGAAATTTGTCATTACATGCTTTGTATAAGGTTACTTTCAAACTGCAAAATCTATATCTGTATTTGATTTAAAGGTTTTATTCTGTCAATGTTAGATTCAGTGTTTTGTTACTTCCATTTCTGTTTACGACAATTTCCACTGTATCTCCAGATTTGTGAGTAGCTTTTATATCATTTATATCACTTATAGACTTTACAGATTTACCGTCAAATTTTTGAATAACATCTCCAACCTTAAGTCCACATTTTTCTGCGGCACTAAATTCTTGTACTTCTGCTACATATACACCTTCAGGTACATTATATGCTTGAGAAAGCTGTGAATTTATATCTCTACCTGCAATACCTAGCTTTAAAATAGGTTTTAAAAGACCACTTAATTTAGGTTTTACAGTGTCTATTGGTATTGCAAATCCAATTCCTTCTACTCCACTTCCACCTATTTTAGCAGAATTTATACCTATTACTTGACCTGCAGAATTTACGAGTGCACCGCCGCTGTTACCTGGGTTTATGGCAGCATCTGTTTGAAGATAGTCCTGAGTATTATTGCCAACTTTAATATCCCTATTTGTTGCACTTATAACACCAGTAGTTACAGTACCTAATAATTCTTTACCAAGAGGATTTCCTATAGCTACTACAGAATCACCTACCTGAAGATTCTTTGAATCACCTAATTCTGCTACAGCTGGCATTTTTTCATTGGTAGTTACTTTAATTATGGCTAGATCCAGGCCTGCATCATAATTTACTACTTTCGCAGTTGCTTCTTTTTTATTGTTAAATATTACACTTACTTTTTCAGCAGACTCTATAACATGATAATTTGTAAGTATATATCCATCCTCATTTATTATTATACCTGAGCCCATGCCGTCATCCTGGCTGTCACTACTGCTGCCGTTTGATTGACTTTCATCAGATTGGCTGTTACCAGAAAATCCAAATATATCGGATGACTGAGAAGCAGTTTTTATAGATACTCCAACTACAGCAGGACCTACTTTTTTTGCTATTTCAGATACGGTAAGGCCGCCTTTCACAGTTGATACAGGGGAAGCACTTATAGTAGAAGATTTTTCACTTCCTGTATTTTGGAAAGCTAGATTTTGATATAATGGGGTGCTCTTAAACATACCTAATTTTGGTACAAAATATAAGGCACCTGCAATTGAAATACTTCCACCTAGTATACTGCATACTAATCCTACAGCTATATAAGACATAAATTTTTTACTTCTTTTAAGTTTGTCTTTGAACTTAGTTTTTAAACTTATCTCTGAAGTATCATATTTGTTGTTGAAATTGCCCATGTAAGTACCTCCTAAAAAATTTTATTATTTATTTCATGTATATATAATAGATTTGCTTTGTTACAGTTGTATGACAGAAGTGTTAATGAGTTGTGACAATTTTGCTTGAAATTTTACTAAAGAGTATTGACAATACTTATTTATTATTATAACATAGGTTGTGCAATTAATTAGGAGGCTAACTAAATGGAAAGCAAAGTAAAATGTGAACCCTGTGATAAATTTATAACATATTGGCTTAGAGTAATTTATAGAAATATGACAAATTTACATAATAGTAAGCTTGCTAAATATGGTTTGACTACATCACAAGTAGGAGTACTTGTACACTTATGGATAGAAGATGGGTTAACTCAGAAGGAAATAGCCGAAGAACTTCAATTAAGACCAGCTTCCATTACAGGACTTGTAAATACTTTAGTATCAAAGGGATGGATAGATAGAAAAGAGGATACTAAAGATGCTAGAATAAATAGAATTTATCTTACAGAAGAAGGAAAAAACATAAGGATTAAATGTATGTCAGCAAACGATGAAATAGAGGAAATCTTAAGTAGTGGGTTTTCAAAAGAAGAAAAACAGCTTATGCTTTGTTGGCTGAAAAAATTGAATAAGAATTTATTATAGAACAGCCTAAAATATTTAGGCTATTAACTATTTCTATAGGAGGAATTAATTTGGAACGATCAGTAAAATTAAGAGATGAAAAGGTTGGTAAATTACTATTGGAATTTTCTATACCAGCTATAATTGGCATGCTAGTTAACTCGCTTTATATTGTAATAGATAGGATATTTATAGGAAGAGTTGTTGGAGCTATGGCTATATCAGGTGTAAGTTTGACTTTCCCTATATCCATAATTATAATGGCTTTTGGTATGCTTGTAGGAATAGGTGCTGCAGCAAGGATATCCATAAGACTGGGAGAAAACAATAAAGATGGAGCAGAGCACATATTAGGAAATGCATTTGTACTTTTAATTATAGTTTCTATAGTAATTACAATTTTGGGACTTATTTTTGTGGACCCTATGCTGAGGGGGTTTGGAGCTAGTGATAACACTATAGGTTATGCTAAGCAGTTTATAACTATTCTAATTTCTGTTTCTATATTTCAAACTGTAGGTTTTGGATTAAACAATGTAATACGTTCAGAAGGCGATCCTAAGACGGCAATGAATACAATGCTCATAGGTGGTATATGTAATATAATATTGGATTTCCTATTTATATATATACTTCATTTTGGAATAAGAGGAGCGGCTATAGCTACTTCAATTTCTCAGGGGATAAATATGATATGGGTACTTCATTATTTCTTAAATGGAAATAGCATGCTTAAAATAAAAAAGAAGTATCTTCGTTTAAACAAAGATATAGTTACAAGCATTTTTTCAATAGGAATGTCTCCTTTTGCAATGCAGATTGCTGCAAGTTTGGTGAATGTGATATTAAACAAAAGCTTAGGAATATATGGGGGAGATTTAGCTATAGGTGCTATGGGTATAATAAATGGTATAGCTACTATGATACTTATGCCTATATTTGGAATAAATCAAGGAGCACAGCCAGTAATTGGATTTAATTATGGAGCCAAATTGCATAGACGTGTAAAAAAAGCATTGTTACTTGCAATTGCAGCAGCAACTTTTGTATCTGCAGCAGGAGGGATTGCAGTTCAAATTTTTCCTACAGCTTTAGTAAATATGTTTAACAAATCTGATATGAATTTGACTAATATAACTGTAAATGGAATAAAAATATTTATGATTATGTTCCCTATAGTAGGATTTCAAATAGTAAGTTCTAACTTTTTTCAAGCTATAGGAAAAGCTAAAATATCTATGTTTTTGGCACTTTTAAGACAAGTGATAGTTCTTATTCCTATGCTTCTTATACTTCCAAGAATATTTAAGCTAAATGGAGTGTGGATGGCAGCTCCTGTATCCGATGCTGCAGCTTCCATATTGACGGCTTTGTTTTTATATTTTGAAATTAGGAAGTTAAATTCAAATGGAAAAGAAAATGTACATTCACCAGAAGTATCTGCAGAATGCACAAAGTAATCAATTCACAATGTACGATGCACAGTTCACAATTAAGGATGATTTTCTGTTGTTATAGAAAATCTACCGAAATTGTGCATTGTGAACTGTGAATTAAAAAAGAGGTATGGTATGCATAAGTGGTGTGATTCATCTATACTTGGAGAGATGTATGAAAGATCAATGGAAAAGGAAGAAAGAAAACGGAAGGGGAGTTTTTATACTCCTCATTACATAGTTGACTATATAGTGAAGAACATTATGTCAAATTTGGATCTTAAAAAAAATCCTTGTATAAAAGTATTAGATCCTTCTTGTGGAAGTGGACATTTTCTAGTAAGAGTATATGAGATTTTAATGGAAAAGTTTAGTGAAAATTTAGATCACATTAGAAATGCTTTTAAGGATAAAATTTATACCGTTGAAACTGAAGATGGATTAAAGAGAATAGATGGGATTCACTATTGGCAGCAGGAAAATTTAAGTCTTCATATATTAAAGAAATGTATATATGGCGCAGATATAGACAGTACAGCTGTAGGGCTTACAAGAATTAATTTAAGTAAAGTTAGCGGCATAAACATTAACATAGAGGACAATATCATATGCTGCAACAGTCTTATAAAGTGGAATGAAATTGATGATATAGAAGAATACAAGGAATCTAATATTCAATCTGCTGCTAAATTTTGGAATAGGAAATATGATTATGTACTTGGAAATCCTCCCTGGGTATCTTTAAGTCGAAAGAATAAGATGAATATAGAAGATGGATTATTACAGTATTATAGTGAAAATTATAATGGAAATACATATTTACCTAATCTGTATGAGTATTTTATAAAAAGGTCTATGGAAATATTAAAATCTGGAGGAAGATTTGGATTTGTAGTTCCTGATAGGCTGTCACGAAATCTTCAATACAGTGAACTTAGAAAGAGTTTACTTGAAAATTATAATATATTAAATCTTGTGTTTGAGATAGATTTTCCGGAAATAAACACGGATTCTATGATTATAATAGCAGAAAATAAACATAAAAAGGTAAATAAGATAAAAATAGATATTTATAAAAAGAGAACATATGAAATGTATCAGCATGAATATCTGAGAAATTCAAAATTTAAGTTTACATATTGCTGTTATAATCAAAACTTGAAGATAAAGGATTGCATAGAGAAAGATAGCAGCAAATTAGAAATCATTTGCAAGACTTTTACAGGATTTATAGGTTATAGTAAAAAAATAACTCCTATTAAAAAAAATGAACATCAGGTTGAAGTATTAAAAGGGGAAAACATAAAAAAATTTCAAGTTTTAAACAATTACTATTATGATTTTGTACCTGAAAACATAATAGGTGGAACTAAAAATATAGAAAAGCTTACTTTTAAAAATAAATTAGTAATAAGAAAAACTGGAAAAAATTTAATAGCAGCTTTGGATGATAAGGGACGTATAATAGAACAATCTCTATATGGAATAATAAGTACAAATGAGGAATTTTCCCCTCAGTATATTTTGGCAATATTGAATTCAGAGTTAATTCAATGGTATTATTTAAACTTTTTAATTACCAATTCTAATTCTATTCCACAAATTAAAAAATGCAATTTGGATGAAATACCAATAAGACGCTGCAGCAGACAAACTAAAGAAGATATAGAAAAATTAGTTTACAAAATTATGAATGATAATGATGAAGAAAGAAATATGTTGAAGAAAATATTAGATGACGAGATATTTGAATTGTACAATATTGATTATAATTATAGAAGAATTATATTGAATGATATTGAAAATAATTAACTCAACTTTCGCAGTTTAAAAATATTGCGTCGCAATATTTTTGAGAGGACAGAGGACAATTGACAGAGGACAGTGAAGGAGGATTTTTCTCCCCTGCACTACGAAAAATCTTTAATTAGATTTTTAATGACTCATTTCGCTAAAGCGAAATATTGCTGACTTATATAAATTTTAAGCTTTTTTGCATTAGCAAAACAAGCTTAAAAAAATAAATTAGTTTTCTGAATAAGGAAGAAAACTTACCTTCACTGTCCTATGTCCTTTGTCAATTGTCCTCTAAAAAGTGCTTTGCAATATTTTTATATTAAGTAAAAATTTTATGTGTGCTGTTTCACATTCTGTATACAAAAAAGTACTTGATTTTTAGTTATGTTCTCCCTAATATATTTATTAAGGATGGTGAAGAATATGAAAAATTTTAAGCTTTAATTCATTTCAGATTTTATAAGTATCCAAATATAAATAGTAGATAGGGGGGTAAATAATTTATGATTACTTTATTTGGAATTTTATTTGCAATTTTTGCTCTATATATTGTATTTTCTTTATTGGGAATTATAGTACTTCCACTTGTAGGCATAGTTATATTTCTAGCTTTTATAATGGCTATCATAGGATTTGCTTTTAAAATAGTATTTTCACTACCTTTTTTAATATTCGTTATTATACTTGGATTTTTATATTTTAGTAAGAAATAGTTTATAAAAATGTTGACTTATTATGAACAAGATGATAATATAAAAACGTACATTATATAATTTTTTTGACAGAACATTCGTATAATCTTGATAATATGGTTCAAGAGTATCTACCAAGGTACCAAAAATCCTTGACTATGAGTGGATTCCGTGAAAATGGTATTTCTTTTAACTATTTTCTAACTTGGATTATCCTATAATTCATGTTAGAAATTTTTTATTTTGGAGGTAATTACATGAATGTTGAAAAAGCGAACAAAAATGACGGTGGCAATTTATCTTTTTTAGAATCATTTTTTAAATTGCCGGAAAACAATACTACTGTAAGGACGGAGATTTTAGCAGGGGTTACTACTTTTATTACTATGGCCTATATAATCTTTGTAAATCCGACTATACTTATGCAGGCAGGAATGAATGTACACGGACTTATGGGAGATGCAGCGGTTAAAGCTGGGTTATCTGCAATAAACGACCCTATTGTAGGCTCTATATTTACGGCAACCTGTATAGCAGCGGCTGTTGGAACTTTCATAATGGCACTTTACGCAAATCTACCTTTTGCACAGGCACCAGGAATGGGACTTAATGCATTTTTTACTTACAGTGTTTGCTTAGGTATGCACTATACATGGCACCAAGCACTGGCAGCAGTTTTAGTTTCAGGAATAATTTTTATTATAATAACGGTAACTTCCATAAGAGAAAAAATTGTAGATGCTCTTCCATTTAATTTAAAACTTGCTATATCAGGAGGTATCGGACTTTTTATAGCTCTTATAGGTCTAAAAAATGCAGGGATTGTAGTATCGGATCCTTCTACGCTGGTTGCTTTTGGAAAACTTACTAGTGCACCTGTTCTGTTATCAATTATAGGTATTTTAATTACAGTTATACTTATGGCAAGAGATGTTAAAGGATCAATTTTAATAGGAATAATATTAACTACTATAGTTGGTATACCTTTTGGAGTGACACATCTTACAGGAATAAAAATTGTAAGTGCACCACCATCACTTGCACCTACATTCTTTGCTTTTGATTTTAAAGGTCTTTTAGGAATTGGAAAAGCAGGGGTAGTTGGAGGTTTAACTAGTATAATTATGGTAGTCATAACATTTACTTTAGTAGATTTGTTTGATACTATAGGAACACTTGTTGGAACAGCTGAAAAAGCTGGCATGGTTGATGAAAATGGAAGAGTTAAAAATATGCACAAAGCTCTTTTTGCAGATTCCCTTGCAACTACTATTGGTTCAATGCTAGGAACAAGTACTGTTAATACATATGTAGAATCTACTTCAGGTGTATCTGCAGGAGGTAGGACAGGACTTACATCATGTGTTGTTGGAATACTATTTATACTTTCATTATTCTTTAGTGGACTAGTTGGAATAGTTCCTACCCAAGCTACAGCTCCAGCACTTATAATTGTAGGGGCACTTATGATTGGAGTAGTTACTAAAATAGACTTTAGTGATTTTACAGAAGGACTTCCAGCTTTCTTTGCTATAGCATTTATGCCTTTTAGTTACAGTATAGCAAATGGTATAGCAGCAGCAATAATATTTTATCCAATAGTTAAAATAGTTACAGGAAAATATAAGGAAGTTCATCCAATAGTATATGTACTTGCAGCTTTATTTATATTTAGATTTGCTATGCTTTCATAATTGGGGATAAAAACAAAAATAAGAGCTATTTATAGCAATTTGAAAAATTGCTATAAATAGCTCTTATTTTTGTTTTTGAAGTAAATTAGAAATATCTAAATGTTTTGTGTGGTTTTCTAATGCAATTTTGCTATTTTTTCTTTCGATTTATTTATAAAAAATCAATATGTAAATATGTATATTGTGTACAAGTTTGATAAATAATATTATAAAGTTATATATTAAGGTGGTCTATTATAAATATGCGTAATAAAAATGCAAGAGCCAATAATAAAACTTCACACCAAAATTCTATAAAAAATCACATAATTAGTAATTCTATTCAGCTAAATATAAGTCTAATTAAAGAGATTTTTAATGATAATGATACACTTATTGTAAGATATTTTGAAAATCAGAAAAACAACAATGTTAAATGTTGTATAATCTTTTTTCAGGAAATGATAGATAGTGAAACAATAAACGCTAATATTATAAAGCCAATAATTGAAAATACATACTTAAATGAAGAAAATAGTAACATTGAAGATATTTTAAATCACATAATTTTTTCAAATAATGTGAATAAAACTAATGATGTAAATGAAATTATTGAATCAATCTTAAATGGCAATACCGTTCTTTTTTTAGAAGGCACATCAGAAGCTTTAATTATAAGTACCGTTGGATGGAAACCTAGAGCTATTAAAGAACCGGAAGGAGAAAAAATCCTGCGGGGACCGAGAGAAGGATTTACAGAATCCCTTATGGTAAATCTTTCTATGATAAGAAGAAAACTGTTAATTCCCGAATTAAAGTTTAAGTTTAGAGTATTAGGTACACAAACGCAAACAAAAATTTGCTTATGTTATATAAACGGTATAGTTAATAACAAAATACTTAATGAGTTAAATAAAAGATTAGACAGCATTGACATTGATGGTGTTATAGCTTCTGGCTACATACAAGAGCTTATCAATGATGAACCTTTTTCACCATTTAAGACAATAGGCAGCACTGAAAGACCCGATATTGTTGCAGCAAAATTATTGGAGGGTCGTATTGCAATTATAGTAGATGGTACTCCGGTTGCATTAACTGTTCCGCATATTTTTATTGAACTTTTTCAGTCTAATGATGATTACTATATTAATTTTTATTTTTCTTCAATAAGCCGATTACTAAGAATACTGAGTTTTATAATAACTATAAGTCTGCCTTCGCTTTTTATAGCATTAACCACCTTTCACATTGAAGCAATACCAACATCATTAGTTATAAGTATAACTGCAGCAAGGCAAGGTATCCCCTTTCCCATTACGTTAGAAGCTTTGTTGCTGTTGATTGCATTTGAAATTCTCAGAGAAACTGGTGTGCGAATGCCAAATCAAATTGGGCAAGCTTTTAGCATAGTTGGTGCATTAGTATTAGGTCAGGCGTCAGTTGATGCGAGATTTGTAAGTGCACCAATGATAATTATCATAGCACTTACAGGAATAACAGGACTTGCAATTCCCAAAATTAAAGGTGGCTCTATTTTATTAAGAATAATATTATTAATGCTTTCTTCTATATTAGGACTATATGGTTTTGTATTTGGAATAATAGGTATACTGATTTATTTATTTAAAATGCGTTCCTTTGGAGTACCTTATATGCTCAGTCTCATGACATTAAATCCTGAAGATTTAAAAGATACAGCCATAAGAGCACCTTGGTTTTATATGAAATACCGTCCAAAATTCATTGCTGCTAACAACTTAGTAAGAAGGTCATCTGGAGGTAAGAAAAGTTGAAAATCAAAAGCAGGATACTTTCTATTTTATTAGTGTTATTATCTTCAGTAATATTATGTGGATGTTGGAATTATGTAGATATTGAAAAATATTCACTTGTAATAGGATTTTCACTGGATAAAGATAAAAAAAGCAATAAATATGTAGTAAATGCAGAAGTACTGAATTTTCAAATGTCTGGAAAAGAAGCTAAAGCAGTATCAAACATAATTGAATCGAAAGGGGATACTATATTTGATGCAATGAGAAATATGATAAATACTACTGGCAATAAATTACATTGGGGGCATGCAAAAATTTTTATTATAAGCAAAGATATAGCAGAAGAAGGCATTATTCCAGCACTTGATTTACCTTACAGAGATGCTGAAATGAGAGAAGAAATATATGTATTAATTTCAAATAAAAACACTGCAAAGGAAATACTGCAGAATAAAACTATAGCCTCAAATTTAAAATCTTTTGATATTGCTAAAATGATAGAACATCAAAGAGCACTTGCAAATGTACCTATAGTTAGGGTTTATGAGATTATCAATAATATTGAAGAAGATGATATATCATCAGTTTTGCCTCTTTGTGATATAAAAGCAAGTGATGGTAAACAGGCTGCAGAATTAACTGGTACAGCTGTGTTTAAAGGCGATAAGCTTGTTGGATCTTTAAATACAGAGGAATCAAAATATTTTCTTTTTGCAACTAATCAAATTGATAAAACATTGTTGGTAGAAAAAATTTTGGATGATGATCAGATGACTAACATAACTCTGGAAGTATTTGAAAGCAAAACAAAAGTAAAACCAATCTATCAAAATGGAAAGCTCAGTGTCGATATGAATATTAGATTAGATGCATCAATAGCAGAGATTGACGGGAGTAGAGATTTTATCCAAGGAAGCAGACGTGAAAAGCTTAAACAAGCAGCTGAAGAATCACTAAAAGTATCGATAGGAAGTACAATTAACAAGGTTCAAAATAACTATGAAACAGATATTTTTGGATTTGGCAAACATATAAAATCCGACATACCTTCAGTTTGGAATGATGTTAAAGATAAATGGGACGATACTTTTAAAAACATGAATGTAAACATAAATATTGAAATTCAGCTTAGAAACAGTGCACTTAATTCAAAAACTATTGAAAGAGGAATGTAATTTATAATGTTATTTATTTTATATTTGTTTATAATAACACTTTTTATTATATATGATCTTATTCCAGTAGCTAACAGCAAAAACTGGAAAGTCTTTATTGTTTATGCAACTTTTATACTATTTTCTTTTGTACTTGATGTATTATCTGCTCTTCATATTAGGGTGCCCAGTCCGGCAGTACCTATAAAAAAAATCATTGAATTTATATTTAAGTTATAAGATTACTTGAAAGGAGAGAAATATGTGGATAGACAAATAATATCTAATTCTCAAGGCATATGTATAATGTCTATGTTCTTAATTGGTACTTCTATTGTGCTAGAAGTTGCTAAAAATGCGAAACAAGATGCTTGGATATCCATAGCACTTGGAATAATTATGTCACTGCCAATGATTGTTGTTTATTCAAAGCTGCTTAATAATTTTCCTGGAAAAGATCTGTATGATATTTTTCAGTATGTATTTGGTAAAAAAATTGGTAAAGTAATTTCAGTATTATTTATCTGGTATGTATTCCACTTGGGTGCTTTAGTAATAAGAGTTTTTTCTGAATTTGTAAATGTAGTTTCATTGCCTGAAACGCCTCAATCTATTTTCGCTATTTTTCTCGGCCTATTGTGTATTTGGGCTGTAAAATCTGGCATTGAAGTTTTAGGTCGCTTATCGATGTTTTTTTTACCATTGATTATAGTAATTACAATAATTATTATGGTTCTCCTTTATACTAATGCCCACTTTATAAATTTAAAACCTATATTATATAATAATACAAAGCAGGTTTTGCTAGGCGCATTTTCTTCTTTTTCTTTTCCATTTACTCAATCAATTATCTTTACCACAGTTTTTCATTCACTTAGAAATAAAAAGAAAATATTTGAAGTATTTCTTAAAGCACTGTTAATAAGCGGTATATTTCTTTTATTGTCTTCTATTAATAATGTTATTGTTTTAGGTGTTCAAACAACTACAGATTTATATTTTCCCCAATTTACATCCACAAGAACGATTAAAATAGGTGATTTTATTGAAAGATTTGAAATTATTATTGCATTAATATTTGTACTCATGGGATTTATTAAGGTAAGTGTGTGCTTGTATGCCGCATCAACTGGAACTGCCAAAATATTCAATATAAATAATTATGAGATAATGGTTGGACCAATTGGACTTCTTATGATAAATTTATCACAAATATTATATAATAATACTATGGAAATGCTTTATTGGGCTAATAATATATACATTTACTATGCTGTTCCGTTTCAAGTAATCCTACCGATAGTAACATTGATTATCTCACAAATAAAATTAAAATCAAATAAATCGAAACCAAAGGTGTTTTAGAAAATGCATTAACTAATACCATACTTTCAGGCTTTTTAAACTTAAGAATTGTATTTTTTGTAAGAAAGCTGTTACACATTTAGTATAACAGCTATACATTTTTAGTCTACAAAACTATTCCAGTAATTTGAATAATCAATTGCTACAGGTGATACATTGGAATATTTTACATCATAGTGTTCAGCTAATGCATTTATGAATTGTTTTGCAGGCATTCCGGATTTTTCTATTAAATCTTCAATTTGCTTTTGTAAGTCCTCTGGTATTTTAGAAAAACAGTAGGTAGTATTCATTTTAACAAATCCCCCTTATAATATAGTACTAACATTTAATATATTATATGATATATAACTTTTTAAGTGTGATATATACGCTGAATTCCTATCTTTAGTATAACACTATATGCAAAAAAATTCAATAAAGAGTAGCCTATAACATACTATTTTTTATGTGCTTCTATTAAAGTAAGTGTTTTTTGTATACATTCTGCCATTAATTTATGACCTAGTGCTGTAGGATGAATCCCATCTATAAACAAATCGTCATTGGTGTTTGTTTCTAATTTTTCCTGGAAGCAGCTATAAAAGTCTGCATAAAAAAGACTATTTTTAGTGCAAAAATCTATTATCCAATTTCTGTATTCAATTTCTAGCTTACTCACTTTCTCATAATCTAAAGTACTATCCCATTTTTCCTTAGCTAATTTTTTGTATACGAGAGGTTCTATGCCTATTATTGTAATTATTTTTGCAGATAAGGCTTCTTTTATGATCTCTTTTAAATTATCTGTTACTAGTTTTAGAGATCTTCCAGCCATAAAGTCATTACATCCAACCGTAATAAGTACGTGACTAGGGCTATTTTGAATTACATCTTTATAAGAACGTGACAACATTCCTGAAGCCGTATCTCCACATACCCCTTTGTTTAAAATATCTATTTGAAGTTTTTCTCTTAGGATGGATACAAAACATTCACTGTTAGAAACACCATATCCAGCAGTTAAGCTGTCTCCTATACATACCATTTTCATATTTAAATAATCTCCTTCCAATTTTTAAAACGTAAAATAATGTTCGATATGGTATGAACATTACTGCTATATAATTTTTTACAATCTCAAAATATACGAATATTATATGCCAAATTAGTTTAAATGTATTGAATTATATAATTTGATATGATAATATAAGTATATCATAAATAAATGAATAGAATATCCATATAATCCTAATAATGAGGTTTAGGAGTATCTACAGGGAACCGTAAAATTCTCATATCTATGGATAACTTTATTTAAAGCTGGATATTTTTATACCAAGTTTTAGTTAAGGTTACTAACTTAAGGTTTCAAATAGATTCTCCATAGTAGATTTATTGAAACCTTTTTATTATACTTTTGGTGATATAATCTAACATTTGTTGTTTAAGGAGGACGAATATGAAAGTAGCAATTATATTTGGAAGTAGTTCCGACATTGACAAGATGAAAGGAGCTGCCAAAGCCTTAAAAGAATTTGATATTCAATATGAGGCATATATTTTATCAGCTCACAGGGTTCCAGAAAAGCTTTTGGAAACTGTAAAAAAATTAGAAGAAGAAGGCTGTGAATGTATTATTTCAGGTGCTGGTCTTGCAGCACATCTTCCAGGAGTTATTGCAGCTAATACAACTATTCCAGTTATAGGAGTTCCACTTAATGCAGCTATTTCTGGATTGGATTCTCTCTTTTCAATAGTACAGATGCCAAAATCCATACCTGTAGCTACAGTTGGAATAAATAACAGTTACAATGCAGGCATGCTGGCAGTAGAGATTTTAGCACTTAAATATTCTGAAATTAAAAAGAAATTAATTGAATATAGAAAAAATATGAAAGAAAAGTTTATAGCTGAAAATGGAAAAGGAGTGGAATTATAATATGGAAAAAGGAAAAATGATATATGAAGGAAAAGCAAAAAAGGTATATGAAACAGAAGATGAAGACAAGGTAATAATCTATTATAAAGATGATGCTACAGCTTTTAATGGAGAGAAAAAGGGACAAATATCAGATAAAGGAGTATTAAATAACACAATTACTTCAATGCTCTTTGAATTACTTGAAAAACACGGTATAGAAACTCACTTTGAGGAGAAATTGAATGATAGAGAACAACTTTGTAAAAAGGTAGAAATAGTTCCTCTAGAAGTAATTGTTAGAAATGTAGCAGCAGGAAGTATGGCAAAGAGATTGGGACTAGAAGAAGGTACACCATTAAAGACTACTGTATATGAAATAAGCTACAAAAATGATGAACTTGGAGATCCTCTTATAAATGATTATCATGCAGTTGCAATTGGAGCTGCTACTTTTGATGAGCTTAAAACTATATATAAGATGACAGAATCCATAAACAATATCTTAAAAGAATTTTTCTTAAAACAGGGAATAAAACTAATAGATTTCAAATTGGAATTTGGAAAATTCAATGGAAAAATAGTTTTAGCTGATGAGATATCACCAGATACATGTAGATTATGGGATGCAAAGACTAATGAAAAATTAGATAAAGATAGATTTAGAAGAGATATGGGAAATGTAAAAGAAGCCTATGTAGAAATATTGAAGAGAATAAGTAAAAATTAGCAGCTGCCTTAATTTTATGGTTAAAAGGAGAGAATTTTTGATGTGCACTTTAAATGATAAATTTAATACTTGCTCCTGTATTGATTTGGAGGAAGATAAATTCAAGGATGAATGCGGCGTATTTGGAATATTTTCTAAGAACAATATAGATGTAGCATCTTTAACTTATTATGGACTATATGCTCTCCAGCATAGGGGGCAGGAAAGTGCAGGTATTGTGGTCTCTGATGGAAGTGAATTTAAGTATCATAAAGGGATGGGACTTGTAGCAGATGTATTTAATAAGGATATATTAGAAGGACTTAAAGGAAAAAGTGCTATAGGTCATGTAAGGTATTCTACAGCAGGGTCTAGTACTTTAAACAATGCTCAGCCGCTTATGGTGAAATATAAACTTGGATCTATTGCTATAGCACACAATGGTACTTTGGTCAATGCAGATGTCATAAGAGGACTTTTAGAAGATGCAGGATATATCTTTCAGACATCTGTAGATTCAGAAGTTATTTTAAGTCTTATTGCAAGAGAGGCTAGGAGAGATATAGGTAAGGCTGTAGTAGATACAGTTCAGGCAGTGAAAGGTTCTTATGCCATTACTATTTTAACGGAAAATGAACTCATAGGTGTAAGAGATCCAAATGGGATAAGACCGCTTTGTATAGGTGAATTAAACGGAGATTATATACTCTGCTCTGAAAGCTGTGCCCTGGATTCTATAGGAGCAAATTTTATAAGAGATGTAAAGCCTGGAGAAATTGTAATTATAAACGACGATGGAATTAAATCTATAAATTTTGCAGAAAAGACAAAATGTGAAACTTGCTCTTTTGAATATATATATTTTGCAAGGCCGGATAGTACTATAGATGATATAAACGTATATACATCAAGAGTTAAAGCAGGAAGGATACTTTATAGGGAAAATCCAGTGGAGGCAGATGTGGTTATAGGTGTTCCTGATTCGGGGATACCAGCAGCTCTTGGATATTCAGAAGAATCTGGAATACCTTATGCTATAGGATTTATAAAAAATAAATATGTAGGAAGAACATTTATTGCTCCATCCCAAGAACTTAGGTCTAGAGCAGTAGCTGTAAAGTTAAACCCTTTAAAGGTAAATGTAGAAGGAAAAAGAGTGGTAATTGTTGATGATTCCATAGTTAGAGGAACTACCAGTGGAAAACTTGTAGAAATACTTAGGAAAGCTGGAGCTACTGAAGTGCACTTTAGAGTTTCATCTCCTGTAGTTAAGTATCCTTGTTATTTTGGAATTGATACCCCTTATAGGTCTCAACTCATAGGTTCTAATGCAAAAATAGAGGAAATAAGGGATAAAATAGGGGCAGATAGTTTAGGCTATATAAGTATAGATGGAATTTTGAAATCCCTTCAATGTACTGATTCAAAAGGATATTGTTTAGGGTGCTTTAATGGAATATATCCCATATCTGTACCTATAGAAAAAGATAAAAATTATTTAGAGTAAGAGGTGGTTTGCTGTGGTAACATATAAAGATTCCGGTGTAAATATTGAAGAAGGATATAAGTCAGTAAAACTTATGAAAGAATATTCATCTAAGACTTTTATACCAGGAGTTCTAAATGGACTTGGAAGTTTTGCAGGTATGTTTGAACTTGGTAAATATAAAAATCCAGTACTTGTATCTGGAACAGATGGAGTAGGAACAAAGTTAAAAATAGCATTTCAAATGAAAATGTATGATACAGTGGGAATAGATTGCGTGGCTATGTGTGTAAATGATGTTTTGTGCCATGGTGCAAAACCCCTGTTTTTTTTAGACTACCTAGCTTGCTCTAATTTAGAAGCAGAAGTTGCAGCAGATTTGGTTAAAGGCGTATCAGATGGATGTATTCAGGCAGGTTGTGCCCTAATTGGTGGAGAAACTGCTGAAATGCCCGGCTTTTATTCCAAGGGAGACTACGACATGGCAGGATTCACTGTAGGAGTTGTGGAAAGAGATAATATAATAAATGGAAGTACAGTAGAAGAAGGAGATGCCCTTATAGGAATAGCATCCAGTGGGGTTCACAGTAACGGATATTCCTTAGTAAGGAAAATTGTAAAAGATTTTGATGAGGACTTTTTAGGTACGCCTATAGGAAAAGTACTTTTGACACCTACAAAGATATATGTAAAGCCTGTACTTAAACTTTTGGATAAATTTAAAATTAAGGCTATGGCGCATATAACTGGAGGGGGATTCTTTGAAAACATACCTAGAATGTTTAAAGATGATTTTACTGCAGTTATAGATAAGAAGAGCATTGAAGTGCCACCTATATTTAAGCATTTAATGGAACTAGGGGTAGAAGAAAAGCAGATGTACAATACTTATAATATGGGAATAGGATTTGTACTATGTGTAGATAATAAAGATGCTAAAAACGTAGTGGAAGAATTAAATAAAATGGGTGAAAAGGCATATACAATAGGAAGTGTAAAAAGAGGGGAAAAAGCAGTATGTTTAAAATAGCAGTTTTGGTTTCTGGAGGAGGTACTGACCTTCAGTCTATAATAGATGCAGTTGAGAGCGGATATATAAAAAGCTGCAGTATAGAAGCTGTAATAGGTGACAGACCTGGAATTTATGCTTTAGAAAGAGCTGAAAAGCATAATATAAAATCCTATGTATTAGATAAGAAAATATATAAGTCTAATATTTCTCAGGAAATATTAAAGATGCTTAAAGACAAAGTTGACTTAATAGTATGTGCAGGTTGGCTTTCCATACTTAAAGGAGAGCTGATTTCAGAATTTAGAAATAAAATAGTAAATATACACCCTTCTTTAATACCATCCTTTTGCGGAGATGGTATGTATGGCATAAAGGTTCATGAAAAGGCAATTGAGTATGGAGTTAAAGTATCAGGCTGCACTGTACACTTTGTAGATGAGGGTACAGACAGCGGTCCTATAATAATTCAAAAGACAGTTCCTGTATATTTTGAAGATACTCCAGAAATGCTTCAAAAGAAAATATTAGAAGAAGAGCATAAAGCCCTTCCTGAAGTTATCAAACTTATTTCTGAAAACAAGATAGTGGTGAAAAACAGAATAGTAAAAGTTTGTAATTAAAATAATTGGAGGCGCAAATTATGATAAATCGTGCATTAATAAGTGTTTATAACAAAAGTGGCTTATTGGATTTAGCAAAGTTTTTGATAAATAGGGGAGTTGAAATAATATCTACAGGTGGAACTTATAGATATCTAGTAGAAAATAATATAAAGGTTACAGAAGTGTCTAAAGTTACTGGATTTGATGAGATACTAGATGGCAGAGTAAAGACACTTCATCCAGTTATACATGGCGGTATACTTGCCAAAAGAGACAATAAAGAACATATGGATACTATAAAGAGTAAGAACATAAAACCAATAGATATGGTAGTCGTAAATTTATATCCTTTTTTCGATAAGGTATGTGATAATATAACTTTTGATGAAAAAATAGAATTTATAGATATTGGCGGTCCAACTATGATAAGAGCTGCAGCCAAAAATTTTCAAGATGTAATAGTTGTTACAGATGTAAATGACTATTCACAAATAATTAAGGAGATAGAAACTTCTGGAGACGTAAAATATGAATTTAGAAGAAAACTTGCAGGTAAGGTATTTAATTTGATGTCTGCCTATGATGGAGCTATAAGTAACTTCCTACTTGAAGATGAATATCCAGAATACCTAAGCTTGTCTTATAAAAAATTTGAAAGTTTAAGATATGGAGAAAATCCACATCAAAGTGCAGCTTATTACACAGAAACTGTAGGAAAAGCTCCTATGAAAGACTTTGAGCAGTTAAGTGGTAAGACACTTTCATATAATAATATGAGAGATATGGATATGGCCTGGAAGGCAGTAAATGAATTTGAGGAAGTATGCTGTGTTGCAGTTAAGCACAATACTCCTTGTGGCGTAGCCCTTGGAAAAGATCTACATGAGGCTTATGTAAAAGCTTATGAATGTGATTCTACTTCTATTTTTGGAGGTATTATAGCTGTAAATAGAAAATTAGATGCAAAGACTGCGGAAGAAATAGCTAAAATTTTTGTTGAAATAGTCATAGCACCAGATTTTGATAAGGATGCAGTTGAAATATTAAAGGCAAAGAAAAATCTAAGGATAATTAAATGTGATGTAAAACCTACTAATGATTTTGAAATATCAAAATTGGATGGTGGGATACTTGTACAATCTTCTGATGATAAATTGATAGATGAGACTAAAGTAGTTACGGAAAAGAAACCTTCAAAGGAAGAAATGGATAATTTGATATTTGGAATGAAGGTTTGTAAATACGTAAAATCAAATGCCATTGTAGTAGTTAAAGATTTTATGGCTAAAGGAATTGGTGGAGGACAGGTAAATAGAATATGGCCTGCATGCCAGGCACTTGATAGAGCAGGAGATGGGGTAGTGCTTGCCTCAGATGCATTTTTCCCATTTAGTGATGTAGTATGTGAAGCAGCAAAACATGGAATAAAATCTATAATACAACCAGGAGGTTCCATAAAAGATAATGATTCTATAGATGAATGTAATAAAAATGGAATTTCTATGGTGTTTACAGGGGTAAGACATTTTAAACATTAATTCTTGAGGCATTTGAAAAAATAGGTTAGCATCTTGATTGGTTATTTCTTTGAAAATGCCTACTATGAAAAGGGGGATTTTATATAATGAAGGTACTTGTAATAGGTTCCGGTGGAAGAGAACATGCTATTTGCTGGAAAATATCTCAAAGTCCCAAGGTGGATAAAATATTTTGTGCTCCAGGAAATGGAGGAACGGATATAGTAGATAAATGTAGTAATCTGAACATAACAGATATAGATGGACTTATAGATTTTGCATCTAAAGAAAATATAGACTTAACTGTGGTAGGCCCTGAAGGACCACTTACAGAAGGCATAGTGGATAAATTTAAAAGCAAGGGACTTAAAATATTTGGACCAAGTTTAAAAGCTGCTCAGCTTGAGGGAAGTAAAATCTATTCTAAGGATTTCATGAAAAAGTATGGAATTAAAACTGCTGAGTATTGCACTTTTGATGATAAAAACAGTGCTTTAAAGTACATAGAAAATTGTAGATATCCTGTAGTTATAAAGGCTGACGGGTTAGCAGCAGGAAAAGGTGTTTCCATATGCCAGAATTATGATGAAGCAAGTACTGCATTAAATGATTTTATGGTAAAGGACGTATTTAAAGGGGCAGGAAAAAATGTAGTTATTGAAGAGTTCCTAGAGGGAGTAGAGGCTTCAATACTTACAATAACAGATGGGAATACTATTCTTCCTTTTATATCTTCAAAGGATCATAAGCAAATATATGATGAGGGTTTAGGACCAAATACAGGTGGAATGGGAGCTATAGCTCCAAATCCATACTGCACGGAGGAAGTTTTAAAAAACTTTGAGAAAAATATAATGGAACCTACTTTAAGAGGAATACAGCAGGAAAACTTAGATTATGTGGGAATAATCTTCTTCGGTATTATGATAACAAAAAAAGGAGTTTATTTGTTAGAGTATAATGTTAGAATGGGTGATCCTGAAACTCAAGCTGTACTTCCACTTATGAAAAGTGATTTCGTAGATCTTATGGAAAATGCTATAGATAGAAAACTTGATAAATTTAATTTGGAATGGGAAAAGGGAGCTTCCTGCTGCGTTGTAGCTGCTTCTAAAGGGTATCCTTTAAAGTATGATACTGGTTTTAAAATAGAAGGCATTGAAAAATCCAGTAATGTTTTTGCGGCAGGGGTTAAAAAAGAAGATGGACAGTTTAAGACATCTGGTGGAAGGGTTTTAGTAACTTATGGAGTTGGAAATGATTTAAATTCTGCTGTGGAAGCTGCTTACTGCAATTTGAAAAAAATAAGTTTCTCGGGCATGTATTTTAGAACAGATATAGGAAAGTAAATTATAATTTTAGTGTAAAATTTAGAAAAACTGATTTGCCTTAATTTTCATAAGGCAGGTCAGTTTTTTAAATTAACAAAATGTAAAAGATTTTTCAGTGGAAATAATTTAAAAATAATAGTAAAATAGTTCTATACTGTATGGAGGTTAATTTAAATGAATGATTCGAGAAATAGACGAAGGAAAAATATAAAAAGAAAAAAAAAGTTTTCTCTTAGACTGTTCTTTTTGTTTATAATTTATGAGCTTATAGTAGTTGTAGTTACTAGCCCTTTGCTAGTATTTTATGGGCCATTTAAAAATGTAAAAAACCAGATAGTAAGCACGGCTATGGCTACTTTTACTCATCAATACATAGCAACTCTTTTTTTGTCAAAGGATGAAATAAATAAAATACTTCAAGAAGGTAAGAGTGGTCAAACTACTAGCCAGGAAGCTGAAGATTTAAATGATGTAAATATAAATCATGTAGGTGATAAGGACATAAAAAGGTATGATATACCTAGCACAAGATTTGATGGTTATATTTTAGAGATAAAAGATCCTAAGAGAATACGTATAGGATATACTAGTAAATTAAGAGAAGTTGGAGAAAGAACAAGTGAAATAGCACAGAGAAATGGAGCTGTTGCAGCTATAAATGGAGGTGGATTTACAGATAAATCTGGTGGAAAATATTGGGTAGGAACAGGAGGCTATCCAGAGGGAATTATAATATCTGGTGGTAAGGTAATATACAGTGATGTAAAATCTAATGAGAAAATAAATGTTACAGCTTTTACTCCAACTGGAAGACTTATAGTTGGAGACCACACACTTAAGGAACTCCTTGCCGATGGTGTAACGGAGGCAATTTCTTTTAGGAACTCACTTATAATAAATGGCAAGACTGTATCAGTAGAAAATGAAGGTTTAAATCCTAGAACAGCTATAGGACAGAAGGCAGATGGAACAATAGTCATGCTGGCTATAGATGGTAGAAAAGGATTGAAAATGGGAGCTTCATTAAAAGAAGTACAAAATATACTTTTGCAGCAAGGTGTAATTAATGCAAGCAATTTAGATGGAGGTTCATCCACTACAATGTACTTTAATGGAGAAGTAATAAATAATCCTTGTGATTGGAACGGTGAGAGAACTGTAGCTACAGCTATATATGTAAAACCTTAGAGGAGAGTGTGGTAGATGAAAAAACTTAAGAGAATAATTGTGTGGACAATGATTCCTATAGTTATGGAATTAGCAGGCCTTTTATTAGTAGATAAATTTTATTTTGGTGGCGACTCTAATTTCAATATAAAAAAAGTAGATACTACTTCAAAACAGACAGCCAACAAAATTAGTGTAAAAATACCTGAAGATGCAAAGATGGTAAAAGTATCCTACAGCGGAAATTACATATCATATTATGATGGCCAATCTTTACAAGTAATTGATACATTAAAAAATAGTAAAAAAGAAGTGGACTTACAAAATGATTTATCCTATTATACCTGGAACTTGGATACAGATAACATACTTGTAGCAGAAAAGACAAGTGGAGGATCAGAATCGAGAAATTTAAAATTTGAGACTTATGATGCAAAACGTGATTCAACTTATCCATTGAAGAATGAGGAGAAGAAACAGGAACTTTCAATATTACTTCCAGATAATTCTTATGATGTAAAACATATAGCTTTTTCTGGAGCTAGCAATGTAATCTATGTTAGCAGTGCTACTAATGGAGAAGGCAGTAGTAGAATATATAGAATTGATGTAATGATCAGGATGAATTTAGTAAATTTCGTAAGATGCCAGCTTGGAAATATGGCTGCTATAAATGGAACAAATGGTGATGAACTTATATATGAAGACAGGACTTCTAATAGAATAAGAACTAGCAGGGGTGGAATAATAGCCACTGGTGAAAATGCTATGCATTATTTATTAAACACAGATAACGATGACAATATTTATATAGGAAATGGGGAAGACAATAAAGTTAATAAAATAATTGTAGCAAATCTTAAAACAAATAAAAGCAGCTGGAAGGAATACACGCTTCCAGGACCTGTAAATAAAAATGATATATATATTACAAGAAGCGGCAATATATATATAAATGACTCAAAAAATAGTCAGGTAAAAGACATTACTACAGGCAAGGTTACCAAGTATTCAGGAAATTTTGTATCTATATATAAGTATGGAGTAATAAGTCAGGATGGCAAAAAACTAACAAACAGTTTATTTTAGGCATTTGAAAAAAATAACTAGCTACTACGCTAGTTATTTTCTTTAATATACCTTAGTTGGATTTGAAATAGTATAAGTTACCATCTTCTATAGAATAGTCTATGAGCTTTTCATTGTATAAATAGGATATAAATGCAGATATTCCTCCAAAATTCAAATGATATTCATGAAAGTTTAAGGATAAATTGTTTAAAATAGTTATGTCTTCTAATATGTTTTCTCTAGTGAGCGGCTGATCTAAAAGATCTAGAATTTGATTTTTATATTTATCTACATTTTTAATGTTTTTGTCAACTAAAGAATTTATTTCACTTTTATCCAGTACCTTTTTGGAGTGGCTTATTACAAAGTAATCTGCATCTATGTCCTTAATTTTATTCAATGACAGAAGACTATCTTCTATATTATATAAGTATGGGAAGGAGTATTTATCCAGTATCTCACTGCTGAATATGGAATCTCCAAGGAAGCATACTTTTTCAGGAGTTACTATTCCTATTTGTTCTATTGAATGTCCAGGAAGTGCAATAATGTTAAATTTCTCGTCATTCAATTTATTTATGCCATATTCTAAAATGGAATCTACCTCTAGAGGTTTATTACTCCTGTTAAATGCCTTTGAAGGGTAGGACGAGGAAAGAATAGATGAAAAGAGCTCTGTATTTTCCATAAATAATTTTTCCAATTTAGATGTATATACTAGACAGCCTGGATAGTTTTTCTTAAAGTATAGATTTCCACCACAGTGATCTAAGTGACTGTGTGTATTTATTATGTACTTTGGATGCAGACTGTTTTCTATAAGCAAGTTTTCTATTTTTTTTGCTTCAGTGTTATTTATGCCTGTATCTACAATTAGGCAGTTTTTATTTTTAAATATGAATACTCCACAGTTAGTTGGAGCATCTATGTAATAGGTATTTCCTTTTATCTTATTTAAAGTCATTAAAAACACTTCCTTGAAATATTTGAATTATTATTTTGCATACATAGATGATAACATATTTTATCTTTAAAACAAATATAGTTCTCAATATGAAATGAAATTTTGAAATTAGGGATTTATAATGATATAATTTTTAATAGGTATTTTTACGTTAAGATAATTTTAAATGGAGGTATTTTAAATGGATTCGGCTATGACAGGGTTACTTATGTTTATGGGATTCATGGGTGTTATGCAGGGACTTGGAATGAAATATAGCAAAGCTGTGAGGACAAAATTTAAATTAGATGCAGAAGGTGTAGATCAAAAATATGTTAATTTTAAGGCTAATTTTTTAATTATACTGGGAGGAATAATATTAATATTCCAATTAATTATTTTTATAAATCCTACATTTGGTAATAGACTAGAAATAATGTTACCAGCAGTTTTACTTGTAGGTATTACCTGGGATTTTATATATAAAAGAACGAGATTTAAACATAATGGCAAGAAAAAGTAATATTTGATTTTAAAATGTCTGTACAATTTATGTACAGACATTTTAAAATCAGCTTTTTCTCATACTGCACAAATTCCTATTTGGGCATCTGGAACAGTCATGATCTTTTTTATTTAATTTTATATTTTTATCAGCTCCATATATATACGCCATAGAACGCATGGAAGAAAGTATATAGTCTTCATTTACAGTCAAATTTAAAAAATTCTCCGCATCTAGTTTATCTAGTATATACTTTTGACATTTAAGAGGAATCTCTCCATCTCCAGGAGATATTCTACAACTCAATCCTAAATGCAACTCTTTAACTTTAGCGTATATGTGGCTAAAGAGTTGGGAGCTGAGTTCAAACAAGTAAGATGAAGCCATAGCATCAAGCATCATGCCTTCCTTCATATTTCCATAGGAAAAGAATTCATTTACTTTACTCGTACAATTATCACCCATAGTTATAATGCAATACACGATGTATTCATAATTTTTTACAGCTTCAAAGTTAAAGCTATCTTCTCTTTTTTCTATTTCAAATATTCCTGTTGGTTCTATATTTTCATATAAAATAGGAAGAAGTTTTTCATATAAATATTCTATTTCTTCATTTTTTATTATACTGCCATAGGACTTTAAAGTTTGTATTACTTGATCTTTGTTTAATTTAAAATCAAAGTCCAGTATTACATCCATTTTTATTACCCCCAAAGTATCAATTATGTTTTATATAATCAACCCATTGATTTCTAATATCCATAAAGTAATTGTCACCTGTTATAGAGTAAATTGCTTCTAGTAAATCTATATGAACCTTGTGATAATCTAAAGCAGGATTAGCATCCCTAGATGTCATTAGATGGCTTAAATCATAACTGGTGAAACCACCTATGTCATAGTAAGGTAATACTATTTTCAAGGTTTTAATCCCTTCATTGAAATAATAACTTGTTTGATCACCGCTTATGTCAGATACTGTTTTTGAAAGTTGATCCCAATCATATATACCTAGTAATGTAAACATATATCCATTTAATGTATAAGTAGGTGTTGTGTTCACATACTCTTGAAAGAATATATCACTTTTAAATCTAGGGTCTAGGCTGCCAAGGGTGTCCATAACGCCCCCCTGACTTATTGGCGTTATCAAATAGTTGAAAGCCTTGTTACCGGCATCAATATATTTGTGGTCGTGAGTTATTTCGTAAGCACGAGAAAAAACATTTAATGATTCACCTTGAGCCATACTTGAAGTCCAATTAGTTCCAAGAGATTCATAGGAGTAATAGGGAAACTTGTATCTAAAACTTCCATCACTATCCATGTGATCAAGAAGAAAATCGGTACACTTTATAAATTGACTTAATACAGATGTATCTCCATGCAAATATTTTGTATGCAGATAAAGTGCATATTGGCATATTGTCACATAATTATACTGAGATCCAAATTCTCTATAGGTTACTATTGGAATTCCATTGTCATCAAAACTTAATATATCAGATTTATTAAAATGATCACTTGTAAAGAAATCTAAATAATCCGACATAGCTTTATATGTAATTGGATTATCAAAATTAAAGTTAAGTTTGCTGTATTCTTCAATAGCATTTTGAACTATAGCTTTAGAACTTTCTTTGTAGACATATTTGCTTATTATAGGATTTTTTGATGCTGCAACATTTTTGTATACAGTAGCATTAATTTTAATATTTTCAGGAACTGGCAACTGAAGTAAATAATTATAAATATTTAAAGCTGAATCATAATTTCCCTGATTATGAATGTTTACTGCAGTATCTAGCAAATGGTATGCATCACTGTCAAAGGCTGTCTTTAAATTATAATCGTTAGGATATAATGAAATACCTAAAGCTATGTTCTTAAAAGCAGCTAGTTCATCAGAAGAAGCTTGTTCATTGTAGGAGTTAATAAAGTCATCAGGTGTAATGTCTTCTGAATCTGTAAAAAATCTATTTATTAGATAGTCTGGAGTAACATCTTCTCCACCTACAACTACACACTCTTTTAGTGTAGCCTTGTTGCTCCTAACCATTCTAATCTGGTCAGAAGACATATTGTCATTTACGAGTACTACGGGCGAATCATTTTTGGCAGCTAGGGGAGAAATAGATAGTCCATCTGGATAATTTATTCCTGCTGCTACATATATTTTTTGTGCTTTTGAAAGATCATAAAATTCTTTAATTACATTTGCATTTGTATCATACCTGGTTTGACCACTTAGCCTTTCATAATCACCAAAGTAAGAAGCGGTATCGTCAGGAATAACACCTTGTCCACCAATCACATAGGTTTTTGAAGGCTTTAAGGTATTTACATAGTCCTTAAGTACATCAGGGACACCACTTTTAGGAGTTAAAACGATAGGTTCAGCTTTACTTGAAGCATAGGATGAAATGGATAATGCATCTGCAAAACTTTCTGATGAAACAACAAATAGCTGATTACCTCCAACTTCCTTTGCAATTTCAATGGAAGTTTCAATTCTCGTAGCTCCACCTAATCTTTTTACATTCAAGTTTTTTTGGGTCAGTTCGGTCTCTATTTCACTAGAAACGGCACTTGTTCCACCAATTAAAAATATATTTTTAACACCTAGGCTTGTCAATTTATTTTGTATTTCAGGACTTAAAGTGTTTCCATCTGTCATTAATAAAGGTGCATTGTACTTGGCACTTAAAGGTGCTGCACAAATTGCATCTGGAAAATTTTCACCTGAAACAATAATTGCATAATCAGAATGATCGCTCCAGCCATAGTCAGCTATTTTCATATTAGTTGAGTATCTGTTCGGGCCAGATAATCTTGTTATAGTTGGACTTTGAGACTGAGCATTGATTACAGTAGTTTTTGAAAATATTAATGCTGTAGAAATTATTAAAGTAGTTATAACTTTTTTTGATAACATAAATTTCCTCCGATTTAGTTAGATCTTTACTAGAAAACATAACTGAAGTCCATATAAATGATATCATTATATTATTATATTATCAACAATAACAACATTAGTACCGTTAATTTTAATAAGTAACCAAAAATGCTAATAATGTAATACTAAGCCTTAACTGCCGATAGGTGGACATTATTCGTCACGTCATTCAGTATCATTGTAGGATGCCTGAAGTTTATAATTGCTGTTAAGTAGTTTATTGGAGTAAAAAAAAAATCAATTGCCATCACTTTTAATGGTGGCAATTGATTTTATTTGTTTAGTTTAACCACGGTTTCGACGTGGGGAGTGTGAGGAAACATATCCATAAGTTTTACTTTATCTACATTGTAACCTGCATTAATTAATACATTTAAATCTTGAACTAAAGTTTTAGGATTACAGGATACGTAAATTATTTCAGGCGCATTAAAATCAATTACATATTTTAATGCTTTAGGATGAACTCCTGGCCTTGGTGGATCAAGTATTATTATGTCTGGTTTATCCTCTAAAGTATTTAAAACATCCTTTACATCTCCGGCTGTGAACCTACAGTTTTTTATATTATTTAACTTGGCATTTTCATTTGCAGAAGCAACAGCCTTTTCTATAAGTTCTACTCCTATTACTTTATTTACACTAGAAGCTAAAACTTGACCTATAGTTCCCGTACCGCAGTACAAGTCAAAAACTGTTTTTGAGGAAGCATCTCCAAGAAAATCTTTAATTATAGCATATAGTTTTTCCGTACCTCTTGAATTGGTCTGAAAGAAAGACTCAGGAGATATTTTAAACTTCAATCCTAAAATTTCTTCCATAATATAATCTCTACCATATAGAATTTCTACGTTATCTGCTTTTACCATGTCTGATAGATTGTCGTTTACAGTATGAAGTATCCCAACTAAAGTGCCTTTATAGTTGAGACCTTGCAATAATTTATTAAACCCATCTAAATCAAATTGTATTTGAGAAGTTGTCACAATGTTTATAAGTATTTCTCCAGTATTTCTACCTTTTCTCAATACTAAATTTCTTAGATATCCCTCGTGGTTTTTTATTTTGTAATATGGTAAATTTTTTTCTCTGAAATAAGTCACAACTTTATCTAAAATAAGTGTAAAATCTGCATCTACTAGGCTGCAATTATCTACATTTACAACGCCGAAAGATCTTCCCTTTATATGCATTCCAAGGGTGAGTTGTCCTCCCCTTTGTTCATCACCAAAGGAAAATTCCATTTTATTCCTATACCTTATTTTTTCAGGACTTTTTTCTATGCCTAGAAACTCAAAGTCACAGATGGATGCCTTTTCAAATAGATCTAAGACTTGTTTTTCTTTTAGTTCTAATTGCTTGCTATAAGGTATAAACTGAGAGGTACATCCACCACATAAATTAAAATGAGGACAAAAAGGATCTACTGCATAATTTACATTTTCAAGTATTTCTGTAACTTTCGCTTCTAAATAGTGTTTTGTTTTCTTTGTAATTCTGGCTTTTACCTTTTGACCTGGAACAGTATTTTTTATAAGTACGTCCATATCATCTTTTTTTGCTATTCCTATAGCTGGAAATTGTAGTTCTTCTATGAAAAATTCATATTCGCTGCCTTTTTTCAACTTTTAATCTTTCCTTTCTATGGATGTCGTTTTGGCGAACTTTTCACCTAATGTTTTATTTAATCTGGAACTTTTCATTATAATAGGATATAGAATTAGTATTACTACAAATAGTATAATAAATACTCCCTTCATATCCGACACATAGTATCCAAATATGAGCCTTAATATCAAGTCAAATAAATATAAAGCTGCTATTGAAACTACAGCTGACACAGCTGTGTCTATGAAAGAAATTTTGAAATTTCGCATCAGAGTTCCCTTTTTCTCACTTGACTTATCCTTACTAGGTTCAATTTTATTTGGAACTTCTTCATTAATATGTTCTACTTGTTTATTTTGTTCCTCTAATTCCTTCTTTTTTTGTTCTTCTTCAAGTCTTGCTTTCTCTTCTTCAAGCTTTTTTTGTTCTTCTAATTTTTTATTTTTAAGCTCTTCAAGTTTTTTCTCTTCTTCTAAATTTTTATTTTTAAGTTCTTCCAAAAATTGTTTTTTGTCTTCTTCATTTACTGAGAGTTCTCCTATATTATCTTCTATGTTATCTTCTTTTTCTCCCATTAAATATACAACCTCCTAATTCTTTTGACTTCTTCATAATAAATATATTATGCTACACTATGGCATTTATGTAAATAGGTACGAAAAAATACTTTCATTTTGTTAACATATTGTTTTATAATTATACATATTAGCTTCATCAATTTTAGGATTACAAATGTCTATAGGGGGAAAGTAGTATGGATAAAATTAAGTCTTTTTTTATAAATTTTATAGATGTAATTTTTTTTGTAACTGTAGTAATGTTTAAAATACTAGTATATGGAAACCATATAAGTTCATTTAAAAGTTTATTTATTCCAGCTTTAGCTTCAGTGATGATATTGGTATCTATTGCCTGTATTTTTAAAACAAGGGGTCGTGCTAGATTTTTGTATATATGTAATTGTATTATAAGTATATTCATAGTCAGTGATCTGATTTATTATAAATATTTTAAAGATATTATATCTGTATCTGTTCTGATAAGTGGACTTCAATTAAATGCAGTAAAATCTAGTGTGGCTAATCTACTGGACTTTAAAGATTTTTTATATCTTTTTGATATTATATTTGTAATTCCCTTCATAAATAGATATTTGGCAGGCCACAATAGAAAAATTTCTACAAAAGTTAGAGTATCTATGTTTTTAGCATTCATTTTAGTAGGTATTCTTATTGATTTCAAAAGCTTTTATGCTTTATCAAAGGAACAACCCAGACTTCTTACAACTATGTATAATAAAGTATATATAGCCAAAAAATTGGGTACAGTAAATTATCATTGCCTGGATATTTATAATTGTGCTTCTGCCAATATAAATAGACTAACTCCTGTGTCTAAGGATAAAGTTCAGGCTATAGAGTATTTTATAGATAAAAGCAAGTCCAGTCATGAAAATTTAAATGGAATCGGACAAGGTAAAAACTTGATAATGATACAGGTAGAGGCACTTCAAGGATTTGTTATAAATTCTTCTATAAATGGAAAAGAGATAACCCCCAATTTAAATAGATGGATAAGACGTTCGGAGTACTTTGATAATTTTTACTATCAGGTGGCAGCTGGAGGAACTTCTGATGCAGAATTTATGACAAACAATTCACTTTATCCTGCTTCGGCAGGTGCAGCTTATTTGCTTTACTCTGGCAATGAATACAATGCAATGCCAAAAAATTTTAAGAGTAAAGGTTATTACACTGCAGCTCTACACGGATTTAGGGAAAGTTTTTGGAATAGAAATATAATGTATAAAAAGTTTGGTTTTGATACTTTTTATGGTGAAAAAAGTTATAAACAAAATGAGTCTATAGGACTTGGTTTAAGCGATAGGTCTTTTCTCAGCCAATCCATAGACAAGCTAAAAGATATGAAAAGTCCGTATTATGCTTTCTTAATAACTCTAACAAGTCATTTTCCTTATGATGAGGTAAATAAATATGGAGATTTTGATGTAGGAGATTATGAAGGAAGTCTTATTGGAAATTACATAAAGGCAATACATTACACGGATGAACAGCTTGGAATGTTTTTAGATGAATTAGACAAAAATGGTACTTTGAAAAATTCAATAGTTGTACTATATGGAGATCATTATGCAATACCTAAAGATAAACAAGATCAGCTTTTTAGCTTTTTAAAGACGAGTTCCAAATCTGATTTAGAGTGGGAAAAGCTTCAAAAGGTTCCTATGTTTATTCATTTCCCTGATGAATCTGTTAAAGGGGTAAACCATGTTTATGGAGGTCAGATGGACATATATCCTACGGTATGCAATTTATTTAAACTTAAGGAAGAAGACATGCTTGGTAAAGACCTCTTTAATCCTGAGAGCGAAAGAGTTATATTTAGGAATGGTTCTTTTATAGATAAAGATTGCTATTATTCTTCACAAGATGATATTTATTATGATGTAAATACGGGAAATAAAATTTCTAAAAGTGATAAACTTGAAAAAGAAGAAGATTACATATTGAATCAGCTTGGTTATTCAGATTATATTTTGAGACATAATTTAATTAAAAAACTAAATTTGGACAAGAACAAATAATATATTTACATTTATTTGGATAAGTGTTAGTATAAAAATGTAATTAATCTAAAATTATTTATAGTGCCAGGGGTGCCATTTGTGCTGAGAAAAGTGAAAACTTTAACCCTTCGAACCTGATTCGGGTAACGCCGACGTAGGAAAGCTGCTTTAATATTGGATTCAAAGCACTGTTTTTATAATAGTGCTTTTTATTTTTGTTAAAGTATAGGGAGAGAATAAAATGTTTGTAGATGCGCATAATCATATGGATTTTTATAAAGACAATTTAAGTAATGCAATTGATAGTATAAATCACAGCAATATCAAAACCTTGGGATGTTCTATGGATTTAGAGAGTTATATATTTACAAAAAAATTAAGTAAAGATAATAAAAATATAACTCCATGTCTTGGAATACATCCGTGGGAGGCACATAAAAACTACAAGGATTTAGATAAGTTCGATGATTATGTAAAGGAATGTAAAATTATTGGAGAAATAGGACTTGACTACTATTGGGTTTTGGAGAAAGAAAAATATCCTTATATGAATCTAGTATTTGAATACTTTTTAGGTAAGGCTAGGGAATATGACAAAATAACAAACATTCATACTAAAGGAGCAGAAAAGGAGGTATTGGATTATATAAAGAAATATGATTTAAGAACACCTATAATTCATTGGTATAGTGGAGATTTGAACATACTAAAAAAGCTTTTGGAGTATGGGTGCTATTTTACAATAAGTGTTGATATAGGATATTCTAAACTTACAGATGATATAGTAAAAATTATTCCTCTAGGTAGAATTTTAACAGAAACTGATGGCCCTACTTCACTTGAATGGGTAAATAAGAAATATGGATATCCATCCGAAGTTATAAATATTGTAAGAAAAATTTCTTTAATAAAGAATCTCCAGTTTGAAGAAGTTAGAGAAAAAATTTATGACAATTTTAATAAATTAAAATTATAGACTGAAGGTGCTTATATATGGAAAAAGCAAAAAACATTCAAAGTAAAATATATCCTATAGCTACAATAGTAATAGTTGTACTTATATGGCAGTTAACAATAAACTTTGCCCACGTTCCTCAGTATATTATTCCTTCTCCGCTGGATATTTTAAAAACTCTTGTATCAGATTTTCAAAATATAATGGAAAATACGGAAACCACATTGTACGAGTCTTTTATAGGTTTTTTTATATCTATAATATTTTCCTTTATATTAGCTGTAATAATGGATAGTTTTGAAATTGTGAGAAAGTCAATATATCCTATTTTACTAATATCTCAAACTATTCCAACTATAGCAATTGCACCTTTGTTTATAATATGGTTTGGATTTGGGGTACTTCCTAAAATAATAGTAGTGGTAATGGTATGCTTTTTCCCGATAGTTGTAAGCCTCGTAGATGGATTTGAGAAAGTAGACAGGGATTATATAAATTTATTTAGCACTATGAAAGCCTCAAGATTACAGACATTTTATCACTTAAAGCTTCCCTATGCTATGGTGAATTTTTTTTCAGGCTTAAAAATAGCAGCAACTTATATGATAATGTCTGCGATTATAGGTGAATGGCTTGGAGGAGATAATGGCATTGGGGTATACATGGTAAGGGCAAAAAATGCCTATCAATTGGACAAGGTTTTTGCTTCAATTTTAGTCATTGTTATTGTAAGCATTATAATAATCTACATTATAGATTTTATAGGTAAAAAAATAATACATTGGAAATAGAGGAGACGAATATGAAAAAAAGTAAAATTATATTTTTGACGGTAACTATATTTGTTATAAGTTTGTTATTTGGGGGATGTGGAACATCTGAAAAGAAACAGGCAGCTGCTTCTTTAGATAAAACTACGGTAATACTTGATTGGACTCCAAATACAGATCATACAGGATTATATGTAGCACTAGATAAAGGATATTATAAAGAGGAAGGACTGGATGTGAAGATAGTTCAACCTTCACAAGGTAATGTGACAAATCTTGTAGCTGCAGGCAAAGGAGATTTTGGCGTAAGCTATCAGGAAGATGTAACCTATGCAGTTACAAACAAGGATCCACTTCCTATAAAATCCATCGCGGCAATAATACAGCATAACACTTCAGGTTTTGCGTCACCTAAAAGCAAAAATATAAAAAGTGTAAAGGATTTTGAAGGAAAAGTTTATGGAGGATGGGGTTCCCCTTCAGAAGAAGCTGTAATCAAAGCTGTTATGGAGAAAAATGGAGCAGATTTCAGTAAGCTTAAAATTGTGAATATGGGAACTGATGATTTCTTTGCATCTACGAAGAAAAATGTTGATTTTGCATGGATCTACCAAGGATGGACTGGAGTTGAAGCAAAATTAAAAGGTGTGGACTTAAATTTTATACCTGTCAAAGATTTAGATCCTGCACTTGATTACTACACTCCTATTTTAATAACTAGTAATAAAAATATTAGTCAAAATCCAGATAAAGTTAGAAAATTTTTAAAAGCTACAGCAAAGGGATATGAATATGCTATAAAAAATCCTGATGAAAGTGCAAAAATACTTGTCAAATATGCACCAGAAATAGATAAGAAATTGGCTGTAGAAAGTCAGAAGTATATGGCAAAACAGTACATAGCAGATGCACCTAGGTGGGGTGTAATGAAATCTGATGTATGGAGTAGATATGCTAAGTTTTTGCAAAGTAAAGGGTTAATTAAAAAGGAGCTAAAAACAAGCGATGCTTTCACAAATGAATTTTTACCAAAATAAACAGGATGATTCCATTATAAAAGTTAAAAATGTGAGTAGAAGTTTTGAGGAAAATCTTATACTAAAAGATATATCCATTAACTTAAAAAAGGGAGAATTCGTTTCTATTTTAGGGCCAAGTGGATGCGGAAAGAGTACTTTGTTTAATATAATAACTGGTATTATTAAAGAAGATAGTGGAGAGGTTTCAGTAAAAGGGGATCTAGGGTATATGCAGCAGAAGGATTTGCTTTTGCCCTGGAAAACTGTAATGGAAAATGTAGTGCTTCCACTTGATATAAGAGGTAGTAATAAAAGAGAATCGAGAGAAAGGGCAGTTAAGTATATTGAAATAGTTGGTCTTAAAGGCTATGAAAAGAAATATCCCTATGAACTTTCAGGAGGCATGAGACAGAGAGCAAGTTTTTTAAGAACTTTTCTATCTTCTGAGGAAATAATGTTACTTGATGAACCCTTTGGTGCACTGGATTCTATAACTAGAGGTAAAATGCAAAGATGGATTCTTGATATGAAGCAAGAATTGAAAAGAAGCATACTCTTTGTAACTCATGATATAGAAGAAGCAATTTTGCTCTCCGATAGAATATATGTACTGTCCTCTAAACCTGGAATGATTAAAAAAGAAATTAACGTAGATTTTGAAAGTGAGAACAAGAAGAACAGAATATTTTCTGAAAAACTTTTAGAAATGAAAGCAGATATTCTAAAATTTCTTTAAAAAGAATAATAGTAAAAATAGACTTATACGGAGTATAAGTCTATTTTTACTTAAAAAGTTGAATTGTGTTCTTTAAATTATAAGCTACATATTGTGCATGGATGGCATACTGCTTATAATTTCAGGATTTACCATGCCAAAAATCATTGCCACATGGGCTACTACAAGAAATCCCCCTACAAGAATAAAATGAATCTTCATTTTTGATTCTGGAGTTTTATTCTTAAATATTATATTAAGTTCCATCAATGCTATAGGTAAAAGAAATACAACGCCGCTTAAGTAAAAACCAACTGCTACCACATCAACCCATGTATGCCATCCTCCAGTGTTAGTTAAAGGTATCACAGCATTAAATAATAGGTAGATAAATATACCGGTAAAGTAAAATCCGTCAAAAATACCAACGATTTTATTTAAAGTTTTAATACCACCGCTTTGTATTTTATTGAAAATTATAAAAAATTCTGTAATTGTTAGAGTCTCCGCACATATCACAGGTATGGCCATAAAAATTATTAAATTCCAAGGTTGATTGGCTGCAAGTAGTGACATGTAATGTGTCATGTTCATAATTAATTACCTCCTAAAATGTTTTATTGATAAACTATGATTTCTTAAGTTCAAATAAACTGAACTGTAATCACATCTTCCTGTACAATATATCAAGAAAATATGTAGATATTATGGAGATATTTAAATCATCTTTATAAATTCAACATAATTTTTTGATAATATAGAATAAGAAGACATATAGTAACGACAAAATCTAATAAATATGAGTATATAGAAGTATTAGAATATGTTTAGAACTCTGTTTATGAAATAATATTGGAGGTATGTTATGAATACTATTTTAGTTATTGAGGATGAAATAAAAGTATCAGATGTTATAAAAGCCTATCTTGAAAGAGAAGGATATAAGGTTTATTGCACTACCACTGGTCTTGAAGGAATAAAATTATTTAATAAAATTGAATTTAAATTAGTAATACTTGACCTAATGCTTCCGGATATTGACGGCGAAGAGGTATGTAGTACAATTAGAAGAATATCTAATGTACATATATTTATGCTGACAGCTAAAGTAACTTTATCAGATAAATTGCAAGGCTTAAATATGGGGGCAGATGAATACTTAACTAAACCTTGCAGTCCAAGGGAACTTACAGCTAGAGTAAATGCACTATTTAGAAGGCTATCTTCTGCTGAAGAATCTGAAATTATTTCTAGAGATGGATTATTAGTAATAAACCATGACAAAAGATGTGTGAAGCTAAAGGGAGAAGAAATACCTATGACACCTAATGAGTTTAATATTTTATACGTTCTTGCTAAAAATAAAGGCAGGGTTTTAAGTCGTGAGCAGTTGATTGAACAGGTATTTGGTATTGATTTTGAAGGTTCCGATAGAACTATAGATGTGCATATAAAAAATATTAGAAAAAAAATAGAAAGGGATACGCGATTTCCAAAGTATATTATAACTGTAATAAAATTAGGTTACAAATTTGGTGGTGAATAGAAATGCAAAGTATAAGAAAAAGGTTAAGTTTAGTTCTAGTACTCTGCACTATTATAACTGTAGTATTGTCTACATTTTTTGTAAATCATGCAGTGGACAATACCTTTAATAAATATATAGCAGATAACCAAATCAAAAGGAATCAGCGAATTGTGGATTATTTTCAGCAAATTTATAAGAGGGATAAGAAATGGACGAAAAATTCAGGTGTAGAGATGCAGCATGAAGGATATATGAGTAATTATTGTTTAACATTATTTGATGAAAATAAAAGAGAGGTATGGGGGATGAAACCTGATGAATTAAAAAATATGCCGATGTTTAGTAAACAAGACGTAAATAGTGCTGGTGAATATAAGACAAATACATTTTCAATTAAATATGACAATAAAGTAGTAGGGTATATATCTATAGGCCAATACCAACCAATATTTTTATCAGAGCAAGACATAAATTTTAAAAATTCAATAAATAGGAATATGATTGTGAGTGTATTAATTGCAATATGCATTTCTATATTTTTAAGCGTTTTGTTTTCAGAGCAGTTGTCATATCCTATAAAAAAGGTTTCAGAAGCATCTGTAAATTTATCCAGAGGTGATTATGAAGCTAAGCTAGAATTTAATAGTAGTGTACTTGAAATAAAAAATCTTATTAATAGCATTGATATTCTTAGAGAAAAGCTAAAGTATCAGGATGATATTAGAAAAAGGCTGGTTTCTGATATATCCCATGAATTAAGAACTCCTTTAAATATACTGCAAAATAATTTAGAAGCAATGATAGATGGCATATTTCCAGCAACTACAGATAGGCTTAATGCCTTGAATGATGAGGTTATACGATTTGGAGGACTTATAGATAATCTAGATATTTTAAAAGAATTTGAAAGTAAAGAAGTAATATTAAATTTTGAAAAAATACCTTTAGAGGAATTGATTTATAACATATGTGAAGAAATAAAGTTACAAGCTAAAAGTAAAGGAATTGATTTGATATTTAATGCTGCTGTGGGCGAAAAATATTTGATATCAGGAGATACGGATAAACTTAAACAGGTATTTATTAATATTTTATCAAATTCTGTTAAGTTTACTTTACCTGGAGGCAAGATAGCTGTTAATTTAAGCTTTGACAGACAACATGTAATTGTAAGTATAAAAGACAGTGGAATAGGTATAAAAAAAGAAGATTTGCCATTTATTTTTGAAAGACTTTATAGAGGAGATAAAAGTAGAAATGAAATTAAAGGCAGTGGTATAGGACTAACTATTGTGAAAAAGATATTGATTCTCCATTCTGCAAGCATTGATGTAAAAAGTGAAGAAGGCAAGGGTACCTGCTTTATTTTAAATTTTAATAGAGTAAAATAAATTACAGGGATTTTAAGCTGCAACCTTAGAATCCCTGTAATTTATATACTAATATGTAAGACTTATACACAAAATATTTAAAGGAACTTCATGATTGTAAAAATATGGCTATTATAAGTAAGCTTTCTACTTAATCATAGTGCAAATTTTGTTTATGCCTTTTTCAATTTCAATGGTATTAGTTCTACTAACACTTAGTCTTACTAATTTTTTTGGTGTATTAGTATTTAAATAAAATATATTTGGATCGGTGAGAAGAATGTTTTTTAATTTTAACCCATTAATCATATAGTCTATATGTGTATTGTTAACGACCTCAAAACTGGCAAAAAAACCTGAAGTGGGAACGTGCCAAATTATATTAGAGTTGTAACAAGTTTTTACGCATTTACTAAGACAGATCATTCTTTTAGAATATACCTCTCTAAGTTTTTTTGTATGTATGTCAAACATACCACTTTTTATATAAATTTCTAAAGCTCCCTGTGACAGTACAGATGTGCTTAAATCATTCCATTTTTTATATTTGCCAAAAGTTTTTAGTATCTCTTTTGGAAGTACAATTGCAGAAATTCTTAATCCAGGCAGTAATACTTTAGAATAGGTTTTTACATATATAACTTTTGAGTAAGAATCTAAAGCATATATTGGATCAGACTTTTTTTCAATATCCAAGTCAGCTAAATAATCATCTTCAACTATATATACATTATATTTTTGACAAAGTTTTAATATTTGTTTTTTTTCACTATTTGAATATGAAAATCCTGTAGGATTGTGAAAACGCGGGATAATATAAAAAAATTTTATATCTTTGTGTTTAAATATATTTTCAAGTTCATAAAAGTTTATTCCTTTTGCAGTTCTGTTTATACCTATAATATTTACATTATTAAGTTTTAAAGATTCTATTAAATATTTGTTCTTTTATATATGTGTAAATAACGTCATACTTCATAAAACTACCTACTTCCTATAAATCTGTACTAGGCCACATTAGTATTTTTGGCATTGTATAGAAAATATATATTTCCTATACTTTAATTATACTATATAAGGAGATATAAAATATGAAGCATTTAATTTGTAAAAATGAAGAACAAGTAAGCTTAAAATATGATATATTAATTGTAATTTTAGGAATTGGAGGATTTATTTCTGCTGCTGATAATTGGTTTGTGTCTCCAATACTTCCAGCTATAGCTTCAGAATTTAATGCATCAATCCCCAAGACTGGTATTATATTGACATTATACATGATACCCTATGGAATAATGCAGCCTGTTTATGGATATTTCAGTGATTGTTACAGTAAAGCTAGAATACTTAAGTTGATTATATGTGGATTTGCTTTAGGAACTTGTGGATGTGCATTTGCTAGTTCTTTATTTGTACTGAGCATATGGAGGACAGTAACAGGATTTTTTGCTGCAGGTATTATAGCTGTATCTTTAGCTTTGATTGGAGATACTGTTCCAGTTTCAAAGCGATCAAAATATGTTGGAAAATTTATGGGGATTGTTTTCCTAGGACAAGGTTTTAGCGCTGGATTAGGTGGAACATTAGCTAAATATTTTAGCTGGCGTGTACTATTTATTTTTTTTGTGGCAGCTGCAATATGCACGGTATTTCTTTTGTTTACTATACCTAAAGATAATATTGTTCCTATAGATGAAAAGTTTTTTACTGAAGTTAAACGTGTTACTTTAACACCAAATGGGAAAATAATTTTTCCTATGGCATTTATAGCTGGTTTTTTATTTTTGGGTTTGTATAGTTATTTAGGTGCCTATTTTCACTATGCTTTAAAGTTAAATTATATGCAATGTGGAATAATTGTAATGTTTTATGGATTTGCTTGCCTTGGTGCGGGTTCTATCATGGGAAAGTTAAATGTAAAAATAGGACCTAAAAATGTGATCATATTGGGTGAAGTATTTGCACTAATGACGGCTCTGTTTTTAATAAATTTTCACTGCTGGCAAATGGGTTTAGTCGCCACTATCAGTTTGGGTATTGGATATATTTTTGTTCAATCTACATTGGCTACTATGGCTTTTGATGTGGCATCTGATTCTAAAGGGTTACCTTCAGGATTAATTGGATTTGGTCTATTTTGTGGTGGTGGGTTGGGAAGTGCTTTTAGTGGCTTTGTCATTGCTAAAATAAGCTATCAGTTACTATGGGTAATATTTTTTATTTTTATTTCAATCTTTATTTTTGTAACATATAAACATATTAATAATGAATAAAACTTTTTTATGTAACAAAAACTATTGGTAGAAAGGAGAGATAAGAATGAAATTAACAGTTGAAGATATGATAAAACAAAAACTTCTTGATGAGCAGGAGAGTGTTAGAGATTACCAGGAGTATTCTGGTAAAATAGAGGATAAAGAAATAAATCAGGTGTTTAAAAAATTTGCAGAAGAATCTGCCTTGCAAGCACGGGAACTAGAAAAATTGCTTAATAAATTTGAAAGATAACTATATAGAATTATCTCATAGAAGGTTATTGTGACCTTCTATTTTTTATAAAAATTACTAGACTTTTTTAACAAAGATAATATAATATAAAATGTGGGAGTTTTTTAAATATTTACTCAACTTTATTAGTAAAAAAATAATGCGAAGCGAAGACTTTCGAGTTGACAGTTGATATTGGATAATTGACAGTGAGGGATGATTTTTAGCTATCGCAAAAAATCCACATTAACTATTAACTAAAAAAGTTGGGATAATTATTAATTGTTTTGGAGGCATATTATGTGCAATAAGAACATCCAGGAAAGGCATAGGTACATCGTTTTAATTTTTACATTTATGGCCATACTCAGCTCTATAGTTTTTAAGGCATCATTATTTTACGCATTTACTATAAGTATAATTTTTTCAACCTGTATTTTTATAAAAAGTGGATTTAGTGTTACGGAGTTATTAGTTATGATAAAGAATAGCCTTCTTGATTGCAGACAATTACTTACTTTAATTTTATTGATAGGGGCTTTAATCCCTGTATGGTTTTCGTCTGGAGTTATACCTACAATAATGTACTATGGCTTTAAATATATGCAGCACATGAATATTTTATTTACGATTTTTATACTTACGTCTGGTGTAGCAGTATTTATAGGATCTGCTTTTGCAACTATAAGTACTATTGGAATTGCAAGCTTAGGGTTAGCAAAGGCTTTTGGAATTCCAGATTATATTATTTTAGGAGTAATTGTTTCAGGTGCATTTTTAGCAGATAAAATGTCTCCGATTTCAGGACTTGTAAATCTTACCTTAACCACTGTTAAAACATCCTATAAAAATATGTTGTCATCTATGGTTAAGATATTATTTCCTGCATATTTAATAGCTGGCTCTGTATATTTTTACATTGGACAAAGGTATAGTTTGGGTTCTAATTCTTCAAATATAAATAGATATACTACCGCCATTAAAAAGAGTTTTGTAATTTCACCACTCTTTTTACTAATACCTGCAGTAATTTTTATAGTGTCTTTTTTAGGTGTAAAAATAGTTAACTCACTTTCAATTGGACTAGCTGCTAGTGTGATTTTATCTATGGTAGTACAAAATACTAGCATTTGGGGTGTTGTCATGGAAATAACTACGGGTTATGTGGGAAATACAAAATATGAGTATTTGAATAAGGTATTAACTGGTGGTGGAATAACTTCTATGGTTGAGGTCTTATTGATAATGGGAGGAGCTATTTCGTTAAATAGTATTTTTCAAGGAACAGGACTTATAGAACCTATAGTGGATAAAGTAATTTCAACTATAAAATCAAAGGAAGAATTGGTTATAAAGACTTGTGCTATAAGTGGAATGTCCACAATAGCTTGTGATCAAACTGTTGGTATAATATTACCTGGACAACTTTTGAGACACAAGTACGAGGAATTAGGTGTGGAAAATAAGATATTAGCTAGAACAATATCTGATACTGGAACTGTTATTGCTCCATTAGTTCCGTGGAATGTGAATTCCTTATTAATTTTAGCAGTTACAGGTATTTCTACCATTAAGTATGCACCCTATGCTTTGTTGTGTTACACTTTGCCAATTGTCACTATACTTGCAACATGCATCTGCAAAGTCAAAAAAGCAGGATAACATAAATTATCTATACCAATGGAGCAAACATTCTCAAAATTGATTCTACAATTTTTTTTGAAAGACTTCTTTTTTCCCATACATCTTTGTTTATCTTTTTTGATACTTCTATAGTTCTTAAAAAATCTTTGTAAATATTATCTATTATGGGGACATTGTACAGGTAGGTTGCACATTCAAAATGCAAATATAAACTTCTGTAATCTAAGTTTATAGTTCCAACTACTGCACATTCCCCATCAGATACAAAAGTTTTTCCATGGATAAATCCTGGTGTATATTCGTATATTTTTACTCCTGAATCTAATAAGTTGTCGTAATGAGATCTAGTGAGGATCTGTACGATTTTTTTATCTGGAATAAAAGGTGTTATTATTCTCACATCTACTCCCCTTTTTGCTGCGAGGCAAAGTGCTAGTGTCATTTCATAGCCTATTACCAAGTAGGGGGTAGTAATATAAATGTAATTTTTAGCACTGTTTATAATGTTTAAATACACGTATTCTGCTGCGCCGTCAGGTTTTATGGGCCCACTGTTATAAGGCATTACAATACCCTGACTTTTTTCTAGTTTGCATGAAGTCTTATATTTTGAAAAGTCCTCTTTCTTTTTTGATATTGATTGCCACATTCTTAAGAACATAATTGTAAAACTATAAACTGCTTCTCCTTTTAAGCATACAGCCATGTCCTTCCAGTAGCCATATTTTTTGTATTCATTTATATATTCATCACCTATATTAATGCCACCAGTAAAGGCAACTTTTCCGTCAATTACAGTTATCTTTCTATGATCTCTATAATTTAACATAAAATTTAAGATTATTTTAAAAGGATTAAATATTTTTAGCTTTATATTATTTGTTTTAAGGGATTTTTTAAAGTTCTTTGGTAAAACAACCAGAGAACCTACATAGTCTACTAGGACTCTAACTTCTACACCACTTTTAGATTTTTCTTTTAAGATTTCAAAAATTTCATCCCACATTTTACTTTTTGAGATTATGAAGTACTCTAAAAAAATAAATTTTTTGGCATTTTTCAATTCTTCTAAAAGTTTTTTATACATGTCTTCACCCGAAGAGAAGTAATCAACTTTTGTATTTATATAGCATCCATAGTTGCTAATATTTTTTATAAGTCTTGTTTCATTGTATCTTATTTTATTTTCCTTTTTAAAAGAAGAAAGCATATCTTGGTCTTCTTTTGGAAATACGTCTTTATCCAATTCTATTTTGTTTATCTTATTAAAATTACGTTTTATTCCAATCATCGAAAAAATATAAATAAGTGATCCTACTACTGGAATGAGAAGAATTAGAACTATCCAGCTGATTTTATAAGAAGTATTTTTATCCTTATAGTTTAAATGAATTACGAAAATGACACTTATGATTTCAAAAAAGATAAAGTAATATATTAAGGATATATTAAATGAATTGAAAACTAGTGCAATAGCTACAAATTGAAACATTGTCCAAAATATTAAAATTACAAATTTAAAAACTGCCACAAATATTCTTCTTTCACCCAAATAGCAGCACCTACTTTTCAAGTTTTTATTCTATTTTATCATAAACTATGTTAATGAAAAAGGTTATGATTTCCTTTTAAAAGAAGTACCACAATTTTTACATGTTATGGTTATTTTCCCTTTGTGTCTAGGAACTCTTAATTTTTGGGAGCAGTTTGGACACTTAAATATTTTATATTGTTTATGATTGTTCATAGAGTAGGTAAATCCACTAAACTTTTTAGCTACAGGTGAAATGAAATTTTCATAAGCCTCAAGTTCCTTGTATCTTCTGTATTTATTTCTTGAAAGGCACCTCCAGGTACTGTATATGAAAAATACAAACCCTAGTGTAGCTGTACGTCTAAATAAAGATAGAACAATTCCGCCAATATAAAGGTGGGTAGAAAGTTTATCAATGCCATAACTTTCTCTAAAATAATAGGAAAGTTTATTTAAAAAATTTTTCAAAGTAATCGCCTCTTTAAATTAGATTTATATTCATAGGTTTACATAATATTCTATTTAACTTCTAGATAATTATACAGTATAATCGAAATTTTTGCATTAGGTAAGAAGCTTAATTAATTTTACGTTCATAATTGAAATTGCAATTAAAAAGTAATATTATCAATAAATAAGATAAAATTTTGGGAGTGTGTCCATTGAAATATATGAAAAAATATATACATAAATACTGGAAGGGTTTTTGTCTTGCTATATTTTGTCTTGCTGTGGAAGCAATGTGTGATTTGATGCAGCCTACTATAATGTCAAAAATAGTAGATATAGGTGTAGCAAATAAGAATATGGATTATATAGTTAAGCATGGATTTATAATGCTGACAATTACTGGATTAGGTGCGCTAGGTGCATCAGGACGTAATATATTATCTGGAAGTGTTTCTCAAAAATTTAGTAAGGATTTAAGGGAAGATTTATTTAAAAGAATTCAAAGCTTTTCCTTTAACAGTATTGATAAATTTAAAAGTAGTTCACTTATAACACGTCTTACCAATGATGTAACTCAAGTTCAAAATTTTGTCAATGGACTTATGAGGATATTTGTGAAGGCTCCTATTGTTTGTATTGGAAGTATTATTATGGCGTCCAAACTGAATTTACATTTAGCAGTGATTTTGTTTATTATAATACCAATTATAGTTTTACTTATATTCTTAAATATGAAAATAGGATATCCCTATTTTATGAAGGTTCAAGTATCACTTGATAAAATAAATTCTGTTATGAGGGAATATTTGTCCGGAGTAAGGGTGGTAAAGGCATTTAACAGATTTAATTATGAAAGTGAAAAATTTAAAATTGCAAATGAAAATTTAGGAAAATTAACTACAACTGCAATGCGTATCATGTCTTTATTTTCTCCAGGAAGAAATTTGATTATAAATATAGGAATAATATGTGTTTTGTGGATTGGTGGAAAGTATGTAGAGGCAGGAAGCATTCAAGTAGGACAAATAATTGCTTTTACTAATTATATGACACAAATACTTTTTTCTATTATGATGATATCTGCTATATTCAATGTATTTGCTAGATCTAAAGCTTCAGCAGTTAGAATTTTTGAAGTATTGGATGAGGAGGATGACATAGAGCTTAATGAAGTATCTGTAAATTTTATGTAAAGAGGGAGGATAGATTTTGAAAATGTATGTTTTTCCTATTCAGAAGGGCATCAAGTTATAAATAATATTAGTTTTACCTGTATGCCAGGGGAAACAGTTGGTATTGTTGGACCTACAGGTTCAGGTAAAAGCAGCTTAGTGAATTTAATACCTAGATTTTATAATGTAACTTCTGGAATAATAAAAATTGATGGAGTGAATGTACAGAATATAGATGAAAAAATTTTGATGGATAAAATAGCTTTAGTGCCTCAAAAAACAACATTGTTTACTGGAACTGTTTTTGAGAATATAAGATGGGGCAGAGAAAATGCTTCTCTAGAAGAAGTAAAAAAAGTGTGTGAAATTTCAGAAGTTAATGAATTTATACATAGATTTCCTGAAAAATATGATACTAAAATTGGACAAGAAGGAATTAATTTTTCAGGTGGACAAAAACAGAGAATTTCCATAGCACGTGCACTTATTAAAAAGCCTGAAGTACTTATATTTGATGATTGTACAAGTGCATTAGATGCAGTTACAGAAATTAGGATAAGAGAAAATTTAAGAAAATATTTAAGAAATTTAACGTGTATCATAATTTCACAGAAAATATCTTCTATAATGTGGGCTGATAAAATACTTGTAATTGATGGTGGAAAATTAATAGGTATTGGAAAACACGATGAACTTATGAAAAACTGTAAAACTTATGAAGACATATTCATATCTCAGTTTGGAAAGGAGAGCATATAAGAGGATATGGGAAAGTATGATAGAAATAACATAGCGGTGCCTTTAGGGTCTAGAAAGAGAGGAAGGGGAAGAAGACTTGGACCTGCGGAAAAACCAAAAAATTTAAGAAAAACGATTCTAAGACTGTGGAAATATTTTGGAAGTGAAAGAAAATTGTTAGTTATAATACTCATATCTGTAATAATAGATTCTGCAGTAGGGCTTATGGGACCTTATCTTTTAGGAAAAGCTATTGATGCCATGTCAGAATCCTATGGAAAAGTAAACTTTCATATTCTTTGGATAATGGTTATGCTGCTTTTATTAACTTATGTAGTGGATGCTATTTTAACTTTTTTTCAGGGATGGATTATGGCAGGGGTAGCCCAGCGGATAATAATGGGTCTTAGAAAAAACTTATTCGGTAAACTTCAAAAACTTCCTTTATCTTTTTTTGATATGAATACTCACGGAGAAATTATGAGCAGACTTACAAATGATGTAGAAAACGTAAGTAGTACTATATCACAATCTACTGTTCAGCTTATGTCAGGGGTAATAACAGTTTTAGGATCTTTTGTAATGATGCTTATATTAAGTCCGTTTCTTACTTTTGTAACTTTAATTACAGTACCTATGGTCTTTTTATTAACTAAGAGTATAGCAAAAAAAACAAATCCGCTGTTTAAAAATCAACAGATAGAACTTGGAAAACTTAATGGACATATAGAGGAAACAATATCTGGGTTCCAAGTAGTAAAAGCTTTTAATCATGGAGAAAAGTGTGTAGAGGAATTTAATAAAATAAATTCTTCCCTATGTGAAGTAGGATTAAAAGCCCAAATTTGGTCAGGATTTTTAATGCCAATTATGAATGTAATAAACAATATAGGTTTTGCAGCTGTAGCAGGTGTAGGGGGAGTTTTAGCTTTAAAAAATATTATAACAGTGGGAGTTATAGCTAGTTTTTTAAGTTATTCAAGGCAATTTGCAAGACCATTAAATGATATAGCTAGTATATTTAATACACTCCAATCAGCAGCAGCAGGTGCAGAAAGAGTATTTGAAGTGCTGGATGAAAAAGAGGAGTTGAAAGATATTTCTCATGCAAAAGTATTTGAGCATGTAAAAGGGCGGGTTACCTTTGAAAACGTAAGCTTCTGCTATAGAAAAGATGTTAAAATACTAAAAAACATAAATTTTGATATAAATCCAGGTACAAAAGTTGCTCTTGTTGGATCTACAGGAGCTGGCAAAACAACTATTGTAAATTTGATCACCAGATTTTATGATGTATCAGATGGTAAAATTTTGATTGATGGAGAGGATATAAGAAATTATAAGAGAGATAGTCTTAGAAAATGCTTTGGCATAGTTCTTCAGGATACGTATCTTTTTGCAGGAACAATACTTGAAAATATCAGGTATGGTAAATTAGATGCAGATTTTACTGAAATTAAGCAGGCAGTCAGGTTTGCTAATGCAGAGACATTTATTGAAAGACTTCCACAGAAATACAATACTTTAATTCATGAGGGAGGAAACAATTTAAGCCAAGGTGAAAGGCAGCTTATAGCTATATCAAGGGCAATACTTTCAAATCCTGCAATACTTATTCTAGATGAAGCTACTAGTAATGTGGATACACTAACAGAACTTAAGATAGAGGATGCCATGAATAAACTTATGAAGGGGAGAACTAGTTTTATTATTGCCCATAGGTTAAGCACTATTAAAAATTCAGATATTATAATGGTAGTAGATAAGGGAGAAATAATAGAGAAAGGAAGCCATAGAGATTTAATTAAAAAGAAGAGTATGTATTACAATATGTATTATAATCAATTTTATAGAAAAGAGTGACTATAAAAAATTTTGATACTACTAATAGCAACGAATAAGTATTTTTTATAGTCTTTGAATTACACGCTTTTTTAGTGATATATTAAATATAGAAAGATTCAAAAATATAAAAAATAATGGGGTAGTTATTATGGAGAATAAAGTATTAACTGTATGTCCTTACTGTGGTGCTGGTTGCAGACTGTATTTAGTGGTTGAAGATGGTAAAATTAAGAGAGCTGAGCCTGCTATGGGCAGAACCAATGAGGGAGAGCTGTGTCTTAAAGGTTATTATGGATGGGATTATTTAAACGATCCTAAACTTTTAACTCCACGTATAAGAAAACCTAAGATACGAAAAAATGGCAAGTTCGAAGAAGTTACTTGGGATGAAGCTATCAGTTTTACTGCAAAAAGATTAGGAGAAATAAGAGACAAGTATGGTGCTGATTCTATAATGGGTACTGGTTGTTCTAGAGGTCCTGGAAATGAAGCTAACTATATTATGCAAAAATTTATGAGGGCTGTTATTGGGACAAATAATGTGGACAACTGTGCTAGAGTTTGTCATGGACCTTCTGTAGCTGGACTTGCTAAAGTGTTGGGAAATGGTGCAATGTCTAATAGTATTCCTGAAATTGATAATGCAGACCTGGTATTTATTTTTGGGTATAATCCTGCAGAATCTCATCCTATGGTAGCAAGAAGAATAGTGAAAGCAAGACAAAAAGGTGCAAAAATAGTAGTAGTGGACCCTAGGATAACAGAAAGTGTAAGGATTTCAGATTTATGGCTTCCGATAAAGGGCGGTACTAATATGGCGCTTGTAAACGGTTTTGCCAATATTCTTATTAATGAAGGTTTATACAATAAAGATTACGTAGAAAAATATACAGAAGGACTTGATGAATATATTAAAGTTATAAAGAAATATACACCTGAATATGTAGAAAAAATAGTAAATGTACCAGCAGAAAAGATTAAAAAAGCTATGGAAATGTATGCTTCAGCTAAAAACCCAATGATACTTTATGGTATGGGAGTATGTCAATTTGGTCAAGCTGTAGATGTGGTAAAAGGATTAGCTGGATTGGCACTGCTAACGGGAAATTATGGAAGACCAAGTGTCGGAATAGGACCTGTAAGAGGACAAAACAACGTACAGGGAGCTTGTGATATGGGAGCACTTCCAAATAATTTTCCAGGATATCAAAGTGTTACGGATAAAAATGTGAGAGAAAAATTTGAAAAAGCCTGGGGAGTAAAAAATCTTCCAGACAAGATTGGCTATCATTTGACTGAAGTACCTAAAGCAGTACTTGAGGAACATAAATTAAAGGCATATTATATCATGGGTGAAGATTGTGTTCAAAGTGATCCAAATTCAAATGAAGTAAGGAAGGCTTTGGATGAGCTTGAATTTGTAGTAGTTCAGGACATATTTATGAATAAAACTACATTACATGCAGATGTGATTCTGCCAGCAACTGCCTGGGGAGAACATGAAGGGGTATATAGTGCTGCAGATAGAGGATTGCAAAAGTTTAACAAGGCAGTTGAACCAATTGGTGAAGCAAAACCTGATTGGCAGATAATTTGTGAGTTATCTTCAGCTATGGGATATAAAATGCACTATAACAACACAAAGGAAATATGGGATGAGATGAGAAGCCTTTCACCTAAATTTGCAGGTGCAACTTATGAGAAAATGGAAACTTTAGATGGTGTACTTTGGCCATGTCCTACAGAAGACCATCCAGGAACTCCTGTTTTGTATGAAAACAATGAATTCAGTACTCCGAGCAAAAAGGGTATTTTATTTGCTTCAGAATGGAGATCTACAGAAGAATCACCAGATGAGAAATATCCACTTAGTTTGTGTACAGTCAGAGAAATAGGTCATTACTCTGTAAGGACAATGACGGGAAATTGCCGTGCTCTACAGCAGCTGGAAGATGAACCTGGAAAAATACAGATGAGTATAGAAGATGCAGAAGAGCTTGGAATTAAAACAGGGGATTTAGTTAGGGTATCTTCAAAAAGAGGTTCTGTAGTAACACGGGCAAATGTTACAGATAGAGTTTTAAAAGGAGCTACTTATATGACTTACCAATGGTGGATTGGTGCTTGCAATGAACTTACAGTGGATAATCTGGATCCTATATCAAAAACTCCAGAATATAAATACTGTGCAGTTAAGGTCGAAACAATAGAAGACCAAGATAAAGCTGAAGAGTATATTGATGATACTTATAAAGCTTTGCGTAAAAAGTTGGGTATTGTAACTGCAAATTAGGATATATAAGAGTTATTGCATAATTAACATGATTATGATATTATATCAACAAGTAAAATTAAAAATAATGTGTATTTCGGTTGGACAAATATTTATTTGTTTTCAAGAAGATAATATGACTTTTGGGGTGGAAAGTCCTTTAGGGGGCTTTCTACTTTTTTAAGCTAAAATAAGGAGGTTATAATGGAAAAAACTTTATTAGATATAGTGTTAATTCTTATATGTACAAGGATAGGTGGAATTATTAGTAGAAAGTTGAAGATGCCAGAGGTTTTAGGGGCACTCATTGCAGGTGTAATACTTGGTCCTGTTATTTTAAATGTTGTTCAGTATGATGATAATATAAAGCTTCTCTCAAATTTAGGAGTAATTATGCTCATGTTTCTTGCAGGTCTTGAGACTAATATTGAAGAATTTAAAAAAGCAGGTTTATCTTCTTTTATAATTGCCATGTGCGGCATTATTTTACCTCTTATTTTGGGAACTTTAAGTGCATATATGTTTTTTAATAATTTCCTAGAAAATGTATTTGTTGGAGTTATTTTAACGGCCACTAGTGTAAGTATTAGTGTGGAAACTCTTAAGGAACTTGGTAAGCTAAATACAAGGGCTGGTATAAATATTTTGGGAGCTGCTGTAATAGATGATGTTTTAGGGCTTATGCTCATATCTATAGTACTTGCAGTAGCCCAAAACTCTGGTTCTGGAGCCTCAGCTTCCGGGATGATGTCACTTGTTTTTGTGTTTGTAAAAATAATTTTATTTTGTGGATTTTCTATATTGGCCATAGTGTGTTTACCTAAGTATATAAATAAATTTACTAGGGATGTAAAACCAGGTAAAGATATGCTCACCTTTTCATTGGCGTTTGCACTTTTAATAGCGTGTGCTGCGGAATACCTTGGTATAGCAGCTATTACAGGGGCATATATATGCGGTCTTATACTTTCTTCTATTGAGCATAAAAAATATTTAGAAAGAAATATCAAAGCAATTTCTTCTGGATTTTTATCACTTATATTTTTTGCAAGTGTGGGCATTGAAGCAAATTTAAAAGGTCTCAATCTAGAAGTACTCATTATTACCTTAGTTATGTTTGTTATTGCAGTTATTGGAAAAATGATTGGATGTGGTGGTGCAGCTAGAGCTCTTAAAATGAGTAAAAGTGAGTCCTTACAAATTGGAGTAGGTATGATCTCTAGAGGTGAAGTTGCTATAATTACTGCAAATATAGGATTACAAAAAAATATTATATCGGAGGAAATATTTCTTCCAACTTTAATGGTTGTAATACTTACTACAATTATAACTCCTGTACTTCTAAAAGTGGCTTTTTCTTATAAAAAGAATTCTTTGTCTGAGCTAGATATTTAAATCATCCTTAATTGTGAATTGTGAATTGATTAAAACATCTGGACACTATAGTAAAATACAATTATAATTTAGCTAAAGAAACAGAAAATCTGGAATTGGATAAAGAAATGAAGAAACGCACTATCTAAATGTATGAAATTAAAAAATAATTGTTGTTGGGAGATGGTATTGTGTTTAAGAAAATAAGTAAGTTTATTGTGGTAGCTGCCGCGTGTGGATTGCTATTTGTGGGGAAAAATTGCTATGCTGCAGAAAATTATAGAATTTGGAATAATGATGCCACCTCTAATGTAGCCAATAACAAGACATGGACAATAAGTTTTAATAAGAATATTGATATAAATTCAGCAAAAAACTCTATTAAAGTATATGAGCAAGACAATAATCAATCAGTAGCAGTTAATGTAGTGAGTTCAAAATCAGATGTTGTGCAGGTTTCACCTGAAAATCCCTACACTTCTGGTGAAAAATACGTTTTGGTAATAGATAATAACTTAAAATCTACTGATGGCAAGCAATTAAATGAAGGAGTAAAATACAATTTTACAGTAGATGGGCAAAATAGTTCCAATGGTGAAATTTCAATAGAAAATTATACTCAGTATTACAATGCGGTAAAGGATGCACTTTCTAATTATAAGGATACTTTAGTTTTAAATATAACAAACTATGATAGGAGCACTTATAATTTGGGTGTCATAGATAAGATTTTGCAGGACAATCCAAATTTAAGAGATTGGTATTCAAGTGCAGGAAGTAATATTGAAGGTTCTAGTTCTACTAAAATGACTATAAATTTTAAGTATGATGATACTAAGCAAAATTTAATAACTAAGGAAAATGCAATACAGCAAAAAGTCGATCAAGTAGTAAACAGTGTCACAACACCTCAAATGAAAGACTATGAAAAAGAATTGGCACTTCACGATTATGTGGTAAATAATACAGAATATGATCAAAGGGCAGGTACAGCGGATATGCCTGATGATTCCTATACTGCTTATGGAGTTTTAGTGAATAAAACAGCAGTTTGTCAGGGTTATGCAGATGCTATGGACAGGCTTCTTACAGCTGCTGGTATAGAATGTAAAATGGTAATAGGACAGGGAAATGATGGAGATGGATGGATAAGCCATGCCTGGAATATAGTAAAAATACAGGGTGAATATTATGAACTTGATTCTACCTGGGACGATCCTGTTACAAATGATGGATCCAAGCTCCTTTCACATTCTTACTTCAATATAACTGATTCTCAGATTGCCCAAGATCATGAGTGGGATAAATCAGATTATCCTGAATGTAACAGTACTGACTATAGTTTTGACAAGCTAAATGTGACGGAGAAAGATAGATATGGCAATGATATAAATGTTGTAGGTAATTATAGTGACTTTTACAATGCATTAAAAAATTATGTAATTAGTCAGAGGCAATCTTTTAGCATTAAAATATTAAATTATAATTCTACAAATTACAATGTTCCAAAAACCTTGAAGCAAATAGTTACCAAATATAATATTTATGGAGACTATAATTTGACCTACTATTCAGACGAAATATCAGGTGCAGAAGTTTTCACAATAGTAAAATCTTAATTGAAGAAAGTAAGGGGGTCTCTGATCCCCTTACTTAATTGTTACATGTATTTGAAATGAATTATATTATTGTAAAGTTTTATATAAATGACGTATAATTTATATAAACGATTTAGTCAGGAGGGAACAAAATGGATAAAAAATTATGGGAAAAATGTGTTGAATTTCACGGACATTTATGTCCTGGACTTGCAATAGGCTATAAGGCCAGTGAGGCAGCTAAAGAAAAAATGGGAATTTCTTTTTCAAAAGATGAGGAGATAGTGTGCATAACTGAAAACGATGCCTGTGGAGTAGATGCGGTTCAGGTAATAACAGGGTGCACTATGGGAAAGGGAAACTTAATTTATAGAGACCGCGGTAAAATGGCGTTTAGTTTTTTTAATAGAAAAAATGGTGATGCTCTGAGAGTGGTATTAAAAAATTGGCCGAGAAGTGGGGACAGACAAAAAGATATTGATTATTTGCTAAATTGCCCTTGTGAAAAATTATTTTATTATAAAAAACCAGAGTTTTCTGTGCCGGAAAAGGCTAGGTCATTTAATAACATAGTATGTGAAAATTGTGGAGAAGATACGGCTGAGCACAGAATTAGAATAATGAATGGAAAAAAGGTATGTTTAGATTGTTTTAAAGAGTATTCAAGGAAAGAATAAATATTTTAATAATATCTTAAAATTTTATATTTGGTTATAATTTTATACTTCTTTTATTAATAAATATAGTATAGTATATTTATGATATATATTAATCTTTATCAAACTAAATTAAAAAGGAGTTTAAACACATGAAATTTAAAACAATTTTTAGTAAATTATTGATAGTGCTTATGGCTATAACTGTAGTTTTACCTATTTCAGGAAATAGAGTTTATGCAGATGCCTATAAAGTTGTAACCTTGGGAGGAGATCTCACAAATAGCCAGAAAGAAGAAATGCTTAAGTATTTTGGAGTTACTAGACAGGATGCTAATGTAATAGATGTCAATATAGATGAAGAGAAAAAATATTTAGGAGATGTTGCAAGCAGTGATAAAATAGGTACAAAATCTATATCCTGTGCTTATGTAGAACCAACGTCCAGTGGTGGATTAAATGTATCTACAAATAACATATATTGGGTAAGCAGCAGTATGATAAAAAATGCACTGATTACTGCAGGAATAAAAAATGCAAATGTTAAGGCATCAGCTCCTTTTAATGTATCTGGAACAGCAGCTCTTACTGGAATTTTAAAGGGGTTTGAAAATAGTGCAAACGGTGGCAAAATTGATGAAAATAAAAAGAAAGCTGCTAATGACGAATTGGTTACTACAGGAGAGTTAGGAGACAAGATAGGGAAAGACAAAGCTGCTGGTGTAATGAATGATATAAAAACACAAGTAGTTAAAGATAAGCCTTCAACTGAAGCTGGGGTAAGAAAGATAGTTGAAAATGTAACTAATAACTATAATTTAAATTTGAGCACCGGAGATATTGATAAAATAACTAATGTTATGAATAAAATAAATGGTTTAAATTTGAATTTTGGAGATATAAAAAGTCAGTTAGGTAGTGTTGCAGATCAGTTAAAGGGTACTTTATCTAGCGAACAGACTCAGGGATTTTTTGCTAAAATTATTAATGCAGTTAAAAACTTTTTTTCTAATCTATTTTAGTATAGTTTAGAACTAAGAGTGGATAATTGAAAGTCATGGATGATTTCCTTCTGTTAAAATTACAGAAAATCTAAAATATAGTGCCATTGAAGCAAAGCTTCAATAAGCTTTAAATTTAAGATTTTTCCTAACATAGTGGAGAAAAATTATCATTTACTCTTTATTCTTAACTTTTAACTATTAATTCAAATATAATTGGAGGTAGCGACAGTTGCTACCTCAAGTTATACAAAGTTATATAAACTTACTTGGTATTAATATTTTATCAATGAAGAAATGGTGAATGATTTAATTAGTATAGTTACTTGTTTTTCTGCTAGATTATATGGAGCAAGAGGTGGAAGAAAAGTTAAAAAAGATATCCAAAAATCTATTAAAGAAATAGAAAAGGAAAGAAGAGGTGAAAAGACCTGATTTTTGGATAGCTAATAGAAAAAAATTATTAGGATTAGTGAGTTAGTATTAACTTTAAAATAGATCAAAATTTGCACAAGTACACCTAGTAGGAAAGGCTTGTGTGATTAGAAATATTTTAGGGGCTGAGTAACACTCGCAATTTTGTTGGACTTTATAGGGATAGTAATTGAATTATAAAGGCTGATACAAAATTTTAATGCGGAAGTATTAACCTTAGTAGTTGAATCCTGTGAAGCTACCACGTTATTAACGGATAATGTAAAAATATTAGACGAGTAAGATTATCGAATATTTAGAAATCAGGAATAATTTTGGAATATAAAAATTATAAGATGGAAACTTTTATACCTGAGGAATATGTGACAAAACTTCGGGAGAGTTTGAATGATATAGGAGCACTAAGTATAGGTGGAAATTATGACAACTGTATGTCAGTTTCTAAAGTTACAGGGTATTGGAGACCCCTTTCAGGAGCAAATCCGTTTAAAGGAGAAAAAGGTGAAGTAAGTGAAGAAGAGGAATGTAAAGTAGAGTTTTGCTGTAAGAGTGACATAGTGGAAAAAGCTATAAGCACCATAAGAAAGGTTCATCCTTATGAAGAACCGGTTATAAATGTAATACCTCTTTCGAATTTTGTAAAATATTAAAAAGCATGAAGTTATAGTAACTTCATGCTTTTTAATATATATCATATTTTTAATTTTGAAACTAATCCTTTAAGATTTTCATTTCTTTCTTTAGCATATTCTGAAAGATGCTTAGCTTTCTCTGATTTTTCTACTATTGTGTTAGTTTTTTCAGCAATCGTAGTAGTTCCGTTTGCACCTTCATTTGCAGCAGTTGTTACACCATTTATTATTTCCGATAAATTTTTAATTGAATCAAGAATTTGGTTTGATGCATCATCAAATTCTGAAACCATGTTTTTAATGGAGTTTGCATCTAAACTGTACTTATCTGCTGCGTCAAGCATAGTTTGGTAATCTAGTTTAACGTTATTTGTCATATAATCCATCATACCATTTGCACTTTGTGCAAGATTATTTACTGAAGCAATTACCTTTTCTGTTATTTGTTTAATTTTTGAAACTGCATTAGAAGAATCATCTGCAAGTTTTGCTATTTCATCTGCAACTACTGAAAAACCTTTACCGGCTTCTCCAGCTCTTGCTGCTTCTATTGCTGCATTAAGAGCTAGAAGACTAGTTTGTTCGGTTATTTCCATTATGGTATTTGAAAGAACAGTAATTTCATCAACAGATTTTGATTGTTCTAAGGCACTTTTAAGTTTTTCACTTGTTTCCTCATAAATTTCAAGCCTTTTTTTCTCTGATTCTAAAAAGCCTGCCTTCAATTTTTTTGCAGTATCATCAATTTCTTTAGCTGATACCGCACCTTCTTTAGCCTTGTTGGCTATAACTTCCACTGATTTTTCTATTTCATTTGATGTAGCATTCATTTCTTCTGTAGATGCTGCTGTTTCTTCCATAGTTGCTGATAACTCTTCAGTAGTTGAAGCAACATCTTCTATATTTGAATTTAATTCTTCCATATGTTTTACAGTGTCTATAACTGCACCCTCTACATTTGAGGACTCCTCTTTGACACCTAGAACAAGTTCCCCAATGGAACCTTGCATTTTATCAATGGATTTTGCAAGTATACCTATCTCATCTTCCTTATGTAAAAATTCTTCTGGTATTTTCTCAGTAAAATCAGCATTCGAAAGCACTTCCAGATGGTTACATGCTACAGTTACAGGATAAATATTTCTTTTAATAAGAATAAACATTAATGCAATTACTGCTAGGGTAATAATTATAGCCATAAGCATTATTATTCTGAAAAGTTGGGTATATTCAACATACATTTGTTTATCTGAAATTATTGAGACAAAGGTCCATTTGTTAGCTACTCCATTTAAAGCTATAGGAGAGTATGCTTTTAGTGATAAAGTTCCTGTTGCTATGGCTTTTTTGTGTGTTTGGAAACTTTCACCATTAGAGATTTTATCCAAAGTATCTTTTTCACTTTTATCTAGATCAACTACATTATTGTTCACTAATCCTTGGTTTTTACCATTCGCAACAATTTTGCCTGTATTTGTAATTATTGATGCATAACCATCCATAGGTTTTGCCTTATTGACAGTTTGCTGTAGATTTTCGAGTTTAATATCTGCTCCTACAACTCCTAAAAAATTTCCACTATCATCAAGTATAGGCATTGTTAGTGAAGTAATTAAAATGTTTTTGCCATCTACTTTATATGTATATGGTTCTATTAAACAAGTTTTTTTCGTTTTCTTTGGAAGAAAATAATAATTTCCACTACTTTCATCATTATAGCCTGTACAAGGTTCTAGTTTTATGCTTCCGTTTTCTCGTACGAGATAGGGCACAAATCTACCAGTAGCATCATAACTATCCTTATTTATATAGGCACTATCTTTTCCGTCAAATGTATTAGGTTCCCAAGCGGTGTATAATCCTAGTATATTGCTATTTTTTTCTAGTGTAGTTTTTAAAATCTCAATTACTTGTTCTCTGCTTAAACTTCCTGATTTTTTACAATATAGAACAGTATTTTTTATTCCTTCAATAGTAGCCTGTGATACTTTAAAGTCTCCCTGTATATCTTTTGCGAAGGCATCTGACACCTGCTTTGCTTGTTCGCTGGCTTGATTATAAGAACTTTGTTGAACTTTTTTAAGTGTAACACCTTCAATAATAGCAATTCCTAAAAGCACTACTATGCCAAGCGTAATACTTAATTTAGTCGCTAGATTTAATTTTTTAAACATGCCAACTCTCCTTTCAAATTTTATATGACAATTAATAACATAATTATCATATATTTATGCACTTTTCATTATTTTTCTTTACCTTTATTTATTCGTTATGTATGAGTAGAAAAATTAGTGCAAATATTAAATATTTTAGTAAAAGTTAAGGAATTTTGTAGATAATGTATATGTATATCAAGTATAGACAGTGAAATCAAAAGGTTGTATAATACATTTAAATTTAATAAAGAATGCTTCTTTACTTTATGTGCTTATTCTGAATGCTTTCGACTTAATTTTTATATGCGAAAGTTGAGTAAATTACAATGAATAATTGTAAATAGGCTATTGACATGAGATTCTATTTATATTATACTTACTAATATCATAAATAGTTAATTGTAAAAACTTAGATAGGGATTAGTAGATTTGTATTATATTTTAAGAGAGTGGTGAAGGGTGTAAATCCACATATAGTATATTTTGAACTCGCCCTGGAGTTGTAGGCTGAATTATAGTAAGCTGAGCCGGCGAAAGCCGTTATTAAATTAAGTAAAAATTTGGATGGTACCGCGACAGACTTCTCGCTCCAAGAGAAGCCTGTTTTTGTATTATAATTTTGCGGTATATAAAAAACTGAAAATAAGAAAACTGTGATAGGGAATAGTAAATGTAATTTATATTTTAAAGAGAGTGGGAAAAGGTGAAAACCCATAGATGTTGTACATTGAACTCATCCTTGAGTTATAGGCTGAAATTACAGTAAGCTGTATCGGTAAAATGCCGTTATTGAATTGAGTAATAATTTGGGTGGTACCGCGAACAGACTTCTCGCCCCAAGAGAGGCCTGTTTTTTTATACCCCTAAATATTAAAAGAAATTGAAATAGAAGTTTTTTTACTGGCCAGCAAAAAACTTGTGTTAGGCATTTGAAAGAAAATAGGATAACATACTGACTGATTATTTCTTTGAAAATGCCTTATATAAAAATAAATTTAGGAGGATTTAATCATGAGTAAGATAAATATATTTGATACTACACTTAGGGATGGAGAGCAGACGCCAAATGTCAGTTTAAACATAAATGATAAACTTACAGTTGCAAAACAACTTCAAAAATTATCTGTGGATGTTATAGAAGCTGGATTTCCAAGAGCTTCGGAAGGAGATTTTGAAGCAGTTAAGGCTATAGCACAAAATATAGAAGGACCTGTGATAGTTGGTCTTGCAAGAGCTGTAAAAGATGATATATGTGAAGCTTGGGAAGCTCTTAAATATTCTAAAAAACCTAGAATTCATGTTTTTATTGCTACATCAGATTTGCATATGAAATATAAACTTAAAATGGAACCTGATGAAGTTTTAAAGAAAGCAATTGAAATGGTAACTTATGCTAAAAGCTTGTGTCCTAGCATAGAATTTTCTCCAGAAGATGCTACAAGGACTAGACCTGAGTTTTTATATAAAGTAGTAGAAGCTGTTATAGATGCAGGGGCAGATGTGGTAAATATACCAGATACAGTGGGTTATACTACTCCAAGTGAATATGGAGCGCTTATAAAAGGAATTAAAGATAATGTGCCCAATATAGACAAAGCCATAATAAGTGTTCACTGTCACAATGATCTAGGCCTTGCCGTGGCAAATTCCCTGGCAGCTGTTGAAAATGGAGCACAGCAGGTTGAATGTGCAGTAAATGGCTTAGGGGAGAGAGCAGGAAATGCAGCACTTGAAGAAATAGTAATGGCAATTAAAACTAGATTTGATTGCTTCAATTGTGAAACAGGTATTGTAACAGAAGAAATAACAAGAACCAGCAAGCTTGTGAGTCATATAACTGGAATGCAGGTTCAAAATAATAAAGCTGTAGTAGGTGCAAATGCATTTGCACATGAATCAGGTATACACCAGCATGGTGTTTTAAATTGCAGGGAAACTTATGAAATTATGACACCTGAATCTGTGGGACTTAAGAAAAGTCTTATAGTGTTAGGAAAACATTCAGGAAGGCATGCTTTTGTAGAACGTCTTGAAGAATTGGGATATAAAAATTTAGGTAAAGAAAAAATAGATGAAATATTCAAAGAATTCAAAGATTTGGCCGATAAAAAGAAGCATGTTTCAGATGAAGACATAGAAAGTCTTGTAAAAAATGAAATTTTCCAGGTTCCTGAAGTATTTAACTTAAAATACTATCAGGTTTCTACAGGAAATGCAGTGACATCAACTTCTACTGTGGAAATAGAATATGACGGTAAAAATATAAAAGAAGCTTCCTGCGGTGATGGTCCTGTAGATGCTACTTTTAAGGCTATTGAAAAAGCTATAGGGATAGATGTTACGTTAAATGACTATTTTATAAAATCTGTAGGATATGGTAAAGATGCACTAGGGGAGGCTACTGTAAAGATTGAAAAAGAAGGTAAAATTTTTTCTGCTAAAGGAGTAAGTACAGATATAGTAGAAGCAAGTGGCAAAGCATTTATAAATGCTATGAACAAAATTCATTATGAGAGTTCTCTAAAAAAAGTTGAAGAATGCTAATATATAATATAAATTTTGATAGGAGTTGATAAACATGGGCATGACCATGACGCAAAAAATACTAGCTCACCATGCAAAAATGGATGAAGTAAAGGCAGGACAATTAATAAAAGTTAAATTGGATTTAGTACTTGGGAATGATATAACTACGCCAGTAGCTATAAATGAGTTTAATAAAATTGGTCTTAACAATGTTTTTGACAAAAATAAAATAGCTATTGTGCCTGACCACTTTACACCAAATAAGGATATAAAATCTGCAGAGCAGTGTAAATATGTTAGAGAATTTGTAAAGAAGATGGAAATCAAAAATTATTTTGAAGTTGGAAGAATGGGAATAGAGCATGCTTTAATTCCAGAAAAAGGTCTTGCAGTTTGTGGAGATGTAGTAATAGGTGCAGATTCTCATACTTGTACTTATGGAGCTTTAGGTGCATTTTCTACAGGAATTGGTAGTACAGATATGGCAGCAGGTATGGCTACAGGGGAAGCTTGGTTTAAGGTGCCAGAAGCTATAAAATTTGTTCTTAAAGGAAAGCTTACTAAATGGGTAAGTGGAAAAGACGTAATACTTCATATTATTGGTATGATAGGAGTAGATGGGGCACTTTATAAATCCATGGAATTTGCAGGTGAAGGAGTAAGTTCACTTACTATGGATGATCGTTTTACCATATGTAATATGGCCATTGAAGCAGGGGCTAAAAACGGAATTTTCCCTGTAGATGAAAATACTATAAATTATGTGAAAGAACATTCAAAGAAAAATTATACTGTATATGAAGCAGATAGTGATGCTGAGTATAGCCAGGTTATAGAAATAGATTTATCAAAAATTCGTCCTACAGTGGCATTTCCACATATACCTGAAAATACAAAGACCATTGATGAGGTAGGAGACATAAAAATAGATCAGGTTGTCATAGGTTCCTGTACTAATGGTAGAATAGGAGATTTAAGGGCAGCAGCTAGCATTTTAAAAGGAAGAAAAGTTAATGAAAATGTAAGAGCTATTATTTTCCCTGCTACTCAAGCTATATATCTTCAGGCAATGAAAGAAGGACTTATTGAAATATTCATAGAGGCAGGGGCAGTGGTAAGTACTCCTACCTGTGGACCTTGTCTTGGTGGACATATGGGAATATTGGCAGAAGGAGAAAGGGCAGTTTCCACTACCAATAGAAATTTTGTAGGTAGAATGGGACATGTAAAGAGTGAAGTATACCTGGCAAGTCCAGAAGTAGCAGCAGCTTCAGCAGTAACAGGTAAAATTTCATCACCAGAGGAGGTAGTAAAATAATGATAAAAGGAAAGGCAATTAAGTATGGAGATAATGTAGATACGGATGTTATAATTCCAGCTAGATATCTAAACACCAGTGACCATAAGGAACTTGCTTCTCACTGTATGGAGGATATAGATAAAGATTTCTCAAATAAGATAAATAAGGGAGATATAATGATAGCTGGTAAAAATTTTGGATGTGGTTCTTCTAGAGAACATGCACCTATAGCTATTAAAGCTTCTGGAATAAGCTGTATTATAGCTGAGACATTTGCTAGAATATTTTTTAGAAATTCCATAAATATAGGACTTCCTATAATGGAATGTGAAGAAGCTGCAAAGGACATAGATGAAAAAGATGAAGTATCTGTAGATACAGTTTCTGGAGTAATAACAAATATAACTAAAAGCAAAACTTATAAAGCTGTTCCTTTTCCTGAATTTATGCAGAAGATCATAAAATCAGAGGGACTTATAAACTATATAAAAGAAGAGGTGGAAAACAAGTGAAGATAGCTATAATACCAGGAGACGGAATTGGAAAAGAAATAATTGCACAGGCAAAGAAAGTGTTAAAGGCAGCCTCTGTAAAATATAAATTTGATTTTGAATATGAGGAAGTACTTTTAGGTGGCGCTGCAGTGGATGCCACAGGAGTTCCTCTTCCAGATAAGACTGTTGAAGTTTGCAAAAAAAGTGATGCTGTACTTTTAGGCGCAGTAGGCGGACCTAAATGGGATAGTTTGCCTAGTAAACTTAGACCAGAAGCTGGTCTTTTGGGTATAAGAAAAGCCCTTGGGGTATTTGCAAATTTGAGACCTGCCATACTATTTCCAGAGCTTATATCAGCTTCAAATTTAAAACCAGAAGTACTTGGCGGCGGCTTAGATATTATGATAGTAAGAGAATTAATAGGTGGGGCGTATTTTGGAGAGAAAAACAGAATAGATATTGAAGGTGGAAAAAAAGCCTGGGATACCATAAGTTATACCAGCTTTGAAATAGATAGAATTACTAGAAAGGCTTTTGAAATTGCAAGAAAGAGAAATAACAGACTTACTTTAGTAGATAAGGCCAATGTACTTGAAAGTTCCAAGCTGTGGAGAGAAGTAGTGGGAAACATAGCAAAGGAATATGAAGATGTAGAAATAAATTATATGTATGTGGACAATGCTTCCATGCAGCTTATAAGAGATCCTAAACAATTTGATGTAATTTTAACTGAAAATATGTTTGGAGACATTTTAAGTGATGAAGCTTCAATGCTTACGGGTTCTCTTGGAATGCTGCCTTCTGCAAGTGTAAGGGGAGATTCCTTTGGATTATATGAGCCTGTACATGGTTCTGCACCAGATATCGCAGGGCAGAATAAGGCAAATCCAATTGGAACAATTATGAGTGTTGCCATGATGCTTAAGTATAGTTTTGATATGGAACAGGCCTATGTGGATATAAAAAATGCCATATCAAAAGTGCTTAAAGAAGGTTACAGAACAGGTGATATAGCACTTGAAGGATCAAAATTAGTTGGTACAGAAGAAATGGGAGACTTAATAGTTAAGAATTTATAATGTAGAGTTTCTAAGTAAAAATAAACTTATACTCCGAATATTTTTACAACCACAAGTATGTTAAATATTTTGATAAGCCTAATTAGAAAATTTGTAAGAACCTAAGGAATTTTGAAAACTCGTACCTCAGACAATTCAAAATTCCTAAGTTTTTTAACAAATTTTCCATTAAGGCTTATATACAAAATATTTAAATATACTTGTTTATTGTAAAATATTCTTACGTATAAGTTTATTTTAGTTAGAAATATTACAGATTGAAAACTTTAAACTTGACTTAATGTTAATTTAGAAATTTTAGAATTTTAGATATGTCTGAGGTATGAGTTTAGATAAGCTTCTAAGATTCTCTAAAATACCTCACTAAGACTTATAAAAAAGTTTTTAAGTGTGATTTCAATGTTGAAAATAGATATTTAATAGTAAACTTGGATAAGTGGCTTAAATATGCTAAGTACATGATTAATGGCTACTCTATTAGGAAAAGTGCTAAAATTGTAGAAATTAACATAGCAACAAGTTTCTTTTGGAGACATAAAATTCTCGATTGCATAAGCACATTTTTAGGTAAAGGATACGTTGATGGTGTTGTTGAAGCAGATGAAGTATTCTTTGCAGAAAGTTTTAAAGGTACAAAACCTTCTAACATGCCAAGACACTCTCGTAAAAGAGGCAAACAAGTTAAGAAAAGGGGTATCTCCAAGGAAAAGGTTTGCATTGCTACTGTTATTGATAGGCAGGGTAATTTAATTATGGAATTAGCATGTAAAGGTAGAATTACATCTAATGAATTAGAAACATTATATTATGGGCATATAGCAAATGGTTCTATACTTTGTACTGATAGTCATAAAAGTTATATTCAATTTACAGATGATTTATCATTAGAACATAAACGTATAAAAAGAGGAAAACATAAAGAAGGATTATATCATATTCAACATATTAATGCTCTCCATAGCAATTTAAAGAAATGGATGAATAGGTTTAATGGTGTTGCAACAAAATATATAAGTAATTATATTATTATCAAGAGCAAATTTACAAAAAACATTAAAATACAAAACCCTCAATATAATATACATGTATAATATGTTACAATAATAAAAAACCCAACGACTTGTTGGAGTTTTTATTTCGTAATGTAAGAACTGTGGATAACCTGTGGATAAAGTTGTTAATAACATTTGCTTCGTCTTTTAACAATAATCCGTACCAACATTATGCTAATTTTTTTGTATTAAGACATTCCTCAAGAAATATATTAATATCCTTATTGTTTTTTAAAGTAATAACTTTTTCTTTATATGGGGAAATTCTATCTTTTAAATTGTCTTTTCCTTCATCATAATCTTTTGACCATTGCAACATACATTTAAGCATTTTGTATCGTGGATTATAAATACATTCTTCAATACCAAGTCGTTGCTTTACCCAGCGTTTAATAATCCTGTAATTCCTTAATTTCGGAGAAATTTCAAGTAAAATAATTGTATCTGCCATCTTTAAACCCTCTTCAAAACAAGGTCTCCCTGTATCTTCGATAATCCAACTTGTTTGCTGTATTATTGAATAAAACAGATTATCCCTTTCTTCAACGGGTCTTTTACAATTACCCCAAGGGTTTGATTTATCAGAGATATGTACAATTTCATCAAGTGGTTGGTAAAGGATTTTTAATATTAGGGACAATTTTTTTGCAAGTGTTGACTTGCCACTTGATACTGAACCAACAATATATATTTTCATATTTAATTACTCCTTTACATACAAATAACTTTTCTTCGTTATAAATTACAATTGTTCATTAATTTATATATTAAATATACACTATAAAAGGTTAAGAATTCTATAATATTATAGCCTTTTATAAATATCTGCATAATTAACCTTGACTTGTTCTTTAAGTTCCTTATTTTCTTCTTCAAGTCTTTTTATTTTTCGCTTTAAACTTGCTATAATAGCGTCTTTATTGTTATCATCCATTTTTCTTTTCACTTGTGATGGAGTAGGTACTTGTGATTGTTGGTGTCTAAGTGTTTCTATACGTTCTCTGATATCTATATTATCATAGAGTGTTTTTTTAGTAACTCCACTTTCACTTGCAACGCTATTAAAATTGATAGGCTTTTGAGCTTTTACAAGCCTTTGTATTGCTTTATCTACCTTTTCTTGAGTTATAGCCTTACGTTTATTATGTAATTCTTTTAAATGCTCTATACGGTTATAATTGCTCATTTAATTCACCTTTCTTCTTTAACTTGTCTAATCTACTGTAAATCATACTTCCTTGCGAAATTTTAGAGTAAATATCTTCATATAATTTAAGTAATTCTTCATTTTCACTAACCATTTCAGTTCTATTATACATTTTAGCATTTTCAATCATAGTTTTAGTTGAGTTTATTAATATCTCATACTTAGTGATATCTCCTTCAAATGCTCCAACACACAAATCTTTACAAGGGCTGCCATTATTACAAGTTAAACATGGTGGTTGTTTAGCATAACTACATTTACCATTTTTTCTTTGCATACATGTACCATAAGGTGTATCAAGTGCATTTAATTTATGATTAGTATATAACATATCTATAATATCAGAAGGAATTTCTCCATCATTTTCTTCTTTTAATTTATCACTTTCATCAAAACTAAATATTCCTTGTTTTACTGCCTTATCAAAGACTTTTCTTTTAGTGTCATCAAGCAGCTTTGCATATCTCATAGTCATTTCTGGTGAAGCATGAGCAAGTAATTCCTGTACTGTTAGTATATCAGCACCACCATTTAATAATTTTATGGCATATGTATGTCGAAAAGCATGATTTTTAAAGTGAAATATTTCTCCATACTCATCTTTTATAGAATATTCTCTTGCAAATCTATTTAAATTAGATTGAACATGACTACTTAGATAAGGAATTCCCTTTCTTTTTCCACTATATCTAACAAAAATGAATCCTTCAGGATTATTATATTCGTTACTAATTTCTTTACCATTATGGATTAAAACTGCTATCATATTAGCTAATTCATCATCTATAGGAATTCTGTGGTCCTTAATATATGTCTTTTCAATATCAGTTTCTATCCAAAATCTATTATTGAGTTTGATTAAACAATCAAATTTTAATCCTAATACATCAGATATTCTTAGTCCAGTCTTATACATTATCCATACTATTGGAACTGTATCCTTGTAAAGTCCATTTATGTTTTCAAATAATTGCTCTAATACAAAGTCTGGAACATAATCTATCTTAGATGCATTTTTCTTTTCTCTTGATGGTTTGTCTTCTTTATATATTAGCTTTCTTATATCTTCCAAAGGGGCAATAGGGAATTCTTTTAACTGAATATCACATAAAAATTTATTTATATTAGATATGGCAGTTATTTTATAAGTGTTTGGGTTAGAATTCCTATGAGTCAAATTTTCTTCTATATATATATTTAAGTGCTCATAATATTTTAACATATCAACTCTTTTTAGTTCTTTTAATGATTTCCATTCTGGGTGTTCTGCACTAAGAAAATTTAATAAATTCGGAATGTATGTCATGTAATTTACTGCCGTTCCCCAACTAAAACTATTGCCACTAATAAGCCTTTGTTTGAAATAATCCTTAACCCCTTGTCTAAAATACTTATTTTTAATGACAGTAAAATTAATAGAATTAACTTTAGCTGTTTTATTATATTTTATTCCATATTCTCTAAGTCTGCGAATATTCCAGATATCTTTTATCCATTCCTCTCTACTATCAGCCAATTCAAATAAATTCCAATATACATTTTCTAAATAACAAGCTATAGCTGTTTTTTTATAATATGTATTTCCTGTAGTATCAGTTAAAACTTTATTTAATTCTATTGTCTTTAAGTTGTTAATTTCAAGCCAGTCTATCCATTCAAAATTAGCTTTTTCTATATCAAGTTCTAAAATTGATGATATATTGGGATATCTATCATTAATAAATTCAGCCAATCTTTTGTTGTATTTACTTTGAGTTACTATTGAATAAGATATCGACCATTCATTAGAAAATATTTTTTGTTGAAACAGATATTTGATTTCTCTATTTAAGGTTAAGTTATTAAAGGTGAAATGAATATTTTTACTGCGAGCTTTCATTTCATATCTGCTATACTGCTCTTTTAGATGAGAAACATTAGAAAAAAAGTCTACATGCCATAGGTTATTTTTCAAAAAATAATCTGTTTGTATTTCTTTATAACTTACTGACTTATCGTCATTTATTAATATTTCAACATATTTTGATAGCTCATTTGTTATTTTATCATTATATTCACTTGAATTTTCATGTCCTAATTTAATTATATTATTTTTCATTAGTATCTCCTTTGTTTATCTGAAATGATGGCTGTGCTAATTCCCAACTTGCTCTTATATCTTCGTCAGAAGGGTGTAAATACATATTCATGGTTGTTTGTATCTGCGCATGACCTGCTCTTTCTTGGGTTGCTTTAACATCTTTTGTTGCTTGGTAGTATACTGTCAGGCTTGTATGTCTTAAAAGGTGAGCATGAACATCTATTCCAGTTTTCTTTTTTAATCTTTTAAATAAATCACTAACATCTTGATATTCTAAAGGTTGACCTTTGTTTTCACCTCTTAGTTTTACAAATACAGAATTAGTGTCTATCTCTAATTCATCTAAAATATCATAAGCATAATCATCAAATAGGTCTATTAACTCTTGTGATATATGTATCTCTCTTTCTCCTGTTTTCAACCTTGCCCCATTAGGAAGTTCCCCTCTATCAACTAATCTAATTCTATGACCGTTATTGTGGTCGAATATAATATCCTCTATAAATAAAGATAAGGCTTCGCCGATTCGGAGTCCTGTTTCAAATAACAACTTTATTAAGAATTCATCTCTAATATTAGTTGTTGCATTATAGACTTTTTGCATTTCTTCTTTTGTAAGAACTTTTATTTTACGTCTTGGTTCTTTAATTTTTAATATATTCTTACTTGAAGGCTTGTTTTTATTTAAATGATAGAGAAAATCTTTATAGTGTACATGCCCTCCAGTAAATATTTGTTTCATAAGCTTATCAACCATATCATTGTTTATTTCTTCTGTTCTATATAAATAATCATAAAAGCTTGTTACAACTGTTATAATTAAGTTAACTGTCTTTTCAGTTCTTTTTGATTTAGTTAGTTTTATATTAACCACCTTATTACTTTCATATGGGTTCCTGAGCCACCCTACAAAGTCAGACAGTATGTTTATGTTAACAATTCTATAATCTACATCTATTTCTTGTAGGTATTCAAAATATAATTTCAAAGAATAAGCATAAGTCTTTTGAGTGTTGAAACTCTTCTCACCATTGTCAATATACTTTAGATATTTCGCTGCTGGTATTATTGGTAGTCCATTATCATCAACCAGTAAGTATCTTCTTTGATTATTATCTAACTTGACTTCTTGTACCTTCATTTGTTGTTCTCCTTTGTAAATCCTATATATCTATTATACAAACACACATTCCTATATGCTATAAGTATATTCTACCAACTATACTATTTTAATAATCTCTGTTAAAATAATATAGTATATAAAAAAAGATATGGAATTAGTGCTTATAATACACTATCTATCCCATATCTATAATACTATATTTAAATATTAAGTGGTTCAAATGGCTTCAAATATTTGATACAGATAAAGAGATAATAAAGGCTAAGAACTTTATGGTTCAAAGCAATGTAACCCATTCATATATCAAAATAAAAGATTTGAAAAATAGAGAGCCAATGTATGTATAGCATGTGTGATATTTTGCAAATTATGTTATAACAAGTATTATTAAAAACTATAATTTAATGAACAATAGTAATAAAAAATGTACTACCGATTATTTACAAACTTAATATCATAGAATAGGCAGTGATGAAATGATAAATGGAGGTATTTTGATGAATAAGCAAGACAGAATTGGAACAGTATTTTTATATGGAGTTTTCGTTTTTTACATACTTTTTTTAATTAAATTATTGTTATTATCAAGAGTTTCGCTTTTTGAGGTGTTTAATAGTCAAAGGACTTTACATAGGTCAATCAATCTCATTCCTTTTCATAGTATATCGGAATATATATCTGGAAGCACTATGAATTTAAGAAGATTTGCTTTTAGTAACTTGGTTGGCAATATCATTATTTTTATTCCACTTGGTGTATATTTGACATTATTCAAAAAAGATAAAAGAGTAATCCTCAATCTGTTGTTTATATTCATAGTGAGTTTATTTGTTGAAGTCATTCAGGGGCTTTTGGCTTTAGGAACAGCGGACATTGATGACATAATTTTAAATTGTTTGGGTGGATTAGTTGGGATTTTAGGGTATAAGTTTTTATTGTTGCTATTAAAAGATGAAAAAAAAGTACGTGTTGTAATCACAATAATATCTGTAATAGGATTACCTGTTTTATTATATTTATTATTCATGGTGAGATTGAGGATTTAAATATCTTTATTGCATATACAAGAAGATACCCTACACAAAAAGAACGTAGAAATTAAGCGTAATCTACAGTAAATTTAATGTACAATATTCAAATATTGTACATTATAGGTGGACAATCCCACCTATAATTTTTATTGTCAAGAAAACCACCGGTAATGCCGGTGGATAAAAGGGCTTAAGCTCTGAACAATAAAAACCCCCTATGATATAATTTGAACGACTGACAATCGCAAAAATTAAAATATCATAGGGAGGTGTCGT
>NZ_LITT01000047.1 GCF_001636845.1 Clostridium ljungdahlii
TCGATTCCAAGGACTTGGTACAAGCTACTGGTTAGGTATTACTTGATAGGATTTTCCTACTATATGTTAGTAGCTTACTAATGACAACAAAATCATTCTTCCACTGTCAAGAGGAAACATCACGCATCTGCGTGCTGCTTCGCAGCTCGCACCTTATTATTCATTATTTTAGCTTTTCCTGAAATAACGTTTACAATTCCTTTAAAATTATTTTCCGTTCCTATAGGATATTGAATTGGTACTACAGACATACCAAACTTTTCTTTCAATTCTGCCAATGTTTTATCAAAATTTGAATTTTCTCTATCCAACTTATTTATATAAAAAGCTCTAGGAAGTTTACTTTTATTGACACCACTCCAAGATTTCTCAGCTCCCACTTGAACTCCAGATACACTTGATAAAACAATTATAGCTACATCAACTGCTCTCAATCCTTCCATAGTCTCTCCTACAAAGTCAAAATATCCTGGCATATCAACTAAATTTATCTTTGTATTTTTCCATTCACAGGAAGCTAAAGATGAAGCTATTGATATTTTTCTCTTTTTTTCTTCAATATCATAATCACTAACAGTACTTCCATCTTCAATTTTTCCAAACCTATCAACAACTTTTGTGTAATAAAGTATTGCTTCTGTTAATGTAGTTTTACCAGAACCACTATGTCCAATAAATCCTACATTTCTTAAATTATTTACTGAATATTTTTTCATAAGCAATCCCTCCCCTTACTTTTCGATTAATTATATATTCTATTTGCTAATTAAAATTCCTCCTATAATTAATTAAATTTTCAAAATAATTTTACTTTTATATTATTATCTATGAAAACAAGTACCTAAAATATGCACTCCATAAAAAATAAACCAAAGGTGAGCCACCTTTGGTTTATTTTTACTAATCTATTTTAGGCATTTTCAAAGAAATAACTAGTCAGTATGCTAGGATATTTTTTATCATACTGCGTCGGTAGAACCCTTAGATAGGATTCACTATCTGCGGAACCTTCCTCCTTGTCTGATAAACAAAGTTCTTGGCATCAGATGAAGTTAAAAACTTCATCTGATGCTTAGAAATTGTTATCCAGGGACGTAGCCACTCTTTGCTCACACTTGGGAAAGTGTAAGTATTAGAGTGGGTAGTCATCGGATAAAAAATATTCGTCGCATCTTTGACCTGTTATTTTCTTTCAAATGCCTTAATCAAATGAATTCAAAAAATAAAAATGGCTCCGTGGAGAGGGCTCGAACCTCCAACCCTTCGGTTAACAGCCGAATGCTCAACCATTGAGCTACCACGGAACAATCTATGCAATGTATTTCTTTAAAAAACGAGTAACAAATGTTACTCGTTTTGGTGGAGATAAAGAGATTCGAACTCTTGACCCTCTGCGTGCAAGGCAGATGCTCTCCCAGCTGAGCTATACCCCCGCATGGTGGACCTTCAGGGACTCGAACCCCGGACCAACCGGTTATGAGCCGGTTGCTCTAACCAACTGAGCTAAAGATCCTTATTACCTGGCAGCGACCTATTCTCCCACAGGGCCTCCCCTGCAGTACCATCGGCACTCTGAAGCTTAACCTTCCTGTTCGGTATGGAAAGGGGTGTTACCTTCACGTCATTACCACCAGATATTTTCTTATCACAGTTTTATATTATACAGTGCTTTTAAACGACTGTCAATACTAAACATTAATTTAACTATAAAAAATTTATAGTCTAAGAAGAACTTTGTCCTCTCAAAATTGCACAGTAAATTTTTTTCTTTCGTTTTTATTTGGTCAAGCCCTCGACCTATTAGTATCAGTCAGCTTAACAGGTTGCCCTGCTTACACCTCTGACCTATCTCCTCGTGTTCTTCGAGGGGTCTTACTAGCTTACGCTATGGGAAATCTTATCTTGAGGTGGGCTTCACACTTAGATGCTTTCAGCGTTTATCCCTTCCCAACTTGGCTACCCAGCTGTGCTCCTGGCGGAACAAC
>NZ_LITT01000048.1 GCF_001636845.1 Clostridium ljungdahlii
GACACGCTTACAGTCAAGGCGACGATCAACTCGGAAGTGGANGNGTACGGCTTTAAGGTATCGTTTAAAGACCCTTCTGGTAGNNATACGNCTNACGGCAAGATAATGCCGGATCTAATTGCCACTCAAGCNGCAAACAGCGGGATAAGNGGTCTGACGGTGGATACCTCGGTGGCCGGNNNTGTGAGTTTTGCCNGTGATCCGGTGGAGCAAACGAAGGTTATCACCGCCGGCACACCCCTTACTCTTATCTTGAAGTTTAAGGTAGTCGGCACNGCGAAGTCGGCGACGGAAAACCTTACTGTCAACGTCGGCGATTTCGACAAGCAGATGGTGCTGTTCACGGATCCAGGTGAAACCAGCGCAAAACTTGACACCTATACCAAAATCAATTACGCAGTAGTGGCGGGCAATGCCTTGATAGCTTCACTCAGCGGTTCCGCCCCCAATCTGCATACTTTATTTTACGCCAGCGTGGTGTTTGACACGCCTACCGCCAATGTTGGCGGCAACGAACAGCCCACTACGGTCACTGCAAAGATTACGGCACCCACCGATAAGGACGTGTACGGATTTGAAGCA
>NZ_LITT01000049.1 GCF_001636845.1 Clostridium ljungdahlii
TAGTAACACTGGTAAAAGTAAATGCCGATGCGACAGAAAGTAGTGTAGCTACTAATGTTACTATGAATAAGAGTCTTAATGGAAGCCTTTTTGTTTCTCCAACAACAAAATTGGAACCTAGCACTTCTTATAAAGTAAAAGTAAGTTCAGGTATCACGGCGGACCAAACACCTGTTACATTAACAACCAATGCGTATGAAATCTTGTTCAAGACTAAAGCATTGGCACCTTCATTAGATATTACAGGCGTCACATTAGATAGGACCAGCGCTTCTATTGATGTCGGCGGCACCAGCCAGCTTACAGCTACGGTAGCTCCGGCGGATACCGCGAATAAAGGTGTCACATGGGCTTCGGACAATACAGCCGTAGCCACAGTAGATGCAAATGGTATTGTCACCGCAATGGCGGCAGGTACAGCAACCATTACTGTCACTACAGCTGACGGGAGATTTACGGCGAATTGCGCCGTCACCGTTCAAGCGGCACCTTCATCAGATATTACAGGCGTCACATTAGATAGGACCAGCGCTTTTATTGATGTCGGCGGCACCAGCCAGCTTACAGCTACGGTAGCTCCGGCGGATACCGCGAATAAAGGTGTCACATGGGCTTCGGACAATATAGCCGTAGCCACAGTAGATGCAAATGGTATTGTCACCGCAATGG
>NZ_LITT01000050.1 GCF_001636845.1 Clostridium ljungdahlii
ATGGAGAACTTCTTGTATTTTAAGTATTTTAAAATTACTGCGGATGCAGGTTATGAAAGTGAAGAAAACTATGTTTATGTTAAAGAAAACGGACAGTTATCATATATTAAACCAGCAAATTATGAAATATCAAAAACAAGAAAATATAAAAATGATATAAGCCGGATAGAAAATATGGAATACAACAAATTTGATGATTATTATACTTGTAAAAATAATAAGAAGTTAACTGTAAATAGAATAATAAAAAGGAAGAGCCGGACTGGCTATGTAAGTGAAAAAACAATCTATATATGTGAAGATTGCAATAACTGTAAATATAAGAGTAAATGTATAAAAGGGCATAACTGTAAAATTCCATTAGAAGAAAGAGTCAAAAATCTTGAAACTTCAAATCTGTTCAACATGCTTCGCAAAGAGAATCTCGAAAGAATTGTGAGTGAAGAAGGTTGCGAGTTAAGAATGAATCGAAGTATCCAAGCCGAAGGCTCTTTTGCAGAGATAAAACAGGCTATGGGATTCCGCAGATATCTAAGTAAAGGTAAAAAGAATATTTTGGCGGAAAATGTTCTATTAGCGATGGCACATAATATAAATAAGCTTCATAATAAAATTCAGTCAGCCAGAACAGGGACACATCTTTTTCAACTTGAAAAGAGCGCTTAATTTTAAAATTTTAAAGGCTTCATAAATAAAAAAAGTCTTAATATCGAAGGCTTATTAAATTGCGTCATTTTTTAGTTATCAAGTTTATTTTACTTTAAATTATCGTGTGAATTTCTATAAAATGTTAAAAAAGCACTGTCGCATTAGCATAATTTTTTATGCTAATGCAACAGCCCCTTTATTTTGTTATATTTAAAAATCAACATAACCTAGTGTGTCGGTATAAGAATATTTAAGGAATAAGTATTATAGTTTATGTATTATAAGATAATTTTATATAATGGTGATATTTTTGAATTATGTATATAGGTAATGTGTTAGAATAGCAACTGTCGTCATCAAGCGAAGACATTAATTTGAAAATATCAATTGTAATGTCTCATGCAATTCAAAATTAAGTTTTGAAAAAAAGATGTTGACAAAGTAAGAAATACATGATAAACTGTAAAAGCTGTCGAAGTGAGACGGCAAAATGATCCTTGAAAATTAAACAGAGGAAGATATAAGTACAACTTATTTAGAATAAACCAGCAATTCTTTTGAGCTGCGAGAGCAGCTAAAAAAGTAATTTCGTAATAAGAAGAGTCAATACAAACTTTTAAATTAAGAGTTTGATCCTGGCTCAGGACGAACGCTGGCGGCGTGCTTAACACATGCAAGTCGAGCGATGAAGCTCCTTCGGGAGTGGATTAGCGGCGGACGGGTGAGTAACACGTGGGTAACCTACCTCAAAGAGGGGGATAGCCTCCCGAAAGGGAGATTAATACCGCATAATAATCAGTTTTCACATGGAAATT
>NZ_LITT01000051.1 GCF_001636845.1 Clostridium ljungdahlii
CTTTAAATGAGCAAAAATACTCACATTATTTTACATTGTCTATGCACACTTATTTTTTGACAGTTTAAGAACTTCTAAAATTGCATCTAAGCTAATCCCTTTTTGAGCTTGGATATGAACCCAAATAATTAGTTCTTGTTGGAACTGTTTGCGAGCTGTTTTTAAGCCTTTTCCAAATTTAGAATAAGTTGTATTTATACCAAAAGTACAATAAAGATAAGTCAATTGAGTTAAAATCCAAAATCTTTTTATGGCTCTTTCACTACGAACTTGATAATTATCAAATCCTAATTCCATCTTATTTTGACGAAAAAATACTTCGATTGTCCAACGTTCACGATATTGAAAAAGTATTTCTTCTGTTGTGAGATTGATATCTGTTGATATAAAAGATTTTAATGCTTTTTCATTATAGAGAGCTTCTTTAGGATAACTAATAAGAACCACAACTTTTTTAAAACCATTTATTTTACCTTCATATCTGTAAACATAGTAAGAGTGTTTATTCACTGTAACGAGGTGAAATTCTTCTTTGTTTATTGTTTTGGCAAAACCATTGATTTTATGGTTCATGCGTGAGCATTTGGGGTATATGACTCTATTAGTTTTTAATGCACCTATATACTCAAAACCTTTTGCTTTTGCTGATTTTATAATTATTTCAGCACTATACCAACTATCTCCTAAAACAAAACCTTGTATAGGTGGTTTAGGTAGTGAAGATATTATAGCTACAGCAATATCAATCTTCGTAATCTTTTTATTGTCTTTATCAATTTTAGTTTTATCATAAAGCGTTAGCTGATATGGAATTGTAACATCACCACATTGCAATAAAGCACCTACAATTTGGTGTCCATAAACTTTTTTATTTTCTAAATGTGATTGATGAAATTGACACTTTTCTATAGGATTTTTAGCCCGTGACGAAGGCTTTGTTTTTTCACAGATAGTATCATCAATAATCACATAAATAGGCTTTCTTGTATCACGAGATAACTGCCAAATTTTATTAACTGCAAATTTTTGCAATGCCCTCAAAATATAATCTTCATTCCATGGGCTTTCAGATAAAAATTTACCTACGGATGTTCTATAAGTACTTTGATAGCAATTTTCAGCTATATGAGTAACTTTACCATTATACCCACGACCTACGGTCGCAAAGATAAATTCGAAGACATGTTTTAATTGTGGTAGTGTTAAATATAGTGATAATCCAAGTTTAATTATAAAATTGTTAATCTCATTATTATATGGTATATTATTTTCTGTAGACATTTATATTCATCCTTTGTTTATGTTTTCTAGCAGAAATATAATACAATAAGATGGTTATGAATGTCTACTTTAATTCCATAATTTGTTATGAAATTTGCTCATTTATTA
>NZ_LITT01000052.1 GCF_001636845.1 Clostridium ljungdahlii
CTACTGGAGTTACAGGTGAAACTGGAGCAACAGGCTCAACCGGAGTAACCGGACCAACTGGAGTAACCGGACCTACAGGAGACACAGGAGCTACTGGAACAACTGGTGCAACTGGACCTACAGGCTCTACTGGAGCAACCGGAGCTAATGGTCCTACCGGAGTCACTGGAGCTACTGGTTCAACTGGAGTTACAGGTTCAACAGGTTCTACTGGTGTTACAGGACCTACTGGCGATACCGGTCCTACCGGAACAACTGGTTCTACAGGACCAACTGGAGCAACCGGTCCTACTGGGGTAACAGGCTCTACTGGAGCTACTGGCGATACCGGACCTACAGGAGACACAGGAGCTACTGGAACAACTGGTGCAACTGGACCTACGGGCTCTACTGGAGCAACCGGAGCTAATGGTCCTACCGGAGTCACTGGAGCTACTGGTTCAACTGGAATTACAGGCCCAACAGGTTCTACTGGTATTACAGGACCTACTGGCGATACCGGAGCTACTGGAGCTACTGGTTCTACAGGACCAACTGGAGCAACCGGTCCTACTGGTGCAACCGGTCCTACTGGTGCAACCGGTCCTACTGGAGCTGCTGGTCCTACTGGTGCAACAGGTTCTACAGGACCTACAGGAGTTACAGGCCCAACAGGAGTTACAGGTGAAACCGGCCCTACTGGAGTCACTGGTCCTACTGGAGTTACAGGTGAAACTGGAGCAACAGGCTCAACCGGAGTAACCGGACCAACTGGAGTAACCGGACCTACAGGAGACACAGGAGCTACTGGAACAACTGGTGCAACTGGACCTACAGGCTCTACTGGAGCAACCGGAGCTAATGGTCCTACCGGAGTCACTGGAGCTACTGGTTCAACTGGAGTTACAGGTTCAACAGGTTCTACTGGTGTTACAGGACCTACTGGCGATACCGGTCCTACCGGAACAACTGGTTCTACAGGACCAACTGGAGTAACAGGTCCTACTGGGGTAACAGGCTCTACTGGAGCTACTGGTCCTACCGGAATTACAGGTGTTACTGGTCCTACTGGCGATACCGGAGCTACTGGTCCTACAGGACCAACTGGAGTAACCGGTTCTACTGGAGCTACTGGCGATACCGGACCTACAGGAGTTACTGGCTCTACAGGAGTTACAGGTGAAACCGGCCCTACTGGAGTCACTGGTCCTACTGGAGTTACAGGTGAAACTGGAGCAACAGGCTCAACCGGAGTAACCGGACCAACTGGAGTAACCGGACCTACAGGAGACACAGGAGCTACTGGAACAACTGGTGCAACTGGACCTACAGGCTCTACTGGAGCAACCGGAGCTAATGGTCCTACCGGAGTCACTGGAGCTACTGGTTCAACTGGA
>NZ_LITT01000053.1 GCF_001636845.1 Clostridium ljungdahlii
TTTCATTTACAGGGCTTTTACCTTCTCCGGCGGAGCCTTCCAGCTCTCTTCAATTAACACTTCACAGTATTTATGACCTATCCGCAACCCCAGGAACAAGTTCCTGGTTTGGGCTCTTTCCCGTTCGCTCGCCGCTACTTAGGAAATCGATGTTTCTTTCTCTTCCTCCGGGTACTTAGATGTTTCAGTTCCCCGGGTTTGCCTCTACAAACCTATGTATTCAGTTTGCAGTACCTAGCGTTATCTAGGTGGGTTTCCCCATTCGGATATCTCTGGTTCTCTGGCTATTTGCGCCTACCCAGAGCTTTTCGCAGCTTATCACGTCCTTCTTAGGCTCCTGGTGCCAAGGCATCCTCCATGCGCCCTTTGTAGCTTGACCTTTCATTATCGAAAATCGTCATTAACTTCGTCCAGCTTCGTCAAATACCTCATTCCGGTACTCATTTACATAAGTAAACTCCGCTCCTCATTCGGTCTTTTCCTTGCTGTACTCGTTACTGCCAATTTTCTTAGTTTCATCTACAAAGGTTATATTATAACCTTAGCTTTACTTGCAAAAACTGCTATTAACTTCGTATATCTTCGTCAAAATCATTCACTGCAGTACTCATTTACATAAGTAAACTCTGTTCCTCGCTCATGTTTTTCCTCGATATACTCGTTACTACCAATTTTTTAATTTCTTTATTTACTGTGCAATTTTCAAAGGACAATTTTTCAATTTACATTATAAATTGAAAATGGCTTTCTAATGAAAACCTTTGGTGGGCTTAAATGGACTCGAACCATCGACCTCACGCTTATCAGGCGTGCGCTCTAACCAGCTGAGCTATAAGCCCTAAATGGTGGAGATAAAGAGATTCGAACTCTTGACCCTCTGCGTGCAAGGCAGATGCTCTCCCAGCTGAGCTATACCCCCAAAATATTTTTATTCTATTTTTAAAAAATTGCTATTAACTTCGCAATACTGCGTCAAAACTTTCATTCCAGTGCTCATTTACATAAGTAAACTCCGCTCTTCATTCAAGTTTTTCCTTGTCTTGCTCGTTACTATCAATTTTTATCATCATCATACCACTTAAATTCAAAAGTGATACTTTGAAGAATCTATGATCCTTCAAAATTAAACAGAGTGAAAAATTGCTATTAACTTCGTATATCTTCGTCAAAATCATTCGCTGCGGTACTCATTTACATAAGTAAACTCTGTTCCTCGCTCATGTTTTTCCTTGATATACACGTTACTATCAATTTTTAAGTTTCAACTTACTTAAACCATCAATTTATAAGATAGATTATACTCTATCTTAGATCGGAAGAGC
>NZ_LITT01000054.1 GCF_001636845.1 Clostridium ljungdahlii
ATAAGTGCTTTATTTGCACCTACTAACTTTCCTGCTGCTTCAAATCCTTTAATTATCTCATCTGGAAACATCCTCATCAGCTGCTGATCCACACGAAGCAGTGGCTCACATTCAGCTCCATTAAGAAGTATATATTCTGCCTTTGATGCTAGCTTTGCGTGGGTAGGAAATCCTGCCCCACCGGCACCAATAACACCAGCTTCTCGCACCATATCAAGAATACTCATTACCGTACCTCCTGAGTTTATTCTACATTACAGTCTTCATCAATAATTCCAACAACAACTGCATCAACCGGGATATCCTCACATTCATCTAACATTTTTCGAGCTGATGACCCGGTTGAAACAATAACTCTATCTCCAATACCGGCACTGATTATATCTGCAACAACTAAATGCTGACCAGCACCAGTTCCTCCAATTACTTCCGCTAACATAAACTTCAATCCATTAAGTGATTCTGCTTTTCTTGTTGCCCATACATTGTCAATTAATCTTGCTATTAACATATATCTTTCTCCTTTTTAACATTGCGCTTAATCTCCTGAATTGCTGATTCAACAGATGACGTATCGCCAAAAGAATCATCTCCAATTATATACTTTCCTGCGTACAGCTAAGTGCTATGCCCAAAGGGGTCACAAACATCGGATTTTCTGGCTTATGAGTAAAAATTCCTGTCTTTTTCTCTATAATCGTCTCAATACCCGTTAGACAGCAAGTTCCTCCTACCAGAGATATTTCCTGGACATCGTACCCTCTAATATGCTGGTTAATAATAGATGCAATTTTTTCAACTACTGGCTTTAGTACAGGTAAAAGGTCCTTATGATTTTCTGGATTACGTTTATACAATTCTGCTTCTGCAAAAGGCATTTTATATGCACCAGAAACAACTAAGGAAAATTGAGTACCTCCTGTTGGTTCATCTGCAATATAAACAACTTTTCCATCTTTTAAAATTGAAATTCCAGTCGTTCCACCACCGATATCTACAACTGCACCATTCTTAATTCTAAGAACTTTATTAGCAGCCGTTGGTTCATCAAGCACACTTGTAAGTTCAAAACCAGCTGCCTGAACTACATTTTTAACTGCCCCTGAATCCAACTCATCTGTTCCAGGTGGAATAGCTGCAGCTCCATAAATCAACTCTGTACCTAACTTTTCCTCAATTTCATGCTTCATCTCTCTAACAATATTGATTGCACCAATATAATCAACAACCATACCATCTCGAACTACATCTGCATATTTATAAGCACCTGCTACTGGCTTATAGTTTTCATC
>NZ_LITT01000055.1 GCF_001636845.1 Clostridium ljungdahlii
GGAGCCTTCCAGCTCTCTTCAATTAACACTTCACAGTATTTATGACCTATCCGCAACCCCAGGAACAAGTTCCTGGTTTGGGCTCTTTCCCGTTCGCTCGCCGCTACTTAGGAAATCGATGTTTCTTTCTCTTCCTCCGGGTACTTAGATGTTTCAGTTCCCCGGGTTTGCCTCTACAAACCTATGTATTCAGTTTGCAGTACCTAGCGTTATCTAGGTGGGTTTCCCCATTCGGATATCTCTGGTTCTCTGGCTATTTGCGCCTACCCAGAGCTTTTCGCAGCTTATCGCGTCCTTCTTAGGCTCCTGGTGCCAAGGCATCCTCCATGCGCCCTTTGTAGCTTGACCTTTCATTATCGAAAATCGTCATTAACTTCGTCCAGCTTCGTCAAATACCTCATTCCGGTGCTCATTTACATAAGTAAACTCCACTCCTCATTCGGTCTTTTCCTTGCTGTACTCGTTACTGCCAATTTTCTTAGTTTCATATATCATCTTAAATCTTTAAAATGATATACATCTACTACAAAGGTTATATTATAACCTTAGCTTTACTTCATTTCTTATTTACTGTGCAATTTTCAAAGGACAATTTTTCAATTTACATTCCTAATTGGCTGTAAACTGAAAGAAGAATCTATGATCCTTCAAAATTAAACAGAGTGAAAAATTGCTATTAACTTCGTATATCTTCGTCAAAATCATTCGCTGTGGTACTCATTTACATAAGTAAACTCTGTTCCTCGCTCATGTTTTTCCTTGATATACTCGTTACTATCAATTTTTAAGTTTCAACTTACTTAAACCATCAATTTATAAGATAGATTATACTCTATCTTTCGACTCCCTAGAAAGGAGGTGATCCAGCCGCAGGTTCTCCTACGGCTACCTTGTTACGACTTCACCCCAATTACTAACCCCACCTTCGGCC
>NZ_LITT01000056.1 GCF_001636845.1 Clostridium ljungdahlii
TTTTTGTGATGTTACTAGAACCTATAATAATGTGATGAAAGAAATGCTTCCCCATTGTGGTGTAGAAATTATGGAAATTCCAAGGTTTAGTATAAATGAAGAAGTTATTAGTGCCTCAAAGGTAAGAAATCTGATAAAAGAGAAGAAGCTTTCACAGGTAAAGGATTTAGTACCGGACACTACCTACAGATTTTTGTGTTCAAAAGAGGCAATACCAATAATTAATAAAATTCAAAATAAAAGAGATTTAATATAGGAGGTTCACTTATGGAAATAAAAAAAGCTGCTATAGCAGGAACATTTGAGTCCAGCGATATTACTATATCAGTACAGCCTAATCCAGAGAATGAGGTGGCTATAAAATTAAAAAGTTCCGTGGAAAAACAATTTGGAGACCAGATAAAAAAAGTTATAATGGATACTTTAGAGGAACTAGATGTAAAAAGTGCCATTGTAGGCGCCAATGACAAAGGAGCTTTAGATTGTGTTATAAAAGCAAGGGTACAAGCTGCAGTTATGAGGGCAGCAGAAGAAGCAAAATTCAACTGGGAGGTGGAAAAGTAATGTACAAGTTAAGAAGAACAATGATGTATGTACCGGGAAACAATCCAGGAATGGTTAAGGATGCACATATATATGGAGCAGATTCTCTAATGTTTGATTTAGAGGATTCAGTATCCCTAAATGAAAAGGATACAGCTAGATTCTTAGTATACAATGCACTAAAATCTATAGATTATGAAGGCACAGAAAC
>NZ_LITT01000057.1 GCF_001636845.1 Clostridium ljungdahlii
TTGTCAAGAAAACCACCGGTAATGCCGGTGGATAAAAGGGCTTAAGCTCTGAACAATAAAAACCCCCTATGATATAATTTGAACGACTGACAATCGCAAAAATTAAAATATCATAGGGAGGTGTCGTTATGGGAAACGACATAGCAAGCTTATCACATACAAAATGGAGGTGTCAATATCATATAGTGTTTGCACCAAAATATAGAAGGCAAATAATATATGGCAAATATAAAGTACAAATAGGAAAAATATTAAGAGAGATATGTATAAGAAATAATGTAGAGATAATAGAAGCAAATGCATGTATAGATCATATACATATGCTTGTAACAATACCACCCAAAATGAGTGTATCAAAGTTTATGGGAATACTTAAAGGAAAAAGTAGCTTAATGATATTTGATAGATTTGCAAATTTAAAATATAAATATGGAAATCGTCATTTTTGGTGTAGAGGTTATTATGTAGATACAGTTGGAAGAAATAAAACAGCAATAACAAAGTATATACAAAATCAATTACAAGAAGACCAAATTGCAGAACAAATAAGTATAAAGGAATATATAGATCCGTTTACAGGTGAGCAAGTAAAAAGAAGAAAATAAACAGCCACCAAGGGTGGTTGCTGGAAATGTTTTGCGATTGGCGGTCTATTCAGGGCGCGAGTAGCGCTTGCCAGTACCATGCCCTTATAGGGCTTAATCAAGCCACCAGCTTAGCTGGTGGTACTTGACT
>NZ_LITT01000062.1 GCF_001636845.1 Clostridium ljungdahlii
GCCACCAAGGGTGGTTGCTGGAAATGTTTTGCGATTGGCGGTCTATTCAGGGCGCGAGTAGCGCTTGCCAGTACCATGCCCTTATAGGGCTTAATCAAGCCACCAGCTTAGCTGGTGGTACTTGACTTAGGCTATATTTCAACACTATATTAAAACATAGCCTATTTTTTGATTAGAAACTCTACAGAGTAATTTACCTCAATTGATAACTATATTGTCCATCTTCTTCAACATTGTAAAAATCAGAATAATCTATGTCAAAAATATTTTTATGGATATTGCTTATATTTACTTTATTTTTTATGAGATATCCCAGTACGCCGCAGTAAGATATATCTCCAACTAGAAGTGCACCGTAGATTACTCCATCTTTGTGAACTATTTTTTGATAAACTCCATCTCCTTCTAATGTATCTACAGCATAACTTTCATCTGCTATATTTACATTGCCAAGGGATACGCATGGAAGGTTAAATAAATTCATTGAGTTCTTCATGCCAAAAGTGTCATTTAACTCTCTATTTATACCTACCATGTTGTAAGCAGCAGTCATTCCCTGTTTTACAGCTATAGGCCATATAGGAGCAGTAAAAGTAACATCTCCGGCAGCATATATATTATCTACAGTGGTTTTACAATGTTTATCTATGACAATGCCTTTTTCAACTTTTATCCTGCTGTCTTTTATAAAGCTGACATTTGGTCTAACTCCAGCAGCAACTATTATCATATCGCAATCTATAGTAGTCGAATTTGATAATACTGCTTTACTTACAAAGCCATCTTTATTTAAAACTACTTCTTCCAATTTAACTGAAGTAAAGACATCTATACCTTTTTCTTTTAACAATTTTTCATACATAGTGGATGCAGTTTTGTCAAGTTGAAGGGGGAGAATCCTATCTCCCATTTCTACAACTGAAATCTTTATATTTTTCACCATAAGACCTAAAAGAGCATCAATTCCTACAAGACCTGCACCAAGTATTACTACTCGTTTTGTGCTTTTAAGTTTGTCTTGTATAGCAGTTACATCTTCAAAATTTCTAAGGGAGTACACTCCTTTAGCTTCTCTTAAATTTTTAACTGGGGGAATAAAGGAGGAAGCACCAGAAGCTATAAGGAGTTTGTCAAATTTGAAGCTGCTGTTGTCTTGAAGTAAGACTTTTTTCTTGTCAATATCTATAGTGCTTACATCTGCATCTTTTATCCATTCTATATTATTTTTTTCAAAGAAATCAGAATCTACAAAATTTATAGTCTCTAAATTTCTACTTCCCTCAAGTACCTTGTGGAGCATACATCTTGAATAAACTGCATCATCCTTTGAAATAATAGTTATTTTGGAGGATTTATCTAATTTTCTTAAAGTTTTAGCAGCATTTATTCCAGCAGCGCTGGCTCCTATTATTACATATTTTGTATGAAAAAATATTTTTATTGTTAAACCACTCATAGGAGATCTGCCTCCTTTTCAATATAAATTGCTCCTGTTGGACAATTTTCAACGCATCTAGGTGTATCTCTATCACTACATAGGTCACATTTAACTACTTTGCTTTTGGTCTGAGTATCTGGTTTTAATACTCCGTAAGGACAGGACATGACACACATAAAGCAGCTGGCACATTTATGCTCATCATAGGATACTATGCCGCTTTCAGGGTCTTTAGTCATGGCACCGCTCATACAGGTCATTACACACTCAGGTTCGTCACAGTGACGACAAAATATAGGAAGCTTGTTTCCATTCTCATCTTTAGATATGTGATTTCTACTTTCAAGAAAATTATTGCTGAGATCTAGATCAGAAAAAGATTTTCCATTTTCATTGTGTTCTGCCATACAAGCTAAAGTACAATTTAAGCATCCGGTACATAAATCCTTATTTATCATTATTCTTTTCATAAAGACCACCTTCTAAATTTTAATTAAGACCTAAACTTTTTCTTCTTGCAAGTATAGTTTCTTCTAATTTATCTGCAGCTTTTATTACGTCTTCTTCTATTATAAGCTTACCGCCTGTTAGATTTTCCATATCTTCACATAAAACTTTTGTTACCACTTTGCTTCCACCAATAAAAGGAGATATAGCAAGGTGAAGTGGTAATCCAAGGGCAAGACCAAAACTTCCATCTGCCAATGCTTGCTCTTCAAGCCATTGAGGTGCAGAAAGTACAAGTGGAAGCTGTGGAATATCTATTTTTAGGTATTCTGCTAGTTCTTTTGCTACAATTTCTAATCTTCCAATAGCAAGACATGGACCAAAATTTAGTACAGGTGGTATTCCTAGACTCTTGCATACTTCTTTTAAGCTATCTCCTGCAAGTTCAGCAGCTCCTGGAGACATAAGTCCTACATTTTCAAGGCCACCACTTGAACAACCTGCAGAAAGTACAATTATATTTCTCTTTATAAGTTCTTTTGTAAGCTCTACTGTAAATACATCGTGACCTTTGGCAGTTAAGTTTGAGCAACCTACTATTCCAGCAACACCTTTGATTTTCCCAGCAGCAATTAAGTCTACAAGAGGTTTCCAGCTGCCTCCTAAAAATGATTTTAAGGAACCTTCACTTACACCGGTTATGACGTCATCAAAGCCATGGTTTTTAGGAATATTCATTTTAATTTTAGATCTTCTTCCCTTGTAACTTTCAATAGCTGTATCTATAATATGGCTGCTTATTTTTTCTCTATCTTTAAAGGAATATTCTACGTATTCTGCATTTGATTTTTTACAAACATCATCTGTGCATATCATTTTAACCATGAACTTATCAGCTATTGGTTCGATGCCAGGAAGAGTACAGTTGAATTCAGATACTATTGCATCTATGCCTCCAGTTGCTATTAAGGCTTCACTTGTAAAGTTATTTCCTGCATGACCGGAGAAAACATCAGTGTAGTATTTTCCTCTTAACTGTAAATCCTGTCCTACACAGGTACATCCAACTAGTTTGAATCCTTTAGCACCAACTGCTTGGGCTTTTTTTACAGCTTCAGGTTTTACAAGTTCTTCTTGAAGGTGGGCAATCATGGAGTGCTGGTGGCCTGTTATCATCAAATTTATATAATCCGTATCTACAACTTTAAAACCAACTTTTGCAGGTCTTATAGCAGGTTCACCTAAAATTATGTCATTTAATAAATTTGTAAGGGTAAGTCCATAAATTCCAGTTGATATTCCAAGTTTTAAACAGTTTAGAAGCATATCTATAGGGTCACTGTTTAGATTTGTAGAAGTTTTTACTATACCATCAAAAACTTCTGATTTTGCACCGCCAGGCATTATATTTAGTTTGTTCCAATTCTCTAGTCTAGGTGCATAAGCCAATTTACTTATAACTTCCATTTTTTCGAATTTTGGTTTGTATAAGTCCTTTAACACGGCATCAGCTACTAGTACAGCTTTTTTATGTGGGTCAGATTCTGTTATACCGAGTTTTTCTGCCAGGCTGTTGAGAGCATTCATTCCTTTTATTTCTCCGCCAGTTTCACCTACAGATTTTACGTTTCTAGCTGTATTTTCAACTATATGGATATAACATCCACTGCCGGCAGCGACAGCTCTAAGAAAGTTTCTTGCAACTATGGTATCAGCACTAGCACCACATACTCCTCTTGGAGCTTTAGGTGTTATCCTACAGGGACCGTTTGCACAGAGTCTGCAGCAGACTCCTAGCTGACCAAAACCACATTTAATACTTTGGCTTTCTACCCTATGATGAGAAGTTTCTACACCATCTAGAGAACCTATAAACTTTTCAAGTACCTTATCTGCTGACTTACAAATTTTGTTATTTGACATAATAAAACCTCCAAACTATACTATTTAAGTGTACTATTAAATTATTAAAATTACTGATTAAAACTAAATTCATCCCATGGCTACCATCCGTAACACTGACATTCTCGGAGCTAACGGCTGATATGTCCCTGGATAAGTTCTTCCCCTAAAGGATAACGTATTCTAAGTGCTAAAGACAATAAGAATACTTATACTAAGAATCAAAAACTGCAATAGTTTAATAATATTAATTAATACTATTTATTTACAAGTACAACTAACTAAAGAATAATTGTTATCCAATAACAATAATATAAACCTTTTCGGTTTCCTTGTCAATATAAAATATAAAATAATTCTTATTTGATTGAAAATTATTCTATATTGATATAATAGAAGAATAGATGTATTAAAAATTAAGGAGAAAAACATATGACAAAAGTTTTGTTTAATGAATTAGGTATAAATGAAGGAATAACAGAAGGATTAAAAAGGGAAGGAATTGAATATGCTGCAGAAATACAATATAAAGCCATTCCAGAAGCTCTTTTAGGTAAAGATATAGTAGGAGAATCAGAAACAGGCAGCGGAAAAACTTTAGCTTATATTGTTCCCATATTTCAAAAAATTGATTTTGAAAGTAAGGATGTTCAGGCATATATACTTGCACCTACACATGAACTTGCAATTCAAATACATAATGTAATAAAAAACTTAGCTGACAATTCAGATATTCCAGTTAGGTCTGCAGCTATAATAGGAAATGTAAATATAAAAAGACAGGTGGAAATTTTAAAAAGTGAAAAGCCGCATATAGTAGTGGGTTCTACAGGAAGAATACTTCAACTTATTAAAATGAAAAAATTGAAATCGCATACTATTAGGACCATTGTAGTAGATGAAGCAGATAAACTTTTGGATAAGAATAATATAAACGATGTTAAAGCTATAATAAAAACTACATTGAGGGAGAGACAATTAATGTTTTTTTCAGCTACAATAGATGATAGAACTTTAGATATAGCAAGAGACTTAATGAAAGATTACAAATTTATAAAGGCAGAACAAACAACTTCTATGAATGAAAACATAAAGCATATGTGTTTTATGTGTGAAAGAAGAGATAAAATATTAATTCTAAGAAAACTTGTGCATATATTAAATCCAAAGAGGGCCATTGTATTTGTAAATAAGCCAGATGAAATAGAAATACTTACAGAAAAATTAAAATATCATAAATTAAGAGCAGAAGCTATATATGGAGCTGAAGACAAGAAAGAGCGTAAAAGAGCTTTGGAAAGTTTTAAATTAGGTAAAATTAATTTATTAGTAGCTTCAGATATAGCAGCAAGAGGACTTGATATAGAGGATGTAGATTATGTTTTCAGTTATGATATACCAGAAGATGTCGACAATTATTTACATAGATCAGGGAGAACAGCAAGAGCTGGCAAGGAAGGTACTTCTATATGCATAATCACAAATAAAGAGCAGAAATTATTAAAACAATATGAAAAGGCATTTAATATAAAAATAGATTTAAAAGATATGTACAAAGGAAAAATAATAGAACATAGATAAAAATTGTTTATACACAGGGGGATTGTAATATTGGTTACATTAATTAAAAATACATTAAAAGAATTTGAAAGTCTAGAAAAAGCTATATTTGAAGCTGAAAATACTAAAGAACCTTATTGGATTGACATAAATACGCCACAAGAACATGAGTTTTCAATATTAAAAAAACATTTTCATTTTCATCCTATTACAATTCAAAACTGTATGCAAAAAATTAAAAGATCTAAAATTAATGATTATAATGAATATCATTTTATAACCATTACATCAAGTGGAGACTTAATAAAAGGATTTTTTCCTTATAAAAATATACATATATTTATAAATAAAGACTTTATAATAACGATTCATTATAATGAAAATAAAATAATCAAAAAAATATTTACTGAATTGAAGAAAAAATCAAATGTATGCATTAAAGGCACTGATTTTATACTATATGATATTTTAGATGAAATTGTGGATCAGTATTTTATATTGACGGATAAGTTGGAAAATCATATAGATATTTTGGAGGAAAAAGCAATGCTGAGCCCTGTTCAGCAAACAGCAACTGAAATAATGAAATTGAAAAAAAACATTATGAAGTTAAGGCGTACAGTATCTCCAATTAGGGAATTGTTAAGTACATTATTGAGACATGATGATATAATATCTGAAACTAATAGAATATACTATTCAGATATATATGACCATATTTTGAGAATATATGATTTAATAGAATCAGAACAAGAAATGATAACATCCTGTTTGGAATTGTATTCATCACAGCTTTCAAATTCTATGAACAAGGTAATGAAACTTTTAACCATTATTACTACAATTATGATGCCTCTTACAATAATAACTGGGGTGTATGGAATGAATTTTGAATACATGCCTGAATTACATTACAGGTATGCTTATTTTATAGTTTTATTTGTAATGGCACTTATTACAATATGTGAGGTAATATTCTTTAAGAAAAAAGGTTATTAACTATATTAAAGTTTGCAAAAAATGATCTCAGTGATAAAAAGTCACTGAGATCATTTTTTTTAAATCCTTATAAAATCCTTAAAATTAGTATTTACAATTAACATGAATTGATAAGGGAGGATTTATAAAGATGGAAAGATATATTTTACAAACAAAAAATTTATGTAAAAATTTTAAAGGACAGCTAGCGGCAAATAATATTTCACTTGCAATAAAAGAAAATTCCGTTTATGGATTGCTTGGCCCTAATGGTGCTGGAAAGTCTACTGCATTAAAAATGATTACAGGGATACTTAAGAAAACTTCAGGTGAAATTATTTTTGAAGGACATCCCTGGAGCAGAAAAGATTTAAAGGATATTGGAGCACTAATTGAAGCTCCTCCACTATATGAAAATTTAACTGCAAGGGAAAATCTAAAGGTCAGAACTACACTACTTGGACTTAAGGAATACCGTATTGATGAGGTACTCCAAACTGTTGATTTAACAGACACAGGGAAAAAGCGTGCAGGCCAATTTTCCATGGGTATGAAGCAGAGACTTGGAATTGCAATTGCGCTGCTTAATCACCCTAAACTTTTAATTTTAGATGAACCTACTAATGGACTAGATCCTATTGGTATTCAAGATTTGAGAAATCTTATTCGTTCTTTTCCAGATCAGGGCATAACAGTTATTTTGTCTAGTCACATATTGTCTGAGGTAGAGCTTATTGCAGATCACATTGGAATTATTAGTAATGGAATTTTAGGGTATGAAGCAAAAATCAATCCGGGTGAGGATCTAGAATCACTCTTCATGGAAGTAGTTAAAAAATCTAAAAGGGAAATGAGGTAATTAAAATGAGTTCATATTTGAAGGCAGAGAATTTAAAGTTAAAAAGGACTATGACTAAAAAACTTGTTTTGATTTTTCCAGTTTTTGCGCTATTTTTTGCTTTTTTTCTTTCAGGAGTTTATTTTCAGTTAAACGCATTTAATTGGTGGTATATGCTTATGCTGCCGGGGAGTGTTGCAGTTATCTGTGCACTTGTAAATCAAAAAGAAGAGAAAAAAATTAAATACAGAGCTGTTTTCTCTATGCCTATTGACTTAAAAAAAGTTTGGGTTTCAAAAGTTATTCTTATAGCTGCTTATGTTTTATTTTCTTGCATTCTTTTGGCATTAGGAGTTGGTATATTAGGAAAATATGCTTTACCAAGAATTATTTCGAGGTTTGCTTTAAATTCTATAGTTACTATTCCAGGTATAAATGCAATTACAGCAGCTATTGTTATTGTGATAACGTCACTATGGCAAATTCCACTTTGTCTATTTTTAGCTAAGAAATTTGGATTTTTTGTACCGATTATTTTGAATACTGCAGTAGGTATAGACCTTAATGGAGCAATGGCTGTGAAATCCATCTGGTGGCTGTGTCCTTACAGTTGGACGAGTCGTCTTATGTGCCCTATGCTTGGTATACTTCCAAATGGACAGCTGCCAGTAGGAAAAGATACAATAATGCTTAGACCAGGTGTTATTCCTGTAGGAATTGTATTATCTATTCTACTATTTGCTGTACTACTTACTGTTACATCAAGTTGGTTTAAAAATCAGGAGGTGGTATAAAATGTTGTCATTATTTAGAGCTTTACGGGCTGACTTTCAAAAGTTAAAACATACTCAAATATTTTGGATTCACATTGTAATTCCAATAATAGGTGCATTCTTTTTTCTGTTCTGTTACAATTTATTTAACAAGGTAGAGACTATTGAAAAGCACGTACTTTATTTTGAATTACTTGGCATGGTATTTCCACTTTTAATTGGAATAATTTGCAGTATGGTTGTTTCACAGGAAGAACAAGCAGGTCAATTTCAAGTGCTGCTCGGCAGCACAAAATCGAGAAGTATTTCGTGTTTAAGTAAGCTGATTACCTTGATTTTTATGGGAATGTTTTCTTTATTTTTAGCTCTTGGTATAGTACTTTTGGGATTAAAATTGTTTTTACATGTATCCAATGTTCCTTATTTATTATATTTTCAGGTGTTTGGATGGCTTACTTTTAGTAATATATTTATTTATATATTAAGTTTTTTTGTCAGTTTAAAGTTTGGCAGGGGAGCATCTATTTTTCTAGGAATTGCAGGTATGCTCATTGCTGCGCTAATGATTACAGGACTGGGAGATAGATGCTGGATGTATCTTCCCTGGGCATGGGGTGTAAGGTTTTGTGATTTTGCTGTTTTGAATTTTATGTCTGCAGCTATGCATAAAGAAATTCCTTATCTTTTATATAGTATTCGAAAAGCATCGTACATTACAGGTGCATATACTTTGGCAATGTTGATGCTGCAACTTTTATGGTTTGAGTTTTGGGAAGGACGTAAATGTGATGAATAATATTTTTGAGAGGACAGAGGACAATTGATAGAGGACAGTGAAGGAGGATTTTTCTCCGCTGCACTACGAAAAATCTTTAATTTAAAAGAAATTCATGTTCTTTTGTTTCTCAGGAGTGCTCTCTAAGTAAATAATTATATAAAAGCCATAAATTTTAGATGTTTGCTTAAGCGATGTTTTGCATTAGCAAAACAAACCTAAAAAATAAATTAGTTTTCTGACATAAGGAAGAAAACTTACCTTCACTGTCCTATGTCTTCTGTCAATTGTCCTCTAAAAAGTGCTTCGCAAAGTTTTTATAGTAAGTCAAAATTTTGCATGTTAGAAAGTTGATTTCTTAACTAATTTAAGGGGGATAGCTGTATGGCCAAAATTCTTGTAATAGATGATGAAGAGGACATTTTAGTACTTGTAAAAAATGTTCTTGCGAAAGATGGACATGTTGTTACAATTGTCAATAATCCAAAAAAAATTCTGCTTAATGAGTATGCAAAATATGATCTTATTTTATTGGATGTTATGATGCCGGATATAGATGGTTTTGAATTATGTGAGAAAATTCGTGATATAGTAGACTGTCCAATTTTGTTTTTAACTGCTAAAACTATGGAAGATGACGTAATGTTTGGACTTGGAATAGGTGGTGATGATTATATAAAAAAACCTTTTAGTACAGGAGAACTTCGTGCTAGGGTAAATGCCCACTTGAGGAGAGAGAAAAGAGAAAAACACAATATGATTTCTATCTCTGGTATGAAATTCAATTTGGCAAGTAAAGAAATTATTGTAGAAGATAAAAAAGTGCCTATGACAAAAAGTGAATATGCTATTTGTGAATTTCTTGTACGCAGCAAGGGACAGGTATTTACAAAAGAGCAAATTTATGAAGCTGTATACGGATATGAAAGGGAAAGTGACAGTTCAGGCATTGCAGAACACATAAAAAACATAAGAGCAAAGCTTGCTGTTTCTGATTTATATCCAATTAAAACGGTTTGGGGGATTGGCTATAAATGGGAATAACTAAAAAAGTACCTACTATTAGAAGAATTTTTTTTAGATATTTATTAACGTTGATTATATCATTTATTGTTTTTTTTGCATTAGATTTTGAGATATTTCTTTTACTTATAAAGTTTAACATATTTTTGCCTGCAAATTACAGTGAAGGTTTAGCTGCAGCTTCAAAATCTCAAATTCAATCAGCACAAAATGTTACAAAAAGTATTATTCCTAAAGGATGTAAATTTGTTGTTTTTGATAAAAGCTATAAAGTAGTTAAAACAGATTTAAATTCTAAAGATTTAGATGAAGCAAAAAGGTATGCAAGGGGAGAGGGATATAATAACCATTGGGCAACGAAACAGTATTATATTATACAAAGAAAAGATGGTTTATGCATACTTCAGTATTATATTATAATGAGATATAGTTCTGACTTTTTAAATGATAATTTACCTAATCCTCAAGGAATGGAAGTTTTAATGCTTATTTTTTTATCTATTACTCTTATTTTTATAATTTCAACAATTTATGCACGAAAGCTAAAAAAACAGTTAAATCCTTTACTTGAAGTATCAGAAAAAATCAAGGAACAGGATTTGGACTTTGAGATAACTCATTCAGGGATAAAAGAATTTGACAGCGTTTTATTGTCACTATCAGATATGAAAGAAGAATTAAAAAAATCCTTAAAAAGGCAGTGGCATATTGAACAGGATAAAAGAAAGCAAATTTCAGCTCTTGCCCATGATATAAAAACACCACTAGCGGTTATTAAGGGCAATTCAGAATTATTAATAGATTCACCTTTAAATGAAGAACAGAAGGAATATACAGCATTTATTCATAAAAATTCTAATCAAATTGAGAAATATATAAAAACACTTATTGAATTATCTAGAGCAGAAGAAGGCTTTTGCATACAGCCAAGTAAAGTGAATACAGGGAAGTTTGTAGAAAATATTCATAATCAATTAAATGCACTCGCATGTACAAAAAAGTTACAGGTTGAATTTGAGGAAGAGTGTTTGCCACAAGAAATTATAATTGATCAAAGTTTACTATACAGGGCAATTATGAATGTTGTTTCTAATGGCGTGGATTACTCACCAGATAATAGTAAAATCTATTTTAAAGTGGCAGGTTTTCAGGATAACATATGCTTTACCGTTACTGATAGTGGTAAAGGTTTTTCAAATAGAGACATTAAATTTGCTGCAGCACAATTTTATATGGGTGATAACAGCAGAACGTCTAAAACACATTATGGCATGGGATTATTTATTGCCTATTCTATACTAAAACAACATAAAGGAGAGATGTATATAGGAAATTCACCTATTACAGGAGGAGGGCAAGTCATTCTTCAGATTCCAATAGAATGAAATTTATATGATATTTTTTAAAAATAAATTTGCATAATTTAAATATTACTTATATAATAATTTTGAAGTTAAATACCTTCTTTTTCGAGAAGGTTTTTTTTCGTAAATATGATGGAAATGTAGAATTATTAATTATTAATATAAATATTTGAAAGGGGAAATTTTATGGAGGGCAAAGAAAGAAATGTCTATGATGTAAACTCCTTAACTTCATTGGAGAAACTTGAACCAGTACGTGTTAGACCGGGAATGTACATAGGTTCAACTGGCAGTAAAGGTCTCCATCATTGCATATGGGAGCTTTTGGACAATGCTATAGATGAAATTTCCAATGGATTTGGAGATAGGGCATATGTTACCTTAAACAAGGATGGCAGCGTGTCAGTGCAGGATAACGGAAGAGGAATACCTACTGGAATCCATCCTGTAAAGAAAAAAAATGGAGTGGAAATGGTGTTTACCGAACTTCATACAGGGGGAAAATTCAATAATTCAGTGTACAAGACTTCAGGAGGTCTTCATGGTGTAGGGGCAGCAGTAGTGAATGCTCTGTCTACCTGGATGGAAGTAGAAGTCAAGCAAAATGGACATATATATAAGCAGAGGTTTGAATATGCCTATGATAAATTACTAAAGAAAAATATGCCAGGTACACCAGTAACAGCTATTAAAGTAATAGGAGATACAAGTGATACTGGTACAAAAGTAACCTTTATGCCTGACAACAAAGTATTTTCTACAACTGATTTTAAAATTGATGTAATAGATGAAAGGTTAAAAGAGTTGGCCTTTCAAAATAAAGGTATAACTTTAAAATTAATTGATAATACTGGAGAAGAAAGTATAGAAAGGGAGTACCATTCGGAAAGGGGACTTCTAGATTTTATAGATTATTTAAATGAGAGTAAAACACCTATTCATAAGAATCCAATATTATTTGAAGGAGAGAGAAAGATAAATGATTTAAGTATGTATGGAGAGGTGTGCATGCAGTTTACGGATTCTACTACCTATCATATAGCAAGTTATGTAAATAATATTCCTACTACAGAATCAGGAACCCATGAAAGTGGATTTAAAACAGGTATGACAAGGGCTTTTAAAGAGTGGGCTAAAAAATTAAATTTACTGAAAGAAAAGGATAAAGAATTTGAAGGGGACGACTTAAGAGAAGGGATGACAGCTATAGTTAAGATAAAAATAACTAATCCTATATTTGAAGGTCAGACCAAGACAAAGCTTGGAAATACGGAAGCCTATACTATGATGAATGATCTTGCCTATACAAAGCTTTCAGAGTGGATAGAAGATAATAAAGAGATAGCATCTGCTATAATAAATAATGCTCTCCATGCTGCAGCAAGAAGAGAGAAGATAAAAAAGATAAATGATGCTGAAAAGAAAAAGATAGGTAAAGGTGCGGCTCCTCTTGCAGGAAAAGTTGCCGTATGCACATTAAAGGATTCTTCAAAATGTGAATTTATAGTAGTTGAAGGTGATTCCGCCGGAGGCTCTGCAAAACAGGCCAGGGATAGAAGATTCCAGACTATAATGCCTTCTAAGGGTAAAATTATGAATACGGAAAAGCAGAAGCTTGAAAATGTCCTTGGAAGTGAAGAACTTAAGATATTTAATACTGCTATAGGTACCGGAATACTTGAAAATTATAATGAAAGTGATTTAAGGTATGATAAAATTATAATTTTAAGTGATGCAGATGTAGATGGATATCATATAAGGTCCCTTTGGATGACTTATATATATAGATATATGAGACAGCTTATTTCAAATGGTCACCTTTATATAGCACTGCCGCCTCTTTATAAAGTATATAAGCAGAATAAAGGCAAAGAGGTAATTAAGTATGCTTATAGTGATGAGACACTGCCAGATGCAAAAAAGAAAATAGGAAAAGGTGTGCTTGTACAGAGATACAAAGGACTTGGTGAAATGAATCCAGACCAGCTTTGGGAAACTACTTTAAATCCTGAAACGAGAACACTGCAGCAAATAACTATAGATGATGCTGCTAAAGCTGAAAAGATGGTATCACTTTTAATGGGAGATGTAGTTGCACCTAGGAAAAAATATATGTATAAATATGCACAATTTTAGATAATGCACAATTCGAAGTTAATGAAATTCTATTAGATAACCTATAGTCTAAAGTGAAAGAATCGGAGGAAATGGATTTGGTTAAGAACACAGTAATTCCAAAAGATAACAATATAATAAAAATTCCTATAGAAGAAGCTATGCCGGACAATTATCTTCCTTATGCAGTAGAAGTGGCAAAGGACAGGGCACTTCCTGATGTCAGAGATGGGTTAAAACCTGTGCATAGAAGGATAATATATGGTTCATATATGTTAAAGGCGTTTCCAGACAAACCGTACTATAAATCTGCAAGGATAGTAGGAGACATCCTTGGAAAATACCATCCTCATGGAGATACTTCCGTATATGACGCCATGGTAATATTAGCCCAGGATTTTACAACTAGGATGCCAATTATAGATGGTCATGGAAATTGGGGAAGTCAGGATGGAGATAGTGCAGCTGCCATGCGTTATACAGAAGCAAGACTTACACCAATTGCTATGGAGATGATAAGAGATATAGAAAAAGGTGTAGTAAATATGGTGGATAATTATTCTGGATCTGAAAAGGAACCGGAAGTTCTTCCAGCAAGATATCCTAACTTACTTGTAAATGGAGCTTTTGGAATAGCCGTAGGTCTTGCCACTAACATACCTCCACATAATTTAAGAGAAGTAATAGATGCGACTGTAGCATATATTGATAATAGAGATATAACTGTAGAAGAACTTATGAATTACATAAAAGGACCGGATTTACCTACAGGAGGAATAATTATAGGTAAAAAATCTATGATTTCAGCCTATGAAACAGGAGAAGGAAAAGTTACACTAAGGGCCAAGACTTCCATAGAAAAATTGGACAGCGGAAGACTTGGAATAGTTATTACAGAGTTCCCTTATAGAAGGAGTAAGGCAAAATTACTTCAGGTAATTTCTGAAATGACTGCAGACAAAAGGTATGCGAGGGCACTAGAGCCTATATCAGACATAAGGGATGAATCTGATAGAAGTGGTATAAGAGCAGTAATAGAATTTAAAAAATCTACAGATATGAAATTGGCTCAAAAGATTTTAAAATATTTACTGAAGAAAACGGATCTCCAATGCAATATATCTTTTAACATGGTAGCATTAGGAGATGGAAAGCCAATAACTATGGGGTTAAAACTCATATTGAAATATTATGTGGAATACCAAAAGGAAATAATAACAAAGAGAACTAAAAGGGAATTGGAAGAAGCAAAAAAGAGATTTCATATTGTAGAGGGATTTATAAAAGCTCTAGGCATAATGGATGAAATTATAAAGACTATTAGAAGTTCTAAATCGAAAAAAGATGCTGCTTCAAACCTTATGAAACAGTTTGATTTTACATACCCTCAGGCGGAGGCTATATTGGAGCTTATGCTGTACAGGCTCACTGGACTTGAAATAGAATCTTTTGAAAAAGAACATGAAAAACTTTTGAAAGTTATAAAAAAACTTACTAAAATATTGGAAAGTGAGAAGGAAATTCTTAAAGTTATAAAAAAGGAACTTATTGAAGTTGGAGAAAAGTATGGGGACGATAGAAGAACTGCTATTGTTGAAGAAGATGAAAAGGCAAAAATAGACGTAGATGAAATTATAATTGATGAAGATATAGTTATCACTATGTCAAAGGAGGGATACATAAAGAGGACCTCTTTAAAAAGTTATAATCGCTCTAGTGGAAAAGTTGAAGATATAGAATATAGAGAAGGAGATTTCAACCAGTACTTTATAAATTCCAGCACAAGAGATACCCTTATGTTCTTTACAGATTCCGGTGATATGTACAGGATTAGAGGAATGGATATCCCTGATTTTAAGTGGAAGGAAAAAGGCGAAAAGCTGGATAATTTAATAAAGGGAATTAATTTAGAAGAAAATCATATAACTGCAGTATACAGTATAAAAGATTTTAATTTGCAAAAGGATTTTGTATTTTTTACTAGCATTGGTGGAATAAAAAGAACAGGAATTGAGTCATTTATTACAAATTATACAAAGCTTATGGCATTGAAATTAAAAAGTGGGGAAAAACTTATAGGGGTAGAACTTGTTGATAGAAGTGCAAAAGTAGAATTTATAAAAGTAGAAACTAAATCCGGACTTGAGTTTACGGTAAGAAGTCCAGAACTTAATTTAGAAGATAGGAATATAGTTACTACACCACTTGTTACATTACAAGGAGAAGATTTTGCGTTAAAGATGGATTTTTCAACAGCACCAGAATATAAAAAGTTTTATATAAACATAAATAAGGCTGGGATAATTAAAGTTTTAAATTCAGGAAAATCTTCTAAAAGTGTGTTTACCAATTCTTCAAGTTACATATTGATATTTACATTAGATGGAGAAGTTTTTTCTATACCTGCTTTTATGATTCAGAACGTAGATAATAGTGGTATAGATATTAAGGTACTTATAAACAATATAGATGTAGGTAATATACTAAAGATAATTTCTGTGGAAAATTTTGATTGTGGATATGTATACTTTTTTACCCAATATGGTATGGTAAAAAAGACGGCATTAATGGAATTTAAACAGGCTGCTGGATGTTCTATTGCTTATAAATTTAAGGATAAAAAAGATTCTCTTGTAAATGTAGAATACAGTGACAAGGAAGAAATAGAAATATTTTTAATAACTGAAAGAGGAATGGGAATAAAGTTTAAAGCAAATACCGTAAATACTATGGGAAAATTAGCTGCAGGTGTTACAGCTATAAGTTTGAAGGAAGATGATAAGGTATCATATTGTTTTCTCATAGATGGTAATGATAATAAAGATCGTAAGCTAAACCTAATTTCTGAAAAGGGAAACAAAGAGCAGATAAATTTAAAAGATGTAGTTCTTCAAAATAGAGCAGGAAGGGGCAAAAGCATTATGCTCATAGTTATGGATGATAAAGTTAAAAAAGTTTATTAAGTACTCAACTTTCGCACATGAAATTAAGTTAATATAAAAAAATTGCGTCGCAATATTTTTGAGAGGACAGAGGACAATTGACAGAGGACAGTGAAGGAGGATTTTTCTCCGCTGCACTACGAAAAATCTTTAATTAAATTTTTAATGGCTCATTTCGCTAAAGCGAAATATCGCTGACTTATATAAATTTTAAGCTTTTTGCATTAGCAAAACAAGCTTAAAAAAATAAATTAGTTTTCTGACATAAGGAAGAAAACTTACCTTCACTGTCCTATGTCCTCTAAAAAGTGCTTTGCAAAATTTTTAAAATGCGAAATTTAAAGAGAGTCATACTTTAAAAGAACTAATAACATAACTGGTTCTTTTAAAGTATGGCTCTTTTCTGTGAGTTTTAAAATAAAATATTAAATACTCAACTTTTCACTAATAAACTATATATAGTATAATTGAGTTATAGTAAAAAAATATTAAGCTGAAGGTTGTAAAAAATATCCCGAAGTATAAGTTGATTTTTTGTTTAGAAACACATATGCGCAAAGGAGAAAAAATAATGATAAATGTTGTTAATAATTCAAATAATCCATATTTTAACCTTGCCCTTGAGGAATATTTTGTGAAATATAAAGATTTAGGGGAAGATATATTAATATTATGGCAGAATGAACCAGTTATAGTAGTTGGCAAAAATCAAAATACTTATGAAGAATTAAATCTGGAATATGTAGATAAAAACAATATTAAAGTTGTGAGAAGATTGTCTGGTGGAGGTGCAGTATACCATGATCTTGGCAATTTGAATTTTACTATAATAAAAAATAAATCCAAACTGCATAAAAACGATTTCTCTTTCTTTTCACTGCCAGTAGTATCCTGTCTAAATAAGCTGGGAGTTAAAGCAACTTTCAGCGGCAGAAATGACATTTTGATAGATGGAAAAAAGTTTTCTGGTAATTCACAGTATTTTCATAAGGAAAAGTTATTGCATCATGGAACAATTTTATTTTCAAGTGATTTAACTATATTGTCAAAGGCATTAAAAGTAAAAAAAGAAAAATTTGAATCTAAGGGAATAAAATCAGTAAAAAGCAGAGTTACAAATATAAGTGAACATATTGATAAGGGAGTATCACTTATAAAATTCAAAGATATGTTAATTGAGTGCTTTTTTGAAAGCAGAAAAGAGAATCCCAAAAGTTATGTTTTAAGTGAGGAAGATACGAAAAAGATAAATGAACTTGTTAACAATAAGTATGGCACCTGGGAATGGAATTTTGGGAAATCTCCTAAGTTTAATTATAATAAAGAAATGAGATTTGATGCAGGAAGTATATGTGTTAAGGCAAATGTAGTTGACGGAATAATAAAAGAATTTAAAGTAGAGGGAGATTTCTTTGAGGAAAATCCTATAAAGGAGATGGAAGATCTATTTATTGATAAAAAGTTTAATATTAAAGAGATAAAAAATATTATAGAAAAAAAAGACGTGTCAAAGTATATTTTAAAATTAACTAATGCTGACTTTATGAAATTATTTTTATGATTTATATGTATAATTATCAATTTAATACTGTGCTATAATTGATTTGAGGTGGTTGTGTTATGAAAAAGGCTATAGTTTTACTTGCAAGAGGTTTTGAAGAAGTAGAGGCTTTAACTTGTGTAGATGTTTTGAGAAGAGGTGGGGTACACTGTATAACTTGTTCTATAAATTCTGAAGATGATGTAATGGGTACCCATGAGATACATGTAAAAGCCAATAGTTTATTAGAGAAAACCAATACGGATAAATATGATGCTTTAATAATACCTGGTGGAATGCCTGGAGCAGCTAATTTAAGGGATAACCGTGAGGTTGTACAAGCTGTAAAAGACTTCAATAATTCTAAAAAGATAGTAGCTGCTATTTGTGCAGGACCTATAGTATTAAAAGAGGCAGGCATTATTGAAGACAAAAAGGTAACTTCCTATCCAGGATATGAAGATGATATAGCACCTGTAAGCTATAGTGAAGATATAGTAGTCCAAGATGGGAATATTATAACAAGTAGGGGCCCTGCCACTGCCATGCATTTTGCTTTTAAAGTTTTAGAAAATTTGGTAGACAAAGACACCGTGGAAAAGTTAAAAAAAGATATGCTTTTTAATTTAGTTTGACAGTATTATAATGTAAATAGAAAATATAAAATACATATGGAGGCAAGGCTTGCAAGAATATATATTAGATAATGGGTTGAAATTGTTATATGAATATAGAGAAGGAAAAGTAACTTCCCTCTGTATAGGGTTTAATGCAGGGGCGCTGGAAGAAGAAAAAAAATTTCATTTAGGTACAGCTCATGCAGTAGAACACCTTATATCTAAGGGAAGTAAAAATAGAAGTGAAAATCAGATAAATTTTGAACTTGAAAGTATATTTGGATTTGAAAATGCTATGACAAATTATCCATATACAATTTACTATGGTACATGTCTCTCAGAGGATTTGGAAAGAGCAGTTGAACTTTACAGTGACCTGCTCTTGAATCCTCTTTTTTCAACTAAAGGTTTTAAGGAAGAGATAAATGTAATACTTCAGGAAATTAAAGAATGGAAAGATGATATGTATAGGCATTGTGAGAGTACTCTTTTTAGAAATTCCTTTAAAAAAAGAAGGATAAGAGAACTTATAGTAGGTAATAAAAACAGCATAGAATCAATTACTTTAGATGAAATAAAAAGTTTTTATCATGACTTTTATTTTCCTGGAAATTGTACCATTTGTGTATGTTCGTCTTTAAATATTAACTTTATAAGGGACATAATAAGCATATATTTTGGATTATGGAAAAGTGATTTTAAAAAATGTGTGCATGAAAAAAGTTTGTGCGAAGCAGTGAGAACTGGAGCGTTTGAAGAAATTGTACCAGGTATAACTGGAGCTAAAATTCAATATATATTTGATATACAAAAATTAAATCATAAGGAATCCAAAGCTCTACTTCTTCTTAATTCTGCTTTTGGACAAGGTACAGATAGTATTCTTTTTAATAAGATAAGGACAGAAAATGCACTGGCCTATGAAGTTGGAAGCAGCATAAAAAATGAAAGGGGAATAAAACTTCTTTCTATAAATATGGGCACTTCTTTTGAAAATGTAAAAAAAGCAATTTCTATAACTTCTGATACAATAGACAAATTGAAATGTTTAAAAGGGTACTTTACTAGGGCTAAAATAAATGCTTTAAGTAAAAGCATAAATTTAAAGAGGGAAATAAAATTTGAAAGATCCATTGAATTTTGTAAAGAAGTTGTTACTTCTGAACTTATGCAAAGAGGGTGCAGATATGATGGTTATTCAAATACATATAATTTAGATGATGTTCGAGAAGAAGATATAATTGAAGTTGTAAACAAGGTTATGGTTAAACCCTCTATACAGATTTTAACTGGAAACTAAATTAATTCACAAATTGTGAATTGAGCATGATTATTAAAAAGGGGGGTGTCGTTATTGCAGGCAAAGTGGATGTTAAAAAGGTGTAAAAAAGATGTAAAAGCTATTGCCAAAATGGCAGGAATAAGTGAAGTTGTAGCTTCAATTCTTGTAAATAGGGAAATAGAAACACAGGGAGAGATAAAAAGTTTTATAAATCCCTCCATGAGAGATCTCCAGAATCCGCTGCTCATGAAAGACATGGAAAGTGGTGTGGATATAATATATAGTGCTATAAAAGAGAAAAAAAATATAGCAGTATATGGAGACTATGATGTGGATGGAGTAATGAGCACTTATATATTGTACTGTGGACTTTTAAGGTGTGGTGCTGTGGTAAAATACCATATTCCTGACAGAATTACAGAAGGTTATGGAATAAATATTCATAGTATAGAAAAACTCAAGGAAGATGGAATCCAGCTTATAATAACTTGTGACAATGGAATTTCGGCACTGGATCAAATTAAAAGGGCTGTGGAATTAAATATGCAGGTAGTCATAACTGACCATCATGATATACCTTTTTCAGATAATGAAGATGGAAAAAGAAAATTCTTAATTCCTGAAGCAGATGCTGTTATTGACCCAAAACAGGAAGACTGCAAATATCCTTTTAAAAAACTTTGTGGAGCAGGGGTTGCTTTTAAATTTATTCAAGTGCTTTATGATAAATTTAATATACAACAGGAAGAGGCACTTAAATTTATCGAGTATGCAGCTATTGGAACTATATGCGATGTGGTGGATCTCATAGGTGAAAATAGAATTATAGCTAAAAAAGGCCTTGAAATGTTAAATAACACAGAAAATTTAGGAATAGGAGAACTTATAAAAGAGACCTCATTAGAAGGTAAAACCTTGAATTCTTACCATATAGGATTTGTAATAGGACCTTGTATAAATGCTACGGGAAGACTTGAAAGTGCATCTTTAGCACTGGAACTTTTACTTTGTAAAGATCCGGATAGGGCACATGAACTTGCCAAGAAACTTCATGAGTTGAATATTCATAGGCAGGATATGACGATTGATAGTCTAAATAAAATAATAGATAAAGTTGAAAAGTCAGATTTGAAAAAGGACAAAGTACTTGTGGTATATGAAAAAGGAGTACATGAAAGTATAGCAGGAATAGTTGCAGGAAGGCTTAAAGAAAGATATAATGTACCTTCTATTGTGATAACTAATGGAAAGGACTTTTCTAAAGGTTCGGGTAGATCTATTGAAGGTTATAATATGTTTGAAGAACTTGTAAAATGCAAGGAGTTAATGTGTCAATTTGGAGGTCATCCTTTAGCAGCAGGGTTGTCTATAGAAGAGGGAAATATACATAAGCTTAGAGATAAGTTAAATAAAAATTGCAAACTTACAGATGAGGATATAATACCTAAGATTAGAATAGATAAACAGGTTCCCTTAAACAGCATATCTTTTAAAATGATAGAAGATATAAAGAGATTAGAGCCTTTTGGCAAAGGAAATTCTACACCTGTATTTGGAGAAAAAAATGTGGATGTATTCAGAGTTTATTTCATAGGTAAGGACAAAAATACTTTGAAACTATTCTGCAGGCTGAAAAATAGTTTAAACAAAATTGATGCACTATCTTTTGACGGAGGGGAAAAGTTTAGACAATTGGTATTTAAAGCTTATGGAAGTGGAGCAGCTTATAAAATTTTAAATAATGATTTTAAAAATCTAAAAATGGATTTTATATATTTGCCTTCTGTTAATGAATATAAAGGGAATAAGAATATACAGCTTATATTAAAAGATTTTAGATTAGCATAAAATAGAAATAAAACTTGATTTATATTTTTTAAAATTGATAAATGGAGAGATTATATATGAAAACTGCAAGACATACAAAAATACTTGAAATTATTAATTCAAAGGATATAGAAACACAGGAGGAGCTAGTAGAAGAGCTTAAGAGTGCTGGAATAGAAGTAACTCAAGCCACTGTGTCAAGAGATATAAAGAAATTAAAAATTACAAAAGTAGTGGGCCAAAATGGGAAATCGAAATATTCTGTTGTAAGGCACACAGGAAAACTATTTCCTGATAAAATAGTAGCTATATTTTCACAAACAGTCATTGATGTACAAACTATGAAAAATTTTGTTGTAATAAAAACTTTATCTGGCTCAGCCAAGGCAGCAGCAGAAGCTGCAGACTCTTTAGCTTTCAATGGGGTTATTGGCACTGTAGCTGGGAATAATACATTATTTGTAATAACAACAGATGAAAAAACAGCCATGAGTTTGACTGAAAAAATTAAAAAGATGATTTCTAATCAATAAAAAGTATATATTCTTCTGTATAAACTAATTCGTAAATAGGGCTTTCCTTTTTTAGATTCCGTATAATGTAAAATCCTAAGTCATAAATATGTATATTGCTTCTATTGTTGTACAAAGTATAAATAATTACTATAATAAATCTAAGAGTTGGAAAAATTGTACGAGGAGGAAATAAAACTTGAAAAAAATAATACTTACAGGTGGAGGCTCTGCTGGACATGTTACACCTAATCTTGCCTTAGTTCCAAGATTAAAAGAACTAGGATATAACATACAGTATATAGGAACCGAAAATGGAATTGAAAGAAAAATAATAGAAGATCAAAAAATAAAGTATCATATAATATCCAGTGGTAAACTCCGAAGGTATTTTGATATAAAGAATTTTACTGATCCATTTAAAGTTTTAAAGGGAATACTTCAAGCTATACTTATAATAAGAAAGGAAAAACCTAACATAGTGTTTTCAAAAGGGGGATTTGTTTCAGTTCCTGTGGTAATTGCTGCACATATAAATAAAGTACCTGTCATTGCCCATGAATCAGATATAACTCCCGGACTTGCAAATAGATTGTCTGCACCTTATTGTACTAAGATTTGTGCTACATTTCCGGAGTCTTTAAAAAACATAAAGGGCAATAACTCAGTTTTAACAGGAACTCCTATAAGGAAGGAACTTCTAGATGGAAGTAGGATAATAGGAAGGAGAATGTGTGGATTTGATAATGAGAAACCAGTACTTCTCATAATAGGTGGAAGCCTAGGATCTATGTTTATAAATAATACAGTTAGAAATTCACTAAATGAGCTTTTGAAAAATTATAATATAGTTCACATATGTGGAAAAGGAAATTTAGATAAATCCCTTAAGGAGAGAAAGGGATATGTACAGTTTGAGTACATAAATGAAGAATTGCCGCATATAATGAATGCAGCAGATATAGTTATATCTAGGGCTGGTGCAAATGTGATATTTGAATTACTTGCCTTAAAAAAGCCAAACTTGCTAATTCCACTATCTAAAAAATCTAGTAGGGGAGATCAGATTTTAAATGCAGCTTCTTTTGAAAAAAGTGGATATAGTATGGTCCTCCAGGAAGAGGAACTTACTTCTCAGGTACTTTTAGATAGAATTTTTAAACTCTATAGCTCTAGAAATGAATATATAAATAATATGGAGGCAAGCCCTGTACAGGATGCAGTAGGTAAAATCATAAATTTAATAGAAAAATATAGCATTTAAGTTTAATATTAAAAATTTGTATAATAACCTTAAAAAGCTGTTATATAAAAAAGTTAACAATTAAACAGCTATTTAGTGCAAGACAACCATAAAAATTTAAAAAATACCATAAATTACTTGAAAAATAGTAGAGAATAATGTAGAGTTATAAACAAAGGTGAAAAGCATTACTCGTATTCTTTTTTACAGGTTATTATAAATTTAAATAAAGCTGTATTAGAAAAAATACACACCTGTAATATAAGATTTTAAATTAATTTTTAATTTTTTCAAAATGTATTTTACATGTTTAGGATTTTGATGTATATTAAAATAGTAGAATATATAAGATACTTAATTTAATAAAGATAGTTAAGTACTTTTCAATGTGCTTTTTTAGATGCTTAATACAAATCTTTAATTGTAAAAGAAATGCTGTACTAGTGACAAGATTAAACTGTATTAATTATAAATGAAAAATAAGTATAGTTATTTAAGATTGTATTTTGTATTAAATCTAAATAGTACGATGTAAGTAATTTTATACTATTGCTAGTTTAATAAAAAGATTTAATTATATACTTGAAAAGGAGAGGAATTTTTATGCGTAAAATGAAAACTATGGATGGAAATACTGCTGCTGCTTATATTTCCTATGCATTTACTGATGTAGCAGCTATTTATCCAATAACTCCATCATCACCAATGGCAGAACATGTAGATGAATGGGTAGCTAAGGGAAAGAAAAATATTTTTGGACAAGAAGTAAAAGTTATGGAGATGCAATCGGAGGCTGGAGCATCAGGAGCTGTACACGGTTCATTACAGGCAGGAGCATTGACTAGTACATATACTGCATCTCAAGGCTTATTACTTATGATACCTAACATGTATAAGATTGCTGGTGAATTATTGCCAGGAGTATTTCATGTATCAGCTAGAGCAGTAGCTGCAAATTCACTTAACATATTTGGTGATCACCAAGATGTTATGGCAACAAGACAAACTGGATTTGCTCTATTTGCAGAAAGTTCAGTACAACAGGTTATGGATCTTTCAGCAGTAGCACATTTATCAGCAATAAAAGGAAGAGTTCCATTTGTAAACTTCTTTGATGGATTCAGAACTTCTCATGAAATTCAAAAAATCGAATTATTAGAGTATGATGAATTAGCAAAATTAGTTGATCAGAAAGCTTTGAATGATTTTAGAAGAAGAGCTTTAAATCCAGATCATCCAGTAACTCGTGGTACAGCTCAAAATCCTGATATATACTTCCAGGAAAGAGAAGTTTCAAATAAGTACTACGAAGCACTTCCAGAAATAGTTGAAGGCTATATGCAAGAAATAACTAAACTTACAGGAAGAGAATATCACTTATTTAATTACTATGGAGCAAAGGATGCAGAGAGAATTATAATAGCTATGGGTTCTGTCTGTGAAACTGTAGAAGAAGTAATTGATTACTTAACTGCAAAAGGTGAAAAAGTTGGATTACTTACAGTTCATTTATATAGACCATTCTCAATAGAACACTTTATGAAATACATACCAAAGACTGTTAAGAAAATTGCAGTTCTTGATAGAACAAAGGAGCCAGGATCAATTGGAGAACCTCTTTACTTAGATGTTAAGAATGCTTTCTATGGACAAGAAGTGCAACCAGTTATAGTTGGTGGAAGATATGGACTTGGTTCAAAAGATGTATTACCATCACATATTCTACCAGTATTTGAAAACTTAAAATCAGACAAACCTAAGGATAGATTTACATTAAGCATAGTTGATGATGTTACAAATACTTCATTACCTATAGGAGAAGATATAAATACAACACCACAAGGAACTACAGCTTGTAAGTTCTGGGGACTTGGATCAGATGGTACTGTTGGAGCAAACAAGAGTGCTATAAAGATCATTGGAGACCATACAGATATGTATGCTCAAGGATACTTTGCATATGATTCAAAGAAATCTGGTGGAATAACAGTTTCTCACTTAAGATTTGGTAAATCACCAATAAAATCACCATATCTTATAGATAAGGCTGATTTCATTGCAGTTCACAATAAATCTTATGTTCACAAGTATAATGTACTTGAAGGACTTAAAAAAGGCGGTAACTTCTTATTAAATACAATCTGGACTCCAGAAGAATTGGAAAAAGAATTGCCAGCTTCAATGAAGAGATATATAGCAAATAATAACATAAATTTCTATACATTAAACGCTGTTAAAATAGCACAGGAAATTGGACTTGGTGGAAGAGTAAACATGATATGCCAGTCTGCATTCTTCAAGATTGCAAATATCATTCCAATAGATGATGCTGTTAAGTACCTAAAAGAAGCAGTTGTAACTTCTTATGGTAAGAAGGGACAAAAAGTTGTAGATATGAACAATGCTGCTATAGACAAGGGCGTAAATGCAGTAGTTAAAATAGATGTTCCAGCTTCATGGAAAGATGCTAAAGATGAAGCAGTAGAAGCTAAGAAAGCTCCAGCATTCATAGAAAAGATAGTTAACCCTATGAACAGACAAGATGGAGACAAACTTCCAGTAAGTGCATTTATAGGAATGGAAGATGGTACATTCCCAGCAGGAACTGCAGCTTATGAAAAGAGAGGAATAGCTATAAACGTTCCAGAATGGCAAGTAGACAAATGTATACAATGTAACCAGTGTTCATTTGTATGTCCACATGCAGCTATAAGACCAGTTCTTACAACTGAAGAAGAATTAGCTAAAGCACCTCAAGGATTTGAAGGTAAAGATGCAACAGGAGCAAAGGGACTTAAATTTACAATGGCTATTTCACCACTTGATTGTTCAGGATGTGGAAACTGTGAAGATGTGTGTCCAGCAAAAGAAAAAGCTCTTGTTATGAAGCCAGTAGATACTCAGCTTTCAAAGACAGAAGCTTGGGATTATGCTGTTAATACTGTATCTCATAAGGATAATCCGATGAAGAACAAATACAGTGTAAAAGCAAGTCAGTTTGAACAGCCATTACTTGAGTTCTCAGGAGCTTGTGCAGGATGCGGAGAAACTCCTTATGTTAAACTTGTAACTCAATTATTTGGTGACAGAATGATGATAGCAAATGCTACAGGATGTTCATCAATTTGGGGAGCATCAGCACCAGCAACACCATATACAACTAACTACAGAGGACATGGTCCATCTTGGGCTAACTCATTATTTGAGGATAATGCTGAATATGGATTAGGTATGTTCCTTGGAGTTAAACAGACAAGAGAAAGACTTCAGGACAAGATTGAAGAAGCTTTAAAGGGTAGTTTGAGTGCAGAACTTAAGGCTGCTTTTGAAGATTGGATTAAAAACTTCAGTGAAGGTGAAGCAACAAGAGAAAGAGCTGACAAAATAGTAGCTTTACTTGAAAAAGAAAAGGGCAGCAATACTCTATTAAATGATATTTATGAAAATAGAGACTTCCTAGTAAAGAGATCTCACTGGATAATCGGTGGAGACGGCTGGGGCTATGATATAGGATACGGCGGAGTAGATCATGTTTTAGCTTCAAATGAAGATGTAAATATTCTTGTACTTGATACAGAAGTTTATTCAAATACAGGTGGACAATCTTCAAAATCAACTCCAACAGCTGCTGTAGCTAAATTTGCTGCAAGTGGTAAGAAGACTAAGAAGAAAGATCTTGGAATGATGGCTATGAGTTATGGATATGTTTATGTAGCTCAAATTTCAATGGGTGCTGATAAGAATCAGGCATTAAAGGCAATTCATGAAGCAGAAGCTTATCATGGCCCATCACTTATAATAGCTTATGCTCCATGTATCAACCATGGTTTAAGAGTTGGAATGGGAAAGAGCCAGAAAGAAGCTAAGAGAGCCGTTGATTGTGGATATTGGGCACTTTACAGATACAATCCAGAATTAAAAGAAGAAGGAAAGAAATCATTTAGCCTGGATTCAAAAGAACCAACTACAGATTTCAAGGAATTTTTAATGGGAGAAGTAAGATACTCTTCACTTGCTAAACAATTCCCAGATCAGGCAGATGCATTATTTGAAAAGACTAAGAAAGATGCTCTTCAAAGAATTGCAGGATATAAAAAGCTTGACAGCGAACAGTAATCAAGCAATTTAATAAAAAGTGTCAGATGGTGTAAGCTGTCTGATACTTTTTTCGTATATACTAAGTTTTAACTTAATATAAGTATATAAGTAAATTCCGAAGCATTTTTTAGAGGGCAGTTGACAATTGACAGAGGACAGTGATTGATGCTTTTCCTCCATTACACTACGGAAAACCTTTAATTATTTCTCATAACTAGATAACTTTGTTGCAAGCCTTTAGGCTATATCAATTGTCTTCTGTCCTCTTAAGAATAATACTTCGTATTATTCTTAAACTGCCAAATATGAGGTAGATTTATTATTATGGTAAATAAATTAGTTTGTCCATTTAAAAATATTAAAAAAATACTTTTATTATAGGGCAATTAAGGTTAAAATTAGAACATAACAGTTAAAAGGAGGTGAAGATTCCTGGCAAATATATTTGTAACATACTGTTAAATAATAAATGCCAGGTTTACTTTATGGATAAAGAAAATTTAAATGAATGCAACTGCGGTTGTACTAGTCAAGAAGAAAATTGTGGCTGCACAGAAACACACGAACATGAACATGACTGCGGCTGTGGATGCGGCTGTGAAGATTCAGATCCTTTAATAGTAGATTTAGAGGATGAAAATGGAGAGATAGTTTCCTGTGAAATAGTCGATGGTTTTGAATATAAAGAAGGAAAATATGCCGTAGTTGAGAACCCTGAAAATGGCTCTACTTATTTATTTAAAGTAGAAAATGAAGGAGAGCTTGTTATTCCAGAAGATAACGAATTTGATGAAGTTTCAAAGTACTATGAGAAATTAATGGAAGAAGAATAATTAATTGACAACGTATAGTTTTTCTAACTATACGTTGTCAATTAAAAAGTTTAAAGTTCAAATATCAAAGTTCAAATAATGATGATTTTAATATTTTCTGACGTTAGGAGGAAAATTATTATCTGTTTTGTTCTTTGATATTTATTATTTAGTCAATTTTCAATTGACTTCACTTCCAGCTTAAAACTTGAATCCCTTTGTTATCTTTTCTTGTGTAATTTATAAGATAGGGATTGCCTACCAATTTAAAGAGAGGTAAATCAGATAGTGAATCTGAGAACATATAAGAATTTTTAAAGTCAACTTCTATGTTGTCTTTTTTTAAAGATTCCATAAGCCTTGCTACCTTTTCTTCTCCTTTGCAGTTTTGTCCGAGAATTTTTCTAGTATGTTTTCCATTTACAATTTGAAATCGTGTACCTATTATTTTATCAACTTCCTCTATTTTATACAGTTCTTTTAAATAAAATTCTGCAGAAGCAGATATTAGATATATTTTATAGCCACTATTTTTAAATTTTTTTAAGGTATACATAGCATCTTTGTAAAATATCTTACTCAGTCTTTTTTCGTAAAATTCCTTTGTGAGAAGTTCCATATCCTTTTCACTTATTCCATTTATAAATGAAATAAAGTTTTCTTTGGCCTTTTTAGCACTAAAAACCTTCAGTACAAATAAAAGGGCAGATATAATACTAAAAGGTGCGTATAATATGAGTCTAGGACGTTTTTTCACCATAAATATATAAAATTCCATTAAGGTTTCACTATTTGTTAGAGTAAAATCTACGTCAAATATAGCGAGTTTTTCCAAATGAATCACTTCCTTATTTAACTATAATATCATACTTTGCTTCTATTAAAAACTTTATCTAGTGTAAAGGGTTTTGTTTAGAATTGTAATAAAAAAATTGCTTGGCAATCTTTTTAAGTTGGGTTAATTATTAATTTAATTATTGAGTAAATGTGGAAAACTTTCCATGAATAATGTAGAATATAATAGAGGCTAAATGGCAACATTTAGTTAAATACTAAGAAAATATATGAAAGGGAGATTTGATTTACATGAGTGAATGTATTGAAAAATTTTTTCTATATAATAATGAATTAAAAAACAAAGAACAATTTAAAGAGGATGAATTTAAACACGGGAAGTCTATATATGAGGTAATACGTATTATAGATGGGAAACCCCTTTTTTTAAAGTTACATTTGAGACGTATGGAAAACTCAGCAAAAATAACTAATTCGAGATTATGGCTTAATGAAAAAGATATTAAAAATAGTATATTAAAACTTATAAAGGCAAATAAAATTTCCGTAGGTAATATAAAGATTATTTTTAATTTTTATGAAAAAAATACATTTTTGACTTATTTCTTGCCTTATAATTATCCATCTCCAGAAGAGTATAAAGTGGGAGTAGATACCATATTTTATCATGGAGAAAGAGAAAATCCAAATGCAAAAGTAATAAATAATAAATTTAGAACTAAGGTAGACAGTACGATAAAAGAAAAGAATGTATTTGAAGCTATACTTGTAGATAATAACGGAAACATTACAGAGGGTAGTAAGTCCAATATATTTATGATAAAGGACAATACTGTTGTAACTGCACCATTAAAAAATGTGCTTCCTGGAACTACGAGAAGGGTTATAATGGATATTTGCAGCAAAGTGGGGTTTGAGGTGTCAGAGAAAGAGGTAAGCTATAAGGATGTAGAAAAATTTGATGCACTATTTATATCTGGTACGTCACCAAAAGTACTGCCTATAAAAAAAGTGGAAAACATTAAATTTGATTCTTCAAATAATAAAGTACTGCTTAAAATTATAAAGGCATACGATAAAGAAGTAAGGGATGACATAGAAAATTTTGATAGAGATTAGAACATAGAAGGCTTAAGATAGATTATATATGATATTGAAGTTTTTTATTAGGGGGGATAATTATGAAAGAATTGTTTCATGGTACTTCACTAGAGGAATGCTTAGAATCTGCCAGCTGTAAACTAAATCTGCCAAAAGATAAATTACAATATGAGGTTGTGAAGAAAACCAAATTAATTTTTAGAAAAAAAATAATAATAGAAGTATCTTTTGGCGAAGAAAACCAGAACAATATAAATTCTGTTACAGAGAAGGAAATTGTAAAAACAAATGAAAAAGATGGAACCATAAAATTAGAAAATGGCAAAATAATTGTAGAGGATCCTATTGAAGATGGGAAACCTGCGGTAATACATAGGGGACATAATATATCTATTTTTGTAGATGGAGCTGAAGTTAAGGATAAATGTGAAGTATTTAGCAAAAATAAAATAGAAATAGTTTTTGAAGAAGATGAACCGAAGAGACAAATGAATATATATCTATCTGATGATAGGATGAAAGCATATGCCGAGGTTAAATATACGCCTAAAAACGTTTACAAACTAAAAGACAAAGATGAGAGTCATAAAGTGAATTTTGAAGGAGAAATAATTCAATCAATAAAGCCTCCTATGTATACAGTAAATGAAATCAAGAACGAATTATCTAATAATAAAGTGATTTATGGTATAATGGAAGAAAATTTGAAAGAAGCTGTAAACGGTGATAAAAAACTTGTAGTAGCTTGTGGAAAAGAAGCTGTAAATGGTGAAGACGATTTTCTAGAGAATAAGTTTCAAACCTCAGTAGTTTTAAAAGAAGATACAGTGGGAAATATAGACTTTAAAAGTATAGGTACCATAAATGTTGTAAAAAAGGGGGATATAATTGCAGTAAAACATAATTGTACTTTAGGTAAAAATGGATTTGATGTTACTGGAAAGGTTTTAAAATGTAAACCAGTAAAACAAATTAAAATAAAGGTTGGAAATGGATGTGTACTTAAAGATGAAAACACTGTTGAAGCATCAATAGATGGTAAACCCTCCATAAAAAGCAACACTTATTATGTTCATCAGGTACATGAGATTAATGGAGATGTGGATATAAGTACTGGAAATATAAATTTTATAGGTGATGTAATTATACATGGGAATGTAAAAGAAGGCATGAAAGTAGAATGTGGCAACGACCTTGTTGTGGAAAAAGAAGTAGAAAGGGCTACTTTAGACGTAAAAGGAGATATAAGTATAGGACAAACTGTTGTTAGCTCCCAAATATGTGGTGGTGGCGACAGCGTAAAGAAAATTAAGGCTATGGAACACTTGAGTAAATTTAATAAAAGTATGGAACAGTTAGTTGGGGCCGTAAAAGAGATAAAAGATTATAACCTACTTGGTAAAAGTAAAAAAGACGGAGAAATAATAAAAATATTATTAGAAAGTAAATTCAAAGGACTTATTAAGTTGGGCATAAATGTAATTGCAGACTTGAATGTTGAAAGTGATGATCATCAAGAGGATAAAATTGTAAGGTTTATCAAAACCAAACTTATAGGAATGGGACCCATAAGTATTAAAAGTTGTTCCCAGTTAAATGAATTAATGAAAATTATTGAGGATAAAATAGAGGAACTAAAAAACACAAGGGCACTTCCTGTGAAAGTGGTTTTATCTTACTGCCAGGACTCCAATATACAGAGTTCTGGTGATATAATAATAAAAGGAAGAGGAGAATATATATCACAAATTGCTGCCAATGGTTCCATTGAATTTTTGCAAGAAAAGAGTGTGGCAAGAGGGGGAACACTAAAAGCTGAAAATGAAATAAAGTGTAAGATTGTAGGGAGTGTAGCAGGGGTTTCTACAAAACTTCAAGTAGAAAGTAAGAATGGGGATATATGGGCAGATGTAGCTTACCACAATACGGTATTTAAAATTGAAAACAAAGAAATTGTTCTAGATTCTCCAAGTAAGGATGTACATGTATATTTGAAGGAAGGGGATATAGTAGTTGACAAATTTGTTCTATAAAAATCCTGTTGCAAAATGCATGATTTATGCTATTTTAAGTAGATATATGCTATAATTATGTAATAATTGATTTAAATAAGGATTTATAAGGATGGCTAACAATATTATTTAAGGAGGATTTTAAATGGATGGCAAAGAAATAAAAGTATTGATATTTAGTATAAATGGTGAGTACTATGCTACAGATATTATGGAAGTAGAGAGAATTTTGGGTTATGAAGAGACTACGAAGCTGCCGGATTCTCCTAACTTTGTAGAGGGAGTCATAAATTACGAAGGAAATATACTTCCTATAATATCCTTGAGTAAGAGATTTGGTTTTGCTTCAGCGGAAGAAAGTAAAGAGGCTAAGATAATAGTTACGAAACAAAGTGGAAATAAAATAGGAATAATAGTTGATGTTGTATCTGAAGTTACGGATGTAAATACTGCAGATATAGAAGTTGCACCTGACATAGTGTCCCAAATATCAAAAAGATATATAAAAGGCCTTATTAAAATAAAAGATAATATAATAATATTCTTAAATCTTGATAAAATACTTACGGAGGAAGAAAAGGAGCTCATATAATTAAAAATTGAAAGGTGTATATTTATGGATATAAAAGAGATAAGAGTGGGAATAGCAGATATGAATACTGCAAGTTCCCCTGATAGAATTATAACCATTGGTTTGGGTTCCTGTGTAGGTATAGCTCTATATGATAAAGAAAAATGTATAGGTGGGTTGGCACATATAATGCTGCCAGACAGTACCCAGTTTACAAATACAAAAAATCCAATGAAATTTGCAGATTTAGCTATTCCTATTTTGATAGAAAAATTAGAAGCCTTAGGTGTAAATAAAAGAAATTTGAAGGCTAAAATAGCAGGTGGGGCTTCTATGTTTAATTTCTCAGATAAAAGTGTAGTCATGAATATAGGAAGTAGGAATGGAGAAGCTGTAAAAAGTATATTAAGAGAAAATTCTATTTCAATATTAGCAGAAGATCTAGGAGGGAACAAAGGCAGAACTATGATATTTGATACCAATGACGGGGGTGTCAAGATAAAGACAGTAGGAATTGGTATAAAGGAAATTTAAAAATTTAATGGAGTGATAATGCTTGGGAAAAATTAAGGTTTTAGTAGTAGATGACTCTGCATTAATGAGAAAAATTATTTCGGACATGATAGGTGAAGATGAATCTATAAAGGTTGTAGGGACTGCTAGAAATGGTAAGGATCTTTTAGAGAAGCTATCGTTAAATTTTACTAAAAATAATATGCCTGATGTAATAACTTTAGATGTAGAAATGCCAAAGATGGATGGAATAACAGCACTAGGAGAATTGAAAAAAAGTAGCATTAATATACCTGTAATAGTTTTAAGCAGTGTCTCCAAGGAAGGAAAAAAGCGTACTATGGAATGTCTTGATATGGGTGCTTTTGATTTTTTACCTAAGCCTTCAGGTACAATATCTTTGGATATAAATAAAGTTAAAAATGAGCTTGTAGATAAGATAAAAGGAGCCTACCTGGCAAATACAGTTAAACTAAATAAAGCACAAGAAAATATACAACTGTCTATATCAAAAAATGAAAAAGCTTCTACATTAAAGGCCGCAAGTTCAAATGTAGATAGAAAAATTAAAAAAGATATAAATGCAGTAGTGATAGGAGCATCTACGGGAGGACCTAAAGCACTTTATTCAGTTATAACACAATTTCCTCAAAACATGGGAGTGCCGGTATTTGTGGTACAGCATATGCCTGCAGGATTTACTAAGGCCTTTGCAGACAGATTGGATTCTAATTCAAAAATAAGAGTATTAGAAGCAGAGGATGGTATGAATGTTGAAAAGGATACTGTTTATGTAGCGCCTGGTGGATTTCATATGGAAGTATGGAAAGATAAGAGAATACATTTGAACAAAGAACCTGCCATTTGGGGAGTAAGGCCTGCAGTGGATAAGCTATTTATATCTGCATCAAAAGTATATGGAGAAAATATTATAAGTGTAGTTTTGACAGGTATGGGAAGAGATGGAGCACAGGGAACTGTAGAGATAAAGGAAAATGGAGGAATTACACTTTCTGAAGATGAATCAACCTGTACTATTTATGGTATGCCTAAAGCAGCTTATGCCACAGGAAAAGTGGACTTAGTTTTACCAATAGACAAAATAGCAAATGAAATAGTAAAAATAATAAAGTTTGGTGGGAGGTAGACTTATGGATATGGCTTATTTTAAGCAGTGGGTTTTGAGAGAATTCAATATAAACTTGGCTGCATATAAACCAAACCAGTTACATAGGAGAATAAATAGCTTGATGTCCAGGGTAGGAGCAAAAAGTATAGATGAATATATAGAACTCTTAAAAAGGGACGGAGAGCAAAGACAGAAGTTTTTAGACTTTATAACTATAAATGTATCTGAATTTTTTAGAAATCCGGATATATTTGAAGAGTTAAAAGTTAGATTAAAGGAAGAACTACTTCCTAGAAATAGTCCTTTGAAAATATGGAGTGCAGCTTGTTCAATTGGGGCCGAACCTTATTCAGTAGCTATGTATTTGGATGAATTGTCCCATGGAGTTAGACACACCATAATTGCAACAGATATAGATAACACTATAATTGAAAAGGCTAAAAAAGGAGAATATGTTTTATCAGAAGTAAAAAATGTAAAAAAAGAATATTTAGATAAGTATTTTACGATAAAGGACGATAAATATATTATAAGTCCTATAATAAAAAATTTAATCACATTTAAAAAGCATGATTTGATACTTCAAAATTATGAAAGTAACTTTGATTTAATAATATGCAGAAATGTGGTAATATATTTTAATCAAGATGTAAAAGATAAAATATATGAAAAGTTTAGCAAGTCACTTAAAAAAGGAGGACTACTATTTGTCGGGGCCACTGAAAGCATATACAATTATAGAGATTATGGCTTTGAGAAGGCTTCTACCTTTATATATAGAAAGCTATAAGGAGGGAATAAAATGGATACGTCGCAGTATATGTCTATGTTTCTAGAGGAATCAATGGACAACTTGCAAACACTTAATGAATCACTACTTCAGCTTGAGCAAGAACCAGATAACATAGATAAGGTAAATGAAATTTTTAGAGTAGCACATACAATAAAAGGAATGGCAGCTACTATGGGATTTAATGAAGTGGCTGAACTTACTCACAAAATGGAGGATGTATTATCTGAATTTAGGGATGGGCAGCTAAAAGTAAATCAAGATGTAGTTACAGTCTTATTTAAATGTCTGGATACTCTTGAGCAGATGATAAAAAATATAGAAGACGGGGTAGATGAAGAAACTCCTATTCAGGGTATCATTGAAGAATTGGAAAGTATATCTGGTCAAAAAGATGACAGTGAAGCTAAGAAGCCTGAAAAAGAAAATAATGCCCCGGAACAAAATGCTGCAGTGGAATCTCAAGGCAAAGATTCTATGGTAGAATTGAATGAGTATGATATAAATGTAGTTAAACAAGCTGAGGATAAGCAATTTAACGCTTATGAAATAAAAATTAAACTTAGCGAAAGTACTCTTTTGAAATCTGCAAGGGCATTTTTAATATTTAAGGATTTGGAAGCAGTAGGAGAAATAATAAAGTCTATTCCTAGTACAGAGGATATAGAAAATGAAAATTTTGAATTTGAAATATGCCTTGTTTTATTAACTAAAAGTACTTCAGAAGATGTCCATAAACTTTTAATGAACATATCTGAAGTGGAAGAAGTTACTGTGGAAGATGTGGACATCCAGGCGGAAAAAGTAAAGAGAATGGAATCAGATTCAGCTAAAAAAGAAGAAGAGATAAAAGCTAAAACTGAAAAGAAAGCTGCCCAGGAAGTAGTAAAGCCAAAACCAGCGGCAATAGCTCAAAAGAAAAGTAAAAATCCTTCTAAAAAGGAACCCCATAAAAAAATGCATCAGTCTGTAAGAGTTGATCTGGAAAGATTAGATAAATTTATGAATATGGTATCTGAATTGGTTATAAATAGGACAAGGATGGAGCAAATTAGCAGCAGCTATAAGTTAAACGAATTAAATGAAGTTTTAGAGCAGGTGGCAAGGACAACTTCAGATTTACAGGATTTAGTAATGAAGATAAGAATGCTGCCTCTTGATACTGTATTTAACAGATTTCCTAGGATGATAAGGGATTTATCTGTAGAACTCGATAAAGAGATGGAACTTATAATTGAAGGAGCAGATACAGAACTTGACAGAACAGTAATAGATGAAATTGGAGAACCTCTAATTCACTTGCTTAGAAATGCAGCAGATCATGGTGTAGAATCTAAAGAAGAAAGAATTGCAAAAGGAAAAGATCCTGTAGGTAAAATAAAACTTATTGCTTATCAGGAAGGAACTAAAGCTGTAATAAAAGTTGAAGATGATGGAAGTGGAATACCTGTAGATAAGATAAGGGAAAAAGCAGAAAATGCAGGTATAAATACTGAAGGAATGACAGAAGCTGACATAAAGAATCTTATATTCATGCAGGGAATAAGCAGCAATACTGAGGTAACAGATATATCAGGAAGAGGAGTTGGAATGGATGTAGTAAAGACAAAAATATCCTCTCTTGGTGGAACAGTAGAGCTTGTAAGTGAAAAAGACAAGGGATCATCTTTTATAATAAGACTGCCACTTACGCTTCAGATAATTCAAGTACTTCTTGTAGGTGTAGGAAATGAAACCATGGCTATATCTTTAAGCTATGTAGACAGAGTTATAGATTATAAAGATGATTTAGTGAAGGTCACTAATAATAAAGAAGTTATAATATATAATGGAAATGTAATACCACTTATAAGACTTTATGAAAAACTTGGTGTTGAAAAATCAGACAGCAACAAAAATTATATAGTAATAGTTAGGGTAGGAGAAAAAACTGTAGGACTTATGGTAGATTCCTTACTTGGACAGAGAGAAATTGTTATAAAGCCTCTTGGAAAAACACTGAAAAACTTGAAAGAATATATGGGAGCAACCATATTGGGAAATGGACTTGTAACTTTGATATTGGATGTTGCTGCCCTGGTATAAGGAGGAAAATAATGGACTATAAAAACCTTACTCCTATTCAACTTGATGCATTAAGAGAAGTTGGGAATATAGGTACAGGGAATGCAGCTACAGCATTATCTCAACTTATAAATAGAAAAGTTGATATGACAGTACCTGCTATAAATATAGTGCCTTTTGACGACATCTTTACAAATATTGGTGAAGGTGAGGTAGTTATAGGCGTAATAGTTAGAATCTTAGGCGATATACCTGGAAATATACTGTTTATATTTGAAAAGGATACTGCTATGGATCTGATTTCTATGTTAACCGGTCAGAAGGAAGAGGAATTAAGTGATATGGGTAACTCTGTTATATGCGAAATAGGCAATATAATATCTAGTTCCTATATGAACTCTATAGCAAAATTTACTGGACTGCATGTAATACCATCAGTTCCAGCAGCTACTTGTGATATGCTTGGGGCAATACTTTCAACTACATTTATAGAATCAGGACAGTATGATGAGTATGTTCTTGACATAGAAACGCTTTTTATGCAAAATAATTCAGAGTTAAGTGGGCATTTTTACTATATTCCGGTGCCTGGTTCAATGGAAAAAATTTTAAGTGCTTTAGGAATAGGATAAATATTTAGTAGTAAATAATTTGGAGGGAAAAAAATGGCTAAAATATTAATTGTAGATGACGCTGCTTTTATGAGAATGATGATAAAGGATATATTAGAAAAGAACGGATTTGAGGTAGTGGGGGAAGCAAACAACGGATTAAAAGCTGTGGAGTTATATAAAAAGGAAAAACCAGATGTAGTTACAATGGATATAACGATGCCGGATATGGATGGTATTGAAGCTGTTAAGGCAATAAAAGGATTTGATGCAGGTGCAAAAATTATAATGTGCTCTGCAATGGGTCAGCAGACTATGGTTATGGATGCCATAAAAGCTGGAGCTAGAGATTTTATAGTAAAGCCTTTTCAACCGGATAGAGTTTTAGAGGCAATAAATAAAGTAGTAGCTTCTTAGTAATCAATTTACAATTTGCAGTTCACAATGCATAATTTCGGTAGATTTTTCTCCGCTGTGTTGCAAAAAATTTTGAACTGTTCATTGTTAATTGTGAATTGTCACAGATAATCAGAAATTAAAATTTTATGGTTGGTATAAAGGTAACATGGTTTATTACGAAAACTATCAAGTAGAGTTAAATTTATTGTAAACTTTAAATAGCTATGGTAGTATACTCCATATATTTAATTTCTGATTTCGTCTGGTAAACAGAGAATTAAGATTTGAAATTTTATGCAAAGATACTTGTTACATAGTTTGTGTACCTATGCATATGGAGGTGTAAATATGCAAGTTGTTATATTTAGATTAAATAACGAACAATTTGCTGTAGAAACAGCTAAAGTTCAAAGTATAAATAATTCTATGGAAATAACAAAAGTCCCACAGGCACCAGCTTACATAAAAGGACTTATAAATTTGAGGGGAAATGTAATATCTCTCCTGGATATAAATCTCTTGATGGATATTCCCAAAGCTGAGATAAGCGAAAACAGCATACTTATACTGGAAATGGAAGATGAATTAGTGGGAATAACAGTAGATCAGGTAGATGAAGTTTTAGATGTAGAAGAAAATGCTATTGAAAAGATAAATGATGAAGGAAAAAAGGTCTATATAGAGGGAATAATAAATTTTAAAGACAGTATAGTTACTTTAATTGATATAGACAAACTTCTTTCAAATTAGAATTTTCTTAAGAAATGAGGGAAGAGAATGGCAGATGTATTATCACAGAATGAAATAGATGACCTTTTAGCTGCCTTATCTGCTGGAGAACTTACTCCAGATGAAGTACCCAAAGAAGAGGAAAAGCAGAAAGTAAAACCTTATGATTTTAGAAGTCCACAGAAGTTTTCTAAAGATCATATAAGGACTCTTGAACTTATTCATGACAATTATGCCAGAATAATTTCAAATTATTTAACTGCTCAGGTTAGAGCTAATGTAAAAGTAAAAGTGGAATCTGTTCAGCAAATAACTTATGAGGAGTTTATCCATTCTGTACCTAATCCTACTGTTTTAACTATATTTAAAATGCCGCCTTTAAGCGGATCTGTTTTGTTTGAAGTAAATCCTCAGTTTGTATTTCAAATTATAGACTTGCTCTTAGGAGGAAGTGGTAATGGAAAATACAAAGTTAAGGAATTTACTGACATAGACAAAAATATTATAAAAGTTGTAAATGCAGGGCTTATATCAAATTTGAAATTGGCCTGGGAAGATGTAATGCCTATAGAAACAGAAGTGGAAGGACTTGAGACAAATCCTGCACTAAATCAGACGCTTGCACCTAACGATCCTGTTGCACTTATAACTTTTTCAGTGGAGATGGGAAACAGCAGTACTTTTATAAATATATGCATTCCTTATTTGAGTATAGAAAAGGTACTTGATAAATTAGTAGTTCAATACTGGTTTCAGGACAGTGATGAAGATATATTGAATGAGTCCAGAGAAAAGCTTAGAAATAGGTTAGATATAGTTGATGTAGAACTCACTGCCATACTTGGAACTGTAGACGTTACGGTACAAGAATTTTTGAACCTTAATGTTGGAGATGTATTGACTTTAAAGGAAAAAACTACAAGCCCTGTGAAACTAATGGTGGAAGATAAGGTGTATTATTATGGAAAGCCTGGTGTAATAGACAAGAACATGGGCGTTGAGGTATTAGATATTTTAGATAAGGATGTGGAAAATTATGAGTAATGGATTTCTTTCACAGGAAGAAATAGATGCACTTTTAAATGGAGGAGAAAGTACGCCGGATCCACCATCAGAAACAAATTCTCAAGATGCCCCACAGTTGCCAGATATAGAGAAAGATTTACTTGGAGAGATAGGAAACATATCTATGGGATCTGCCTCTACGGCACTTTCTACAATAATAAACCAGCAGGTAAACATAACTACTCCGGTGGTAGTTGTAACTACTCTTAAGGAATTGAAGGATGAATTTGAAGTTCCAAATGTTGCTTTGGAAGTTAAATATACAGAAGGTATAATAGGAGAAAACTTACTGGTAATGAAAATTACAGATGCAGCTGTAATTGCAAGTCTTATGATGGGCGGAGACGGTAAAATAGATCCAGATATTAAAGAATTAGGTGAGATAGAAATAAGTGCAGTATCTGAAGCTATGAACCAGATGATAGGATCTGCTGCTACATCTATGGCTACTATGCTCATGAGGGAGGTAAATATATCTCCTCCTGTGTCTAAAGTGTGGAATGATCTTACAAAACCTCTTACTGAAGGAATAGCTGAAGATGAGACGGTTGTAAAAGTATCATTTTCCCTTAAAATAGGAGAACTAGTAGATAGTAGTATAATGCAGGTATTACCTATAAATACGGCTAAAAAAGTAGTTTCTATAATGATGGGTCAGGAAGAAACTGCACCAGAAGAGCCAGCTCCTAGTGCACCTGAAAATGAGAGCGTTAGTTCCCAGCCTGAGCCTGAACCTGAAATATCTATACAGCAGCCTCAGCCAGCACCAGCGCAGCCTCAAGTGGAGCAGAGGGAACCGGTATACGAGAAACCTATAGAAACAAATGTAAATAGGCAGCCTGTAGAAGTCAGCCGGGCATCTTTTCAGCCTCTTAGTGGATCGCAAGATACAGAAGTTGTTCCTAAAAATATAGATCTTATACTGGATGTGCCTCTTGAAATATCTGTAGTACTTGGAAGGACGAAAAAGAATATTAAAGATATATTGAATTTAGGAACAGGTTCTCTTATAGAGTTGGATAAATTAGCAGAAGAACCTGTGGAGATACTGGTAAATGGTAAGAAAGTAGCTTATGGAGAAGTAGTAGTAATAGATGAAAACTTTGGCGTTAGAATAACGGGAATTGTGAGCAATGAGGAAAAAATTAGATCTTTAGGAAGATAATATCATTATAAGTATGAATAAATTTAGTAATAAGATGCGTATCGTGAAAGCTATACACATCTTATTTTAATTTATAATATAATGAGGTTTATTTGTGCATTAAAGTGGAAACATATAGGGACTTTTTATTTAAAATAAGCAATTTATCTTCAATTCAAAGTATAAATATTGAATATATGTACTCGATAATGTTACTAGTAAAGAAAAATGATATTTGAAGTAGTTATGGTTAGGGGTGTATTTTTATGAAAATAAATGGAATCAATTCCAGTAAGTTGGTGAGCTTTTATAATAGGAATAATGTAGAGAAAAGTTTAAAGAGTGAATCAAACAGCAAGGATTCCATTCACATATCATCTATAGGAAAGAGTCTCAGCCCTTATTCTCTAGATGATAAATTTGTAAATTCTAAAGAGAGAGTAGAGAGTATAAAAAAGTCCATAGCAAATGGAACTTATAAAGTAGATTCTAAGCTTGTGGCACAAAAAATTATAGATAATATAAAGGGTAAAATATAGTATTTTCATATACCCGGGAGGTGATATAGTTGGGACTGCAGCTGTCTGAGATTATGTTAGAAGAATATGAAATGCTTAAATCACTTTACGAAGCTTTAATTGAACAAAATAAATATCTTATAGAAAGACAAGTATTTTTACTAGATAAAATAGTGAAAGTCATAGAAAAAAGAAGCAGAAATGTAGCAAGGCTGGAAGTTCAGAGAAGAAAGATAACTGGAGACAGGCCTATGAGGGAGATTATAAGAGAATCAGGAGATAAAAAATTAGAAAAAGTATATTTAGATATAGTGAACTTGCTTGAAAAGATGAAATTTCAAAAAGATACAAATGAAGCCCTTGTAAAACAGTGGCTTGGTTTTGCAAATCAGATGCTTAGGGCATTGAACCCAAATAGACAAGCAAAAACCTATAATGCTTTTGGGAGAAACAGATAAATAAAAAATAAGGAGTTGAATTAAATGCCTGGGTTATTTTCAATATTTAATACAGCAAAAAGTGGACTTTTTTCCCAGCAAACTGCTATAAATGTAACATCTCACAATATAGCGAATTCTAACACAGATGGATATTCAGTCCAGAGGGCAGATATGGTAACCACAACGCCATATACTATGCCAAGTATGGACAATGCGGCTGGGGCAGGACAGATTGGTACAGGAGTAACTGTAGACTCCATTGAGAGGATAAGAGACAGTTTTTTGGACTATCAAATAAGAGTAGAAAAAGGGGTTAATGGACAGTATAAAGCCCGTGATAAATACTTGAGTCAGGTAGAAAATGTACTGGGAACAGATACTGCATCAACAGGCAGCGGAATATCCGCACTTGTACAGAAATTTTTTAGTTCTTGGCAGTCACTGTCTACATCATCTCAGAACGTAAGTACAGTGAAAGAGCAGGCCTATCAACTTACCAATGAATTAAACCATACTTATTCACAGATTTCAAATATAAAAACCAATACTAATACAGAGATAAAAAATGTGGTAGTAAATGTAAACAGCATATTAGGAAAGATATCTAAGTTGAATCAGCAGATAAAAGACATAAAAATATCAGGACAAAATCCAAATGATCTTTTAGACAGTAGGGATTTACTTTTAGATCAGCTCAGCAGTGAATTTGGAATAAGTATTACTAATAAAGATTATGATGGAATTGATGTGACTACTTCAAATAGTGCTTCTATTGAAGGAGATAATGGTTCTGCACCATTGCTAAATGGGAAGTCCCTTAATATAGTTCAATCTGATAAACCGGATAATGTAGCTACATTTTCTTATATAACTAGTATATGCAATGCAGTTGATATCAAAGTTGGAAGCAAGAATAAATGTTTAGGAACTGATGGTAATAATTATACTATAGATAGCAGCGGTAAATTATATGATAGTAGTGGCGTTAATCAAGTTAACACTGATATATATGGAAATACTGTAGCTGTTACTGTAAATAGTAACGGAGAAATTGTAGATGCTAGCAATAATAAATATAGCATAAGCAGCGGTAAGCTACAGATGATAAATCCAAGTTCTACTAATACTTTTACTGTACAGAAGTTATCTACATATGAAGTAGATTATTGTAAAAAGGGAGATACCCTTACATCTACTAATGAAGTAAAAATATATGTAAATATGACATCAGACCAGGAAAAACAACTGGATGAAAACAGAGTACTCTGGTGTGATAATGATGGAACTGCCTATGAAGTAGATGGTAGTGGAAATGTAGCAGTAGATGTTAATAGCAATGCAATTACATTAGATGGCAGTGCAAATGCTACTTCCACAAATCCTATAGATTTTAGTCAGCTTGCAATTTTTAAACCTCCAACAGGTGAACTTAAAGGTTATACATCAGTGCAGAATAACATAGATGATTATCAAGATGAACTCAATAAATTTGCAAAGGGACTGGCACTTTCCGTAAATGCGATAATAAGCCAGAGCAGTACCTGGGTAGCAGACAATCCTACAGGTGGATCTGCAGAAGGTGGAATAAATAACTTCTTTGTAAATGCAGATCAAAAAGATTCATCTAAATATTCAGAAGTAGATGAAAACAATATAACAGCAGCCAATATAACGGTGAATGTGGCAATAATGAATGACCCATCTAAAATAAAGGTGGATACTAAATATGATTCAAAGGGAAAATCCTTAAGCACTAGTACTGATGGAAATAGGGCGGTAGCTGTAGCACAGCTTGCCAATAGTCTTATGAATATTAGAAGCATAACTACTGATAGTGATAGAAGTGATTTATTAAAGGACATATTTACATCAAATAGTAATATAAACAATGTATACTCTGTGGGACAAGTGAATGGAGGATCCACTTTAGATAACTATTTTAATGACTTGGTAAATAAGGTCGGTAGTCATGAACAGGAAGCCAAACAAGCAGTAGACACTGAATCTGTCCAGCTTCAAAGCTACACACAGTCTAGAGAATCAAACTCTGGAGTTTCAATTGATGAAGAAATGACAAATCTTATTCAATTTCAACACAGTTATCAGGCAAATGCAAAGATGATATCCACAGTGGATGAACTTTTGGATGTAGTTATAAACCAACTTAAGAGATAGGATGTGATTGAGTTTTGAGAATAACAAATAAAACGCTGTCAAATAATTTCTTGGCAGATATGCAGAGAAATATTTCAAATTTAAATAAAATTCAGCAGCAGGTATCTTCTACAAAGAATTTTTCAAGACCTTCTGATGATCCAATAAATGTTGAAAGAGCTATGCAGCTTCAAAGTTCTGTAAATTATACCACTCAGTATGGTTCAAATATAAAAACTGCAAATACATGGATGCAAACTACAGATACTACTTTAGGCCAAATAGGAACTGTACTTAGTAATATAAGAAACAATTTAGAGCAAGCAGGCGGAGTTTATACACAAGATGAAAAAGATAAAATTAATGATGCAGTAAGTCAGGAAGTACAGCAGATTGCCACATTGCTTAATACAAACTTTGAAGGAGAATATATATTTGGAGGAACCGCAGGACTTTCAAAGCCAATAACTACAACTACTGATGCTAATGGAATTGTGACGTTAGAGTATGCTGATAAGGATGGGAATGCCGTAAATAATATTCCGTCAGTGGTATCTAGTGGATTTGATGTTAGTAATTGGATTAGCGCAGGTAAAAGCATAACTTTTTCTGATGGAACCAATACATTGACTGTAAATCCTTCAGGTTCAAGTATAGATGAAGTAATTAAAAATTTAAATTCTGGAATACAAGGTGATCCCAATTTTAAAGATAAAATTAATGTAGTAAAAACCAATGATGGAAATGTAAAATTTATAGCTGTAAATAGTGTTGTAAATAGTAATGATAATATAAAAATAGCTGCTTCAGGTATATCTGACCTGTCATCTGCAGTTGGAAAGCAATTTTCCAATATGACTATGGAAAACATAGGAGCAGATAAAAATATAGAAATTTCCCAAGGAGTAGTGTTATCATATAATGCTACAGCATCAGATATAATGCAATATGGAAGTGACTATAATACAACTTCTGGAGATAGCATAAATGCACTTATGAACAGAATACAACATCATTTAGCAGGACAAGTTTTATCTGATACAGATAGCAGTAATAATCCAGTAACTAGTAGTACATTAGGTGCCATATTAGTTACAGAAAAAAATGCAGATGGAACTACAACGAGTAAATATTGCGTATGGAAAAATGATGAAGACGCTGCAAAGAAAGAATTGATGGGACAGGATCTTACAGATATAGATGCAGCTTCAAAAAAAGACCTTCAGGTTCGTTCAAAGATAGGTGCAAAAGAAAAGAGAATGAGTGACTTGAGTACCCAAAACGAAGCTTCAGTAACGAATTTGAAAGAAGTGCTTTCAAAAACAGAGGATATAGATGTTACAGAGAAAACCATAGAATATTATACTTGTATTACGGTTTACCAGGCGTGTCTCCAAACCGGTGGAAAAGTAATGCAGCCTACACTTTTGGATTATATTAAATAGGAGTTGAAAGTTGAGAACTGATAGAGGATAGTTATATTATTAAAAACTTTGTACCCAGTTCTTTCCAAGACAGGTGCAAAAGAACGAAGAGTCATAGATTTAGAATACTTAACTTTCAACTCTCCATTCTCAACTAAAAAGGGAGATAAAAATGAAATTAAACACAAAATATCATGGAGTACTAAACTATGAAAAAGAAGATATAATAATGTTTAAAAAAGGCATTCCCGGTTTTGAAAATTTGAAGAAATTTATATTGGTTCCTGCAGAGGAAAATAATTTATTTTATATACTTCACTCTATTGAAGATATTAATATTGGAATTGTGGTAGTTTCACCTTTTAATGTATTAAAAAGCTATGAATTTGATTTAAATGAAATTAAAATATCTGAGCTTAATATAAAAAGCAATAAAGATATTATTGTAGTAAATACAGTTAACTTAAGTTCTAAACTAGAGAATATAACAGTTAATTTGAAAGCTCCCATAATAATAAATAAGAATGAAAATATTGGGGAACAATTAATACTAGAGGTTGATTATCCAATAAAATACCCACTTTTTAAGGGGGAGTTTTAATTGTTAGTTATAAGTAGAAAAAAGGGAGAGTCACTGCTTTTAGGAGAAGATATAGAAATAACTGTTGTAAAAGTAGAAGAGGGAACTGTTAAACTTTCTATATCTGCACCTAGAAATATAAAAATACTTAGAAAAGAACTTTACAAGGAAATAGAAGAAGAAAATAAAAATGCGGCAGCTTCAGATATAAGCATATTGAAAAAATTGAAAAAATAAATTTATTACAGAAATATTAGAGGGGTGTTTAGCATGGAAGTTAAAGATGTAGGTCAAGGAAGACAGCTATCTTTAAGTTTTAATACATCTAGTGACGTTTCACAAACTCAGCAAAGTACAGATGCAGTTAACAAAACTGCTAGTAAAGATCTGAATGAAAAGAGTTTAACACATAAGGATGTAAAAAAAGCTGTAGATAAAGTAAACAAGTTAATGGAGGATAAATCTACTCATTTGAAATATGAAGTATGCGGTAAATTTAATGATGTTACAATACAAATAATAGATGATAAAACTGATGAAGTTATAAAAGAAATACCACCTAAAAAAATAATAGAGATGGTAGATAAACTTTGTGAATTGGCAGGATTTTTTTTGGACAAAAAAGTTTAAAGCATTGATATTATTCTAGGGGGGATTTTAATGGAATTTAGATTAAATAAAATAGACCCGGAAGTTCAGCGCAGAGTAAAGGAAACTACAAGTGCAGGAAAAGTTCATAATAAGTCAGGAATCTTCATAAATAAGGACTATAAGGACAAGAAACATAACGGCCAGGGAGATTTTAAGTCAGAACTCACTAAGTACAAACAGGGAAAAAATAAAAAACGCATTTTTGTAGAAGCAAATAAAGTGGAAAGAGTTGAAATAAAAGCCTTTAAAGAGGAAAAGGAAAACCTTTCAATAGATAACGAAATAGGAAACATTCTAGATGTGAAGAAATAATTAATAGTTAAGAATTAATAATTAAGAGTTAATAGTTAATAAGGATTTTTCAACGAAAAATCAACTGTAATTATTAATTATACATTATTAATTCTTAATACAATAAAGGGAGGTTTATTGTATGTATGCAGGTAATGCTTATCAAACATATAAAAGTAACAGCATAAATTATGCCTCAAAGGAGCAGCTCCTTTTGATGCTGGTAGATGGAGCGGTGAAATTTGCTAAAGTAGCAAGACAGGCAATGCTGGACAACGATATAAAAAAGGCCCATGAAAATATAATCAAGACACAGAATATATTTAATGAACTTATGATATCTTTAGATGTTTCTAAGTCAGGAAAATGGGGACAATCTCTTATGAGTGTATATGATTTTATAGTTAGAAGGTTAGTAGACGCAAATATGAAAAAAGATGTAAAAATAATGGATGAGGTAATTCCATTAATAGAAGATGTTAGAGATACTTGGGAAGGAGCCTATAAGGCTTCTAAAATACAAAAATAAAATGATAATTGTGAATTGAATAAGGGGAGGTAATGAATATGAGTGATGTAAGTTCAGTAACATCCGGTACAACTGGTGCCGGTGGCGGTAATATGATTAGATTAACAGGTCTAGCTTCAGGTCTTGATGTAGATGCACTAGTAAAAAAAATGATGGCTGCAGACCAAGCAAAACTTGATAAAGCAAAGCAAGATCAACAGACTACTGAGTGGAAACAAGAGGCATATCAGGATATTATTAAGAATATAAAAGATTTACAAAGTTCATTTTTTGATTCATCTAGTTCAGATAATGATATTTTATCAGCAACGAATTTTGCACCGTTTACTGTAGGAGGTGCTGATGGCTCATCTACAGTAGATACGTCAGTAGCAACTTTTACTCCAGGGGTAGGAGCAAAGACAGGCAAATATTCAATATCAGTTAAACAATTGGCCAAAGGTGCAGGAGTAGGCAATACAGTAACAACATTACCTACAGCAACGCCTGCTTCAGCTAAAGCTGCGCTTTCTACAAAACTGACGGATATAAATTCATCATTAAGTGGATCAATTAAATTAGCATTAAACGCTAATGGTGCGACTAGTGATGTTAATGTTACTTTGGATAATACATCTGGTAATGCTACACTAGGAGATCTTATTAACGCCATAAATAACCAAGGGAGTGGAAGTGTAAAGGCAACCTATAGTGAACTTACAGGTCAATTTAATTTAAATAGTACAAAAACTGGTAGTGATACAAGTTTATCAATAAAAAGTGGAAGTACAGCATCACTTTCTACTATACTTGGATTTTCTGCAGCAAATAGTGGTGGGGTAACTACTGCTAATTGGACAGTTTCAAGTACATCTACTGATACTGCTACTGGAACAATTCAAAAAGGTCAAAATGCAGATGTAATAATTACTCCACCAGGTGGAAGTGGTGTTGAAGTTACGGATAAGACAAGTAATAATTTCACCATAGATGGAATGACTTATACATTATCAAGTGAGGGGACTGATAGCACACATCCTGTTACTGCATCGGTAACTATTGGACAAGATACTCAAAAGGTATATGATAAGATTAAATCGTTTATTGATAAATATAATGCTATAGTAGATGAAATTCAAACAAAACTTACTGAAAAACCAAATTCAGATTACAAGCCTTTAACAGATGCACAAAAAGCTGAAATGAGTTCCACGCAAATTACAGCTTGGGAAACTAAAGCTAAAGTAGGTATTCTTAGGAATGATGACAATCTTCAAAACTTGCTTGATAATTTAACAACTGCATTTACAACAGCCGTAAATAATACTGGACTTTCAATGGGAAGGTACGGCGGTAATAGTATAGGAATAGATACATCTCAAGATTATACAACACCAGATCATATTGATATAGCAGATCCAACAGCGTTAAAAATAGCTATATCAACTAATTGCGATCAAATATTAAAAATATTTACTAATGTATCAGCTGCACCGGCTCCTATTGCAGCTGATGGTAGTACAAAATATGATAGTAGTACACAAGAGTATCAGGAAGATGGAGTTTTTACTAGAATTAATACTATACTTCAAAAAAATGTAGGATTTACAAATACAACTTTAAATACTGCTATATTAACTTCTTTTGCAAATAAACAATATGACTTTACAATAACAGGAACTGGCGGCAAAAATACACTTCCAGACCAGCTATATGAGGAGCAGCTTAATATAAAAAAGATTACAGATCAAATGAGCACAGACCAAGAAAAATATTATAAACAATTCTCCGACCTTGAAACCGTTATGAACCAATTAAATTCACAGCAGTCACAATTGTCTTCTATGCTTGGAAACTGATAGGAAAATTGAAATGGGGAATAAATGATGAAGCTAGATTTAGAAAGAGATATGGAAAATTTAAGGGACGTCACATGTGAGCTTATTGATAAACTTCAGAAGAATGATTATGATGCGTTAGAAAATCTAATGGATGAGAGGCAAAAATTACTAGATAATTTAGAAAAACTGCATTGTACAAAAGAGCGGTATCGTGATGCAATTGATCAATTTCAAGTAATTACTTTTCAGCAGAAACTATCAAAAATAATGGCTGAGAAGAAACATAAGCTGAGAGAAAAAATTGATGATATATCTAGAAGGAAAAGTTTAACAAAAGGCTATAATAAGCATATAGGTGCTAGTATATTTAGTAAAAAAATTTGATGATATTATTTATATAAAATAAATAAAAAGTCAAAAAAAGTAGTAAAGTAAATAAAAATAGCAACGATAAAATAAATAACAAAGGGCAAGGATGCCCATTAAAATTCAAGGAGGAATTTATTATGATAATTAATCACAACTTACAAGCCAATAATGCTATAAGGAACATGAACATCAATTCAAACAATGCAAGCAAATCAATGCAAAAACTTTCATCAGGTCTTAGAATCAACAGTGCAGCAGATGATGCAGCAGGACTAGCTATATCTGAAAAAATGAGAGGCCAGATAAATGGTCTTGATCAAGCAGCTTCTAACTCACAAGATGCGATATCAATGGTTCAAACAGCTGAAGGTGCTTTAAATGAGACAACTTCAATCCTTCAAAGAATGAGACAACTTGCTAATCAGGCAGCAAACGGCACTAATGTTACTGTTGATAGACAATCCATACAGACAGAAATGAATCAATTGACATCAGAAGTTAACAGAATTGGTAATACTACAGAATTCAATACTCAGTCACTTTTAAAAGGTGATGGTTCTGTTAAGGTTGCTGGTTCAGGTTTAACTACTGGAGTTGGCAATTTAGCTGGTGGTGTAGATTCTACAAAGACATTAGCAACTCAGACAAATACAATTACTACTGCTGCAGTAGCAGGTGATACTTATACTGTTACTCTTAACGGACAGGCACTTACAGTTACTTTCGCAGCATCAAATGCTGGTGGACAGGCAGCTCAAGCTGTTTATAATCTAACTGGCACATCTGCAACTGTTAATTTGGCAGGTGTTACTGATGCTACTACTGATAGTGCTACTGAGTTAAGATCATCTATTCAAGATATGATTGATAATAACTCAGTTTTGAAAGGAAATTATGTAGTAAGTGGCAATGGTTCCAATGTTACTATTACAGCAGTAACTGGAGGAACGTTTGATGGTGCAGCAGGAACAATTGGTGCTTCAACTCAGACTGGTACTATTGCAGGAGTAGCTGCAGCAAACACAGGAACAACTACTACGGGAACAGCAGCAAGTGCTACGATTACAATAGGTGGTACTTATTCAGCTTATATTGGAACTGGTATGACAATTGATAATCAACAAATTGAATTCTATGATGGTACTAAAGGTGCTTATACTGGTTCTGCAATTGGTGTTGATTTAGCAGGAACTTCAACAGCAGATGATATTTCTAAAGCAATAATTGCACAAGCTGGACCAAAGCTTACGGGTGTTACACTTGCTACAGGTGGTGCTGCTGGAAAGGTTACTATTTCAGCTGCAAATCCAGGTGTTGCAGGAGATCAAATAAAAGTACAGGATGGAAGTGTTCAGCAAAAATTTGTAACTACAATGCAGGTAGGAGCAAATATGGGACAGACATTCCAAATATCTATAGCAGATATGAGGTCAAATGCCCTTGGAATTGCTGGTACAGCTGGTGCATCTGTTGCAGGAGTTGCAGGTGCAAAATTTACATCAACAAATGTTGTCACAGATGGAACAAGTGCTACATTAAGAGAAGCATCTCTTGATGTATCAAGTACTGATACTGCTACAGCTGCCCTTAAAGTATTAGATAATGCTACAGCTGCAGTTTCCGCTCAGAGATCAGAGCTTGGTGCTTATCAAAATAGACTTGAACACACTATAGCAAACCTTGGAACATCTTCAGAAAACTTAACATCAGCAGAGTCAAGAATTAGAGATGTTGATATGGCAAAAGAAATGTCAGCATATTCAAAGAACAATATTTTATCTCAAGCAGCTCAGGCTATGCTTGCTCAAGCTAATCAACAGCCACAACAGGTTCTTCAGTTATTGAGATAAACAGTTAACCTAATTTAGTTACAAGTAAATTAATTACTATTAATAAGGGTGGAGTTTGTATTCCACTCTTATTTAATACAGAATATTAATTTTTTAGAAAGTTAAAGTATTTAATTCTGTAAAAAATTAATATCAAAACTGCAAGAGGGGTTGAAATTATGAAAATTACAGCATGTTTAATAACAAAAAATGAAGAAAAAAATATTAAAAGATGTATTGATAGTTTTAAAGAAGTTGTAGACCAAATAATTGTCGTAGATACTGGCTCCACCGATAATACAATTAGCATAGCAAAAGAGTATGGTGCTGAAATATACAATTATGTTTGGAAGGATGATTTTTCTCAACCCAGGAATTTAGCTCTTTCTAGAGCAAAAGGCGACTGGATAATATTTTTGGATGCGGATGAGTACTTTTATGGAGACACTAGTAAAAATATACTTAAGATTATTAAAGGTATCGATAACAGCAAAAACATAATTGGAATATATTGTCCCCGAATAAATATTGACACTGTAAAAAATATTAAGGTTACGGATTATATGGTGAGAATATTTAGAAATAAGGAATCTATGAGATACCTGGGCAGGATTCATGAAAATGTATATGATAATGGAAAAAAGATAGATTGCTTTACTGTAGATAAAAAAGATATAACCATTTATCATACAGGTTATTCTTCTGAAATTCTTAAAAGTAAATATGAAAGAAATTTATTCTTATTACAAAAAGATGTAGACGAAGGAAAAGAAACAGCCCAAACTTATTTTTATTTTGGTGACTGCTATTTTTCACTTGAAAATTATGAACTGGCGATAAAATATATGAAAATGTATATTGATAGTGGTGAAGAAAATGGGGGATATAATACAAAACCGTATTATATAACCATAGCTTCAATGATGATGTTGAATTCACCTTATGAGTCTGTAAGAAAGGTAATTGATGAAGCCATAGCAAAAAAACCTAGTTATCCTGAGTTCTATAGACTTTGGGCATCTTTAGAACATGTTTATGGAAGTTATGATAAATCATTAGAACTTTATAAAAAAGCATTTGAACTTAATGAAAATTACAATGATATAGAACACAATAATTTTGAGGCCAATGTATATAATGCCTATTATAATATGGGAAGGCTTTATGAGCTTGAAAATGATAACATCAACGCACTTGAGCATCAGGTTAAGTCGTTACAGCAAAATAAATATTTTGATGGGGCATTTCAATGTTTGTTAGGATTAATAAAAAACGAGAATTATTCTGATATAATTTTATTTATTAACAGTATTTATGATATTGATAATGAAAAAGATATTGAATTTTTGGTTAACCAAACAGCAAAAGTTAAATTAGGAAAAGTGCTTTATTATTATGAAAACATAAGGTTAAATAAATTTAAAAAAGAAGATAATAAAATAATGTTTACCTTATACTCAAACGAAAATTATGAAGAAGCGTATAAATATTTTTCTAAGTGCTATTTTGATGAGTGGAGTTATACCTGGGTACAGTTTTCAGTGCTGTCTGCACTGTTGAGTAAAGATGTTAAATTAGTAGAAGAAATAAAAAATTATGTAAAGCCATCTTTTAAAAGAATCATCGAAGGGTACTTTGAAAATAGAAATGTAAAATTTATTAAAGAAGATAAGGCTGATTATTTAAAATTGCTGAAAGAAATAGTATTAGTTAAAGGAAATTCAATCGAATTAAAGAAGTTTATTGAATTAAAAAATAATTTTGAGGAAAATGTATCCTCCAGTATAGGAAATATATTGTTTGAATGCAAACAGTATATTGAAGCTGTGAATAACTATAATGACTCGCTGAAGGATGCAGGTATATATTACGGAATGGCATGTAAATGTATCGGAGTATGTTATTTTAAAATGAAGAATTATGAAACGAGCATGGAATATATGCAAAAGGCTGTAGAAAAAGAATATAAACCTAAAGAAGTAAAACAATATTTGATCTGGCTGGAGAAAAAGGTAACTGATCAAAAATTAAAAATAGAAGCAAAAGAATTGCTTAATAATTTTTAGAGAGGAAGTAAAAGGCATGGCAAACTATCTAAAAATAGCAAATATAAGTATAGATAATAGAAGTGCAGTATTTAATAATTTATATGATGATTTAATAGATAAATATTTGCAGGATAACAAACTTGATGCAGTACTAGAATGTATATCAATAAATGATTTGGAAAATTTAAATGGTTATGATGCAATTATTATTAAAAATGGAGATATAGATAGATTTAAAACTACATTTAATATAAAAAATATAGAAACAGAGGAGACTAAAATAATAGTCTTAAATGATACAAAAAATAACTTTAATAACATGCTTTTAGGTATAAGAAAATTATATGATCTTCCCATTGTTGAAGCTGCAGATAAAATAATTTCTGTAAATATTCAAAACTTAAAATATGATATTCCTGAAGATAAGTTAGAGTGGGTGTATGAACAGCTTCAAATAGCACTTCAAATATTGATTAATAATGGATATAAAATAAATGTATTTTCACTTAGCAGCAACGAGGATATACTAATAGATAACAAATCATGTAAAGGATTTATATATCAATTTCAAAATGATAATATTAAATATGTTGGAAATATAGAAAGCAGTGAAAAATTTGTTGAACTAATTAATGAGTCTTTGTTTTTTATAAATTTATCTATGGAGGCCAATATATTATGTACTTCATTTAAGAAAACATTTATTACATTTAAGCTACATGAAGAGTTTGAGGATTTTCTTAGTTATTTTGAATTAGGGAATATGGCATTTAATGCAGATGAATTTAATGCTGGAAAAATGTTAAAAAAAGTAGAAAAATTAAAGACTTTTCTTGAACCAGAAGTTATTGATAATAAAATAGAAAGTATATTTAATAAAAATAAAACATTCTTTTATGATGAATTGGTTAATATTAAACCTAGAAAATTGTTTAAAGACAGCAGGTTAGACACAGATGAAAATAAAGTTTATAATGATGGTGGAAAACGAAAAAGGAAAAAACCATTTATTTATAAACTAGATAAAAATAGTAAAAATAAATTGGAACTTGGCTGTGGTAAAAATCCTATGCCCAGCTGGATTCATTTGGATTACATGGAATTACCAGGAGCAGATGTGGTGGCAAATCTTGATACATGCGATGAGGTGCCGCTTCCTTTTGAGGATAATACTATAGACGAATTTTTTGGCAGTCATGTAATAGAACATATTTCAAAATCATTACCTATGATGGAAGAACTTCATAGAATTGCAAAACCAGGAGCAAGAGCTTTGTTTAAGTGTCCATATGGTTCTAGTGATGATGCCTTTGAAAATCCTACCCATGTAAGGCAGTATTTTTTACATTCTTATGGGTATTTTTCGCAGCCCTATTATTGGAGAGAAGATTATGGATACAAGGGAGATTGGAAAGTAGAAAAAATATATCTTGTCGTAAGTAAAAAAAGATATGAAGGTAAAACAGTAGATGAAATAATGTATGAAATTAATACTTTTAGAAATGTAGTTATAGAAATGACAGTAGAACTAAGTGCAGTAAAGCCAATTAGAGAACCTAAAAAGGAACTGCAAACTCCTGACAATATTCAATTTGTATTTGTATAGAAGATGATTCATCGAGGTATAGAATAATTATAATAAATTTTTAACTTATAGAGGTAAATATCATGGCAAAAGATTATGATTTTTATGTAAATGCTCAACCCAGTATTTATAAAAGTGTTGATAGAAAATTGAAGGTTTATTTTTCAGAACCAGATAGCGGTATAAATAATAATACGGGTATTTTATTACTAATCCCTGGATTTGGTGCAAATTCTAATTCAAACATATATAGAAAAATGAGACGTGATTTTTCAGATAAATATAATTTGGTAGTTTTGTCTTGTGATTATTTCGGATATGAATTTATGCAAAACATGCCATTTTTTATTGAAAAAAATATATTGGAAATCAATATAAATGGTGAATTTGTTAATTATAATAGCCCGTTAATTGATGATTTAATGGATGAATTAATGAAATCTCCTATGGAAAATCTAATGTTAGGCGGAAGACTAAAAATTTATGAAAAGCCTGAATACTGCTGTGATATGGGATTAATGCAGGCTATTGATAATATTACAGCAGTTCTTTCAGTTATATCTATTATTTATGATAATGATCTTAAATTTAATACTAAGAAAATATTAATTTATGGTAATTCTCATGGCTCGTATTTATCCTATTTATGTAATGCCTTTGCACCGGAGTTGTTTTCACTTATAATTGATACAGCAGCATATACATATCCAAAGTATATAGAAAAAAGACAACCTTGGTTTATAAAATATAATGATTCTATATTTAAAGCTAATGATAAATACATTGAGAAAACTATAAAAATACAGTTTGATATTAACTATATTATATCTAAGCTGTTCTGTGATTTAGATATTTTAAAACTTGATGTCTTATATAATCAATTCAATAATAAATGTAAAATTATATCTTTTCATGGAACTAATGATGATCTAACGCCTATCAGTGAAAAAAGAAAGTTTTGTGGTTCAATAGATAATTGTAAGCTGGATGAAATTATTGAAATTGGTGCAAATAAATCTGATAGCTGCATATTTCAAAATGACCATCATGACATAGGAGTAAATTTTATTAATTTATTTGATAAGATTATGAATGAATATGGCAGTACGTTCAAAACTTCAGAATATTTGGATTTTAAGAATGAGTATATTTATAGTACAATGGAAAACGAATATAAAATAAGTTATAGAGATATTTTGCCAAGATTAATTATTAATTCAATATAGTGGCTGATTTCATTATAAATATATAAGAAAGTAATTATTAAGATATTTTTTAAAATTTGAGGTGTATTATGGATTTAGAGTTAAAAGATTTTTTTCATTATGGTAAAAAGGAAGAAGAAAATTTGAAGAAAAATATTAAACTATTAGAAAAGTATCAAAATATTAAAATAAAAAATATAGATTTAAACTTACTTACTCATAAAGTGAAAAAAATATCTGAAAACTTTGTAACTCCATTTGTTTATAAAGAAGACATTTGGAAACCTTTGACAAAGGAAGATGGCTCAGATATAAATGAATTTGTAAATGAAATTAATTTAGAATATGTAGATGATGTGATAATTGTTTTTGGTTTTGGTATAGGTTATCATATTGGTGAATTACAAAAAAAATATCCTAATAACAGGATTCTTGTACTTGAATGTGATTTTGAAATAATAAAGATTGCTGCCATTTATGGTAATTTAGAAAATGTAATTTGCAGCGACAAAATTTCTATAGGATTATTTAAAGACAGTGAAGAGTTAAGCAAAATATTAAAATACTATTTTGGAGATCAAAATAGAGTTAGTTTTATAGCTGATTCTTTTGCTAATTACGACCAAATTTATGATAAAGAATTTCAAGACTTAGTTATTTTGATTGATGAGCTAAAATCAGACATTGAAAAAAATAGAGAGAAAAGAATTAAGCTATCTGAAGATATTTTAAATAGTAATAGCACGATTAATATTATTACTGAAGCAATAAATAATGCTAATTCATCAAACGAATTGGATGTTAACTTTAATATAAAAAGTTTATTGCAGGAAGTTAATCACAAGAGTGGGATAGTAAAAGAAGGCATAAAGTGTCTTAGTAAGTTATATGATTTTTCAATAGGAATAAAGAATATTAATGTTGAAAAAAGTATAAAAAGATTTAATGAAATAGAATCAGAAATTCAACTTAGTCCCATGCTTTTAATGATAATGGATATAGCTATGTACAAGTATTTAGATACTTTAAATGAGGATAAACAGGTTAAAATTAGAGTTGATGATGCTAAAAATAAAATTCAAATAAAAAAAATTATGTATAATTTGAAAATATATAAATACAGGCATGAGTGTATGGAAAAGTTATTAGCAAGTTTAACATACTAAATTTCTTCGCTAAGAAATTTAGTATGTAGTAGTTTATATAAAAAAATGAAAATAGATCTATTTTTATTTTTTATATAAAGTTTTTTAAATTTAAAACGAATAATTAAATAGGTAGAAAACATAGGAAATATAAGAAAAAAATATATGAAATGGATATAAAGTTTTCTATAAAGATACCGAATAAATTATATATAAAAGAGTCAGGACGACTAGTAAACCTATTATACTCTGCAGGAGGCAGAAGTGAGTAGGCGTATTAGTTGTATTTTTTTGATTATAAAAATCCATGGAGGGAAGACAAATGTTAGTATTAGGCAGGAAGCCAGGAGAATATGTGATAATTGGCAATAACATAAAGGTTAAAGTTGTAAAAAGTGGTAATGGAGATTTAAGACTTGCAATAGACGCTCCTAAAGATATAGAAATCACAAGAGGTGAAGTTTGGGAGCAGAAGAACAAGTGAAGAACTATTAATTAATCTTGTTAGTAAAGCCTTCGGGTTTAACTATAAATAAAAAAGTACGCAAGGAAGTGTACTATTAAGCAAAATCAGGGAGGGAAATTATTATGATAATTAACCACAATTTAATGGCAAATAACGCTATAAGAAACATGAACATTAACTCAAACAATGCAAGTAAATCAATGCAAAAACTTTCTTCAGGTCTTAGAATTAACAGTGCAGCAGATGATGCAGCAGGACTAGCTATATCTGAAAAAATGAGAGGTCAGATAAATGGTCTTGATCAAGCAGCTTCTAACTCACAAGATGCTATATCAATGGTTCAAACAGCTGAAGGTGCTTTGAATGAGACAACTTCAATTCTTCAAAGAATGAGACAACTTGCTAACCAATCAGCAAACGGAACTAACGTTACTGTTGATAGACAGTCTATACAGACAGAAATGAATCAATTGACATCAGAAGTTAATAGAATTGGTAATACTACAGAATTCAATACTCAGTCACTTTTGAAAGGTGATGGTTCTGTTAAGGTTGCTGGTTCAGGTTTAACTACTGGAGTTGGTAATTTAGCTGGTGGTGTAGATCCTTCAAAGACTGCAGCAACTCAATCCGCTACTATAACAGCAGTAGCAGCAGCAGGAGATAAATATACTGTTACACTTAACGGACAGGCACTTACAGTTACTTTCGCAGCATCAAATGCTGGTGGACAGGCAGCTCAGGCTATATATAATGTAACAGGTAGTGGAGCTACAGTTAATATTGAAGGAACTCCATCATTAAATGGTGCAGCAGATGGAATAAGAAGAGCAGTTCAAGATATGATTGATAATAATTCAGCTTTAAAAGGAAACTATACAGTAACAGGTAATGGTGCTAATATTACAATCACGGCGGTTACTGGTGGTACATTTGATGGTGCAGCTGGTAGTATAGGAGCATCAGCAGTAAGTGGTACAAGTCTTGCTGGAACAGCTGGAGCAGCAACTGGAACAACTAATGTTGGAACAGCAGCAACTGCTACTATTACTATAGGTGGTACTTATTCATCCTATATTGGAACTGGTATGACAATTGACAATCAACAAATTGAATTCTATGATGGAACTAAGGGAGCTTATACAGGTTCTGCAATTGGTGTTGATATTGCTTCAAGTGCAACAGCTGATGATATTGCTAAAGCAATAATTTCACAGGCTGGACCAAAGCTTACAGGTGTTACACTTGCTACAGGTGGTGCTGCTGGAAAGGTTACTATTTCAGCTGCAAATCCAGGTGTTGCAGGAGATCAAATGAAAGTACAGGATGGAAGTGTTCAGCAAAACTTTGTGACTACAATGCAGGTAGGAGCAAATATGGGACAGACATTCCAGATATCTATAGCAGATATGAGGTCAAATGCTCTTGGAATTGCTGGTATAGCTGGTGCATCTGTTGCAGGAGTTGCAGGTGCAAAATATACAGCAACAAATGTTGTTACAGATGGAACAAGTGCTACATTAAGGGAAGCAGCTCTTGATGTATCAACAACTGATACTGCTACAGCTGCCCTTAAAGTATTAGATAATGCTACAGCTGCAGTTTCAGCTCAGAGATCAGAGCTTGGTGCTTATCAAAATAGACTTGAACATACTATAGCAAACCTTGGAACATCTTCAGAAAACTTGACATCAGCAGAGTCAAGAATTAGAGATGTTGATATGGCAAAAGAAATGTCAGCATATTCAAAGAACAATATTTTATCTCAAGCTGCTCAGGCTATGCTTGCTCAAGCTAACCAACAGCCACAACAGGTTCTTCAGTTATTGAGATAAACAGTTAACCTAATTTAGTTACAAGTAAATTAATTACTATTAATAAGGGTGGAGTTTGTATTCCACCCTTATTTAATACAGAATATTAATTTTTTAGAAAGTTAAAGTATTTAATTCTGTAAAAAATTAATATCAAAACTGCAAGAGGGGTTGAAATTATGAAAATTACAGCATGTTTAATAACAAAAAATGAAGAAAAAAATATTAAAAGATGTATTGATAGTTTTAAAGAAGTTGTAGACCAAATAATTGTCGTAGATACTGGCTCCACCGATAATACAATTGGCATAGCAAAAGAGTATGGTGCTGAAATATACAATTATGTTTGGAAGGATGATTTTTCTCAACCCAGGAATTTAGCTCTTTCTAGAGCAAAAGGCGACTGGATAATATTTTTGGATGCGGATGAGTACTTTTATGGAGACACTAGTAAAAATATACTTAAGATTATTAAAGGTATCGATAACAGCAAAAACATAATTGGAATATATTGTCCCCGAATAAATATTGACACTGTAAAAAATATTAAGGTTACGGATTATATGGTGAGAATATTTAGAAATAAGGAATCTATGAGATACCTGGGCAGGATTCATGAAAATGTATATGATAATGGAAAAAAGATAGATTGCTTTACTGTAGATAAAAAAGATATAACCATTTATCATACAGGTTATTCTTCTGAAATTCTTAAAAGTAAATATGAAAGAAATTTATTCTTATTACAAAAAGATGTAGACGAAGGAAAAGAAACAGCCCAAACTTATTTTTATTTTGGTGACTGCTATTTTTCACTTGAAAATTATGAACTGGCGATAAAATATATGAAAATGTATATTGATAGTGGTGAAGAAAATGGGGGATATAATACAAAACCGTATTATATAACCATAGCTTCAATGATGATGTTGAATTCACCTTATGAGTCTGTAAGAAAGGTAATTGATGAAGCCATAGCAAAAAAACCTAGTTATCCTGAGTTCTATAGACTTTGGGCATCTTTAGAACATGTTTATGGAAGTTATGATAAATCATTAGAACTTTATAAAAAAGCATTTGAACTTAATGAAAATTACAATGATATAGAACACAATAATTTTGAGGCCAATGTATATAATGCCTATTATAATATGGGAAGGCTTTATGAGCTTGAAAATGATAACATCAACGCACTTGAGCATCAGGTTAAGTCGTTACAGCAAAATAAATATTTTGATGGGGCATTTCAATGTTTGTTAGGATTAATAAAAAACGAGAATTATTCTGATATAATTTTATTTATTAACAGTATTTATGATATTGATAATGAAAAAGATATTGAATTTTTGGTTAACCAAACAGCAAAAGTTAAATTAGGAAAAGTGCTTTATTATTATGAAAACATAAGGTTAAATAAATTTAAAAAAGAAGATAATAAAATAATGTTTACCTTATACTCAAACGAAAATTATGAAGAAGCGTATAAATATTTTTCTAAGTGCTATTTTGATGAGTGGAGTTATACCTGGGTACAGTTTTCAGTGCTGTCTGCACTGTTGAGTAAAGATGTTAAATTAGTAGAAGAAATAAAAAATTATGTAAAGCCATCTTTTAAAAGAATCATCGAAGGGTACTTTGAAAATAGAAATGTAAAATTTATTAAAGAAGATAAGGCTGATTATTTAAAATTGCTGAAAGAAATAGTATTAGTTAAAGGAAATTCAATCGAATTAAAGAAGTTTATTGAATTAAAAAATAATTTTGAGGAAAATATATCTTCCAGTATAGGAAATATATTGTTTGAATGCAAACAGTATATTGAAGCTGTGAATAACTATAATGACTCGCTGAAGGATGCAGGTATATATTACGGAATGGCATGTAAATGTATCGGAGTATGTTATTTTAAAATGAAGAATTATGAAAAGAGCCTTGAATATATGCAAAAGGCTGTAGAAAAAGAATATAAACCTAAAGAAGTAAAACAATATTTGATCTGGCTGGAGAAAAAAGTAACTGATCAAATATTAAAAATGAAAGCAAAAGAATTGCTTAATAATTTTTAGGGGGAAGTAAAAGATATGATGAACTATCTAAAAATAGCAAATATAATCAGTAATAGTGAGAGTATGCTGATTAATGATATAAGTAGACAAATATTAAAAAAATGTATATTAGATTGTAAGTTAAATGCAGTTGTAGAAGATGTAAAAGTATATAATCTAGATTCAAATTATGATTATGATGCTTACATAATAAAAAAAGAGGATAGTATTAAATACAGTTATCTCATAGATGCTTTGGAAATTGAGGAAAATAGATTAATTGTATTAGAAGATAGTAAAGAAAATATTCTTTTAAACGTAGGAAAACTTTATAGGTTAGAGAATCAAATGAAAGGGAAAAAAATAGTTGTTGCTAATATTCAAAAGATAAATTATGATATAACAAAGGAAAAATTTGATTGGGTATATGAGCAGCTTGAAATTTCATTGCAGATCCTTCTTAATAAAGGATATAAAATAAAAATATTTTCAATAAGTAAAGAAGAAGAATCAATTGAAAACAAAAAGCTTTGTGAAGATTTTGTATATAAATTTCAAAATAAAAATATCCAGTATTATAGAGATGTACAATCGGTAGTAAAGTATATTGATGTAATAAGAGATGCTGAAATGTCGATTAATTTATCTATGGATGCTAATATATTATGTGCAGCACTGGGGAAACCATTTATTACTATTAATTTAGATAGAAGTTATACGAACTTTTGCAAAAAATTTGGATTAAATGACGTTATCTATAATATAGATGAAATAAATGTTGGTAAAATAACAAATAAAATTTTTAGTTCAAAATCAATGTTTGAATGTCAACAAATAGAAAAATTAATAAATCTGTCCTATGAAAAAAATACTAAAGTTATAGAAGAAAAATTAAAAGTCATTAAGGTAAAAGAAAAAACTAAAAGTATTAGAAGTATTAGAAATATTTCAAATAATAAAATTTATAAGCTTAATAAAAATAGTATAAATAAATTAGAACTTGGATGTGGCAAAAATCCTATGCCTGGTTGGATTCATTTGGATTATATGAATTTATCGGGAGTGGATGTGGTAGCAAATCTTGATACATGTGATAAAGTGCCTCTTCCTTTTGAAGATAATACTATAGATGAATTTTTTGGCAGTCATGTAATAGAGCATATCTCAAAGCCATTACCTATGATGGAGGAACTTCATAGAATTGCAAAACCAGGAGCAATAGCTGTGTTTAGATGTCCTTATGGGTCAAGCGATGATGCTTTTGAAAATCCTACACATGTGAGGCAGTATTTTTTACATTCTTATGGATATTTTTCTCAGCCATATTATTGGAGAGAAGATTATGGATATAAGGGAGATTGGAAGGTTAATAAGGTAACTTTATTCTTAAGTAAGAAACGTTATCAATATAAGTCAAAAGAAGAAATATTTTTTGAAATAAACAGCTATAGAAATGTTGTCCTTGAAATGATGGTAGAACTTATAGCTCTTAAGCCTATTAGGGAACAGAAAAAGGAACTTCAAACTCCAGATAATATAGAATTTGTGCTTGTGGATATGTAGATAGAGATAATTTCAAGATTAATCTTTAGGGGGAAACGTTATGAGAAGTATTAAGGAAATTTTTAATGATGCAGTAAAAAAATATATGGATTATCCAAAGGAAGTTAACATTGAAACCACAGGAAGATGCAATGCAAAATGTGTATTTTGTCCACATGATTCAATTGAAAGAAAAAACACACAAATGGAAGATGCTCTATTTTTTAAAATCATCAGTGATTTGAAAGAAATACCAAAGGAATTATTGTATAATATATCACCATTTAAAGTAAATGAACCCTTAATGGATAAAACTTTTTTCGATAAAATGGAAATAATCAATAGAGAATTACCTAATGCTTATATAAGATTCTTTTCTAATTTTAATATGGCAACAGATGAACATATTAAAAGGTTATTCAGAATAGAAAATTTAAGCCAAATATGGATTTCGTTAAATTCAATGGATAACTTAGAATATAAACAATTAATGGGCTTAAATCTTGATAAAACTCTTGAAAATATAGATAAATTATTAAGATATAAAAAGAATAATGGAATTAATAAGAAAATAGTTATTTCAAGGGTTAATGATAATACTTCAAATGATAATACATTTGTGGATAAGTTAAAAGCTAGATTCAAAGAAAATATGGATCAAATACAAATATCATTAATTCCAAGAGGAGAGTGGATTGATCATAATTCTTTTAATAAGGTAACAACCTATGAGAAAAGAGAATGTCTGCGATGGTTTGAGATTTCTATTTGTTGTACTGGTGAGGTTTCTTTTTGTTGTATGGATGGGAAATGTGAATATAGTATAGGAAATGTAAATAATCAGTCTATCCTTGAAATCTATAATAATCCTAAATTTAAAGATTTAAGAAAGGAAAGTATAAATAGAAGTTTAGTTGAACCTTGTAAATTTTGTACTTATGATTAGAGGTGAATAATATGACTATTTATAAGGCGCTAATTCCACATTATGTCATGGAATTTAAATGTATTGGTCCACAATGTGAAAGAAATTGTTGTGCTCAAGGGTGGAAAACGGACGTTGATAAAGACCATTTTTTAAAATATAAAAAAATAGTAAATCGAGAATGGAAAGATAAGTTTCAAAAATATGTTAAAAGAAATAGACAAAATGTAGAGAAGCAATTTGAGAATCTATTTTATGCTAAAATTCATTTGGATGAAAAAGGCAAATGCTCATTTTTGTCTGAGAACATGCTGTGTACTATTCAATCAGAAATCGGTTGTGAGTATTTGTGTAGAACTTGTAGTATGTATCCAAGAGAGTTTATAAATGTAGATGGTGTACTTCAATGTGCACTTACAACAGCCTGCCCTGAAGCTGCAAGAAAAATGTTATTAAATAAAGATGCTATGCAGTTTGACTTTATTGATACTTATGAGTATGATTGGGATTTTAATTGCATTGTTCATACTAATAAAAATCTGAAATTCAATGGTGCACTAAAATACTTTTATGAAATAAGAAACTTTATTATAGATGTACTACAGTTAAAAAATTATTCCTTAGATAAGAGGTTAGCAATTTTAGCTGTATTTGTGCGTGAACTTGAAAAACTAATAAAAAATTTAAATATTGATACTATACCGGAACTTTTACAAAATACTGTATCTAAAATTAATAATGGAGAAATAGATAATATAATTAATTCAATAGTTGTACCATCTCAGGTACAGTTAGCTGATTTAAATGAAATTATTCAATATAATTTTACTTTTGTACATCAAAAACAATATATGATGTATGTTAGTGAGTTTTTAACAGGAATTTCATATTCAAAGGATGTTCTTTTTGAAGTGATTGAAAAGAATTATGTAAATTCGTATGATGAATATTTAAAACCGTTTTTAAATGAATATGGATATATATTAGAAAATTACATGGTAAATGATGCTTTTAAGAATGTAATACCATTTGGGGAAACAATTTCAAGTAACGTGTTTGAAGAATTTTATAACTTTGTACTTAAGTATTCTATTATTAAAATGCTTTTAACAGGTATTGGAGCATACAGAAAGGGAATTACTCCTGAACATGTTATAGACTTAATATCTGTATTCACAATCAGTGTTGATCATTCTAAAGTTTATATGGTAGAAGCATTAAAAAAATTAAGAAATAAAGGTTTACTTAATTTAGAGGGCTTAATATATTTGTTAAAATGATTTGTGAGCATACTTTCTTAAGTATGATAGTTTTATGCTGGTAAAATGTATTTTTAGGAGAAATGTACATGTTAAGTTTATGTATGATAGTTAAAAATGAAGAAGAAAGTTTAAGAAACTGTCTTGCTAAGGCAGCTTCTTTTGTAGATGAAATAATTGTAGTAGATACAGGATCAAAGGACAATACACAGAGCATTGCCTTAGAGTTTACAGATAAAGTTTATAACTTCAAATGGTGCAATGATTTTTCGAAAGCTAGAAATTTTTCTATATCTAGAGCTTCAAATGATTGGATACTTGTGCTTGATGCAGATGAGTTTATTACAGATTTTAACACAGAACATGTGGATAAATTTGCAAATTATTCTTCAAATAGAAATAAAGTAGGCAGAATTCGAATAATTAATATAATAGATAGCTTAAGTGACAATAAAAAATGTATGGAAAGAGTAAGTAGATTTTTTAACAAAAATTATTTCCATTATGAAGGAATAATTCATGAGCAGCTTACAGCTTTGGACGGTAAAGCGTATAAAACAGATATGATAGATATAACTGTAGAACATGTGGGTTATACACAGGAAGTATTAAATAAAACAGATAAACTTAAAAGAAATATAGATTTATTAGAGGTAGCAGTTAAAAATAACTCACAAGATCCATATTTTTATTTTCAACTAGGTAAGTCCTATTATATGATGAAGGACTATAAAGCTTCTGCTTTTTGTTTTGAGAAAGCCTTATCCTTTCAGTTGGATTTCAGACTTGAATATGTGGAGGATTTAGTGGAAACCTATGGTTATTCCTTAATTAATAGCGGCAGATATCAAGATGCCCTTGTTTTAGACAACTGCCTTGATGTTTATTCAAAGTCTGCTGATTTTCATTTTCTTATGGGACTAATATATATGAATAACGCTAAGTTTACACAGGCAATAGAGAGTTTTTTAGAGTGTACTAAATTTTCGTATAGTAAGGTAGAAGGAATAACTACATACACTTCTTATTATAATATAGGGGTTATTTATGAAGTGCTTGGTTTTAGAGAAAAAGCTATAGAATATTATAATATGTGTGGTGACTATGAGCAGGCAAGAAACAGGCTCAAAATGCTTTAGAACCCTAGGAATGTAAATTTTGGGAGCTAAGAACAGCTGTAAATTGTTGTCCTTTTTTTATCTTAAAAAATTTAAAAATTTCAAATAATACATTTATTAAAAAGGACAGTTAAATGGAATTTTTAATTTAATAATATTTTTAATTGTGTAAATATTTGCATTAATTTAACGATAATTGTTATAAATAGAGTATAAAACTAAAAACGATTTTAAATATTATTATAATGTAAGGTGATAGGTAATGATTATAAATCATAATTTAAGTGCGTTAAATACATGCAATAAACTTAATTCTGCAGCAAAGTCGAAATCTAATGCCATGGAAAAAGTATTTTCAGGCATGAGGATAAATGAAGCTGCAGATGATGCAGCGGGTTCTAGTATATCAGAGAAAATGAAGGCTCAAATTAGGGGACTAGAACAGGCAGGAGAAAATATTCAGAATGGAGTATCACTAGTTCAAACAGCAGAAGCAGGGCTTGGTTCAATTCAAAATCCAAATCTTCAGAGAATGAGAGAGCTTATACTTCAAGTATTAAATGGCACGTTAAAGCAATCAGATAGAATGATAATTCAAAATGAGCTTGAAAATATAAAAGGAAGCATAAATGATATTGCCAACAATACTGAGTTTAATACGATAAAGGTGTTAGCACCACCAAGTGTACAAAATAACGTTCCGCCCAAATGGACACCAGGTACAGCTGATATTGTATTTATAATAGACAAAACTTCAAGCATGGGATCTAAAATATATGATGTAAAAAGTAATATAGATGGATTTATTAATAAAATAACTAGAAATGGAATTGATGTAAATATGGGATTGGTAACTTATGGCGATGTTAATCCTTCTGATGGTGGGGATCCTATTGTAAAGACAGCAATTACAAATGATTTGAGTACATTTAAATCCTATATAAGTAGTATAACACCTACAGGTGGAGGAGATACTAATGAATCTGGACTTGAGGGAATTGCTGATCCAACTAATGGAGCACTGTCATATAGCTTGAGATCTGATTCGGCTAAACAATTCATTTTAGTAACAGATGCAGATGTCCATGATAGTACTGCTAATGGTGATGGTGATGGAAAGTCTGCATTTGATATCCATAATGTAGCTTCAGATGTTAAGAGTAAAGGAATTAAGTTAACTGTAGTAAGTAGTGAAGATAGTGCACAGCTAAAAATATTATCAGATACAACAGATGGTGATTATATAAATATGAATTTTGATTTTGAAGATAAATTAAGTACTTTTGCCAGTAAGATATTAGTTGATGCTGGATGTAAGCAAGAAATAAATGAAGAAAAAATGCCTACACTAAATCTTCAAGTAGGAGCAAATTCAGGGCAAGAATTTCAAGTAGAGCTTTTTGATGCTAGAACTAAACATTTAGGTATAGATGATGTTAAAATTGATCCAATTGAAGAAGCAGAGAAATCTTTAAAAAAAGTAGATAAGGCTATAGATTTAGTATCAAGTCAGCGTGCAAAGTTTGGTACATACCAAAATGCTTTAGAGCATATAGAAAAAAATGTTGATAATTATGGAGGCAGCATATCTAGTGCAGAATCAAGAATTACGGATGCAGATATGGCAAAAGAGATTATGGAAGTGACAAAAAGTAGTATTATCGAACAATCTGCCCAGTCTATTTTAAAACAGGCTGAAAAGATGCCCAAAAGTATAATAAATTTAATGGATAAATGGCAAGGCGGGAAGAGTACCACATAAAATAGATACCATAAAACATTTCGATCTGTGCATTAAATTTTTTAAAGAACTAACCTATAAAACTTATTACATATGAAGCTACCCCTACAGACAAAAAACAAAGAATCACAGAAATATTAACAGGGGGTAGTCCTTGTACTATTAGTATTTGAATATTTCCTTATCTTTAGACCATTTTTTCTTAATTATTCTACCTTTTGTTCCTGGTATTTCTGGATTTTTTTAATATATTCTCAAGATGATCTGATATACCTTTTTTTAATACTTTCCTATTGAGATCTATAAATATCTTTTCAACAGCATCTATGCTTTCTGCATCTTTTTCGCTTATATCAGTATCATAAAGTACTCCTATTTTGCTCTGGATGATATTTAATGCTAATAAAGATCTAAATAATTCTTCTAATGTGCCATATGTAGGTTTACCACTAGTTTCAGTGAAATTATTTAATGACATGGGTAATTTTATGGCAGTTAGAAAAATTAATTTCTTATGATCATAATAAAAATATATTGTTTATAATGGAAAAATATGATTGATATATATTATAATAAAGAAGTAAGGCGATAAGTTTTATTAAGATTTACACTATCTATAAAAAGGTGGTTTAAAAATATGGGAAAGGAATTTAATGTAACGGGGACCTGCATACCTGAAATGCATTATATGGTAGATATATCAAATAAATTGGATAAAGTATTTAAACTTGTTGAAAAGGGAAAGTATTTTGTGATAAATAGACCCAGACAGTATGGAAAGACTACAACTTTGTATATGATTGAAAGGGTATTGGCTGAGAATGAAGAATATCTTGTTATTTCTATAAGCTTTAAAGGTGTTGGAGATTTAATATTTGAGAAAGAACAAAGCTTTGTAAAAGCATTTTTAGAAATAATGGCTGACAGTCTACATTTGCAGCATGAAGAGTTAGCAGCCTTTTTAGAAGAAGAAAAAAAGAATGTAGTGAATTTTAAAGATTTATCAAGAGCTATAACTAAGTTTATTATAGCTACTAATAAGAAAGTAATCCTTATGATAGATGAAGTGGATAAGAGCGGTAATAATCAATTGTTTTTAAGTTTTTTAGGGATGCTTCGAAATAAATATTTACTCAGAAATGCAGGAAAAGACAAAACTTTTCACAGTGTAATACTTGCAGGAGTACATGACGTCAAGAGTTTAAAACTTAAAATAAGGCCTGATGAAGAACACAAATACAACAGTCCATGGAATATAGCCTCGGATTTTGATGTGGATATGAGCTTTTCAAAGGAAGAAATAGAAACAATGCTAGATGAATATATAAAAGATAAAGGAGTAAAGCTTGATAAAGAGTACTTTTCAAAAAGGTTGCATTTTTATACTTCAGGATATCCTTTTCTTGTAAGTAAACTATGTAAGATAATAGATGAGAAAATAATGCCTGAAAATGAGCTTGAGTGGAAAAAAGAATATATGGATAAAGCTGTTAAGAAACTTTTAAATGATGATAATACGAATTTTCAAAGTCTGATTAAAAATATTGAAAATAAAAGGGAACTATATGATTTTGTAAGGAAAATAGTTCTAGATGGAGAAGATATAGTATATGTAAAAAGTGATGAGATAGTAAATTTAGGGGCATTATATGGTATTTTAAAAGAAGAAGGTGGAAATTGCAAGGTAAATAATAAAATTTATGAGCAGCTTATATATAACCACATGATGATGAAAGTAATAAGAAATAAAGAATATGCTGAAATATCTAAATATAACTATAAATCAAATTTTATAAATCAAGATGGTAGTTTAGATGTAAAAAAAATACTCTCAAAATTCCAGCAGTTTATGAAACATGAGTACTCGGAAAAAAGAAAGTCATTCTTAGAAGCAGATAGCAGACTTCTATTCTTAGCTTTTATAAGTCCAATAATAAATGGAACAGGCTTTGCTTTTAAAGAAGTGCAGGGCGGAGAAGAAAAGCGGTTTGATATAGTTATTACTTATAGTAAAAAGATGTATATAGTGGAGCTAAAGGTATGGCATGGTGAGGAGTACCACGAAAAAGGGCTCGTCCAGCTCAGAGAATACTTGGAGCAGTACAGTTTGACTCAGGGATATCTTTTAATATTTGACTTCAGAAAATTTAAGGGCGAATCAGGGAAAGTGGATGAGGTTAATATTAATGTAGGCAGCAGGAAAAAGAATATAGTAGAAGTCTATTGTTAGATATTCAGTTGGTGTAGAAATCGAGAACGTACCTAGATTTGTGTAAATCAAATCTAGGTACGTTCTCGTGCAATAATATTAGTTGAAAGTTAAGTTAGTTATACATAAGTACTTATTTTATCCTTCCTGGATTTTTTGGAAGAAGGAATATTCTTATTATCATCGGCTATTGTATCATCGGTTTTACTTTTTTTGGAAGACTGTTTTTCTTGATTTCCTACATTTTTCTTTGTAGCATTTTTGATTTCTTTTGTTTTAGACGAAATCTGGTCATCTATCTTTCCTATATTGCAGGATAGTTTATCCATTTCAGCCATCTGAAAATTAGAATAGGTTCCTTTTATTGGATTGGTTTCACTTAGGATAACATTCATTTGCCTTTTCATACCAGCTTTAATAGTATACATTTTAGATAATTTAGAGACATTTGAAGCAACTTTTATTAAATTGTTTAATTGTATTGATTTCTGTGAGTTTTTATCAGATTCTATTTTTTCATTAGAATTTTCTTTCTTTTTTTGTTTCTCTTCATTCTCCTTTTTATGAGTTATTTGTTCTGATTTGATTTCAGCAATTTTTGAATCTATTTGCTCAATTTGCTTGCTTAAATCCTTAATATTGGATTGTTTCGTTTTTTCGTCCATATTGCTATCTTTAATTCCTTGGATTTGATCCTGAATTGATTCTTTTTCTTTTTCCAAAGCTTGAATTACATTATTATTAGATTTAATATTACTTATTGAATTTTTTTTATTTTTTTTGTCTAGTTTATTATCACGAGATAAACCATTTATATCTACAGTTTTTGATTGAATTGAATTTATAGTCATGTAATCATCTCCAAAACAGATTTTATATAATAAGATCTTTCCAAAACGTTTATCGTTACAAATATGGAAAACTTAACTATTTGTTATTTACTTTGGTATAAAGATTTCCATTTATCTACGATAACATAAATAGTTAATCAATGAATCTTACTTAGTGGGAAAAGCAGAGAACTTAAATCTTTGATTTAAAGTGAATCGCTTTCTCTTTAGAGTTTTGTTTCTCCCACTAAGTTTAGATGAATTATCTAGGGGCGTAGCTACTGTTATCTCCCACTTTGATAGAAGTGGGAGTGTTACAGTAGGTAGCCATCAGATAAAAGAGAAACGAAATATTTAACTATCCGTTGTTAATTTTCAACTTTTAAGTAGAAAGGCGTGTAATTATGAATATTTCAAAAATTAAATTTAAAAGTAGTTTTTTAAGTATCTACAATAATCAAAATAAGAAATTATCAAATGCGATAAAAACAAGGTTAGATTCTCAAAAATCAATGGCTGATACTTTAGAAATAAATGAATTAAAAGTTGAATTAAGTAAAGCGCAAACTTCAGAGAAACATATACAAGAAGGGGTTTCTTTTCTTCAAGAGGAAAATAAGGCTGTAAATTCATTAAAAGATATGTCCCAGAAATTGAAACAAATATCTTCCGAATATAATAGTGGTAAATTGACAGATGAAGATAAGAAAGCTGTGGAAAAAAAGGCCAATGAAATAATAAGTTACATGAATAGTGTAGTAAACTCTACTTTTGGAGATAATACTTTTAAGGATAATCAGATTAATGTAGAAACTAATCATGGATCTGATATTGTTATAGATTTAAAACCTTTTGATATAAGTATGGATTCTGATGAGGATAAAGACAATAAAAAAAATGGCGATGGGAAATTTCATATTGAAGGGAAGCTAGGCATAAGAGATATATTGAAAGACACTAATAGAATAGAGAGTAATTTGATAAAACCTTTGGATAAATATTCTGATAATATAAAAAGTCAAATAGGAGGGCTTGCAGATGATGCTATGTATCAGAATATGGTAGTAGATATGTCAGTTAAAGACTTATGCCAATTAAAGGCTATGGATAAGTATACTGCAACTATTGCATTAAATAATTCCAAAATGATTTTAAAAAATGCGACTAATGCATTGGATTGTCAATCATCTAGGTTGGAAAATAGTACTGTTTCACAACTTCTGAGTTAATTTTATTAAAAAGGAGTTTATGATGCTAAGTATATAAATTTACTTTGGACATATGTAAAAAGGAAAGCATATATTTTTTAATTCCACTTTATGAAGTGGAATTTTATGCCTTATGCTATAACAAAAAAATTTGATTTTATAGGTACGACTCTTTTACTCAGCAGTGAAAAAATAATATATATTACTTTAATATGGTAGTAAGAAGAGAAGAAGTAGCAGTGCTCAGATATGACGGGGCCATATTTATAAGATAAAAGAGGATATTAAATACTTTTATAGAATAAATTAAATAATATGAAGTAATCAGTTCACAAATCATCTAGAATTATTAATTATTTTTATATGCGGAAAAGAGGTAGAATATGATGAACATATTAGTTACAGGAGGAGCTGGCTTTATTGGACACTGGATAGTAAAAAAACTGCTAGAAGATGGTCATAGAGTTACAGCCTTTGATAATTTATTTAATGGAAGAATTGAGAATATACAGGAATTTAAAAATAATTCTAATTTCAAATTTGTAGGTGGAGACGTAAGAGATGAAAATAAGCTAGATGAAATATTTAAAGAGAAGTTCGATATAGTATATCATTTGGCCGCATCTATAAATGTTCAAGACAGCATTGAGGATCCAAGAACTACTTTCTATAACGATGTAGTAGGTACTTTTAATATACTTGAGAGAGGTAGAATTCAAATGTTCGGTAGAAATGGCAAGATGGATGGGGACGGTTGGATTCTTGATGCTAATGAAGATACTTATCCATGTAAAGTTGTGTTTACTAGTACATGCATGGTTTATGATGTGTCAGGTCAGGAGGGAATAGATGAAAAGCATCCAGTAAAGCCTGTGTCACCTTATGGGGGAAGTAAAATAGCAGCAGAAAATATGGTACTTTCCTATTACAATGCATATAAACTTCCAACGGTAGTTGTAAGGCCTTTTAATACTTATGGGCCATTTCAGAAAACTGGAGGAGAAGGTGGCGTAGTTGCCGCATTTATAAATAATTCACTGCATAGTAGAGATATAAATATATATGGTTCAGGAGAGCAGACTAGAGATCTTTTATATGTTAAGGATTGTGCGCAATTTTTGGCAATGACAGGGTATTGTGATAAAGTCAATGGACAGATAGTTAATGCTGGTACTGGAAGAGATGTTACTATAAATGAATTAGCCCAAATTATTACGAAAAACAGAGTTAAAATAAGACATGTAAAGCATATTTATCCTCAAAGTGAAATTATGAAATTAAAGTGCAATTATAAGAAGGCAAGAGAACTTATAAATTGGGAGCCGGAATATACATTGGAGAAGGGAATTGAAGAAACTGAACGTTGGGTAGAGGGAACTAAACTGATAAAATAATATCATAGGAGTGTAAGCATCAATAGCTGTCATATAAGCTATTGGTGTTTATTTTTATGTTTAATTTTAAATCAATATGGTAAAATATATATTAATAAGGGGCGTGAGAGTTATGAAAAAAAGGTTTAATGTAACGGGAACTTGCATACCGGAAAAACATTATATGGTAGATATTTCTGATAAGATAAAGAAGATAATGGATCTCATAGAAAATGAAGAGTATTTTGTAATAAATAGACCCAGGCAGTATGGAAAAACTACGACTTTATATATGCTTGAGAGAGTTCTTAGTAAAAATGCGGAGTATCTTGTTATTTCTATAAGTTTTGAAGGAGTTGGAGATTTAATATTTGAAAAAGAGCAAAGCTTCGTAAAAGCATTTTTGGAAATAATAGCTGATAGTTTATATTTACGGCATGAAAATTTAGCATCTTTTTTAGGAGAAGAAAAAAAGAATGTAGAGAATTTTAAAGATTTATCAATGGCAATAACAAAATTTATTATAAAGGTAAATAAAAAAGTAATACTTATGATAGATGAGGTAGATAAAAGCAGCAACAATCAATTGTTTTTAAGTTTTTTGGGAATGCTTCGAAATAAATATTTACTTAGAAATGCAGGAAAGGATAAAACTTTTCACAGTGTAATACTTGCAGGAGTACATGATGTCAAGAGTTTGAAACTTAAAATAAGACCGGATGAAGAGCATAAATACAACAGTCCCTGGAATATAGCTTCTGATTTTGATGTGGATATGAGCTTTTCTAGGGAAGAAATAGGAACCATGCTGGATGAATATGCAAAATATAAAGGCGTAAAACTTGATAAAGGATATTTTTCAGATAAGTTTTATTTTTATACTTCGGGTTATCCTTTCCTTGTAAGTAAACTTTGCAAGATAATAGACGAGAAAATAATGCCAGAAGGTAGCCTTAAATGGGAAAAAGAATATATGGATATGGCTGTAAAAAAGATTTTGGGAGAAAGTAATACTAACTTCGACAGTTTGATTAAAAACATTGAAAATAACAGTAAATTGAAAGAAATGGTGAAGAATTTAATAATAGATGGAAATAAAATTAATTATAATATAAGTAACCCAATTATAAATATGGGAATGCTTTATGGAATATTTAAAAATGAAGATAATAACCTCGAAATAAATAATAGAATATATGAGCAGCTGATATATGATTATATGAGCTCATTAATAGAAACCTCAACTGATGTTGGATTTTACAATGAAAAGTCAAATTTCATAAAAGCAGATGGAAATCTTGATGTAAAAGAAATACTTTTAAAGTTCCAGCAGTTTATAAAGCACGAGTATTCGGAAAAGAGGAAATCTTTTTTAGAAGCAGATGGTAGACTCTTATTTTTAGCTTTTATAAGTCCAATAATAAATGGCACAGGCTTTGCATTTAAGGAAGTACGGGGCGGGGAAGAAAAGCGTTTTGATATAGTTATAACTTATAATAAAAGAATGTATATACTGGAGCTTAAAATATGGCGTGGAGAAGAGTATCATAAAAAAGGACTGCTGCAGCTTGGAGAATATTTAGAACAGTATGGATTAAATGAAGGATATCTTTTAGTATTTGATTTTAGAAAATCTAAAAGTGAAATGAGAAAAGTGGATGAAGTTAATGTTAACGTGGAAAATAAGGTAAAGAAAATAGTTGAAGCTTACTGTTAAATATTTTAAATTATTGGAAGTGATATTGTGAAGCATCCATAGATTTAGCCATGCATATAGTTTCTGAAAAAAACTTGGCATTCCACAAAACAGTAGAGATGCATTTCAAGTATTATTTGAAAATAATATAATTTATAAGGTGCCTGTCACCAAAAAGAAAGGAAATTATATAATGAGACAATTTATATGTCAGGTAAATAAAGAATTTATTGACTTGGGTGCCGTGGAAATGGATGAAATATTGAAGAAATTGATACCTGAAAATCTAAATGAAATTAATGTGAAAATTGATGATAATGATTCAAAACTTTTTAAAATAGATAGAAGTGAAAATGTAATAACAGGTAGAGGAATTAAAGGGTTTTTTAAAAATGTGAAAAGTGAAAAGGCAATAGTATCATACAATGTGGAAAAAAATGAACTGATGCTGAAAAATTTTAAAGAAATTAGCAAGAAGGATGATATATTTAGCTCTGTTAAAAACCCTTCTGAAGCATATAAAAAGATAAGAAATCTAGTAACTTTTGATTTTGGAAATGAAAAATGGACTCAAATATATGAACTTGTTAAAGATTTTGCAGTTGTACCTAATTTTGATGAACTTTTATCTCAGAATCATATGAGGGAAATGAGCTTGTTTGATTATCAAATAAGAACGGTTAAGGAAGTACTAAAAAAATTTAGGGGAAGGGCACTTCTTTGTGACGAAGTTGGACTTGGAAAAACTATAGAAGCATGTACTGTTATGATGGAATATATTATTAGAGGGTTTGCAAGAAAAATATTAATACTTGTTCCTCCATCACTAGTTGAACAGTGGAGCAATGAACTTAAAAGAAAATTTAATCAGGACTTTATAACAAGTGACGATCCTAAATTCAAGAAAATGGGAGATGAAGCATGGGCACATTATCCAAAGGTCATTTCCTCTATAAACTTAGCAAAGAGAAAGCAGAACAGCCAGCATATCTTGAAGATACATTATGACATGATAATTGTGGATGAAGCCCACCATTTAAAAAATAGAAAAACTGTTGCATGGAATTTTGTAAATAAGCTGGATAAAAATTCAATACTGCTTTTAACAGCAACTCCTATTCAAAATAATCTTGAGGAATTATATAATCTAATAACTCTCCTAAAGCCAGGTCAATTGAGTACGTATTCAGATTTTAAAAGAAATTTTGTCAAATCTAAGGAATTAATGGAACCTAAAAATGTTGAAAAATTAAGATTTTTGGTGGCAGATGTTATGGTGAGAAATAAAAGAAGTGATGTAGATATAAAATTCACTAAAAGATATGCTAAGACTATAGAAGTCAGACTATCACCTATAGAAAAGAAATTTTATGATTTAATAAGTGATTTTGTACGGGACAACTATAATCAAGGTGAAAAAGGCATGTCCCAATTTACTCTTAAAATCATTCAAGAAGAATTGGGTAGTAGTGCGTATTCTGTCATGCCAACCCTTGAAAAATTGTAAAATAATGAGAGTATTTCTATGAAAAGTAAAAAGAGCATAGAAGGTTTTATAGACATTGCAAAAGAGATTTCAGCTAGAAAGTATGAAGAGAATACAAAAGGAAAAGAACTCATAAAAATAATAAGTGATTTTGGTGACAAAGTTATAGTATTTACAAAATATAAGACTACAGTTGAATTTTTGAAAAATTTATTAAAGCAAAATGGCTATGAAGTTGCTGTATTTCATGGAGGAATGACGAGAAGAGAAAAGGAAAATCAAATTGAATATTTTAGAGAGGGGGCACAGGTTCTTATAAGTACTGAAGCAGGAGGGGAAGGTAGAAACCTTCAATTTTGTAATGCTATAGTGAATTATGATCTTCCATGGAACCCAATGGCTATAGAGCAGAGAATAGGAAGAATACATAGGGTAGGGCAGAAAAGAGATGTTTATATATTTAACCTTGAGGCTAAAGATACTATAGAATCTTACATACTTAATATTTTAGATAAAAAAATAAATATGTTCGAACTTGTAGTTGGAGAAGTTGACATGATACTTGGAGATTTAAATGACGAAGATGATAGTTTTGATGATTTGATTATGGACATATGGGCTAATTCCAAGGATAAAAGTGAATTGAAAAATAGGATGGATGAACTTGGAGATAAATTGTTAGATATGAAAAATCAATATATAAAAGTAAAAAATGTAGACGAAGAAATATTTGGGAATTTATTTAAAGCAGGTGAAGATAAATGACGGATTTACAAGTATTTGTAACAAAATTTTTTGATACTTTAGGAGCTGCTGTTGAAGAAGTTGAATATGCACTTATATATGTTGTCATACCTGAGGAGTACGAAGATGTGTTTGGAAAAACTGAATTGAAGTTATGTTTTGATTATGAAGTTTATCTTGAAAATCCAGATTATGAATTTGTCACTTTTGGGAGTTTTATTTTGGATAAGATTATAAATTTGAGTTTTGAGTATTCCAGGGTCAGTATAAGATATGTTTTGGTTGATAATTTAAATGTAACAGAACCTGAGAAAAAGATAAAAGATTTTTTGAATAAAGACAGGTGTAATATAGAAATTATAGAACAGGATAAAGGTATAAATTATTTTGCAAAGTATAGTTTTAAGATAAATTATATTTCTGATAATATAGTAGAAGAATTTGAAAATGTAGTAATTGATATGAATAATGTATGTGTATCAAAGAGTTTTTCCGAAAATTTAAGCAGCATATTTTATGAAACGAAGCCTCAATATGATTACCCATTAAATTGCAGCGTAGATTTTTTAGAAGGATTTAAAAAATCAGTAAAACAAATAAAATGTATCAGCAAATCTAACGCCAATAATTTTGCCAACATATCAGCTAAAGATAAGGAAATAGAACGAATCAATGAATACTATCAATCATTGAAGATTGAAGCTGAAAAAAGAATGAAAAGGAAAAATTTGAGTCAGGAAAAGATAAATGAATATAAACACAAAATAAAGCTGTACGATATTGAAAAAAATAGACAATTAAATGAAATTATAGAAAGATATAACGTAAAATCTGAAATAATTTTTCAAAATACTGTAGTTTATGCAGTTCCCATAATATATTTTAGGTATAAGCTAACTTCCAGAAATGAACCAGATGGTCAACTTGGCAGTTGCTATTTTAACAAGATAACTAAAACCTGGCAAGATAACAAGTATCTGTAATATTAGCGGGATAAAAATGTTCCCATTAGGTGCCAGGCACCTAATGGGAACATTTTTATATAGAATAAACTATTAACATATGTTAATATAAATTTAATAAAATATTAATCAAAAATTGTAACATTTTCAAACTTGGATATGAGGAGGCGTTAAAGTGAAATTTTGTGTTAAGTGTGGAAATAAACTAGAAGATAATGATATGTTTTGCCCAAAATGTGGACATAAATCTGGAGTGGAAAAGGTAAAAGAGGATGATGTAGGAAATACTCAAATTTTTAATACCGACCTTATAAATAAGCAAAATAGTGAATCTCAATCTAAAGAAGACCTTAATAAAGAAGATTTTAATGATGATGAAGAAGTAGATGAAAGTATATTTGATACATTTAGAAGAAAGTTACGATTGAATAAAAAAGCGGCAGTAGTTATAGGAATAGTTATTTTATGTATTACAATACTTGTATCTTTTCTAATAGGTAATGCAGCCAGCAAGCCTTCTAATGTGGTTTCAAAATTTCAAAAAGCAATTGCATCCAGTAATAAAGGACAATTAGTAGATATGCTTTATTGCAGTGATAATAGACTGAAGATAGATGAAAAGAGTGTAGCGCCTTTAATTAATTATTTTAAGGACAATCCTTCTTATTTAAATGAAGTTGTAAATCAATTAAATAGTGAAGTAATGAGATCTGACGGAAATTTAAATTCTAATTCCAAAGGTAAATTTGATATAGTTTATGCAGGAAAGAAGTATTTGTTTTTCAAGGATTATAAGATAGGAATAAAGCCATCATTTATATCAGTAAAAACGGGAATAAAGGATGTACAATTTTCTTTAAACGGTACTCAAATAGCAAAAAGTGATTCAAAGGATTTTTTTAAGCAACTCGGTCCTTTTATTCCCGGGAAATATAAACTTAATGCAGATTACAAAAATAACTATGAATCTTTAAATGAATCCCGTGATATAGATTTTATGAATTCAAGCGAAGATACTGCAAATGTAGAGGTGTTTAAGGATGTTTCTTATGTCAATATAAATAGTGATTATCCAGATGCAGAAATATTTTTAAACAATAAGGATACTGGAGTTAAAGCAAAGGATGCCAGAAATTTTGGACCGTTGGCTGCTAATTCTGCTATATATGGTATTGCATCTGTAAATGGGCAAAAGCTGAGAAGCAGCGACTATATTCTAAAAAAGGATGATGATTATATAAAACTTGATTTTACTCAATCTCAAACTAGTATGCAAATTGATCAGTACAGAATGCGTAATTTGATATATTGGTACACCTATTATTTTGCACAATCTGTAAATACTGGTGATTTTGAAGATGTTGAGAATTATCTGTATCCTGGAAGTCCACTTTATAATGCACAGAAAAGCTATGTGGCAGCTACTTACGAAAAGGGCATAAAGGAAGATATCAAATCTTTTAATGTAATCTCATACAACTTAAGTGATGATAAAAGATCTGGAACTGTGAGTACAGAAGAGGTTTATGATATATATCAAGATGGTGATACTGCTCCTAGTACTAAGACTTTTCACTATACTTATACATTTAAATATAACGAGGAGTTTTCTGGATATCAGCTTTCAGATATCAAATCTAATTAGTGACAGGCACCTTAGTGGGGCTTAAATGATCCCACTAAGGTGCCTGTCACCATAAAGGATCATTTTTGCCCCACTTAAGTATGAGGCACCAAAAAGAAGATATTGCTAAATGTTTTTCCCTAATTTACGATAATATAGGTATAAAAAATTATTGGAGGGATAAATATGGATATAGCAGCACTATCAGTGGCAATGAGCCAATCAAGTGCACAGCAATCGGCTGGTATAGCACTTACCAAAATTGCTATGGATTCAGGGAAGGAAAGTGCAGTTAATATGACAGAAATGCTGAGCAATTCTGCAGTAGATCCTAATTTAGGCAGTCATCTGGATGCAATGGCATAACCCTAGGGGTGTAAAAATTGGCAATGAATCAAAAAGAAGAGGTAAGGCAAGAACTGGAGGAAGAGCTTCAGTGGGTAAAGTATAGGCAGCAAATGCTTGATATTATGGACAAAAAGTTGCTGAAAATGATGGAAATGGCAGAACAAGCTAAGCAGGATAACCTTGACGAAACATATTTAAAAGTTTTAAATGATAAAATAAATGATTTGGCAGCACAGGTTAGGGCATTAGATGAAGAAAGTAGAAAAGCAGAAGATGAAAAAATATTATAGGCAAGGTGCCTGGCAATGAGTGGGATATTACTGTTCCCATGCAGTGCCAGGCACCTTTGCATTAAAGTAATCTATAAATTACACGAAAAATAAATAGTGGGGATATAGGATAACTATCTCAAAAATGCTGTATGAGACCAATTATATGATAGATAATTATGAAATAATATATAGAGGGGAAGTATATATATGATAAATGGAATTTCATCTAATAGAAGTATACAGACAATGACTAAAAATAAAAATGATACATCAGAGCAGGAAATAAAATCACTTGAGAATCAAAAAGATGCACTTCAAAAGCAAATAGACAATATAAAAAATGGAAATGGAGATGCTAACACTAAACAGCAGTTAATAAAACCTATTCAAGAGCAGATACAAGAAATTGAGGCTGAAATTCAACAAAAGCAAGTAGATAGTGTTGACAGCAAAAATGATAATTCTGACGGTAAAAGCAGCACAAATACTAAATCTAATGGTATAAATGGCCAAAGTAATAGTAAATATTTTGGAGAGGATTTGTTGCTTGATGCATCAAAAATATATAAACAAATTAAAACTGTTAATTCCGTGAGAAGTGGTTTAATTGGTAAAGCTAATGAATTAAATTCAGATGCAGATATGGATGAGGCACTAGAAAATTATAAAAGTGCTGAAATTAACAGATCTAAAGCTAGCGAAAATAAAGGACGTGCAGTTGGTTTAGAATCTAAAATTGGAAAGCTAAATGGAGAGATGAATAAAGATATAAAAAATGAAGTAGAAAAGATAAAAGACTTAGGTGTTCATGTTCAGGAAAACACAAAAACTGATGATAAGCAAAGTGTGCTTAGAGACAAAAATTTAAAGGAATATGATAAAAATGTTGCTGAGGACAGTAAAGAGAATAAAGATAAGTCCATAAATGTATTTGTATAAATTTAAATTTTTTTAATAGACAAACTCCTTTCCAGAATTTGTGGGAGGGTATATGCTAATTTTATGGTGAAATTTGCTATTAAATTAGGTATAATGTTAATAATGGTAATATTTCTTATTAGGTGCCTGGCACCGAGCGGGATATTTGTTACCCCATCAAGGTAACAAACACCAAAGAATAACATAGGAGGAAAGAGTGTGATTATAAAAAGAAAAAATATACTTGTATTTATAATGACAATTGTTATAGTTTTTACTCTATCATACAAGGCTAGTGCCTCTATCCTAAACACCAAGAGATTGGCAGGAACTGACAGATATCAAACATCTTTGAAGGTAGCACAGGATGGTTGGTCGTCTTCATATTATGCTATTTTAGCATCTGGAGAAGATTATCCAGATGCATTGAGCTCAGTTCCCTTGGCAAAAAAGTACGATGCACCTATACTTTTAACCCACAAAACTTATGTAGATAGTTACATACTTGATGAGCTCAAAAGCCTTAATGTGGGCAAAGTATTTATAATAGGGGGGACAGGCTCTGTTAGTGATAATGTTGTAAATCAATTAACAGCTTTGGGAATGCAGATAGAGAGAATAGGTGGAGCAGATAGGTACGATACTTCAGTAAAAATTGCTGAAAAGTTTGGAAAAGTAGATACTCTTACTGTAGCTACAGGACAGGACTATGCTGATGCTATATCCATAGGACCAGCAGCTGCAGCTATGGGAGTTCCAGTGCTTTTAGTACCTAAAAATATTATGCCAGATGGCACAAAAAGTTACATACAAAACCTAAAAAATATAATAAATGAAGATTATAAACAAAAACAACTATCTAGAAACGTAAAGGTTTTTGTAGTAGGCGATAATAGTGTAGTGAGTGATAATGTAGCTAGAGAATTTGAAAATACATTTACAGATGATGTTACTGACCAGCAGTTTGGAGACGTAGAGAGAATAACTGGCTCAGACAAGTATGAGCGAAATATAAATGTAATAGCTAGATTCCTTGAAAAATATAGTAATACTAGTAATAGCAATGATAATACAAAAACTAAATACTCTACTAAAGATGATTTATTTAGTATGAATAATTTGTATATTGCTTCAGGAGACGGTTTTGCAGATGCACTGTCTGGTGCAGCTGAGGCAGCTAAAAATAAAGCTCCAGTTATACTTTCAGGTTCATCTAATTCAAGGATTATAAATGATTTTATTTTGACTAAAATACCTAACTATAAAGGAGATAGTTCTATACCAGAATACCTTACAGCTTTAGGAGGGCAGATAGTACTGCCAAACTCCAGAATAAGTGATATTTTTGGTGATGTATTTAATGATAAAAATGTAAGTGGTGGTAATTCTTATCCTACTGCTTTTGGAGATAGTAAGCTAGAAAAACTCATAAGGGAAAAGATTGGAATGCCTACAGGAACTCTTAATTACTCGGATTTAAAAAATATCACATCTTTAGATTTGAGCAATCAGGGTATAACAGATATTTCTGGACTTGAAAATTGTACAGGCTTGCAAAGTTTGGACTTAAGCTATAATCAAATAAAAGATATAACGCCTCTTTTAAAATTATATGATCTTAAAGATCTTAATTTAAGTCACAATGAAATATCTGACGTTTCTTATTTATCTAATCTTACAAATTTGGGTGAATTAAATCTAAGTGATAATAATATAAGTAATCTTGGTGAATCGAGAAAAGATACGAAAGATAGTGGTGATACAAATTACAGTACAATAAGTCAAAGTGTTTTTAAATATATGACAAATTTGACTTCTTTAGATCTTAGTAATTCCAATGGAAGTTATAGAAATTCAATAAGTAGTTCTACGTTAGATAATTTGCAGTATTTGACAAAACTTACTTCCTTAAATTTAAAGGGGACAAATGTAGGAAGCCTTACTAATCTAGAAAAGCTGACTAATTTAGCAACTTTAAATTTAAGCAATACTGAAGTAAGCAGTTTGGATTCTTTGAAAAATCTTAACAATTTGACTTATTTGGATTTAAGCAATGATGACAGTATAGATGGAGATGACTTAAAGCCACTTCAAAATTTGACCGGACTAAAGTATTTGAATCTAGCTAATGATGATGTTGATAAGCTAACTTATTTAACTGGACTTACAAATTTGACAACGCTTTATCTTGAAGATAATCCAATATCAGATTACACTCCAATAATGCCTTATACAAATTCTCTTTATTATAGGGATTTTGATATAAGTTCTATGAGTAGTGATGCAGCATACTCTCAAGATACTGCAATAAGTGATCAAGTAAAGAATGAGATAGCTAATTTAGGAAGTCATTATTTAAAAAATAATGGTACATACAATTATAGTGACTATAATAAGCTTAGGTTTAGAGTACTTTACCATCCTTATGCTTCAGGTTCTTATAATGATACCCTTGCAAGACTTAAAGAGGAAAAGGACTGGCTAAATCAAAAAATAATATTGGGAGGCTTATCTGCTTCAGAACTTAGGAATGTAAATGATGATCTTTCTAGTGTTGAAAATAAAATAGCAGATATAAGTAAAAAAGATGTTATGAATACACAGGCTGCGGACCTTGACAATCAACTTGCTTCATCCTATAATGCCAAGGATATGGAGAAGATAGTAAATAAAATCAACTATACTTATGCAGATTATAGATATGATTATTATAGAACCCTGGTGGATAGGTGTACAAATGATATACAAAGTATAGAAGCACAGATCCAGGTAATTGGACTGCAAGGTCCAGGTTACGGTGGGAGTAATACTATTGACAGACTTAGAAATATGTTAGATCAAAAGAAAAAAGACAAGGATTTGGCTTCAGACAAAATAACTATGTATGATAATTATAGAAATTTCTTTAATGCAGTTAATTCAGTGCTTGAAGAATATTAAAGAAAGGAGATGCTTATATACTAATGAATAGTTTTAGATTAAAAGGTGTGCTTAAAAGTAAGAAGTTAGTTTTATTGGTTGTGTCTGCAGCAGCTTTTGGTATTTTAAGTACTACAAAAGTATATGCACAACCAACAGTGGATAGATATGGTGGGATAAACAGATATGAAACTGCTGCTAAGGTGTGTGATGCTGGCTGGACCAGCAGTTCAGATTATGCAGTACTAGTAAATGGAGAAAACTATCCTGATGCTCTTTCAGCTGCCCCTCTTGCAAAAAAGAATAATGCTCCTATACTTTTAACAGATGGACAAGTACTAAATCCTTATACATCTTCAGAAATTACTAGACTAAATGTAAAAAATATATTTATAGTAGGGGGAAGATATGTAGTATCACAAAGTATAGAGGATTCACTAAAAGCTAGAGGAATAAAGGTTACGAGAATTGAAGGTAAAGATAGATATGACACATCTATTCAAGTTGCAGGGAAGCTTAGTAGTAAGTCTAATGAAGTAGCTTTAGTAAATGCAAATGATTTTAAAGATGGCATGACTATAGCATCAATAGCGGCTTTAAAGGGTATGCCTATAATATTGACAGATGGTGGATATTTGCCTGCTTCTGTGAAAAAGTATTTGGGCAACGGATCCAAATTTAATCAAATATATGTAATAGGTGATGAAAATACTATAGGTAACAGTGTCATAAGTGGCTTATCTAATGTAAAAAGAGTAGGAACAGGTAATGCCTATGGCAAAAATGTGAGTATAATAGAAGCTTTTCAAAATGAAATAGATACAAGCACTTTGTATATAGCTTCTGCTAAAGATTTTGCAGATTCTTTAAGTGCTTCAGCTTTAGCACCTAATACATCGTCACCAGTATTATTTGTAGATAGTCCTATGGATGAGGCTACATCAAGTTTTTTGAAAACTCATATAGTAAATAACTTAAAAGTATTAGGAGGTACTGGCTCTGTAAGTTATGATTTGGAAACTATTGCTAGAAGGCTTCCTTTACAGGTAGGTACTGCCAGTAACATAACAGATACTATATGGCAGGGTGACAAATATACTCCAAGGCCAACTATGGTAGTAACAGCAACAGATGGTACTAAAAAGGAAGTAGCTATAGATTGGAATTTAACCAAAATAGATGTTACAAAGCCTGGCATTTATACTTTTGTAGGAAAGTTGAGGGGAACAGACCAAACGGTATATACAACTCTTACAGTAAAACCCATTCCTTATAAAATTGATGATTTGACTGAACCTGCAAGTATAGGTGAAGATCATCCTTTACCAACTACAATTCCTGCACAGATGACAGATGGAACGACAACTAATGTACCTGTTACCTGGGATTATGGAACACAGAAGGTAACTACACCAGGAGTATACACTTTTTATGGAACGGTGAATAAATACAATAAAAAGGTTAAACTTACATTGACAATAACGCCTTAAAATGGTGCCTGTCACCGACGTGGAACAGAAATGTCCTGCTAAGGTGACAGGCACTATTTTAAAAAAGAACTATATGTGCTAAAATATTCTCATTATACTTTATAAGACTTGAAATGAATGGTATGCTGAAAAGAAAAAAATATACATTAGAAAGGAGAATCGAAATGAAAAAGGTTAGAATAGCATTAATGGGTCTTGGAAATGTTGGCGCAGGAGTTTGGACAATATTGAATTCTAATAAAAAAGAAATAATGAAAAGATCAGGATATGAAGTAGAGGTAGCAAAAATTCTTGTAAGAGATAGAAACAAACAGAGAGATGTGGAAGTTCCAGATGAAATTGTAACTACGAATTTTAATGACATATTGGAAGACGATTCTATTAAAATTGTAGTTGAAGTTATGGGCGGTATAAATCCTGCAAGGGAATATATGCTCAAATGTATGGATAGAAAAAAGCAGATAGTAACTGCGAACAAAATGCTGCTTGCAACTGGTGGAGACGAACTTTTTGAAAAAGCGGACAGCAAAGGAGTAATGTTCAACTATGAGGCAAGTGTGGCTGGAGGAATTCCAATAATAAATGGAATAGATGAAAGTTTAACTGCCAATAAAATTGAAGAACTATATGGTATAGTAAACGGAACTACAAACTATATTTTGACTAAAATGCAGCTGGAAAAATTGGATTTTGATGTGGCTTTAAAACAGGCACAGGATATGGGATATGCTGAAGCAGATCCTACGTCTGATATTGAGGGATTTGATGCCCAATATAAATTAGCAATACTTTCATCACTAGCCTTTGGAACAAAAATTAATGTAGATAATGTGTATAGAGAGGGTATTACAAAAATTAAATCTATAGACATAAGATATGCTAAAAAATTTAACATGGTAATAAAGCTCCTTGCTATTGCAAAAGAAAATGAAGGTAAACTTGAACTTAAAGTACATCCAACCATGATTCCAGAATCACACCCACTTGCTAACGTATATGATTCCTTTAATGCAATATTTATAAAAGGTAATGCAGTGGGGGACCTGATGTTTTATGGAAGAGGTGCAGGAAGCTTACCAACAGGTAGTGCTGTAGTAAGTGATATTATTGCTATATTGAGAAGTAATGTGGACATAGAAAATTTCAATTCTGTAGTGAAAAATAATCTATGGCATAGGAAAATAAAAAATGTAAGAGATTGTGCAAGTAAATTTTATATTAGACTTTCTGTAATGGATCAGTCAGGTGTACTTGGCGAAATAACCACAATTTTAGGAAAGCATAATGTAAGTCTCCGCTCAGTAATGCAAAAAGGCAGGGAAGAATCAAAAGATAAAGTAACTATAGTATTGATTACTCATAAGATAGAAGAAGCAGAGATTAATTCTGCTATTAAAGAAATTGTTGATTTGAAATCTGTAATGCAAATAGACAATATTATAAGAATTGAAGATTTTAAATAATTTTGGGTTTACTTAAGGCAGTTGTTACTTGAAAAAGTTTTTCATGCAGCAGCTGCCTTAATCAAGTGATTCTTAGGTTCAGATGGAGTTTGCTTATAAGGATGACTTTCTCCAACTGAACCTTATTAACAGTATTCTTAGTGTCTTTAGCACTTAGAATACGTTATCCTTTAGGGGAACAATTTATCCAGTCGCGTAGCAGTGCTTATTCACTACTATGATAGAAGCTGTGGTGTTAGCAATGGTAGCGATCGGATAAATTTTTTAAAGTCCTATTTTGTGAAAAAATTTTAATCCCAAAGCAATCATTCCAGATGTTATCATAGGACCTACGGGAACACCACCTAAAAAAGCAGCGGCAATTACTGCTCCCAAAATTAATGCTGGCATTACTTCAGTATGACCTTGTACAGTTAAATACTGCATGCCAAGGCCACTTAAATAAGTTGTAAAAAGGGATATGAGTAGGGCGAATATTCCAAGCCATGAGGTAAATACATTTCTAATACTTATATATTGTACACTTCCGTTTGCAATTGGAATTAAAATTGAAGCTACTAGTATTACTACCCCCCAGAATACTCCATTTTCCTGTAAAGTTGGGAATACATACTTGTCTATATTAAGAAGCTTTAGAAATAGAAGTATACAGGCAGCTAAAGCTACGGAATTTGCTTTCCCAAGAACTGCAGCTGCTAAAATTATGACTAAAATTATAGTCGATTCCATTTAAATCATCTCCTAAAATATAATAAACAGTGATTATTGTATAACATATAGTAAAAACAACAAAATATCAGAGTAATAATATATACTATTTACAACTTAATAAAATGCAATTTAGGGAAATAATTCATGAAAAATTATAATAGTGCTTTCAAGAATATGAATTAAGGGTATCTGATAAAAATAATCTTAACATAATTTGTATTGAAAAAAATTACTTAATTGTATAGTATAATAGTGTAGGTTTTGATAGAATAGTTATATTAGGTTTATTTAACAGATATTAAAAATGTATTTTTAAGGGGAGAACTTGTTATGGATGATAGAATTGTAAACTTCGATGAAATTAAAAATAAAGCTAGGGAAAAAGATGTAGAGAAATTTGAAGATTATGTATATGGACTTTCCTATGATATGTCTCAGGGAAAATTATCAATGGGAGATTTTTATAAAGACATTCAAGAATATATGGAAAAAAATAATATATCACAAGAAAAGCTATTTAACATTCAAAAAAAACTTATGGAAAGATATGGCTTTAATATGGAAGATGTAGAAAAGCAGATGAAAGACATGGGAATTGAGATGCCTTCTGTAAATAGAAATGTTGACTATGAATCCTTAAGAAAAACAGTATCATTTCAGGAAAAATATAAGCAAGGTATGGGCAGTACCTTAGTAACCACTTATAGTATAAATAATTCTATGAACAGTCTTAGTATACTTATAAGTGAAGAAAAGATTACTTTAAAAAGTGAAAAAGATATAGATTTGCAGGATCCCGAGTTAAACGAATTTTTGTGTTCATATAAAAAGGTAGTAAAAGATAAAAAGCTTAAAATATCATTATGCTCAAATGTCAAAAAATTTGAATACTAATATAATTATATAAAACGATTCCCTATATTGATGAATATAGGGAATATTTTAGTATGATTTGGGGTGATTCAGTTATGAGAAAATTTAAGTTTAAAATATGGGATAGGAAAAAAAAGTGTTTTTATATAAGTGAAAATCCCTATCCAGAAGAAAGTTGCAAATTAGAAGATAGATTTATATCCCTTGAGTTTACAGGCTTAAAAGATAAAAATGGTAGAGAGATTTTTGAGGGAGATATAATATCCATAAATAATGAAAAAAGTTCTATTAAGCTGCCTGTGAAATTTGGAAGGTATTCTTTTGAAAAATTTATAGGTGAATGTGGAGAGATTACTGATGCAACTGAGCTCTATGGTTTTTATGTAGAAAATGAATATCTATACATCCAAATGTTGAAGGAAAATGTAATAGTTACAGGCAATATATTTGGTATATAATGAAATAATGTATTAAATAATCTAATCGTATTTGTATTTGAGAAAGTTGAGCTAATTATATTGATTTTTACTTCAAGCTGCTATAGACTTATAGTAAAATTTTAATTTTACTATAAGGGGTGGATTGCTTTGAGCAGTGATTTTGCGGTATTGTTAAATTGTATGGATGGAAGGACTCAACTTCCTGCAATAAATTGGATAAGAGATAATTTTCATGTGAAATATGTAGATATAATATCAGAGCCGGGAATTGACAAGGTAATTTGCGGGGAAGATGAAAATTTTATAAATTCATTAAAGTATAAGATGGATATATCAATAAATTCTCATGGAGCTTCTACCGCATTTGTAGTAGGACATTATGACTGTGCAGCAAATAAAGTAGATAAGACAACTCACCTAGAGCAGATAAAAAGGTCTGTTTCCGTAATAAAAAAATTATATAAGAATATTGAGGTTATAGGCCTTTGGATAAATGAGAATTTCGAGGTGAAAAAAGTTATATTGTGATTTTAATAAGGGACTATTGCAATAGCAATTTCTTAGATTGGTATGAACAGTTCCCCTTATCCCATGACTACCTGCTCTAATACTCCAACTTCTCTAAGTTGGAGTAAAGAGCAGTTACGTCCCTGGATAACGATTTTCCCTAAAGGATAACTCCTTCTAAGTGCTGAAGCACTAAGAAGCCTGTTAATAAGCATCATGTGGAGTCAAAACTCCATCTGATGCCAAGAGCTCTGTTTATAGATAAATATGCTTAAAAGTTAAGAACTATCAACTGTTAAAAAACATGTAGATTAATTTTGAAAGGATGTTTGTAAATTATGAAGCTATTAATAAAAAAAATTAATGAAGATGCTGTAACTCCATTTTATGCACATAAGGGAGATGCAGGTCTTGATCTATTTTCAGTAGAAGAAGTTTTAATAAAACCAATGGAAAGAAAATTAGTATCAACCGGGATAAAAATTCAGCTTCCACCAAATACAGAAGCGCAGGTTAGACCAAGAAGTGGTCTTGCATTAAAACATGGCATAACTCTTTTGAATACACCTGGTACTGTGGATGAAGGATACAGGGGTGAGATAAAAGTGCTCATGATCAACTTAGGACAAGAACCTTTTTTAGTTGAAAAAAGTATGAAAATTGCTCAAATGGTAGTAAAGCCTGTGGAAAGAGTATGCGTAGAGGAAGTAGAAGAACTGAGTGACACTGAAAGAGGGGAAGGAGGATTTGGTTCTACTGGAAGTAGGTAAGAGTTAAGAATTAATAGTGAAGGGTTAAGGAGGATTTTTCTTAACTGTGCTGCGAAAAATTTTAAATTTGAAGCTTATTGAAGTTTTGCTTCAATAGTGCTATATTTTAGATTTTCTGTAGTGTTAACGAAAGAAAATCATCCATAACTATTAATTCTTAACTATTAATTTTTAATTATTTTTAAAATTCAAAGGTTTCACCTATATGGTTCATAATCAATGATTCCGAAGGAGAGTCTTTAGTAAGTTTTGCAAAATTTTTAGTAATATCATTATCATCCCAAAAATGCATAGGTACAAAAAATTTAGGCTTAAGGATCTCTATAAAGTATTTTCCACCTAAAGAATAATTTTCTCCAAGTCTTGGATCTACAGGGAAAAATGCAAAGTCTATTTTAGCTTCATTTATCATGTTGATTTCTCTTTTAAAATTTCTCTCAGCACGTTCTTGCTTATATTTAGGATCTTCTTTCCATTTCCATAGATTCAAATCTCCTGAATGAAATATATTTATTCCATCTACTGATACAAAAAATGAAACACCTATATCTGTAGAACCATAAGCTTTTATGTAAACGTCATTTAAATTCAAACTCTTATAGGGACATATGCCATGATAGTTACCTTTAATATTTTTTATTTTTATATCAGTACTTAATACGTAATTTATATCTGGGTTTATATTCTGCCATTTTAATATTACTGGATTAAAGTGATCTGGATGTCTGTGGGAAGAAAAAACAATTACGCTTTTTTTGCTTTTTATAAATTCATCTGAAATTAATCCATTTTCTATAACTTTAGGATTTGAATCAAATGAATCTTTGTAGTAGTCAAATATTAATAAGTGATTTAAGGTTTCTATTGCAAATCCACTGTGATATAAATAATGAATTTTAATATTGTACTTTACCATAAATTTAACCTACCTTTACATTTAAAATTATGTATATTATAGCATACGTATTAATAAAACAAATTCTATGTTTTATCTGATGACTACCAGTTCTAATACTTCCACGTACTCTGTTTATTAACACTTTAACAAATATGGGATATAATTGTATAAGAAAGGCAATATAGCACAAATTTGAAGGGAGAAATACTAATGAAATTTACATTTGACCACAATAACATAAATGTACTTAATCTAGAGAAAAGCATAAATTTTTATGAGGAAGCTCTTGGATTTAAAGAAATAAAGAGAAAAGAGGCAGATGACAATAGTTTTACACTGGTGTTTATGGGAGATGGTGTAAAGGATTATAAAATAGAACTTACCTGGCTTAGGGATAGAAAAGACGCTTATAATCTTGGGGATAATGAAATTCACATGGCTGTTAGGACAGATGATTTTAAGGCAGCTTATGAACATCATAAAAAAATGGGATGTATCTGTTATGAAAATAAGAAAATGAGACTTTATTTTATAACAGATCCAGATGGATATTGGACAGAAATATTACCACTTTAATATAGATGAATAAAAACTTTCCTGCTGGACATAATTATAGAAAAAATAACTAGGAGGTAAAAGCTATTGAACAGTGTCACTCTTATTGGAAGGTTAACTAAGGATGCAGAATTGGTTCAGCTTGAAAATTATAATAGAAGTGTAGTTAAATTTACTCTTGCAGTAGGCAGAGATTTTGTAAGCAAAACTGGAGAAAGAGAAGCGGATTTTATTCCTGTTTCCTATTGGACTAATTATGGAAATAAATTGCTTCCCTATTTAAAAAAAGGAAGACTTATAGGCGTAAATGGTAAAATAATTACTAAAAGTTATACTAAAGATGATATAAGAAAATATTTCACTAATGTAGAAGCAGACAAGGTTCAGTTTTTAGACCGGGAAAAAGAAGCTTTAGCATAATTTAAAGAAGATTAGTTATAGGATAGATTGGGGTAAAATTAAAAGGTTACCCCAATTTCTAATTGCATTGAAGGTATATTATTTATTGTTTTTTATGTTATTCTAGAGTATGATATAATAGAAAAATATAGTGAAAAAGTGTATTATTAGAATTTTTAATCATATCCTAGCTTTAAATGTATAAATTTGCTCATGTTTGTTTAAAAAATGGGAAAGTATGAAGATTAAAATTAATATTTGCAATTTTGCGTTAACTTAAGGGGGAAAAATATTTTATGTTTAATTTTAAAAGTATTAAAACTAAGTTAATACTGATAATTTCTGTAACAACAGCAATATTATTATGTGTACTTGGAATATCAATTTATGAAAAATCTTATGGGATATTGTATGAAAAGTTTCAAAACAGTTCAGAGCAAATTGTCATAAATGTAAATGGTTCTATAAATAAATTTTTAAATGGTATGGAAAGTCAGACTGAGGTTATTGCTAATAGTTCTACTTTGAAAAATTTGGATATTAGTAATGATGGGAGTAGAAACAGTGCAGTAGAATTGCTTAAAAATACTAAAGATAGCAATGAAAATATGGTTAGTGTATATTTTGCTGATCTCAGTGGTATGAGAATAAATATGACTGGAAACATACGTCAGCCATCTAAAGAATATGATGCTAGACAAAGAACATGGTATAAAGGTGCTATGAATAAAAAAGGACAAGTTGTATGGACAGATCCATACAAAGATGTAAATACATCACAGATGATGATTACAGTAGCAAAAACTGTAGAGAAAGATGGTAATGTAGTAGGAGTAGCTGCTATTGATGTTTCTCTGAAAAATTTATCTAAAGATATAGCTTCTATAAAGGTAGGAAACACAGGATATGTTTATATTACTAATAAAGAAGGTAAAATAATAGTACATCCAGATTTTAATCAGGTAGGGAAAGACAGTGAACTTAAAAAAAGTAATTGGAACTATATTAGCTCAAATAAAACTAGTTATTTTAAGAATACATATAATGGAATAGAGAAGCTGTATGCTTATACTACAAATGAGAAAAATTCTTGGAAAATTGTAGCCACAGCTAAAAATGCTGAATTTATAAGTGATACAAGTGGTATAAGAAAATTTATTTTCTGTTTAGTTATTATAGGAATAATAATATCTATAGTAGTATCTATTTTAATTGGTAACTCAGCATATAAGATATTAAAAAAGTTAAAAGTAATAGTTGGTAAAGTAGGTGAAGGGGATTTTACTTATAGTATCCCTGAAAAGTTTTTAAATAGAAATGATGAGTTTGGAAGAATAAGCAATTACGTACAAAGTATGAATATGAATATAAAGAAATTAGTTGAGGATGTTAAGAAGAATTCTTCAGATGTTGAACAACAGGCCGAAGGTTTAAATGCAATTTCTGAGGAAATATCAGCTTCTTCGCAGGAAGTATCTGCAGTAGTTCAGGATTTAGCTAAAGGTGCTGAAGGACAGCAAAAGTATATAGATAATATGTTTAATTTGTTAGAAAGTATAAGCAAACACATGGAAAACATAAATGATAAATTAAATTCTGTAAAGGTAAGTACGGGTAATGCAGTGAATAAAGTAGACTTAGGAAAAAATGAAGTGAATTCATTGAAAAAAGCAATAGGTACCGTAGATTCTTCTTTTACAGTAGTTTCTGATAAAGTTTATAAGCTTAATGAATCTATAAAAAAAGTAAGAGAAATAACTGATGTTATAGCACAAATAGCAGAGCAAACAGATCTTTTGGCTTTAAATGCAGCTATTGAATCTGCAAGGGCAGGCGAAGCTGGAAAGGGATTTTCAGTAGTAGCAGAGGAAATAAGAAATTTAGCTGAAGAGTCTCAGGATTCAGCTAAAAAAATAAGTGATTTAATTAATTATATAAACAGTGATTCAAATGAGGTTATTGTAAATTCTAAGAAGGCTGAAGAATCTATAAATGAACAGAATATAGTGGCAGAAAATATGGTGAAATCTTTTGAGATGATAGTGGATTCAATTGAAGAGATTGAACCTTTAGTTGATAAAACTTTTACTTCAGTAAATAGTACAGTACAATCTAGAAAAGAATTTATGGACAGTATGAATCAGTTTGGAAATTTAATAAAAAACACCACTACATCTACAGAGGAAATAGCAGCATCTACAGAGGAAGTAAGTGCATCTATACAAGAAGTTGCATCATCTGCTGAAAGCTTGAATTCTACATCAAAGAATTTAATAAATGTTGTAAATAAATTTAAAGTAGAATAGAAGTCGTAAATTATAACTTAAGGGAATTAGTATTTGACAGTATGCTTATTGCATTGATAATATATAATATATAACTTAATTAAATTGAAAAGTAAATTAATAAATATAAAAAGTAAATGGAATAAAAGAGGGGGATTTAACTTGAGTGAACACGAAAAGGTATTTATACCTAAAGAGTCTATAGATAAATTGGTTTCAGGATTAAAAAGTATAAGAATTACTACTAGAGAAAAAGCTACGCGGAAAGAAGTAGGTAAACTCCTAGATTTACTACAGGAAGATTTAAATCAAAAAAATATTCCTCTTAAAGAACAAATATTGGAGAAGATGAAGGAAAGCAAGGGAGTAGATCCTAACTTAAATGCTAATTTGTATATATTATATCGTAATTTAGACAGCGGCCAGATTACTGAAGAACAGGCACTTGAATTATTTCAAATGTATGTTAGGATAGAGCCTTATGATAAAACTGTACTATAATTTAGCTCAACTTTCGCAGTTTAAAAAAATTGCGAAGCACTTTTTAGAGGACAATTGACAGAGGACATAGGACAGTTAAGGTAAGTTTTCTTCCTTATGTCAGAAAACTAATTTATTTTTTTAGGCTTGTTTTGCTAATGCAAAAAAGCTTCAAATCTATATAAGTCAGCAATATTTCGCTTTAGCGAAATGAGTCATTAAAAATCTTCCTTCACTGTCTTCTGTCAATTGTCCGCTGTTAACTTTTAAATCGAAAATTTTGCTTTGCAATTTTTTTATATTAAGTCAAAATTTTATATGTGCGAAAGTTGAGTTATTAATTTTTAATTCATATGTAAGGTACATGGAAAATGATTTTAATTCATTGAATAAATATTTTGATCTAAAGCATTCTATAGGAGATTTCGATAATAATTCATAAGGGTTAAGTTTTATTCATAACTACAGAATAAGCACTTACCGTATGTAGAAAGGAGTAAATTTTATGAGACTGAATTACAATATACCAGCTTTGATAATGCATATGGTCCAAAATCAAGCTTTAGATAGACAAAGTGGAGATTTAAACAGAATATCCAGTGGATGTAAAATAAATAGTGCTGCAGATAATCCAACAGGGCTTGTACAAAGCGAGAACGTAAACATTCAAGTTAAAAGCCTTGAGACCGTAACTAGAAATGTCCAGGATGGTGTAAGTATGCTTCAAAGTGCGGAAGGTGGGCTAAATGAAATCACAAGTATGGTTCAGAGGGTTAGACAGCTTACGCTGCAAGCTGGAGATGGTTCTTTTAATGATCGGGATAGACAAATAATACAAGGTGAAATAGATCAGATGCTGGACGGAATAAATGAAACGGCACAGAACACGGAATTTAATGGATTTAAATTATTAGGTGAAACTAAAACTATCAGTATGACCGTAGGGACTAATGCTGGAGACGATGTAGATATACCCCAGATAGATTTAGCCAATGATGGAAAAGGTGAAATTTCAGGCTTATATAAAATTAAGACTGGTGGGGGAAAAGATATATTGAGTGGAGATACTGATAGTGCTTTAAGTATTATAGATAGTTCTTTAAACACAATAGTGTCTTTGAGAAGCAAATATGGAGCTTTGGAAAATAGATTTACCAGTAGTTATGATAATATGCAGGAGTTAAATGAAAAAATGACTGATGCATATAGCAATATAACGGATTCAGATATGGCAGAGGAAATGATGAATTATTCAAAAGAAAGTATAGTAATACAGGCCTCTAATGCGATGATTGCTCAGGCTAACAAATTACCTCAGGATGTTTTACAGATAATACAAAATTTTAGAAAGTAATACATTTGAAAATTAAGTTAAGGTACCTTACCTTTATGGTTTAGGTATCTTTCTTATAGTTTTGGACCTAAAATTATCCACTAATGGATAAGGAATGATAAAATACCTTATAAATACGGCTTTATTTACAATATGCAATATATTTCTATTAAAAGACAATAAACTTATAAAAATGTTACAAAAATATAGAATATAATTTATAATTGTGTTAATCTATCTATATAGAAAATAGTTTTAATCAAAAGTAAAGTACAATTTAAAATTAAATTGTTTGAGGAAAATTATAATATGTTTAATGTTTTAAAAAAAGGGGGAAAATTTGGGTTGAATATAAATAATATGTCAAATGATCAATCAGTAAATTATTTACTTGCAAAAGGGCTAGATTCAGCTGAGGCTAGAAGTCAGGCAATATCTAGTAATATATCAAATATTAATACTGCGGGATATAAGAGAAAATATGTTACATTTGAAGAAAATCTTAAAAATAGTATAGATAATTTAGAATTAAAAACGGATGATGCAAAACACATAAAGATGGGTAATGATTATGGAGCAATAACTACAAATACCGACAGTTCAACCAGTATGAGATCAGATGGAAACAATGTGGACATTGAAGTAGAAACTGTGAATCAAGCTGCAAATGAACTTATGTATAATGCACTTATAACTCTTGAAAATAATAGGTTAAGTATGCAAAAAGCTGTTATAAGTGGAAATTAGGGGAGGATATTTATGATTCAAGCATTTAATACTATGAGAATAAGTGCCAGTGGACTTTCGGCAGAAAGACTTAGTATGGATACAATAGCTTCCAATATGGCAAATGCAGAGACAACCCGTGGCGCAGATGGACAACCTTATAGGAGAAAAGTTGCAGTTTTTGGAGAAAATTTAAGTAAGGCTTTAGATAGTAATGGAAATTATGGAGATGTTCCTGAAGGGGTAAAAGTTGTAGCAATAAAGGATGATACTTCACCTTTCAAGAGAGAGTATGATCCTACTAATCCAGATGCTGATGCCTCAGGATATGTTTCTATGCCAAATGTGAACATACTGAATGAAATGGCTGATATGATGGTAGCAACTAGAGCTTACGAAGCAAATCTAAGTGCTATTAATTCTGAAAAAAGTATGTTTTCAAAAGCTTTAGAGATAGGTAAATAAGGAGGCGTATTATGAAAATAAATGAATTTACTCCAGATACTGCTGTGTTTGATAAAATAAGTGGTAATACACAAAGCCAAAATGTATCAAATGCTTCTAAGGATAATATAGTAAATAATGAAGATGCTGTATCTTCTTTTTCGAGTTTATTACAAAACAAGTTAGATGAAGTCAACAATCAGCAGATACAGGCAAACAATAGTATCAATGAATTTGTAGAAGGAGATAGGAATGATGTAGCTAATGTTATGCTTGATGCTGAACAGGCTAAGATGTCATTAGATCTTGCTGTACAAATTAGAAATAAATTTGTTGAAGCATATCAGGAGATAAATAGAACACAGTTATAGAAGGAGAACCGGATTAAATGGGTAAAATATCGCAGATTTTTAAAAATTTAACAGGAAAATGGAAAGATTTAAGTAGAAATAAAAAGATAGCTTTTAGTGTTATAGCTGTAGGAATTGTTGCAGCTTTGATATTTGGGGGATTAACTTTAGGAAAAACGAAATATGCGGTATTATTTTCTAACTTAGATGCTGCGGATTCAGCCTCAATTTATAAGCAGCTTCAAAGTGATAAAGTAGATGCAAAAGTACAGGGGAATTCTATATTAGTGCCTCAAGCTCAAGTGGATAAAATTAGAATGCAAACTCTTTCAGAAGTACAGCTTACTAATGGAAGTCAGGGATTTGAACTTTTAGATAAAAGCAATTTCGGGCAAACAGACCAGCAGCTGAGTATAAATTATCAAAGAGCCCTCGAAGGTGAACTTGAGAGAACTATAAAATCACTTCCACAAATTGAAAATGCAAGAGTTCATTTAGTACTCCCGGATAATACTGAATTTGTAAAAGACACACAACCAGGGAGTGCTTCTGTAACTATAAAGTTAAAGCCAGGACAGAGTTTATCCCAAGATCAGACAAAAGCTCTGGTAGCATTAGTATCTGGAAGTGTAAAAAATGTACCTAAAGAAAATGTTGAAGTTATAGATGATAAATTAAACCTTCTTTCAAGGGATCTATATCAAAATAAAAGTGATGATAGTAGTGATTCCACGATTCCTGCGGACAAACAGCAGGAATTGCAGCAAAAATATGAGGATGATATGGAAAAGAGACTTCTTGCTATGCTGGAACCTATATATGGTAAAAATAAGGTAAAGGTACAGATAAATGCAGAATTGGATTTCGATGCTGTACAGCAAGATTCTACTACGTATGACCCTAAAAATGTGGTAGTAAGTGAGCATACTGTAAATGATACAAATACAGGTGGTACAAATAATGCAAGTACAAGTCCTGTAGATAATAATATGAGCAACACATCTGTGAATACTACAGGTAATGGTAATTCAACTCAAAATGAGGTTACGAGAAATTATGATGTATCTAAGGTAGAACAAAAAACTATAAAGGCTCCGGGCAGTGTAAAAAGGCTTACAGCATCAGTTGCACTGGATGGAACTGTAGATGATGCTACTAAGACTTCTATTAGAAATCTTGCAGTGTCTGCTATAGGATATAATCAAACAAGGGGAGACACTATAAATGTTGAGGCAATTCCTTTTGATACTACGGCTCAAGACAATGCAAAGAAGGATTTAGATGCAATGCAAAAGGCTGAAGCCCAGGCAAATCGTAATAAGATCATTATAGGTGCATCTATAGCAGGAGCATTATTAATAGCTGCTATCGTTGGATTTATATTATGGAGAAGAAAACATGCAGAAGATGAAGAAGAATTATTTGATGAAGAGCTTGGTAATACCCGCGGCATTGATGCTGTTATAGGTGACGATGATTTAACTAAAGAGCAGAATAAACTTAAATTTAAGCCTGTAGATTTTGAAAATGAAACTGAAGATACTCATGTGGAGAATGAAATAAAGAAATATGCTAAGGATAAACCGGATCAAGTGGCAGACATAATCAAAGCATGGATAGCAGAGGATGAGAGGTGATAAAATGGCTAAGGACAATAAGAATTTAACAGGAGTACAAAAAGCGGCCATACTATTCATAACTCTTGGACCGGAAGCTGCTGCAGGAATAATCAAAAAATTGCCAGAAGCAGAAATACAAAAAATAACTTATGAAATAGCTAATATCAACTCTGTAAAATCTGATCAAAAAAAGGAGATACTTCAGGAATTTATAGAGATGAATAAGGCTAAGGATTATTTGCTGGAAGGCGGAATAGATTATGCTAAAGATCTTTTGTCAAAGGCACTTGGAAGTCAAAGAGCTATTGAAATATTGGATAAAGTTACAGAGGCAACCCAGCAGTTTAGGCCTTTTGCCATAGCAAGAAAAGCAGACGCCCCTCAGCTTTTGAATATAATATCCGATGAGCATCCGCAGACTATTGCACTTGTACTGTGTTATCTTCAAGCGGATAAAGCTGGACAAATATTGTCAGCACTTCCTGAAAATGTACAAGCTGAGGTAGCATTTAGAATAGCTACAATGAGTAATACTTCACAAATGGTTGTAAAAGAAATAGAGAAAGTATTAGATGACAAGCTATCATCTATAGTTAAGTCAGATATGAAGGTAATTGGCGGTGTCCAAACTATTGTAGATATATTAAATCAAGTAGATAGAACTACAGAAAAGAATATTACTGAAGGTCTTGAAAAAGAGGATGCAGAGTTGGCTGAAAAAATTAAAGGATCTATGTTTGTATTTGAAGATATCATTACTCTTGATGATGTATCTATTCAAAGAGTACTCAGAGAGGTGGATACAAAAGAACTTTCTCTTGCGCTTAAAGGATGCTCTGAGGAAGTGGCAGATGCAATATTTAGAAATCAATCAAAGAGAGCTTCTGCTGCGTTAAAAGAGGACATAGAATTCTTAGGACCTGTTAGACTTATGGATGTAGAAAAGGCTCAACAAAAAATTGTGGGCATAATAAGAAGACTGGATGAATCGGGAGAAATAGTTCTAGCAAGAGGAGGAGAAGATGCAATCATCGTATAAATCTATATTAAAAGGTGACAGCATAAACAATTGCGGAACACAGGAAATACACACAGAATTTAAAAAGCAAGAAGCATCCAGAGGAGCATTCAATGAAAAAGATATTAAAGATGATTCTGTTCTAAAAAGCTATGAAAATTTAGGAAGAACTATTTTACAAGATGCGAATATTAAAAAAGAAAAAATTCTTTCTATAGCCTATGAAAAAGCATCTGAAATCTCCCAAAAAGTCTATGATGAAGCTTATGAAAAAGGTTATGCCAAAGGTGAAGAGGAAGGTTATAATACTGCTTATGAGGAAGGTTATAAGAAAAACTTTGATAAGGCAAAATTAGAAGGAGAGCAGATAAAAAAGAATGCAAATGATGTCTTAAATAAAGCTGTAGAAGAAAAGAAAAGGTACTTTGAGGAAAAGGAAGAGGAAATAAAAGAATTTATATTAAATTCTATAGAAAGCATATTAAAACGTGAGGTAAAGGACGCAGATGGTTTAAATGCGCAGGTATTTGATGCTTTGAACCAAATGAAAAAGACCAGCACTTTTATAATAAAAGGTAAAGAAAAGTACTGTAGCGAATTCAAAAAACAAGTAACCATATGGAAGGAACAGCTGCCTTTTAAAGGTGATATTTTTATAATACCAGATGAATCTTTAGAAGAAGGTAGTGTAGTTATAGAGAGAGATAATGGGAAAATGGTTCTGGGTATAGATATTGCCTATGATAAAATAAAGAAGATAATTCAGGATGAAAGTTAAGTTTCTGCAGTTAGAGGTGATATTTTATGATAGCTATAAACTTTGATAGGCTTAATAGAAAAGTAAAGGAAGCCACTTATAATTATCAAGAAGGAATTGTGAAAAAAGTTATTGGCTTAACTGTAGAGGTAGAGGGTATTAGAGCCTTTGTGGGAGAAGTATGTCATATTTATAATGAGGAAAATAGTAAGATTTCCTGTGAAGTTGTTGGATTTAATGAAAGCAATGTAATTTTAATGCCTCTTGGGGAACTTATTGGAATTTCACCAGGCTGTAGAGTAGTACCAGAAAGGATGCCTTTAAATGTGAGATGTTCGGATGAGCTTTTTGGGAAGGTACTTGATGGGCTTGGCGATCCTCTAGATGGTACTGCTGTATCAAGTGGAGTACCTTATCCACTTGATACAGAGCCCCCAGATCCCTTAAAGAGAAGGAGAATTACTGAAGTTATTCCTACGGGAGTAAGGGCAATAGATGGCTTTCTAACCTGCGGTCAAGGACAGAGAATAGGAATATTTGCAGGAAGCGGTGTGGGAAAGAGTACTACTCTTGGTATGATTGCAAAATATGCTGAAGCAGATGTAAATGTAATAGCTTTAATAGGTGAAAGAGGTAGAGAGGTTAAGGACTTTATAGAAAAAGACCTTGGAGAAGAAGGAATGAAAAAATCAATCATAGTATGTGCTACTTCAGATAAGCCAGCTTTGGTTAGATTAAAGGGAGCTTTTACAGCTACAGCTATTGCAGAGTATTTTAGGGACAAGGGTAAGAAAGTAATTTTGATGATGGACTCCGTAACTAGATTTGCCATGGCTCAAAGAGAAATAGGGCTTGCTATCGGGGAGCCTCCAGCAACTAAGGGATATACACCTTCCGTATTTGCCAAACTTCCGAGACTTATGGAAAGAGCAGGAACATCAGATATAGGATCTATTACAGCTTTTTATACCGTATTAGTAGATGGAGATGATTTAAACGAACCTATTGCAGATGCAGTAAGAGGTATACTTGATGGACATATAGTTTTATCACGTACCTTGGCCAATAAAAATCATTATCCTGCCATAGATGTACTTGCAAGTATAAGCAGGCTTATGTCGGAAGTAGCTGAAAGTGAGCATAAAAAAATGCTTCCCTTGCAAGGGATATGCTCTCAACTTATAAAAATTCCGAGGACCTCATAAATATAGGAGCTTATGTAAAGGGAAGCAGCGAAAAAATAGATAAGGCTGTAGCTTATTACGATAAAATAATTGCCTATCTCAGACAGGATGTGAATGAAAATTCATCCTTTAAAGAAAATGTTGAAGGTTTGAAAAGAATATTTCAATAATAACCTAGAATTATGAATTGAACAGAGGAGGATATATGGGTAAATATAAATTTAGGCTTCAGAAATTGCTCGATATAAGAATAGACAAAGAAGAAGAAGGCAAAAGAGAATTTCAGCAGGCTAAAAGAGAAAGCTTGAAAGTAAAAGAAAAACTAGATTTGTTAAAAGCTAACTATGATAAATACAATAATATGTCCAACTTTAAAAGTGTTATTGAGCAAAAAATAACTCATAAATATTTAAATTCTTTAGTTTACAGTATAGATAAGACCGAAATTGAACTAAAGGATAAAGAAAAAGTAGTTGAAATGAAAAGAAATGAACTGCAAAATAGGCAAATAGATAGAAAAACAGTGGATATTTTAAAGGAAAAACAAGAAACTGCCTTTATAAAAGAGGAAAATAGAATAGAGCAGAAGGCAAATGATGAGTTTGCTCTTTATGGATTTATAAGAAATGTTCAAAATACATAGTTTTCTATTTTGAAAGGAGGTGAAATAAATGAATGTAAATGTATCAAATGTGATGTCTTCTATAAATGTACAAGCACCAAAAGTTCAATCAAGTTCTTCAAGTGAAAACAATAGCTTTGCTTCTTTTGTTAAATCTAGCAGTAGTGATAATAGCAGTAAGGTGGATACTAAAGATACTACGTATAAAGCATCTAATGAATCTATAGATAAAAGTAATAACGTAAGTGTCGAGAAAAATGTAACAAAGATACAATCATCAGATTCCAATAGCGAAAATAAAAATGTCATAGATAATGAACAAAATGACGATTCTAAAATGGAAGCTTATTTAAAGAAAGCCGGATTTACAGATGAAGAAATATCAGATATTAAACAGAAGATTAAAGATGGAAGTATAGATAAAAACAGTGTACTTTCACTTTTGAGTTTGCTATATGGAAATAACCAGGATATTCAAAGTAAATCCAATGATTTTTTAAATACAATAACTAAAGAATTGGACACTGAAATTTCAAATATTTCCAAAAAACAAAATTCTTTGCAGTTTGGATTGAATCAGGACATATCTAGCAGCACTAAAGATGTACTAAATGATAAACTTAATTTTTTAGTTGATATTTTAAATAAGTATGATAAAAGTGGACAAGGTGCTCAGGAGTTTTCTCAAAAAATAGCAGATAATATTGTTTCAAAGTTATCACAGGTTGATTCAAATGGGAATGATATGAGTGATTTAAAATCTCAGATATATGCTGAACTTTTACAGAAGTTAAATCCTAAACTAGCAGATAATTTGAATTTAGAAAAAAATGTAGCAGGAAACAATTTATTTCAAATTATAAGTCAAAATAGGCAGATGATAAAGAATTTGGACGCAACAGGTAGTTCTCTTCAAAATTCTTCAAATAGTAATGAAAATTCTACTGGTGGTAACAGCAAAAACACTGATATATTGAATAAAATACTAGGAAGTGATGGAGAAGATACTAAGGACAATAAAATTTCTAAAGCAGTCAATTTTATGACGCAATTTAATAATGTCAAGGGAGACAATATACTTGTAAATGGTGAGAATGTAGAAAATCTTAATTTAAATAAAGCTACTTTTAATTCAGATATGATAAAAACACTCAAATATATGGATTTAAATAATGTGAAGCAGTTAACTGTTAAAATTAATCCTAAAGAATTGGGAGATATAACTATAAATCTTGTTATGGAAGAAGGAAAGATGAAAGCAGTTCTTACAGCTTCAAACAAGGATGCGTATAATCTTTTAAATTCAAATATGCAGGATTTGTCAAATAGGCTTCATAATAATAACATAAAAGTCCAGAGCTTTTCATTGAACTTATATCATGAAGACACAACTTTCTTCAAAAATGGAAATAATGGAAATCAGAATCAAGATAATGAAAAGAAGAATAAAAATTTAGCTGTAAATAGCATACAGGAGGAAGATGCTCCAGAGGAAAATGCCTATTATAGTGACAGTAATGTAAATATGTTGGCTTAGTCGACAATTTAGTAAGGAGGAAGATAAAATGACTGTATCAGTTAATAGCGGAAATTATAATTTTTATAATAACGCTACCCACGTGTTGGCAGCTAATGCAGCAGGTACTGCAAATGATACCAAAACGGATAATAGTATCCCTGCTGATCAGAAGTATTATCCTGCTGTTAATACTGATGATACCTCGAAAACTACTTCAAATGGAACTAAAATAGTTAAAAAGAATAATGACATAGATAAAAATATGTTTTTGAAAATACTGGCTGCAGAACTTGCAAATCAGGACCCAACTAGCAGTGATTCACAAAGCTCAACCCAATATGTAAGTCAGCTTGCTCAATTTTCATCTTTAGAGCAGATGGCCAATTTAAATAGTTCCAGTAAGATGGGGACTGCAAACTCACTTATGAATAAATATGTGACTTTTAGTGATACAGATGCTAATGGAAACAAGATAAATGGACAGGTAGTTGGAGTTATTAAAGATGGAGATAATATAGATCTTAATGTGCTTACGGGACAAACAAAAGACAAAGATGGAAATGCAGTTGATCAATATGAAAAGTTCAACATAGATGATGCAGAAAATATTGTTGATTTAGGAGATACAACTAATCTCACTGTTAGTAATAATATGTTGTTAAATGCAACTTCACTCATAGGAAAAAAGGTTAATTTGGATGATAAAGATTCTAGTGGAAATAATTACAGTGGTATTGTTCAATCAGTATCAAGACAATTTGGTGGAATATCAGTAAAAGTAAAACTTTCAGATGGCAGTACAAAGGATTTTGATTTTAAGGACGTTTCAAACGTTGAAAATTCGTAGATAAGTAGGTGAGGTATCTATGGGTTATAGAGTTATTAATGGCAAGTTGCACTTTGCACCAGATTTAGGAGCAGTATGCAATAAGAAAAACAATGTAAAAAATCACATAAGTGATTCTACAAGACAGGTATCCTTTAAGGACACTTTAAGCAGTGAAATTGATAAGAATTCAAGTTTTACTATATCAAATCATGCAGCAGAGAGATTAAAAAGCAGAAATATAAATTTAAATGAAAGTGATATGAAAAATATAAATTCTGCTATAAACAAGGCAGAAGGCAAAGGATGCAGGGAATCTGCACTAGTTTATAAAAATGCAGTACTTATTACATCTATAAAAAATAGGACTGTTATTACAGCAATGGATAAAAATGAGGAAAATCAAAATGTATTTACCAACATAGATAGCTTGGTAATAGTATAAAAATGGCTGGACCCTAGTGGAAGCCGCGTCCTGTAGAGTGAAAGAAACAGGACAACAATGTATTAATAAAAAATTGGAGGAAAAAATATGTTACCATCATTGTATTCAGGAATTAGCGGACTTAAGGTAAACCAACAAAAATTAAATATAGTTGCAAACAACATAGCCAATTCATCTACTACAGGTTTTAAAACTCAAAGTATGAATTTTGAAGATATGATGAGTCAGACTCTTTCAGATCCAAGTGCTCCGGTAGACAATGGGCTTGGAGGAATAAATGGAAGACAGAGTGGACTTGGAGTTAAGATGGCAGGTATAAGCACTGATTTTACTGCAGGAAGTACCCAGACTACAAATAGAAGCTTGGATTTCATGATAACCACAGGAGGAAACTATTTTGTAGTTAGTCCCGATGGCAGCAATGATTATTATACAAGAGATGGAGCTTTTCAGCTAGATAAGGCTGGAAATCTTTTAACACAGGATGGATATCATGTTATGGGGTATAAAATGACTGCTGTTAAAGATGGCAAAGCAGATATAACTGATGCTACTACAGCACCTGCGGAAAAGCTTTCAGTTGCAGAATATTATAAGTCTGATGGTACACCTGATCCAAACCCTGCTGCTGCTGATGCTGATAAGGAAAAGGTTACTTCCTGGTCGGTAGGACCAACTGGAATTATAAATGTAAAGACTTCTAATGGTTCATATGATATAGGTTGCGTAGCATTATCATCTTTTCAAAATGAAGGTGGTCTTGTAAAACAAGGAGGAAATTTGTATAAAGACTCGCCAAACTCCGGTGCTCCAACTTACGGGTCACCAGGTAGTTCAGGATATGGTTCTCTTACTCAAGGAGCCCTTGAAATGTCAAATGTAGATTTGGCACAACAATTTACAGATATGATAGTAGCTACTAGAGCATTCCAAGCTAATGGAAAGATAATAACTACAGATGATACTATACTCCAAGATTTAATTGATTTAAAGAGATAGAATAGTTAAAGTTTAAAAGTTCAAATATCAAAGTTCAAATAATGATTATTTTAATATTTTCTGACGTTAAGAAGAAAATTATCATTATCTGTTATTTGTTCTTTGTTATTTGGTTGAGAGAGGTGATAGGTGACAAAATTAGTGAAATATTGTCACTTATCACTAAAAAATTATATTTTAGAATAAACATGACGTTTTTAACTCCTGCTAAATGAAAAAATTGTACATATCAACTCAAATTGGAATTATAATATAATATATAACAGTACATTTAGGAGGATCTTTATGATAAAATTAACTGGACTCGACAATAAAGAATTTATTATAAATGCAGATGCTATAGAAAAATTAGAGGCTATACCTGAAAGTTTAATAACTTTAACTAATGGCAAAAAATATTTAGTAAAAGAATCTAATGATGAAATAGTAGAAAAAGTTATAAAATATAAAAGAAAAATATACACAGGAAATTTTCAATGAATACATCATTGTGCATTAAGTAAGGGGGATACACTATGGAAAAAAAAGCAGAAAAAAAAGGTTCATCTAAAATTAAAATTATTGCTATAGGAATATTAATACTGGCAGTGGTAGCAGGAGGAGCCTTTTTTGGATATAATAATTTCATAAAAGACAAAAAAACACTACTAAAAATGCTGTACAACAGGTTAACACTCAGCAGGTTGTAAACAATGGACAAACTGCTGGAACAGTTGTAAATTCATTAGATCAGGTTGTATCTTCCCAAACTTTTCAACTTGATGAGGTTACAGTGAACTTGGCAGATGAAGGTGGAAATAGATATTTAAAGGTTGCAGTTTATTTGGGATTTAATGATAAAAAACTTACGTCTGAATTGACTGCCAAAAAACCAATTGTAACTGATGCAGTTATTCAAATTTTAAGAACAAAGAAAGCAGCAGATATAAGTGCCAAAAATATGAACAATATAAAGTTGGAAATAATTCAGAAAATAAATCCTATGCTGGAAAAGGGACAGCTAAACAATGTATATTTTACAGATATTATAATTCAATAGCACTTTTATCTGATGGCTACCTACTGTAACACTCCCACTTCTATCAAAGTGGGAGATAACAGTAGCTACGCCCCTAGATAATTCATCTAAACTTAGTGAGAGAAACAAAATCCCACTAAGTAAGATTCATTGATAAGTTTATCCTAAAGGAGAATATAAATGGATTTACAATTTATGTGGATGATTTTTAGAACAGTAATAGCTCTTTTATTTGTAATTTTTTTAATATATATTTCTGCAAAATATGGTGGAGAAAAGCTTAAAAATGTTCAAAGGGGTAAATTTATAAGAATAATGGAAAGAGAACAACTGTCAAAAGAAAATAGTCTACTTGTAGTAAAAATAGGAGAAAAAGTATGTGTTGTATCTTCTACATCAGGAAAAATTGAAATAGTATACGAATTGAATGAAGAAGAAGTTTCAGAATTCAAAAATAGAAATACCATACCAGAATATAAGAATTTAAAAGATTTTTATAGGAGATCAGGAATGGAACAATTAGTTAAAAGGGCAAGCAGCAAGTTAGCCTTAAGAAAACTTATAGATAAAAAGGAAGATAAATGATGAACAGTAGAGATAAAAAGTTTATTATGGCTATTTCAATTTTAATATTTGCCATTTTTGTTTTCAAAGCACATAATGTATATGCAGCTCCAGATGCATCACAAGCAATGCCCATACCCAATATAAATGTATCTATGGATAATGCAGGTACTTCCACTCCGCAGCAATATGTACAAAATATAAGACTGCTTATAATTCTGACAATTATAACGTTGCTTCCATCTTTTATAATGATGATGACAAGTTTTGTAAGAATTATAGTGGTATTTGGTTTCTTGAGAAGTGCTATGGGAACACAGCAGTCACCTCCAAATTCAATTTTGATTGGACTTGCACTATTTATGACAATTTTTATTATGTATCCTGTTTATTCAAAGATAAATACAAATGCTATTCAGCCCTATATGCAAAACAAAATAACTCAGGAACAGGCAATAAATGAAGGGGCTAAACCACTTAGGAGTTTCATGCTTAAGCAGACATATAAAAAGGATTTACAGTTATTTATAGACCAAGCTAAATTAAATTACAAGGTTACTGCAGATGGACAAAATGCCCCACTTTATGTAGTAGTTCCGGCCTATATGATAAGTGAGCTTAAAACTGCCTTTGAAATAGGATTCTTAATTTATATACCATTTATGGTAATAGATATGGTGGTGTCAAGTGTACTTATGGCCATGGGAATGTTCATGCTTCCACCAACTATGATATCTCTGGCATTTAAACTACTTTTATTTGTAATGGTAGATGGATGGTACTTACTTGTAAAATCTTTAATTGTAAGTTTTTCATGAGGTGAATTGAATGAGTGAAAACATGGTAATTGGTATTATAAAAGATGCAGTACAAACGGGACTTATAATAGGAGCTCCCATACTTATAGTTTCAGTAGTAGTAGGTCTTATAATAAGTATATTTCAGGCCACTACTCAGATACAGGAACAAACACTTACTTTTGTCCCTAAGCTTATTGCAGTAGCTGTAATAGGACTTATTACAGGAAGCTGGATGTTACATCAGATTGTAGCTTTTACTGAGAGAATTTTTACGTATATAGCCCATATAACACAATGAACATTGCTGCAAAGTATAATTGGAGAGGAATAAATTGATAAATACATTATATTTTACCGCCTTAATTTTAGTATCAATAAGAATTTTTTCTTTTTTCATATTGGTTCCAATATTTTTTCCAAGTGGAATTCCAAATGTAGTTAAAGTGGGACTAACAGTAGTTATGGCATATATATTGATGCCAGGTATAGATTACTCTTCTATAAGCAGTATAGATAATACAATGTTTTTTGTAATGAATTGCTTGAATGAGGTAGCAGCAGGTCTTACTCTTGGATTTCTAACTAGCTTATGTTTTTCTATGGTGAGGATAGCGGGAAATCTTATGGATATGCAAATGGGATTTGCTATGGTTAGTATGTTCGATCCTACTTCAAATAGTAATACTACTTTAATTGAACATTTACTTTATTGGTTTAGTTTGGTTATCTTCTTTATAGTAGATGGACACCATATGCTTATAAAATCCTTAATTCAAAGTTTTAGTGTAATAAAACTGGGAAGTTTCTTTTTAAATCAAGCTTCAATTAATATAATTTTTAAAGCCTTCATAGAGTATTTTAGCATAGCAATTCAAATAGGAATACCTATAGTTTTAATATTATTATTTACAGATTTAACAATGTCGCTTATTGCAAGAACAGTTCCACAATTAAATATAATGATATTGGGATTGCCTGTTAAAATACTGATAGGGTTTGCATCATTTTGTTTTGCACTTCCAATTCTTCTTAAATTAATAGAAAATTTATTTACAGCTATACCTAATTCTATAGATGGTTTTTATAAGGCATTACCAGTGCTTTTAATATTTGCAAAGGATGATAAGACGGAAGAGGCTACTCCTAAAAAGAAAAGTGATTCTAGGAAAAAAGGCCAGATAGCTAGAAGTAAAGAAATAGGACTTACTATGACACTGCTTGCATCAACTTTAGTTATAGCAGTTTTAGGAGGATATGTTGGAACATCTCTTGGTTCCACAATGGTAGCCTTTTTAAATGACTATATAAATACATCGCTTAATTACAGTAGTGTAAATAAAATACTATTTATAACCATATGGAGAATAGCCATAGTCTTTTTACCCATAGCGGTTCCAATACTTGCAATAGGTGTGCTGGCAAATATGCTTCAAACAAGAGGGCTTATAACTTTTGAAACCTTAAAACCAGACTTTTCAAAATTAAATCCTATAAATGGATTTAAAAGAATGTTTTCTGCTAGGTCTGTCATGGAACTTTTGAAGGATACTGCTATAGTGTCTATAGTAGGATATGTAGGTTACAAATTTATAAAAGATAATTATATGTATATATTGAATTTAGGGCAGTTGGATTCTAGGGCTGTAGCAAGGGCTATAGGAAGTTTAGCTGTGGGTATATTTTTTAGAATAACTTTAATTATGCTTATAATTGCAATTCTTGATTATATGTTTCAAAGATATCAATATAATAAGGACCTTAGAATGTCAAAGCAGGAAATCAAAGAAGAATTTAAACAGGATGAAGGAGATCCACAAATAAAGAGCAAGAGAAGACAAAAACAGAGAGAATTAGCTATGCGAAGGATGATGCAGGAAGTTCCAAAGGCTACTGTAGTAGTTACAAATCCTACTCATGTTGCTGTAGCTTTAAAATATGAAGATGGGCAAAATGCACCTGTGCTTGTAGCAAAGGGATTAGATGCTGTAGCCCTTAAGATAAAAGAAATAGCAAAGGACAATGATGTGCCAATAATTGAAAACAGGCCACTTGCAAGGCTTATATATAAAGAAGTTGAAATTGACATGGAAATACCAGCTGAGATGTATCAGGCAGTGGCGGAAATACTTGCGTTGGTTTACAAGATGAGGTGATATTTTGGAAAGAAGTAAAAAAAAGTTTAGACTAAAAGATAACTTAGATATAATAATGGCATTAGTAGTTATTACAGTAGTGTTTATGATTATAATCCCAATGCCTGCAGAACTTTTAGATGTATTGATTTCATTTAATATAACACTGTCTATAATAATTATACTTTTAACCTTGTTTACTACGGAAGTATTACAATTTTCCATATTTCCTACTTTACTTTTAATAACTACAATTTTTAGATTGGCTTTAAATATATCTTCTACAAGACTTATACTTAGGGATGGATATGCAGGGGAAGTTATAAATGCTTTTGGAAGCTTTGTAGTAGGAGACAATTATATAGTAGGAATAATAATATTTTTGATTATAATTATCATACAGTTTGTTGTAATAACAAATGGTTCTGGCAGGGTTGCTGAAGTTTCTGCAAGATTTACTTTAGATGCAATGCCAGGAAAACAAATGAGTATAGATGCAGATTTAAACTCTGGTTTAATTGATGAAAAAGGTGCTAAAGATAAGAGAGAAAAACTTCAAGAAGAAGCAAGCTTTTATGGAGCTATGGATGGTGCATCTAAATTTGTAAAAGGAGATGCTGTGGCATCGCTTTTAATCGTAGTAATAAATGTAATAGCAGGTATTGTAATAGGTATAGTAATTAAAGGACTTGGGGCTTCTGAAGCTGCCCAAACTTATACAAAGCTTAGTATAGGTGATGGACTTGTATCTCAGGTCCCAGCGCTGCTTATATCTACAGCTTCAGGTATACTTGTAACCCGTTCAGGAAGTGCCGAAGGTTTTGGTACTCTTGCTATTAAGCAGTTGACAGGATTCCCTAAAGTAATAGCTATTGCAGGTGCAGTATTGTTATTTCTAGCCATAGTGCCTGGTCTTCCGCATATAGCATTTTTAATTTTAGCAGTAGCTTGTATGATAGCCGCGTATATGCTTTACAAAGATGAAATGCAGCATAATATGCAGCAGCAGGAAATAAAACAACAGGAAATAACTCAAATAGAAAATAAAGAACCAGAAAATGTAATGAACTTAATATCTGTGGAACCTATGGAAGTGGAAATAGGTTATGGATTAATACCACTGGCAGATGAAAGTTCAGGAGGAGATTTACTTCAGAGGATAACCTCTGTGAGAAGGCAGTGTGCTATTGAAATGGGGATAGTAGTTCAACCAATTAGAATTAGGGATAATTTGCAGTTAAATACTAATAGTTATGTAATAAAAATAAGAGGTACAGTAATTGCAAAAGGAGAGCTTATGCCAAATATGCTTCTATGTATGGACCCTACTAATTCAAACAGTGATATTCAAGGAATAAGCACTACAGAGCCATCTTTTGGACTACCTGCTATATGGATAAATAAAGATCAAAGAGAAGAAGCAGAAATAAAGGGACTAACCGTAGTGGATCCTACTACGGTTATGGTAACCCATCTTACAGAGTCAATTAAAAATCATTCCTATGAATTACTTGGAAGGCAGGAAGTTAAGCTTATTGTGGATTCTGTGAAGGAAAAATATCCTACTGTAGTGGAGGAACTTATACCTGACCTTCTTACTATAGGGGAACTTCAAAAGGTACTGCAAAATCTTTTAAGAGAAAGAGTTTCTATAAAGGATATGGTAACTATTATGGAGTCTCTTGCGGACAATTCAAGAAATACGAAAGATATAGAAGTACTTACAGAGTATGTTAGATTTGCATTAGGAAGAAGTATATGTAATTCACTTATAGATGAAAATGGAGTTATTACAGTAGTTACTATATCTAAACAGCTAGAAGATTTGGTAGGAAGCAATATTCAAAAGTCGATGCAGGGTTCTTTCCCAGCAGTAGATCCAGATACTACGAGTAAGATATTAAATTCAATTAAAAGTTTACTAGAATCAGTCTATTTTTATGAAAATCAACCTATAATTTTAGTTTCACCTAATATAAGGGCACCTTTCAGGAGATTAATTGAAATGGTATTTCCATCGGTAAATGTATTATCATTAAATGAAATACCAAATGATGTAGAGATAAAAACCGAAGGAGTGGTTTCAATATAATGATCATTAAAAGATACAAAGTCAATAATATGAATGAAGCTATTACGAGAATTAGGTACGAACTTGGGAAGGAAGCCGTAATAATAAGTCAGAGAAAAATAAGAAAACCTGGCATATTAGGTTTTTTCTCTAGAAAAATTTTAGAGGTAACTGCAGCTGTAGACAACAAGAAAAAGGAAAACGGCCGTGAAGAAGATATGCAAGATAGTATTGCAGCAATAAAAAAACTTGTAAATGATAAAATGAAAAATAACACCTTATGTAATGACATAAAAGGTGATAAAATTATAGATAATGATGCTAAAGAAAATTACAATACGTCGGAGTGTAATTATGAAAATAATATAGTGGATAAGAATAATGACTCTATTATAAAAGAAATGCAGCAGATGAAAGGCATGTTAAGTGAAATGATGAAGGGTTCTTACGGCAATGTAGGAAAAAGTGCATTTCAGATAAAGCTTGAAAATAGTGATTTCAACAGTAAAGTAGTGAACACAATTTTAAATAGAGTAAATATAATAGAAGATGATAGGGATGAAGAGGAAAAGTTAAAAGAAGTAGTTACAAGTATGATAAAAGTAGAAGATAAAGTACTTGAAAACATAGTAGTATTAGTGGGACCTACAGGTGTTGGAAAAACTACTACTATTGCTAAACTTGCGGGTAAGCTTTCTCTTATTGAAAAGAAAAAGGTAGGACTTATAACTATAGATACCTATAGAATAGGTGCAGTAGAACAACTTAAAACTTATGCAGATATAATGAATATACCATTTCAAGTAGTATTTACCATAAAGGACATGGGAAAAGCTATAGAGAATATGTCAGATTGTGATGTGATTTTAATAGATACTACAGGAAGAAGCAGCAAAAATAGGATGCAGATATCAGAACTTAGGGCATTTATAGATAAGGTGAATACGGACAATATACATTTGGTTATAAGTTGTACTACTAAAAATAGGGATATAGATGTGATAGTAGAGGGATACAAGGAGCTTAATTATAATAATGTGATAATAACTAAATTAGACGAAACATCTACTTATGGATCTATATTAAATATTTTACAAGCTGCAAAGAAACCTATAAGTTTTGTTACTACAGGACAAAATGTACCAGAAGATATAAAGGTTATGAATACAGAGGAATTAGCTAAACTTGTACTTGGGGAGGATATTATATGCTAGACCAAGCTGAAGAGCTTAGAAAATTAGCTCAAGAGGACAAAAAGACAAGAAAAGAAAAAGTACCTAGCAGTAAAAAACCTAGGATAATAACTGTTACTTCTGGAAAAGGGGGAGTTGGAAAGAGTAATTTTGTAGTAAATATATCTATAGCACTACAGAAGATGAAAAAAAATGTACTTATATTTGATGCAGATATGGGAATGGGTAATGATGATGTTTTAATGGGATGTTTACCTAAATATAGTGTATATGATGCTATATGTAAGAATAAAAATATAGAGGAGGTTATCATACAAGGACCTTTTGGAGTAAAATTACTTCCAGGTGGAAGAGGAATTTCAAAAATTGCAGATATAACGAAATCCCAAAAAAAGGAGTTTATAAAAAAGATATCTTTACTAGAAGATTTGGATTATATAATATTAGATACAGGTGCTGGAATAAATAGGGATGTATTAGGATTTATTTCTTGCTGCCAGGAGCTTATTATAATTACTACACCAGAACCTACATCTCTTACAGATGCATATAGCATGGTAAAGGCTGTAAATTATTTTAAATTAAACGATTTTGCGCAAATAATTATAAACAAAGCTTCTAATGTTCAAGAAGGAGAGAAAACCTTTAATAAATTTAAAGGTGTAGTAAACAAATTTTTAAATGTGGAAATAAAGTATCTAGGCTGTATATTAGAAGACAAAAAACTTGTTCAGGCTGTTAGAAACCAAGTACCATTTTTGATAAATTATCCCAACTCCCAAGCTTCTAAGGATATAAATTTAATAGCTAGTAAGTTGTCAGGAACTGAAATAGACAGCAGGAAAAGTAGTATACAGGATTTATTTAAAAAGATTTTTAATACTTTTTCATAAGGAGAAGGAAGAAGATGGATTCCAATATCGAGTTTACAGTTAATAGCAGAATTGAAATAGACGTGGACAATGAAATATATAAAAGTAATATTCAGGACGTGTCAGAGGATTGTATAAGTATAAGCATACCCGTAAACAATCATAAGTACATGCCTCTTTCAAAGGGTGAAAAAGTGGATGTTATATATTATGATAGAAAAAATGTATACAAATTTAGTACTGTGGTTGTAGGGCGTAAAATAGAGAGAATACTTATGATTATACTGAAGAAACCTGAGAAAGTTCAAATTTGCCAAAGGAGGAATTTTGTAAGAGTACCTTTGATTTTGGATGTGCTGTGTGCCATATTTCCTTTAGAAAAGGACTTATATCACTTAAATGACCAAGTTGAAGTGTTTAAAGCATGTTCTGTAGACATGAGTGGCGGCGGAATGAAAATAGTTGTAGATGTAAAAATGAAAGATAAATTAAAGTATGGGGACATTATTATAGTGACGATTCCAATGGAAAATGACAGTTTAACTTTAAAAGGAAAACTAGTGAGAATTAGTAACAACAAGGATGAAAGTAAATTGACCTGTGGATTATCTTTTATAGATATGGACAAAAACAGTAGAGAAAGAATAATAAGGGTATTATTTCAAATTATGAGACAGCACATAAATAAAGGAGCAAAGGAGGATTAAAATATGGCTTTGGCAAATAAATTAGATATAAAAGAAGAATTGGTAAAAAAGTATCTTCCTCTAGTGAAATACATTGCTTCTAGGGTTATAATTGGAAAGACCAAATACATTGAATATGAGGATTTGGTTAGTTATGGAATGTTAGGGCTTATTGATGCAATAAACAAGTTTGATAAAGACAGAGGAATGAAATTTTCCACTTATGCGTCCATAAGAATAAAAGGTTCTATGATAGATGAACTTAGGAGAAACAGTCCTATTTCTAAAGGCGCCATGGACAAGCTTAATAAATACAATGCAGCCATGGATTCCCTTCGCACTAAACTAGGAAGAGAGCCAGGAAGTGAAGAAATAGCAAATGAATTAGGTATGCCTTTGAAAAAGATGATGGAAATTGAAAATTATATAAACTATATATCTATAGTATCTCTAGAAGATTTGATATTTTCTGAAGATGATGACATTCCACTTATGGGAACTGTAGAAGATACTAAAAGTCCAAGTCCAGAAAAAAGTCTGGAGAAAAAAGAGATGCTGGAATATTTAGCCAAAGCGTTAGACCTTTTAAATGAAAAAGATAATTTAGTTATTACCCTATATTATTATGAAAGGTTGACTTTAAAGGAAATAGGCCATATATTAGATGTATCCGAGTCTAGGGTATGTCAACTTCACAGCAGGGCAATTTTACATTTGAGAAAGAACATGGCTAAATTGAAGTATGTATAGAAATGTTTTTAAGAAGGAGAAAATTTTATGGTTCCAATCATATTGATTATAGTAGGAATACTTTTAGTAGTATTAAATTTTAATGCAGTACGTAAAGAAGAAAAATCTTTTCAAGACAAATTGAATGTAAAGCAAAATGAAATGGGAAACTGTGAACTGGAAATTGGCAAAATAAGAAAGGAATTTGCAGAAACTATATTTGAACTGCAAAAAGAAATTGAAGATTTAAAAAAGCAGGGTAATCAGGATTTTCATGAAACTATTTTGTCTGAAGAGACATTTGAAGGCTCAGAGGAAAGATCAGTAGAAGAAGAAATCAAAGATATAAAAGACAATAATGGCAATACTGAAGAAGAACCAGAAAAAAGTGAAAATTTGGATGAGGCTGCTGAAGAGTATGCAAATAATATTAAAATTGATGAAATAAGAGGATTATTGAAAGATAATATCTCTGTAAGTGATATATCTGAGAAAACTGGTATTGGTAAGGGGGAAGTTCTATTAATAAAAGAATTGTATGCAAAATAAAAATGTTTTTTGATTTTTTTAGTGATAGAAAGATACTTATAGGTATAGGCATAGGTATTTTAATAACTACTTTTATAATGAGCGGTGTTAAGATCCAATACCAAATGAGTAAAAGTCAAATTGAGGATAAGGCAAGATCAATGGGAATGCATTATCCTGATGAAATGAAAGTTATGGATAAAGGAGGAAGCAAATGATTAGAAGTTTTTACTCTGCAGTATCTGGAATGATAACTCAAGAGGCAAAACAGGATGTGATAACAAATAACCTGGCAAATGCAAATACTGTAGGATTTAAGCAGGATGACCTTAGGGTGAAAAGCTTTAATGACATGCTTTTACAAAATTATGACAAAACAGAAGGAAATAGAAATGTGAGAAATATAATAGGATCTATAAGTCTTGGAAGTGGAATTGATTCAGTTAAAACAGGATTTACCCAAGGATCAATAGATTCTACAGGTGTGTCTACTGATTTTGCTATTGATGGAAGAGGATTTTTTGCTGTTAGGGGACAGGATGGAAAAGAGTATTATACGAGAGATGGTCATTTTCACGTAAATACAAATGGAGTACTGGTAAATGATGCTGGAGACAGTGTTTTGGCAAGAAATACTAGGACAGGTGCTTTAGGTGAGATGAATGTGGGAAACGGGAACATGACCTCAGATGACCACGGAAATATAAATATAGATGGAACTCCAAGTTACAAGCTCTATACGGTGGATTTTAATGATTATAATACTTTGACAAAAGTTGGAGACAATCTATATACAGGAACAAATGCTGCAGAGGCAAATGTTGTAGTAAGGCAGAAGTCACTTGAAAAATCTAATGTAAATATAGTAAATACAATGTCTCAATTGCTTACAACTATGAGATCTTTTGAAACTAACCAAAAGGCAGTTCAATCAATAGATGAAACTTTGGATAAACTAATAAATGAAGGCGGTAAAGTATGATTAATAGAAAAGGAATGATTTTATATGCTTAGAGCTATATGGAATAGCGTAAGTGCTATGAATGCACAGCAGGATAAACTAAATAGTATATCCAATAATTTAGCAAATTCAGATACTGTAGGATATAAAAAAGAAAATGTAGAATTTAATGATCTAGTGTATGAAACCTTAAACAGAAAGGGATACCCTACTAATCCCAATGGAACAAATACAATAAATGGTACAGGGGTAAAGGCTACAGAATGGATTAGAGATAATACTCAGGGTCCAATTCAACAAACAGGACTTAAAACAGACATGGCCATAGATGGAGATGGATATTTTAAAGTAACTCTAGGAAATGGAACGGCAGCTTATGAAAGGGCAGGAAATTTTACTGTAGATAGGAATGGTAACTTGGTGGATAGTAATGGAAATAAGCTTGAAGTCAACCTTACAGCAGAGGGAAGCAGCTTATTTAATGCAGGGACAGTATTTAAAAATGATAATTTTAAAGTAGATGAAAAAACTGGACAAATATACATGAATGTTGGTAATCAAAGCATACTTTATGGAAAGATAAACATATATAATGCAGTAGGACAGGATGCTATGAAATCTATAGGAGATAATTTATATCAGCCAGCAAACAATGTGCAAATGAACATAAATACCAAAGCACGTGTGATTCAAGGTTCTTTGGAGCAGTCTAATGTAGATTTGGGAAGAGAAATGACAGATATGATAATGGCACAGAGATCTTTTGAACTTGCATCAAAAGGGCTTACTACTTCAGATGAAATGTGGGGACTCATAAACAGTATGAAGAGATAGAATTATTGAATAGAATTTCTAATCATAAAATCAACTTATACTCCGGATATTTTTACAACCTTCAGCTCGTTAAATATTTTGATAAGGCTAGATAAAAAATTTAAAAAAATACTGAGAACTTTTGAAAACTCGTACCTCAAACAATTCAAAAGTTCTAGATTTTTTAAAAATTTTTTCTAAGCCTTATATACAAAATATTTAAAAGAGCTTTATTATTGTAAAAATATGCCTGCATATAAGTTGATTTTTAAGTTAGAAAGCTTCATAAAGTATTTCTTCATATATATTTATTTTGAAGAGTAACACTGTATGAGGTATTCTAGTTTGAAACTTGAACTTATACATAAAATATAATAACAAAATTGAAATCACATTTAAAAACTTTTTTAAATAAGTCTTAGCTTGGTATTTTAGAAAACCTTAGGGACTTAGATATGTCTGAGGTACGAGTTTATCTAAGTCCCTTTAGGTTTTCAAAATACCAAGCTTTAGACTTATTAAAAGTTTTATAGTGATGAAATTTGTTATTATATGATCTGTATAAGTCAACTTTCAACTGAGAAACTCTATAATTTTATGAAACATATGCAACGTACATACATATAATGTACAGATGTAATATTTTCAGGAGGATCAGTGTTATGTATAGATGTCCTTTTATGGACCAAGATGAATATATGGAAGAAGATTATATGTATGATGGGGATATGGACTATCCTCAGAATATGTACTCCACTGACTTTTATAGAATGTGCCCTATGTTTTTAAATGCTAGGAAGAATGCATATATGAGGTGTATGTATCCTACAGATTATATGCAGACACCAGCACCAACATATCCATATTATGATTCTGAAGAAAAAACGGAATATGTACCTTTCGATGAAAGATATGAAGATTTGGAAGGAGAAACAGAACAAAAGGAAGAAGAGCCAGAAGAAAAAGATACGGAAGATGAAGGGGAAACTGTAGATGACAGTTATGGTGGTACAAGAATTAGAACTGTAGATATATCAGATATTCAGGATTAAAAAGAAAAATGGACTGCTGCAATAGCAATTTTAAAAATTGCTATTGCAGCAGCCCTCTTATTTGTACTAAGACATAGCAGCAGTAAGAGGTGGGATAACCTGTTTTTTCCTTGATAGAATACCAGGAACATAAGCACCATTATTAGTTAAAGTTATGTTAAAGGCTTTAGAAACTACATTCTGTTTTTCACCTATGGCAATTAATTCAGATCCACCTTTTAATATATCTGTTACCATAAAAACTATAAGACCATAATTTTCTTCTTTACATTTTGATTCCATAACCTTTATAATGTCTTTTCTAATGGATTTAAATCCTTCGGTATCCATAGTTGAGATCTGTCCAACACCTACTTTTACTTCTGAAATATTAAATGCTTTGAAATCTTGATTTAATAATTCTTCAGGAGTTTCTCCTTCAAGAGAAGAACCTGCTTTAAACATATCATTAGAGAAGGTTTCAGGATCTATTTCAGCTATAGCTGCTAATCTTCTAAGTATCATTTTGTCTAAATCTGTGGAAGTAGGTGATTTAAACAAAAGGGTATCCGAAATTATAGCAGAACATAAAAGTCCCGCAACTTTTTGAGATGGTCTTATACCATTTTCAAAAAATTTGGATGCAACTATAGTTGCTGTACAACCTACTGGCTCATTCCTAAAATATATAGGTGAACCAGTTTGGATATCTCCTACCTTGTGATGGTCTAATATTTCAAGTATTTCTGCATCCTCCAATCCTAAAACAGATTGGGATTTCTCATTGTGATCTACAAGTATTACTTTCTTTTTGTTTTGTGATATTAGATGATATCTAGACATACTTCCAATGACTTTATTTTCTAAATTTACTACAGGATAACTTCTGTATCTGGTTTGGAGCATGACTTCTCGTACATCTTCTATTAAGTCATTTGTCTTGAAACAAACTAAATTATCTTTTTTCATTACATACCCTATAGGAATACTTTGAGGTATTAGTCTGGCAGTTGTAAAAGTGTCATAAGGAGTAACTATAATAGAACAATTAACTTTTTTTGCTTTTTCCAGTATATCATCATTTACTGTATGATTTCCTGTTATTATCATAAGTGAAGCTTTGGAATCAAGTATAATATCCTGTGCATCCACCCTGTCACCACATATAACTATATCCCCTTCTTCTATGAACTCGCAGATACTTTCTGGCTGCATTGCAGCAATTATAACTTTTCCTGTAAATTTGATGTTTTCATTGGAAGCATAAGCACACTTGGCTGATAATGTATCCAGTATATTTTCAAGGGTAGTGCCGCTTTTTTGGATTACGTTGGAATCCCATATGTCCATATAACAGGAAGTTATGTTGGATTGAGATGCAACACCTATTAATTTATCGTCTCCATCTACTACAGGTAGGGTCTTAACATTATTTTTACTTATCATTGACCAAGCTGTTTTTATGGAGGTTTCAGGAGATATAGGGTTTACATTATCAATATCTAAATCAGAAATCTGAGGTTTAACATTTTCCATTAGTTTTGGTGGGGTAACTTTAAAATAATCAAGTACAAATTGAGTTTCTTTATTTAGCTCTCCTAACCGTATAGGAATTGTTGTAACTCCTATTTTATTTTTAAATTCAGAATAAGCTATTGCAGAACATATAGAATCTGTATCTGGATTCTTATGTCCTGTAATGTATACAACATCGTTCATAATTTTTCCTCCTAAATGTATATATATGAATAATATATCTATTTACAAAAGTAATGTTATAAATACACATAATATTATAGCAAAAAATCACTTAATTATCTATATATAGGGTTATAATGAAAGTTAACTTATACAGGCCATGTAATGACAAATTTCAGCACCATAAAAACTTTTGATAAGTCTAGCACTCGGTATTTTGAAAATCTAAGAATCTTAGCTAAACTCGTACCTCAAACATATCTAAGCTTCTAAGATTTTCTAAAATACTTCGCTAAGACTTATGGAAAAGTTTTTAAAGGTGCTTTTAATTTTGTCATTACATTTTACGTATAAGTTTAAATTTCAATTAAAAACCTTATATTAATTATATCCAAATATTATCATAATTAACGGTTTACAATGCATAATTTCGGTAGATTTTTCTTCGAGGGTGTTATTAAAGATCTAAAAACTAAGCAGTATGAGCATTAAATTTTTAGATTTTCTACGACAACAGAAAATCAGCCTTAATTGTGAATTGTGCATGGTGCATTGTGAATTGACTGTCATAATGTAAGGCAAAAGGGGCATATATTTAATTAACGTAGAGAAAATAAATGCCTTGGAGGGATAAGATTGATTAATGAAAGGGAGTTAGAAAGTGGTTTAACTCAAGTTGAGGCAGAGAGAAGGCTTAAAAAATATGGAGCCAATATACTTAAAAAGAAAAAAAGGGTGTCTCCTATAAAGATATTTATTTCGCAGTTTAATGATTTTATAACCTGGATACTTATAGTAGCTACAATTATATCCGGATTTATGGGGGAAAAGGCAGATGCAATAACTATACTAATTATTGTAATTATGAATTCCATACTAGGTTTTGTACAGGAATTTAAGACAGAAAAATCTTTAGAAGCATTGAAAGAAATGGCATCCCCTACTTCAAAGGTTATAAGGGATGGAAAAGTGAAGGTTATAAATTCAGGAGAACTAGTAATAGGTGATGTGATACTTCTGGAAACAGGGGATAAGGTTCCGGCAGACTGCATTTTACTTTCTACTGGAAATTTCATGGTAGACGAGTCTCTTTTGACTGGTGAATCTGTAGGAGTAGAAAAAGATAGTGGAGACAAGAATAATTCACTATACATGGGAACTATAGTGATAAAAGGTAAGGGAAGAGCAAAAGTTGTGGAAACAGGAATGAAGACGGAAATGGGAAAAATAGCAGGTATGCTTCAGGACATTGAAAAGGAAAGGTCTCCTCTTAAAGAAAAGCTTGCTTCACTTGGAAAAGTGCTTGTAGTCATGTGTATTGCTATATGCATTATAGTTACATTGACTGGAGTATGGAGAGGTCAAGACAAATATGAGATGTTTTTAGTAGGAGTTAGTTTAGCCGTAGCTGCTATTCCAGAAGGCCTTGCAGCTATAGTAACAGTAGCACTGGCTCTTGGAGTATCTAGAATGTTAAAGAGAAATGCATTAATAAGAAAATTACCTGCAGTGGAAACACTTGGATGTACTTCAGTGATTTGCAGTGATAAGACAGGAACTCTTACTGAAAATAGGATGACTGTAAAGGCTCTTTATTTTAATGGAAGAGTACACAGGATAGGAAAGGATATTTTACCAGAGAATATCCTTATGAAAAAGGCTTTTACATATTGTAACGATTGTAATTTTGATATGAAAAAAGCAGATATTTCAGGGGCGGTTATTGGGGATCCAACGGAAGTAGCACTTATAAAAGCTTTTTTCAAAGATATTAAAACTTTAAGCACCTTTTTAGGAAAGGCCAGGAGAACTTATGATATACCTTTTGATTCTGATAGAAAAATGATGTCTGTTATAATGAAAGAAGGTTCAAGAAAGATAGGTTATGTGAAAGGAGCACCGGAGAGAGTTATAAGAAGGTGTAAATATATATTAGATGGAAGTGAAGTACGAATTTTTACTTCAAATGATAAAAATAAGGCTTTGAAAGCAGTGGAAAAAATGTCTTTTGATGCCTTAAGGTGTATAGCAGGTGCTTACAAGGACAAAGAAGTGGTGCCAGGTAAGTCTTTGGAGGACAATTTAATATTTATAGGTGTAGCGGGAATTATAGATCCACCTAGAAAGGAAGCAAAGGATGCAGTATTAAAATGTAAATTAGCAGGTATAAGGCCAGTTATGATAACTGGAGATCATAAGAACACGGCTTTTGCTATTGGAAAAGAACTGGACATATGTAAACATGAATCAGAGGTTATAACTGGCGAGGAATTAGACAAGCTGAGTGATAGACAACTTGCAGTTAAGATACAAGATGTATCCATATTTGCAAGAGTTAATCCGGGACATAAACTTAGAATAGTAAAAGCCTTTAAAGCTAAAGGCAATATTGTAGCTATGACTGGAGATGGAGTAAATGATGCACCTGCAGTAAAAGAAGCGGATATAGGAATTTGCATGGGAATTGCAGGTACAGATGTAACAAAGGAGGCTTCTTCCATGATACTACTTGACGATAATTTTGCTACCATAGTATCTGCTGTAGAGGAAGGAAGAGTTATATATGATAATATAAGAAAGTTTATAAGGTATCTCTTATCTTGCAATTTAGGAGAGGTTTTAACCATGTTTCTTACTTCTATTTTTTATTTAGATACTCCACTTTTGCCTATACAAATACTAATGGTAAATTTAGCTACTGATGGTCTTCCTGCTATAGCTCTTGGAGTTGATCCACCCCAGGGAGATATAATGAGGGGTAAGCCTAGAGCTAAAAATGAAAGTATATTTGCACGAGGACTAAGTGAAAAAATTATTGTGAGGGGAGCACTTATTGGAGTGTGCACAGTGCTTGCTTTTGTAATAGGATTATATCTAGGCTTTGGACTTAAAACATCCAGAACTATAGCACTATGTACTCTAATAATGTCACAACTTATACATGTATTTGAATGTAGATCAGAAAATCATTCGCTGTTTGAGATAAATTTATTTACCAATGTTTATCTTTTAGCTGCAGTTGCTACATCTATTACTATGGTTTTATGCATACTTTACTTGCCATTTTTACGTGGAATTTTTCATACATCTGCACTTAGAATTTCACAGTGGGCAATAGTTTTGTTTTTCTCTGGGATAATTGCATTTTTAAATAGCCTTTACTTATACTTTAAATAAAAAATTAGAATTGCTTTTAAGCAATTCTAATTTTTTATTTAAATCTTTGAACTTTTTGAACTTTAGGTATTTTTCCCTCTATAGGAATTAAGTCCTTTTTTGTGGTCATATTTCGTATATTTATAAGTTCTACGCTCTCTCTATTCTCTTTTCCTCTTCTTCCTTTAAGTCCTTGAACTAAAACCAGATTACCTTGATGTATAGATATGAAATCAGGCTTCTTAAACCATCTTTTTTTAATATAAGAGCATTTTACTATGTTTCTGCTTCTATCAGGTCTTACTAAAAGTGTTACTGTTAATTTATTAAATATCCATAATATAGTTTTTTTATTAATTTTGACAGATACAACAGTACCTTGAACCTGAGTTAATCTGTCACCATACTTTTTTAAATAAGATTTTGTGTAATATTGAGCAATTTTCTCCTTAAAACTCATGTATATACTAACTCCTTTGTTACTTTATTTTGTTTATACGATTATCAGAAATAGCAGACAAAATTTGATTATATTATACCATAGTATATTTATTTTTGAAACATACCTATAATTTTTAGTATGTTTTTTATATGAGGTTGATATACTTATTTTTTTATTTCCGTTCCTAAATAAACTTTTTAAGAATACTATTATATTAGACTAAGAATACAAGGAGAATGAAATATGAATTATAGGGAATTACCTAAAGACCAAATCATATATGATTTTAAGTTGGATGATATTGATTTTAGCGAAGATGATAGAGATGATTTAAATAGAAATGTTAATTATATGCCTGAATATAGTAGAGTATATGAAAATATGAAGGATGCATTAACAATAGATAAACAAGGATACAACGTTTATCTTATAGATGAATTTTCAAAAGATAAACTTAAAAATATTAAGAAATTTATAAATGAAACTATGAAAGATAAAATAGAGCTTCAGGATATATGCTATATAGTTATGAAAGATATTAAAAATCCTAAAGTATTGTTTCTAAGGCCAGGGAAAGGTAAAAAGCTAAAAAGTATGCTAAAGAAAATACAAAATATATATGCTAATTCTACTTATGAATTTTACAATGGATACGAGGACAAACAAAAGCAATTGTTGGTACAAAACATTCAAAAAAAACGAAGTTATTTGATAAGTAAAATTGTAGAAATGTCTAAAAATGAAGGCTTTTCATTAAAAATTACGGAAAATGGTTTTAACTTTGTTCCTTTAAAAGAAAATGGGGAAATGATGAATGAGGTAGAGTATGAGTCTTTAAATTTAGAGAAAAAGCAAGAAATAGTAAATAAAGTAAGTACACTTAAGATCCATGCAGAGAGGATACTAGATAAATTAAAAGACATGGAATCTTACGAAATGGAAAAGATTAAAATCCTCATAGATGAACATTATAAAGAAGATACAAGAAAAGTAAAGGAAGAATATTTTAACGTATTTAGTAAGGATAATAAGGCCTTAGAATTTTTAAGCAATACATGTAACAATATAGAAAGTGAAATTAAAGAGATATATTCTATAAACTATGAAGATGATGTGGATAATATACGGAATATAATATATAGATATTCTGTAAATGTACTCATAGACAATAGTGATAAAAATAAATTACCTATAGTGTTTGAAGAAGATCCTTCTATAAATAATTTACTCGGAAGCATAGAATATGAAAATAAAAATGGAACTTATGTTACTGATCCAAGTCTTATTAGACCAGGATCACTTTTAAAGGCAAATGGTGGAATATTAGTACTTCGAGTTAGCAGCCTTTTAAGTAATAAAGGAGCATATTACTATTTGAAAAAGTCTATTATAAGTGGCAAAGTTGACTTGAATTATAATAGAGGATATTTAGAATTATTGTCTTTGAGTGGATTAAAACCAGAGCCTATAGAGTTTAATGAAAAAATAATACTTATAGGAGATTACCGTACCTATGATTTACTTTATGCTTATGATGAGGATTTTAAAAAGATTTTTAGAATAAGAGCTGAGTGTAAATCTATTTTACAGATGGATAAGGATGCAAAAAGAGCTTTCTTATATAAAGTGATTTCCATATGTAAAGCCAATAAATTACATCCTGCGGATGAGGGAGCTGTAAAAGAGCTGGCAAAATTTTTATCCAGAAAAGCTGAAAATAGAGATAAATTATTTATGGATGACGATGATCTAGAAAGAATTTTAATAATTTCAGACAAAAGAGTCTGTGAGGATCATAGAGATTTTATAAATGAAGAAGATATCACAAATACCGCTTATAAAGAAGAAATTATAGAGAGTCAGGTAGTAGATTCTTATACAGAAGGTCAGATATTTATAGACGTAAAGGGCAAAACGGTAGGACAAGTAAATGCTCTGTCCATAATTGATACAGGGTATTTTAATTTTGGAAAGCCCATAAGAATAACCTGCTCGTGCTACAAGGGTAATGGAAACATTATAGATATCCAAAAGGAAAGTGACTTAAGTGGAAAAATTCATAACAAGGCAATAAATATATTAAAGGGACATGTTAAGAATTTAAGCGGTGGTTATAATACAGTACCTGTGGATTTTTATTTAAGCTTTGAACAAATATATGGAAGAGTAGATGGAGATAGTGCTTCCGTAGCAGAGATAGTTAGTATTATATCTGCACTTACGAAAATAAGCATAAAACAAAATATAGCTGTAACAGGTTCTATAAATCAGTTTGGAGAAATACAACCTATAGGAGGAGTAAATGAAAAAATAGAAGGTTTCTTTAAAATATGTAAAGTATTAGATACTACAAAAGGGAAGGGGGTACTCATTCCAAAGTCTAATGTAAGCAGCTTAGCATTAAAGAATGAAGTGGAAAAGGAAATAGCAGATGGTAATTTCCATATTTATATTATGTCTAATTTAAAAGATGCAGTGGAAATCCTTATGGAACAAAATTATGATAATGTAATTCATGAAGCTAAGAAGGAGCTTAAAAAGTATTATAGAAACAAAGAATAATACGAAATTCTTAAAGGTGAAGTACTTAAAAGCCTGTTTAAATAAGCATCAGATGGAGTTAAAGCTCCATCTGATCCCAAGAATTCTGTTTATTTCTTGTAAATAGAGTTACTGTATTTTAGTTTTTCTGAAGTACTATCGTAAGAAAATCATCTATTATGCATTGTGAATTGTCTAAACATTGAACCTGAAGTTAACTACATCTCCATCCTGCATAATGTAGTCTTTTCCTTCCAATCTATAGCATCCCTTTTCTTTTGCAGAAGTTTCGGAGCCGCATTCCACGAGTTTGTCGTAGGATACAATTTCAGCTCGTATGAATCCCTTTTGTATATCAGTGTGTATCTTGCCTGCAGCTTCCGGAGCTTTAGTGCCTTTCTTTATGGTCCATGCTCTTACTTCTTTTTCTCCAGCAGTTAAAAAGCTCATGAGACCAAGCAACCTATAGCTGCTGTTTATCAATTTATCCAGACCTGCTTCATTTAAACCATATTCTTTTAGCATCTCAAGTCTTTCATCATCTTCTAGAGAAGAAAGTTCTTCTTCTATTTTAGCAGAAATAATTACTACTTCCGAGTTTTCTATTTTTGCATAATCTTTTACTTTTTTTACAAAATCATTTTCCAGATTTCCGGAAGTTAAGTCATCTTCAGAAATATTAGCTACATATAGTACAGGTTTAGTTGTAAGTAAAAAGAAGCTTTTAACAAGTTCGGCTTCATCTTCATTTAGATCTAGAGTTCTTACAGGCTTACCTTCCTCTAGATGCTTTTTTACTTTTAACATAATTTCATATTCAACTTTTGATTCCTTATCTCCACTTTTAGCAAGTTTCGACACTTTCTCAATTCTTCTGTCCATTACTTCTAAATCTGAAAATATAAGCTCTAAGTTTATGGTTTCAATATCACGAATAGGGTCCACACTGCCATCTACATGAACAATATTATCATCTTGAAAACATCTAACCACATGTACTATAGCTTCTACTTCTCTTATATGAGATAAAAACTTATTTCCAAGGCCTTCTCCTTTGCTAGCACCTTTTACAAGTCCTGCTATATCGTAAAATTCAATAGCTGTATATACCTTTTTCTTTGAATTGTACATTTCTTCAAGTACATCTAATCTTTTGTCTGGTACACTAACCACTCCTACATTTGGTTCTATAGTACAGAATGGATAATTGGCAGATTCTGCACCTGCCTTTGTTATTGCATTAAATAGGGTGCTTTTGCCAACGTTTGGCAAACCCACAATTCCAAGTTTCATCTATGTACATTCCTTTCTTAAAATATAATTAACTGACGTAAAATTCATCTAAATTATACTCTACAGAGCATATTATTTCAATAAATGTGGTTAATATAAACTAATTCTGCTGGTTAGTAGAAGAAGATGAAAAAAATTGATGAAAAAATAAATTTAATAGATTTAAAAAAAATATTAAAAGTCTATTAAAAAAGAGGAAATTTTATGTTAATATAGAATAAGTAATCTGGTGGATTAAAGTGGTTAAAAGTGGAGCGTAATAGCAGTAAGAGGTGTAATGATGTTTTTAGGTGAGTATGAACATTCACTAGATAGTAAAAATAGAATAATTATACCTTCTAAATTTAGAGAAGAATTAGGAAATAAATTTATTTTGACTAAAGGTTTAGATAGCTGCCTTTATGCTTTCCCGCTTTGTGAGTGGCATTTACTTGAAGATAAATTAAAGAAACTTCCACTTACTAATAAAAATGCCAGGGTTTTTGTAAGGTTTTTTTTCTCAGGGGCAAATGAAATGGAACCCGATAAGCAGGGGAGAATTTTAATACCCCAGACACTCCTAGAATATGCAGCTATAAATAAGGAAATAGTAAGTATAGGAGTATCTAGTAGAATAGAGATATGGAGTAAAGAAAATTGGATAGAATACAATAATTTAAATATAAATTTTGATAATATAGCGGAACAAATGAATGAACTTGGAATATAGGCATCTTCAAAAAATACTTGTCGTATCTTTGACTTGTTATTTCTTTTCAGATGCCATAGCAAAATTGGAGGACGTATTATATGAAATTTAAACATGTACCTGTACTACTTAACGAGACTATAAATAGTTTAAATATTAAAGAAGATGGAATATATGTAGACTGCACTTTAGGAGGGGGAGGGCATTCCTTTGAAATCTTAAAGAGGTTATCCGACAAGGGAAGGTTAATAGGAATAGATGAGGATACGTATGCTATAAATGCAACAAGGGAGAGACTAAATGAATTTAAAAATATTACTTATGTTCACAATAACTTTTATTATATAGATGAAATTTTAGAAGAACTTAAAATAGATAAAGTTGATGGTATACTTATGGATCTCGGAGTTTCGTCGTATCAACTAGATGAATCAGAAAGGGGATTTAGCTATATGAAGGACGCTCCCCTTGATATGAGAATGAATAGGGATAGTTCATTATCCGCTTATGAGGTGATTAACAATTATAGTGAGGAAAATCTTCATAACGTTATAAGGGACTATGGAGAGGAAAACTTTTCAAAGAGAATAGCAAAATTTATAGTAGCTGAAAGAGAAAAGGCTCCTATAAACACAACATTACAGCTTGTAGATATAATAAGAAATGCAATACCTGCAAGATTTCAAAAAGAAGGTCATCCTGCAAAAAGAACTTTTCAAGCTATACGTATAGAAGTAAACGGAGAACTTAAAATATTGAACAAAGCAGTAGAGGATAGCGTAAAAAGACTGAATACAGGCGGAAGAATATCAATTATAACTTTTCATTCTTTAGAAGATAGAATTATAAAAACTAAATTTAAAAAATTAGAGAATCCATGTACTTGTCCACCGGATTTTCCCCTATGTGTGTGTGGCAAAAAACCTATTGTAAAAATAATAAATAAAAAGCCTATAATACCTACAGAAGAGGAAAAAGAGAAAAATTCAAGAAGTAAAAGTTCTAAGCTTAGGACAGCAGAGAAAATTTAGTTCTAAAATTTAAAAGAGGTGAATAAAGTGATATTAATGAACAAAGAGAGTATGGTAAATGGAAATACTGTCCTTCAGCCAGAGTACAAGCCTTACAAAGAGACAGAAGAAAAAAAGATTAAAGCTAAGGATCCGAATAGGGCATTAAAAGTAAAAAAGAAACTAAAAGTAATTAGAAACATATGTGTGGTTTTTATTGTAGGTGTTATTCTGGTTTATAGATATTGCGCAATATATAATTCACAGACAGAACTAAATTCTATAGAAAACGATATAAGCGAAATTAACAAACAAAATGAAAACTTGAGGGTAGAACTTGTAAAGTACAATAATTTGGGATACATAGAGGATAATGCAATAAATAAATTACAGATGAAGGTACCGGATAAAGGAAATGCAGTATATACAAATTTAGATAAGAAAGTTATTAAAGTAGAAGAAAATTCGGATGAATCAGAAATGCACAAGGGGATGTTAAATGAGTTGAAGCAATTGATATGGAGGTAAATAATTTTGGCTAAAAAGGAATACAGAGATAGAGTAATTATCAGAAAAAGAATGGTAATTATTTTTAGTTTTCTATTTATGGTTTTCTTTTTACTAGTAGGGAGAATGTGTTATGTAATGATATACAGATCACCACAGCTTAAATCCATGGCAATAGCTCAATGGACAAGTGATGTCAAAATTGATGCAAAAAGAGGAAGAATTTTAGATAGAAGTGGAAATGAATTGGCAGTAAGTGCTAATGTGTACAGAATTGATTTGGATATGAATACGTTAAGAGACACTATGGAGGAGAAGAAGATATCGGAAGATAAAATATCAGGAGAGTTAGCAGAAGCTCTTTCTATGGACAAGAAAGAAGTGTCAAAAATAATGAAAAAAACTCTTCCAGGAGGGCTTCCCATTGCCTCTGCTACGCTTAAAAGAAGAGTGGAAAAGGCTGAAGCGGATAAAGTTAGAAATTTAAATTTAAATGGAGTACTTGTATCGGCAGATACTAAGAGATATTATCCAAATAACAATTTTTTAGCACAGGTAATTGGACATACTAATTCAGATGGATTTGGACTTACAGGAGTAGAACTTTATTATAATAAGGATCTAGCAGGTATCCCAGGTCGTAGAATTGCAGAATTAGATAGAAAGAGTAAAGAACTTCCTTATACTATTTCAGAATTTACAAAGCCTGTAGATGGAAAGGATATAGTACTTACTATAGATGAAATGATACAACATTTTGCAGAAAAATCTGCAGAGCAGGCACTAAAAGATTATAATGCAAAAGCAGTTTCTATAACAATTATGAATCCTAAAAATGGAGAAATACTTGCTATGGCGAATAAACCTGATTACAACCCAAATTCTCCTTGGGTAGATAATAAATCTTATGCAGAGCTGCAAAATATATGGAGAAATAGAGCAGTGAGCGATACTTTTGAACCAGGTTCCATATTTAAAGTTATAACTGCACAAACTGCACTTGAGACAAATTCAGTTAGCGATAGTGATAAATTTACATGTAATGGAAGTATAAGTATAGGCAATAGAGTTATACATTGCTGGGTATCTGCTGGACATGGTGTACAAGGTTTTCCAGACATAATTAAAAATTCCTGTAATATAGGTTTTGCAGAACTTGGTAAAAAAATAGGAAAAGAAAAATTAAATGATTACATACACAAATTTGGATTTGGTCAAAAAACTGGAGTAGATTTACCAGGAGAAGCTAAAGGAATAGTTAAAAAGACGGAAAATATAAGCGATGTGGATTTAGCGACTATTGCTTTTGGACAGACAGACACATTGTCAGCAGTTCAGTATCTTAGAGCTTTTAATGCAGTGGCAAATGGAGGAACTTTAATTACTCCTCATGTCATGAAAGAAATAGAGCATTATGATGAAAGCAGCAGCAAAGAAGTTATAGATAAAAAATATGATCTGGCTGGTAATAGTAAAAAATTTTTGGATAGTAGTAAAACTGCAAAGCTCAGATCATACTTAGAAAGAGTAGTTACAGAAGGCAGTGGAAAAGGCACTTTTATAGAAGGCTATCACATAGCAGGAAAAACAGGTACAGCCCAGAAAGCTGGAGTTGGAGGATATCAGACGGGGAAATATGTTTCTTCATTTGCAGGTATGGCACCTTCAAATGACCCTAAAATAACAATTTTAATTTCCATAGATGAACCAGATCCATCCACTTATTATGCAAGTCAAACTGCGGTACCTACAGCAAAGCAGGTTTTTGAAGATGTACTTAATTATCTTGCAGTGAAAGGAGATACATCACCTTAAAATATTTATCTGATGGATTCGTTGATAAAAATAATTAACTTGTTCTTTACATGAAGTGATTAGAAAATTATAATAAAATAGTGAAAGATTTGATAGAAAATTACTTTAAGGCATGCAGTACTATTATTTGTTAAGTCTGCATGCCAATGCTATGTGTAGGTTATACATATTTTTATCAAGTTATCCCTTAGGGGAAGAACTTATCCAGGGGCGTATCAGCCGTTATGCACAGAGTGGGATGAGAGTATTACGGATGGTAGCCATCGGACAATTTTAAATTAGGGAGTGTATACTATGAAGTTGAAGAAAGTAATGAGCGGACTTACATATGAAGTCGTTAAGGGAAATGATGATTTAAATATAGGAGAAATTCAATATGATTCTAGAGAAGTCAAATCTGGAGATGTTTTTGTATGTATAAAGGGATATGTTACGGATGGACATAAATACATAGATAAGGCTTATAAAAATGGTGCAGCAGCTATTGTAATAAGCGAAGAAGTAGAAAATGTACCCGATTGTACTGTGATAAAGGTAAAGGATACAAGAAAAGCACTTGCTATTATTTCATCAAATTACTATGATAATCCTTCTAAAAAGATGAAAGTAATAGGAATAACGGGAACTAACGGTAAAACTACATCTACATTTATGATGAAATCCATACTAGAGACAGCAGGTTATAAAGTAGGACTCGTAGGTACTATAGCAAATTATATAGGAGATAAGAAAATACCTTCTCATAGGACTACTCCTGAATCTTTAGAACTTCAGAAGTTATTTAAACAGATGGTGGATGAAGGAGTTCAGTATTGTGTTATGGAAGTATCTTCTCATTCACTGTACCTAGATAGAGCATACGGAGTGAAATTTTCAGAGGCAATATTTACAAATCTAACGAGGGATCACTTAGACTTTCACAAGACCTTTGAAAATTATTATAAGGCTAAATTAATATTATTTAAAAATACTATTAATTCTGTTATAAATATAGACGACAAATATGGAGATAGAATATATGAAGATGCATTAGGAAGCAAGATAACTTATGCTATAAATAAGGAAGCTGATTTAAAAGCTAATGATTTAAATATACATTCTAGAGGAGCTAATTTTAATATAACATATAGGGGGCAGACAGCGCATATAAATTTAAATATACCAGGTAAATATAATGTAATGAATGCTCTTGGAAGTGTAGGGGCATGCCTTTGCGAAGGTATAAGTTTAGAAGTTGTGAAAAAGGGACTTGAATCTATGGATGCTGTACCTGGAAGATGTGAAATAGTTACTAAGGGGTATAACCTTGGATATGAAGTCATAGTAGACTACGCCCATACTCCAGATGGGTTGGAGAACATATTAAAAACTGCTAGGGAATTTACTACAGGAAGACTTATAGCTGTCTTTGGATGTGGAGGAGATAGGGATAATACCAAAAGGCCTATAATGGGCAAGATAGGTACAGAGTTATCTGATTTTGCAGTTATAACTTCAGATAATCCAAGAGGAGAAGAGCCTATGGCAATAATTGATGAAATAGTAAAGGGTGTTGAAAAAGACGATTACAAGGTAGTTGAAAATAGGAAAGAAGCTATAAAGGAAGCTATACATATGGCACAAAAAGGAGATGTAATTGTAGTTGCAGGAAAGGGCCATGAAGATTATCAGATATTAAAAGATAAAACCATACATTTTGATGAAAGAGAGATAATAGCTGAGATTCTAGACAATGCACAGTGATCAATTTACAATGCACAATTGAAAGTTGATAGTTGAGAATTATGGATGATTTTTTTCCGTTAATACTACAGAAAATCTAAAATATAGCACCATTGAAGCAAATGCTTCAATAAGCTTTAAATTTAAGATTTTTCGTAACATAGTGAAGAAAAATCCTCGTTAACTATCAACTTTCCACTATCAATTGTCAATTCGCAAAAAAAGAGGGGAGAATAAAAATTTGGAATACATGAGTTTTGATGAAATAGTAAATGCTGTATCTGGACAAGTAATAATTTCTGGAAAATATAGTGGATATAGAAATGTAAGTACGGATACTAGAAAAATTGAAGAAAAAGACATATTTATTGCTCTTAAAGGAGAAAGATTTAACGGAAATAAATATGCTGCAGCTGCAAGTGATAAAGGTGCTTGTATATGTATTGTGGATGAGGTATATTTTAAAGAAAGTGAAATAAATGAGTGTACTAGTGTAATTCAAGTTAAGGATGGAAATCAGGCATTGCTTGATTTAGCAGAATCCTATAAAAGTAAACTTAATGTAAAAATAATAGGAATTACAGGCTCTGCAGGTAAAACAACAACAAAGGATTTAATAGCATCTGTATTAAGTGCTAAGTTCAAAGTGTTTAAAACAGAAGGCAATCTTAACAATCAAATAGGACTTCCACATATGATATTTAGATTGGATAATAGTTATGATGTGGCAGTGCTTGAGATGGGAATGAATAATAGGGGAGAAATACATAGTATGGCAAAGGCTGCCAGACCAGATATTGCAGTAATAACCAATGTACTTAGGGCACATATAGGGAATTTAGGAACAAGAGAAAATATACTTGCAGCAAAACTTGAAATAACAGATTTTTTTTCAAAGAATAATACTTTAGTAATAAATTCAGACAATGATATGTTAGGCAATTTAAAAGAAGATAAATTTAACGTAAAAAGAGTTGGACTAGAAGAAAATTCAGATATATCAGCTTATGATATAGAGGTAAAAGAAGATTTTATAAGTTTTAACATATGTGAAAACAATGTTAAGATGGAAGAGAGGTTTAAGGTAAATGTACCTGGAAAGTACAATGTATTGAATTCTCTACTTGCAGTTGCTTGTGGGAGAATTTTAAATATGACTTATGGAGAAATAAGAGAAGGTTTAAAAAACATAGAGACTACTGCAATGAGAATGGAGATATGTAAAGGAAAAAAATTCAATGTAATTAATGATAGTTATAATGCCAATCCTGAGTCAATGAAAGCAGCTATTGATGTTTTGAAAAATTTTAAATCAAAAAGAAGAATAGCCGTATTAGGTACTATGGGGGAATTGGGAGATGAATCCTGCAGGATGCACGAGGAAGTAGGAAAGTATGCAGGAGAAAATGGCATAGATATTTTGATAGCTCTTGGGGAATATGTAGAAGATTTTAAAAGGGGATTTCAGGTAACAAATAAAAAAGGAAAATGTATTAGTTTTGATACCTATACAGAAGCTTTAGAGTTTCTTTTAAAAAAGTACATTGAAAAGGGAGACACAGTGCTTGTAAAAGCTTCTAGAGTAATGAAATTTGAAATTATAGCAGAAGAACTAAAGAGAAACAGCAATAATTAGGAGGTGAATGCCCTTTTGTTTGGGGCAATATAACATGTATAGATTAATTTATTCTGTACTAATTGCATTTTTTATAGCTATTTTAGAAGGACCTATTTTGATCCCTCTTCTTCATAAATTTAAATTTGGCCAGAATATAAGAGAAGACGGCCCAAAGAGCCATTTGAAAAAAGCAGGCACTCCAACTATGGGAGGAGTATTATTTATACTAGCAACTTTTATAACTATGGCAATTATAGTAAAAAAGCCATCAGATGAGGCCATGATAGCTCTTTATGCTTTTGTAGCCTTTGGAGTAATAGGTGCTATTGATGATATCCTAAAGATATTGAGAAAACAAAATTTGGGATTAAGAGCTTATCAAAAAATGATATTATTATTAATTGTATCTGGAATATTTGCCTACTATTCTGCCAATAATCCATATATAGGGACATCTATAATAGTTCCTTTTGCACATAAAAGTTGGAATTTAGGAGTATTTTATATTCCATTTATAATAATATATTTTGCAGCAACTACAAATGCGGTGAATTTAACAGATGGACTTGATGGATTGGCAACGTCAGTTACGCTTTTGATAATGACTTTTTTAGCTCTAGTAAGCTTTGCTATGGGACATATTACTTTAGCTATTTTCTGTGCAGTTCTTGCTGGAGCACTTTTAGGATTTTTAAAATACAATGCTTTCCCAGCTCAAATATTTATGGGAGACACAGGATCTCTGGCACTGGGGGGTGCGGTAGGTGCAGTAGCTATGATACTAAAACTTCCACTTCTTGTCCCAATAATTGGAGGAATATACGTAATAGAGGCAGCATCTGTTATACTTCAAGTGGCTTCCTTTAAACTTACAGGGAAGAGGATATTTAAAATGGCTCCAATCCATCACCACTTTGAACTTTCAGGTTGGCATGAGACTAAAGTAGTTTCTATATTTTGTATAATTACAGTAATATTGTGTCTGTTAGGATTTCTATCTTTGTAAAATGAAAAGAAGAAGGTTATCTTTAAATATAGTAATTTTTAAATGCTTTTGTCAGCCTCATATAGTAATAATCTAGGAGGATTTTTATGAGAATTAGTAAACCAAATACTAAAATGGGATCTATAGACTTTTTGCTCTTCTCAACTATAATGTTATTGGTAGCTATTGGAGTTGTCATGGTCTATAGTGCCAGTTCTTACAAAGCATTTTTTGATAAAAGTACAAGAGATAGCATGTTTTATTTAAAAAGGCAAGGGCTATGGGCTATAATTGGAACATTCCTTATGTTTTTTACAGTAAAATTTGATTATAAGAGAATAAAGAAGTATACTAAATTGCTTATGATAGTATCTGTAATATTTCTACTTGCAGTTTTTGCCTTTGAATCTAGAAAAGGTGCACAAAGATGGATAACATTAGGTTCTGTTGGATTTCAACCTTCTGAAATAGCAAAATACATTGTGGTTTTATATATGGCAAAAAGTATAGAGCTTAAAGGGGGAAGGAAGATAGAAACCATGATGTATGGTGTGCTTCCATATCTTTTGGTTTCTTCATTCTATGCAGGACTTGTATTTGCAGAAAAGAATCTAAGCATAGCAGCTGTAATAATGATAGTTACCCTCATAATTTTATATGTATCGGGAGCTAAAATAACCCATGTACTTGGCGTAGTTGGACTTGTAGTGCTTGGGGGAATAGCAGGTATAATATTTGAACCTTATAGAATGGCTAGATTTACAAGTTTTTTAAATCCATGGTCTGATCCTAAAGGAAAGGGATATCAATTGATTCAATCTCTTTTAGCAATGGGATCAGGAGGAATATGGGGAATGGGACTCGGCAGGTCAAGGCAAAAGTGTTATTACATACCAGAACCTCACAATGATTTTATATTTTCTATTATAGGAGAAGAATTAGGACTTATAGGATGTACTGTAATTGTTATATTATTTATAGTTTTTGTGTGGAGAGGAATTGTTATTGCTATAAGGGCCAAGGATACGTATGGAACCATTTTAGCTACTGGAATAACTTCGGTTATTGCAGTTCAGGCAATAATAAATATTGCAGTTGTAACTGGTGCCATGCCTGTAACAGGAGTACCATTACCTTTTATAAGTTATGGAGGTTCCGCTCTTACAATCAATATGATAGCAGTTGGAATACTTTTGAATATATCAAGGCAAACAGAAAGTGGTTAAGAATAGCATTGCAAATTTTTTTGTAATGCTATTGTGGACTTTTAAGGAGAACTTAGAAATATGAGTAAATAAATTTTAATGAAATAGAGTATATAAATATTTAATATAAATTTAAGGACTATTTTAATGAAATTACTATTATTAAGTGTTAATATATATGTATCTTATGTTATCTTATAGTATAAGTGAGAGGATAGGAAATGAGTCATATTATTACGAAAACAGATAATGAATTGATTTTGAAAAGACGAAAAAAAGTAAAAGTAAAACGAGTTCTTATGCTTATGGTATTTTTAATAGCATTATTTTTTACACTTTGCTTAAAATTGCCGTATTTTAATATAAAGTATATTAAAGTGTATGGAAATAAAAGTATTTCAAGTAATAGCATTATTGAGGATTCAAAAGTATATGGTGGAAATAATATCTTTTATATTAATCTAAAAGATGCATCAGAAAATATATTAAAGAATCCATATATAGAAGATGTTGATATAGGAAGAAAGCTTCCAGGAACCATTAATATTAATGTAAAGGAAAGAGAGGCAACCTTTTATATAGAAAGCAACAAAGAATATTTCATTATAGATAAAAATGGAGTTTTACTTCAAAGGAGAGACAACATAAGTAATATGAAGTTAGTTAAGTTAAATGGAATTGATTGTAGTAAAGTTAAATTGGGAGAATGTATTTTAAATAAAGATGATAATAAAATTGAGGCTGTAACTACCCTAGGAAGTATAATTCAAAATAATAAATTACCTTTTGAAATTACTTATATGGATGTAAGTAATTCTGTGGACATTAAAATTTACTTTAAAAATATGTGTGTGGAACTGGGACAAGGAGATAATTTAGGCAAAAAGGTAAATAGGGCTTTAAATATAATGTTAAATGAAAAATTGGGCAGCGCTAGGGGATATATAGATATAAGATTTGACGGAAATCCTGTATTTCACATTGAAAATTAGGAGGATAAAATAAAATGCGTAAAGTTGCTTCACAAATTAGTGTTGCTTTGGTGTGCTGTATACTTGGATTCATGCTTACCTACCAATTTAGAGTACTTATGAGACAGGATAATACATTAAATTTGAATAATCAAAATAGCTCTGATGTTACTGTGGAAATAGAGCAGTATAAAAAGGAAAAAGCTGCACTAGAAACGAAGGTAAATGATCTTCAAAATAAAGTAAAGGGCTATGAAGATGCTGCAGCAAGCAAGAGTGATTCTACAAAAAACCTTCTGGATGAATTAGAAAGTTCTAGAATACTTATGGGAGAGGTAGATGTAAAGGGACAAGGTGTCGTTATATATCTTAATCCTAACAGCAATCTATTTGGAAATAGTGTTAACAATCACATAACCGATAAAGATTTAGTGTATCTCGTAAATGAATTGAGGTTTGCAGGTGCTGAAGCTATATCTATAAATGACATAAGAATTGTTTCAAGAACGGGTATAAGGACAGCAGGAAATTATATACTTATAAATGATGAAAAAATATCACCATCAAAAAGAATAGTTATACAAGCTATAGGAGACAAAAGTTTGTTATACAGTGCTATGAGTTTTCCAGAGGTGTTTTCAGATTTAAAGGCTATATGTGATGTTAAGTTTGAAAAATCTGATAGTATAACTATAAAGAAATATAATAAACCATATAAATTTGAGTATGCAGAGCCTGTGAAAGAATAAATTAGAGGTGGTAAAAAATGATAGGATTTGTTGGACTTATATTGGGAATAATTATAGGTGTAGTTTGGAATGTAAATATTCCAGATAAATTTTCACCTTATATGTCTGTGGCTATCTTAGCTTGTCTTGACTCAGTATTTGGAGCTATAAGAGCCAATTTGTCTAAAAGTTTTAAAACAGATATTTTTATATCTGGATTTTTTGGAAATGCAGTACTTGCTGCAGCATTTGCTTATTTAGGGGATAAGCTCGGAGTACCTATATATTTGGCAGTGGTTATAGTTTTTGGAGGAAGGATATTTAATAATTTTGCAATAATAAGAAGAGAATTAATTGAAAAAGCTAAATCACATCAATGAGGTGAAATAAATGAAGAGTAGTGAAGCTAATACTTTTGTTTTTATAGCTTCTATAATAATAGGTATATTAATATCCACCAATATAAGTTTTACAAAAGGTAAGACTAATAAGAGAGTGTTTTTAAATGCAAAACAGTATCAAGATGCATATAATTATAAAAATCAGCTTCACAATGAGATATCGGGATTATTAAAACAATATAATGATACCTATAACAAGCTAAAAAAATATAGAAGCAGTGAGAAGAATGAGGCTCAAGTTGTAGCTGGAATAAATCAGGAATTAAATCAAAACAATATGGTACTTGGAAAAGTAGCTGTAAAAGGTCAGGGAATAAATATATATTTGAATGATGCACCTATGAGTGATGGACTTGATAGTTTTCAGTATCAGATGAAGCTTGTACATAATACAGACATTATACAGGTTATCAATGATTTGAAAAATGCAGGATCTGAAGCAATTTCTATAAATGGTCACAGAATAGTAGGGGTTTCCGAAATTTATTGCAGCGGTCCATTTTTAAGAGTAAATGGAGTAAAAATAGCTTCTCCTTTTTTAATTAATGCTATAGGAAATAAGGAAGTACTCTATACTTATATGATGTCAAATGAAAACTACTTAAAAATAATGATAACTAGAAAGATTGTGGTAGAGGTACAAAAATCAGATAATATAAAAATACCTGCCTATAAGGGAGAGTATAGAACAGAATTTATGAAAGAGGTACAGTAGATTATTTTATAAATTTGTTGAAAATGATTAAAAAAATAATTAATTTTTGCAGGAATTTTGATGTCTATGAAGAATACTAATAATTGTATATGTTTGTGCTTAATAATAAAGGAGACGGTAATATTGTCAATTGAACAAAACTTGAGTAGGATAGAAGAAGAGATAAAGGATAAAAATGTAACCTTAGTGGCAGTTTCAAAAACTAAACCTGTTGAAGATATACAAAAAGCTTATGATGCAGGTATTAGAGATTTTGGAGAAAACAAAGTACAGGAGCTGACAAATAAAATACCAAACCTTCCACAGGATATAAGGTGGCATTTAATAGGTCATCTTCAAAGAAACAAGGTAAAATATATAGTTGGTAAGGTTTATCTTATCCATTCTTTGGACAGTATAAGACTTCTTAATGAATTAGAAAAACATTATAAAGATCAAAAATTAATTGCAAATACACTTATACAAATAAATATAGGGTTGGAAGAAAGTAAGACAGGTTTACCTCTAGAGGAATTGGAAGATTTACTAAATGCCTGTGAGAATTGTACCAATGTGAAGGTAAAAGGTCTTATGGCTGTAATTCCTAAAGGGGATGAAGAAAGTTGTAAAAAATATTTTCGAAAGCTAAAAGATATTTTTGATGGCTTGAAGAAAAGGAAGTTTAATAATATAAGTATGAATATACTATCTATGGGAATGACTCATGATTATAAAATAGCAATTGAAGAAGGAGCAACATTGGTGAGAATTGGCGAAGGTATATTTGGAAAGAGAAATTACAATAATAAATAGGAGGTATTTTTTATGGCAGGTAAAATGATAAACAAAATGATGGGATTTTTAGGATTGGAAGATGACTTGGAGGAAGATATAGAGGAAGAAGAAACAAAGAAAGGAGAAAATGAAAAAATCGTAAATGATTTTGCAGAGGTAGACCCTATTGTAAATAATAAAAGACAAAATAAAGTTGTAAGCATACATACTACAATAGCGGCTAAGGTAAGGATAGTTAAGCCAACTACTTATGAGGAAGCAGCTGATATATGTGATGAGCTTAAAAATAGAAAAATAATAGTTATAAATACTACAGGACTTGAGATTAGAATAGCTCAAAGGTTACTTGATTTTATGGGTGGTGCAAGTTATGCATTAGGAGGAAATTTGGAAGAAATAGAAAAAGGAATATACATACTTTCACCATCTAGTGTAGAAGTAAACAGTGATTTAAAAAATGAGTTATCTGGAAAAGGAATATTTGGATGGAAGTAAGTATATTTAGTGATAAATAATTGGAGGCAAAAATGATAAGTAGTACTTTAGCTGTTGCAATATCATTACTATTTAGATTCCTTGAAGGTGCTATAATATTGGATGTAATTCTATCTTGGGTTATGCAGGGGAGAAGTAACGCATTTGTGGATTTTTTACATATATTTACGGAACCCCTTATGATACCTGGAAGAAAAATTCAGGAAAAACTTATGCCAGGTTTAATGATAGATTTTTCACCTATAGTGGCCTTTTTTATAATAGATATATTAAGAGGAATTGTATTTTCGATACTCTAGCATATGAAATAATGTATAGCGAATTAAGGGATAATTATGGATAAAAAAAGTTTTATAAAGAGATTTCATTTTTGTGATGAAAGTGAAATCTTACCTATATATGATAAAATAAGTTTAGCAAAAAAAACTAATAATACAGTATATACCTCAACATTTTATACTCCCAATGTATGGAATACTTTAGAAAATCTAAAGGAGGAAATTGGCTTAAATATATGCAGTTGTGGCATATTTGAAGATGCAGAAAGAAAACTTATAGCATTTTCAAAGTTTGATATAAGAAATTATCCAATAAAATTAATGGAAATAAAATGTAAGTCTAAATTTGTTAAGTTAGAACACAAGGATTATCTAGGGGCTCTTATGGCTCTTGGACTTAAAAGAGAGAAATTTGGAGATTTAATACTAAAGGAAGATAAGCAATGTTATTTAGCTGTTTGTGAAGATATAAGTGATTACATAGAGATAAATTTAAATAGCGTAGGAAAGAGCAGCTGCAAAGCAAATGTTTTAGATATTAGTTCTGCGGAAATTCCCCTATATAATTTTAAAACTTCTGTTTTAAATGTTTCTTCCTTGAGAATTGATTGTTTAGTTAGTTCTCTATGCAATATATCAAGAAATAAATCTCAAGAAATGATTAAGAGAGGTAAAGTCCTTTTGGATTACTTACCAGAAACAAGAAAAGATAAATCTATAGAAGATAATTGTATAATAACTGTAAGAAGCTGTGGAAAGTTTAAAATTGTGGGAGAAACTGGTTGGACGGGAAGCGGTCGATGCAAACTTCTTATAAAAAAATTTAGTTAATTTGTGAGGTGCTCGTGATGTTTATTACTGCTGCAGAGATAACAAATAAGGAATTTAAAAAAGGACTTAGAGGTTATAATATAGATGAAGTAGATGAATTTTTAGACAAAATAGCAGAAGATTATGAGTCTATATATAAGGAAAATTCTCTTTTAAAGGAAAAAATGCAGTCTTTGGATGAGAAGATAAGTCATTATACTAAAATGGAAAATACTATAAAAGATACACTTTTATTAGCTCAAAATGCTTCTGAACAGGCTAAAGAAAACGCTAAAAAGGAAAGTCAATTTGTAGTAAAAAATGCAAATGATGCTGCACAGAAGATAATAGATAAGGCCCATGGTGATGTTATTCAAATTACAGATGAATTTGAAAATGTAAAACAGGAATTTTCTAAGTTTAGAACTAAGTTTAGGAACTTTATGAAAACTCAAATGGAAATGTTTGATGATATGGAAAAAGATTTTGTAAAGAATTATAGTATTGGGTATGAATCAAATGAAAATGAAGTGGAAGATAGTACTGTTAAGGAAAAGGAAATAGAAATAGTAGAGCCAAAAAAGGAAGATGTCTCTTTAGTTGAAAAGCGCAACAAAGAATTTGATGAAGATAATAAAGAGGACTCAAATCATACAGAAAAGGAAATTTTTGAAGATAAAGATGAACTCGAAGAAATTAAAAATTTTTTTATTAAGGGATAGAAAAAGCCACTCTAAAAGCAGAGTGGCTTTTTAGTATGCACTGTAAACAAAGCATATTTGACAATCAATGTTGATTTAATATATGCTAGTAATTATAGAAATAAAAATGAGGAGGACATACAAACATGGTTATTGGAATTATAGGAGCTATGGATGAAGAAGTAGAAATACTTTTATCTGAATTAGAACTGGAGAAAGTTGAAGAAAAAGCTAATATGAAATTTAATTTAGGAAAACTTTATAATAAAGATATAGTGGTAGTAAGGAGTGGTATAGGTAAGGTAAATGCGGCAGTATGTGCCCAAATACTTGCAGATGATTTTAATGTAGATTACATAATAAATGTAGGTATTGCAGGAGGTGCAGGAGAAAACGTATATCCAGGAGATATAGTAATAGCAGATAATTTGGTACAGCATGATATGGATGCGTCTGCTTTTGGAGATAAAGTAGGACAGATACCTAGATTGGATACATATGATTTTAAATGTAATAGAAGACTTGTAGAAAAAGCTAAGGATGCCTGCAATAAATTAGGAAATATAAATAGTTTTGTAGGAAGAATAGTTACAGGAGATCAATTTATTTCAAGTACAGAAAAGGTTAGATATTTGAACAAGGAGTTTGGAGCACTGGCTTGTGAAATGGAAGGTGGAAGTATTGCACAGGTAGCCTATTTGAACAATGTACCTTTTGTAATAATAAGATCTATATCAGACAACGCAAACAATGGTGCTAGTATGGACTATAAAAAATTTGCACCTATTGCCATAAAAAATTCTACACAAATAATTAAAAGTATGATTATGAGCTTGTAATTTTTACGCATTGCGTTTTGGGAGGAAAATGGTGGAAATATTTGTAATATTACTTGGAATTTTAATAGACAGGGTTACGAAAATATGGGCCATTGGAGTTTTATCTAAAGTTTCTCAGATAATAGTAATAAAAGATTTGTTTTCATTACTGTATTTGCAAAATAAGGGAGCTGCTTTTGGAATTTTACAGGGTAAGCTTTACTTTTTAACTATAATTACAATAATTGTAGTTGGAGGAATGATGTTTTATATTATAAAATATAAACCTAATTCAAAGCTTATAAGAATAAGTTTTTCACTTATAATAAGTGGAGCTTTGGGAAATTTGATGGATAGAATAGTGTATAAATATGTAGTTGATTTTATTTCTGTCCATTATAAAGACATTTATTATTTTCCTGTATTCAATATAGCAGATGTGATGGTGGTAGTAGGAACTGCACTTTTGGCATTCTATTTATTAAAGGAAGAAAAGTATGGAAAGTAAAAAATTTTTGGTTTGTAGTCAAGAAGAAAATATGAGACTTGACGTATTTCTGTCTAAATGTTTCCAAGATAAATCAAGATCATATATTCAAAATGTAATAGAAGATAATTTAGTAGAAGTAAACGGAAAAGCAAAAAAATCCAATTATAAGATTAAGTCAGGGGATAATATAGAAATTACTATACCTGACCCTGTGAATTTAAATATACAGTCGGAAGATATACCTCTTGACATATTATATGAAGATAAGGATGTTATTGTAGTAAATAAGCCTCAAGGTATGATAGTGCACCCTGCACCAGGAGTATATGAAGGTACTTTAGTAAATGCTCTTTTAAATCACTGTCATGATTTATCTGGTATAAATGGAGTGACAAGACCGGGTATAGTGCATAGAATAGACAAAGACACTTCAGGAATACTTGTAGTAGCTAAAAATGATAATTCTCATAATAAATTAGCGAAACAGCTTAAGGATCATTCTATGACTAGAGAATACATAGCCTTAGTAGAAGGGGTTATAAAACTAGATGAGGGAACTGTAGATGAGCCTATTGCGAGACATCCTAAAGATAAAATAAAAATGGCAGTTTGTGTGAATGGAAAAAGGGCCATTACCCATTATAAAGTTATTAAAAGATTTAAAAGTAATACTTTGATAAAATGTATACTTGAAACAGGAAGAACACATCAGATAAGGGTACACATGGCATATATAGGGCACCCTCTTGTAGGAGATCCGGTATATGGCTATAAAAAGCAGAGGTTCAAACTAGGCGGTCAGCTCCTCCATGCTGAAAAGCTTGGCTTTATTCATCCAGCTACAGGAAAGTATATAGAATTTGAAACGGAAATACCAGATTATTTTAAAAAAGTGATAAAAGTTTTAGATAATTAGATAATATCAAGTGATTCTTAGGTTCAGATGGAGTTTGCTTTATAAAGATGACTTTTCTCCATCTGAACCTTAGAAGAACTTATCCAGGCGCGTAGCAGTGCTTATCCCCCACTTCGATAGAAAAGCAGATATCCCAAATCTTTGATTTGGTGATAGTCGCTTTCGCTGTGTGCGATGGGGGTTAGCAATGATAGCGATCGGGTGAATTGAAAAAGCAGTCTATATAATTTTAGACTGCTTTTTAGAGCAATTTTTAAACAGCTTCTTTATTGGATTTTTCAGAAGCACTTTCTTCTGGTAATATTAAATTAAGTATTATTCCAATAATAGTTGCAAGAGCCACACCAGATATTTGAACTGGCGATCCACCTACAGAAAAGTTTATGGAAGCACCACCAATTCCTATTACTATTATGACAGATGTCAATATTAAATTTCTATTTTTACTAAAGTCTATTTTATCCTCTACAAATATTCTAAAACCCGAGGAAGCTATTATTCCAAATAACACTATACTTACACCGCCTATTACAGGCATAGGCATATTTTCAATTACAGCAGCTACAGGACCTATAAATGAAAGCAGTATAGCTATTACTCCAGCACCGCCTATAACCCATACACTGTAAACTTTGGTTATAGCCATAACTCCTATATTTTCTCCATAAGTTGTAGTTGGAGGTCCACCTGCAAAACCTGCAAATATAGTGGCTAATCCATCTCCTAATATAGATCTATGAAGTCCTGGATTTTTGGTGAAATCCCTTCCTACTACATTGTTTGTTACGTAAATGTGACCTATGTGTTCTGCTAAAGTTACAAAAGAAATAGGGGCCATAAGCATGACGGCATTTATGTTGAATTTAGGAAACATAAATGGAGGTAATTTAAAGAGCTTGGTACTTACAATAGTATCTAGTGCTTGCTTTGGTACCACACCTAAAATTAAAGCAGATATATATCCAACTATTATGGCTATTAATATAGGTATTATTCCCAGAAATCCTTTAAAATACATGGTTCCAATAACAGCTACGGCAACTGTAATTGCAGACACTGTCATCCATGCCCATCTTGGTATACTCTGCATCTGATCAGTTGTATAAGTAGGGTTGAAGCCTGCCCAGTTTATAGCCGTAGCTGCAAGACCCAGACCTATTACTATTACTATGGAACCAACAACTACAGGTGGAAGAGCTTTATTAAGCCAGTTTACACCGCAAAGCTTTATTATGCCAGCTACAATTAAATATACACAACCTGCTGCTATTACACCAGAAAGCATAGACGCTGGTCCATAGCTTTTAGATGCTATAAGAATTGGACTTATAAAAGCAAAGGAAGAGCCTAAGTAAGCTGGAAGCTTGGCCTTGGTACATAAGATATAAATAAGGGTTCCAATACCACTGCAAAATAATGCTATGGCTGGACTCATTCCTGTTAAAATTGGAACAAGTATAGTTGAACCTACCATGGCAAATAAATGCTGAAAACTAAGAGGTATAGTAACTCCTATAGGTAATTTTTCTTCTACATCAACAAAATTTTTCATTTATGCGCTCCTTTTCTAGTCTCTCAAGGACTATTTTAAAAGTTTTATAATTCGTATATTTTTACTGAATCATTCTTGTCTATTTCTGCAATTTCAACTGATATCATTTCGTTTCTAGATGTAGGAATGTTTTTACCTACATAATCGGCTCTTATAGGAAGCTCCCTATGCCCTCTATCAACTAAAACTGCAAGCTGGATTAATTTTGGCCTTCCAGAATGAATAATAGCATCGATTGCTGCTCTTGCAGTTCTGCCTGTGTAGATAACATCATCTACCAATATAATTTTTTTGTTTTCCACATCTATTACATTAGATCCTTTTAGTACAGGTTGTCCTGCAAGGCTGGTTAAATCATCTCTATAGAGACCAATATCTACATCTTCTACTTTTAATTTTATTCCTTCAATGTTATAAATGTTTTCGGCTATTCTTTTTGCTAATGGGTATCCTCTTCTCTTTATTCCTACAAGTATTATATCCTCTGTACCTCTATTCTTTTCTAATATTTCGTGGGATATTCTTTTTAAAGTTCTATTCATAGCCTTTTCATCTAAAATAAGTGCTTTTAATTTCAACATATGACCCTCCCTTCTTTTTAATTTACAATTATAATTGTGCTTATTTCAATTTTATTTACAATATTATTATAAAAAATGCCCTTCACACAGTGAAGGACATAATAGTCATACGGATATAAAAATACTTTATTGACCTCACTGGATCATTTTAAAAGATATTAAATTCACAACCTATTATAAGATAGTTTTTTTAATATTGCAAGTTTTTTTGGCAATACATTGGCTTTACGGAATAAATATGGTCTATTTTGTCTCAAAGGGTTATTTTTTAAAAAGCTAATAGTATTTAAACTACTTGAAAATTTTTATTGAAGCTGTTTTATATCCGGTTTTGTGGGGTCTGTATAAATGGTTTGGTTAGTATAATATATTACCATTCCCGGTTTGGCACCATTTGGTTTATGGACATTTTTAATTTCTGTATAATCTACGGCTACTTTGGAGGAATTTTTAGCTTTACTGTAATATGCCGCAAGATTTGCAGCTTCTTCCAAAGTTTTATCTGGAATTTTGCCAAAATTTTTTATTATTACGTGAGATCCAGGAATCTCTTTAGTATGAAGCCATATATCTCTTTTGTCTCCAAATTTAAGGGTAAGATAATCATTTTGAAGATTATTTTTACCTACATATATCTCTATTCCATCACTGGATATAAATTTCATTGGCTTGGAGTCTCTACTCTTCTTTTTAGTATTTGATTTTTTAAATTTTATATACCCGCTTTCCATAAGTTCTCTTTTTATTTCTTCAATATCATCGTAGTTTTCACAATTTTTTATGTTGGTCATTACAGAAGTTAAATATTCCATTTCCTCTTTTGCTATTTTTAATTGTTCATTTGCAGCTTGTTCTGTTTTCTTTAATTTGTTGTATTTTTTAAAATAACGTTGTATATTTTCGGAAGGAGTTTTATTTTTATCAAGTTTTATATCTAAATACTCCATTTTTTCACTATAGTAATTTTGGATTTTTATATGGCTGTCACCCTTTTTTATATTGTAGATCTGTGAAGTTAAGAGTTCACCATATATTCTAAAAATATCTTTATTTTTAGCTTCTTTAATGCTATCTATTAGAATTTTTATTTTCTTAGTGCATCTTTCTAAGTTTATATTTATAAGTTTAGAAAGGTCAGAACTTTTGTTGCTTAACCTATCACATTTGTCCTTTTCATAGTAAAATTCTTCTATTAATTGGGAAGGTGTAGCATAGCATTTTTCTTTGCATTTATTCAAATAAGTTAATTTATAACAGTAGAAATCTTTTATTTTTTCATTTTCTATATAGGATGCAAAGTAAAAATTATCATTTGTCACTTCATCAAAGATTTTCTTGCAAAAGTCGTATAGAAAGTCTAAATTGTTATTTTCTGAAAAATCTTTTCTACTATTTAATTTGTAGAACAATTCCTTTGAAAAAGAACTGCTTATACCAGTAAACACTTTTGAAAAAAAACTTTTATCAATTTTTGTTGAGGTAGTTGTTAAAAACTTTTTAAAATCCTCTTTTGTAAAGGAAAGGGGATTTAGTTTATTTGAAGTTGGTGGAAATACGTATTTTATTCCGGGAAATAGAGATCTCACGGTGTTTATTTCAGGTGTTATATGTTTTATACTATCCATGATCAAGTTATCTCTTTTTCGTACTAAAGTTATATTACTGTGCCTTCCCATTATTTCTATTACCAATGTATATATGCTGTTAAAACCCAGTTCATCTGAGCTTTCGAAATCTAAAAAAACAATTCTATCTGTATCCAATTGTCTTATGGCAACTAATTTTGATGGGCTTAGGTGCTTTCTTAAAACCATGCAAAACATAGGGGGTTGAAGTGGATTTTGTTTGCTTTTAACTGTAATATGCATTTTAGGATATACTGGACTTGCACTTAATAAAAGCTTATAATTTTTTCTTCCACTTTTAATGCTTAATACTATTTCATCCTTTTCAGGTTGATTTATTTTTTCAACTTTTCCTCCTAGTATTTTTTCTTTCAATTCTTTTAAAATGCTGTGTATGAAAATACCGTCTAAAGCCATATTGTTCATCCTCTCGTAAGTTATGTATTTAATAAATTATATCATCTAGAATTTTTAAAATAAAGTTGTAAAAATCTTATTGATAAAAGATTATTACAGTAGTAAACTTAATTTGAAATATACAGCATCTTTATGGAAGGGTGAAAATTTTAATATGAAATTTACTAAAATGCAAGGTACTGGAAATGATTTCGTAGTAATAGATGACAGAGATAATAGATTTTTAGGGAAAGAAAAAGAACTTGGATTAAAGCTTTGTAATAGACATTTTGGAATAGGCGGAGATGGAATATTGATAGTTCGCCAGAGTGAAATTGCACAGATTAAAATGGTAATAATAAACTCAGATGGTTCTTATGCATCTATGTGTGGAAATGGAATAAGATGTTTTGCAAAATACGTATGGGAAGAAAATTTAGTAAAAGAGTCTCCTATAAAGATAGAAACGGGAGATGGTATAAAGGAAGCATTTTTGAATATGGAAAATGGTAAAGTGAAGGAAGTCACTATTGATATGGGAACACCTTCTTTTGATCCAAAAAAAATTCCTGTTAGCTCCTGTGATGAAGTTGTAAAAAAGGAATTAAAAATTAATGAAAAAACTTATAGTATTACTTCAATGCTTATGGGAGTACCTCATACAGTTATATTTGGTGATCTTGAAAAGTATGACGTGAAAGAAGGAAAAGCTATTGAAAAATATTCTATTTTCCCTGAAGGAACTAATGTAAACTTTTGTGAAGTTTTAAATAAGGATGAAATTAAAATAAAAACTTGGGAAAGAGGAGCAGGGCCTACTTTAGCCTGTGGTACGGGAACTTGTGCCTGTGCTGTAGCTTCAAATAAGCTTGGGTTTACAGAGGGAAAAGTTAAAGCTTACGTTCCAGGAGGAATTCTTTTTATAGAAGTGAAAGACAGCAAAGTTTTTATGACAGGTCCTGTAGAAGTTTCGTTTAAAGGGGAATATGATATTTAATGAAAAACTTTAGAATGATAATTTTTTTTGTTTTCATGTCTTTTACATTTCTCATATTAAGTAGCTGTACACCTAGAGATGTAAACAAAGGTAAAAGTGGAGCAAATATTCATTATTCTAATGTTATAGCGGTTGAAGCTAAAGAAACTGATACGAAGATATTTAATGTAGGTAATTATAAGTTATCTCAAAACTTAACTAATAGCAATATAAATAATATAGAGGAAATGCTATATGACACAAAGAAGACCATTTTTATTTATTTAAACAAGGAAAAATATTCTAATAAAAATAAAATAGATATAGTTGCTAAGGATTCTGTGGATGAAGTTAAAAATTTTTATAATGCACGAAATATAAAGATGAATTCTACAGGGGATAAGATTGCCTTTAGGATTTTTAAAAGCAGTTCGGTATATAGTGCTGAGGGAATGAAAGTATACGATATAAAAAATAAAAAATATTTGGATATTAAATCGAAGGTTCTAGTCTCTGGAGATTTATATGAGTGGCTGGACGATCATAGAATAATTTATTATGGAAGCATAGAAGGAAAAGCAAATTCTAATAGATTATATATATATGATTTTAATACAGACAGAGAACAAATATATTTAAATGACACTAAAGGGTACTGTATACATTTTATTCCTCTAGGAAATGATATATTGTTTTTATCGAGAAATTACAATAAGTTGTATTTATATTTTTACAATAATGAAAGTAAACAGTTTACACTTTTAAGTGATGGATTTACAGAAATATATAGTTCAGTATCAGATAAAAAGAGAAAAAGTGTATTTTTTATTGGAAATCAAAACGACAATAACACTGCACTTTATGAATTTAAAGAAGAAAGTGGTAAAGTAAACAGGATTACCTATGACTTTCCAGAAACTTTTGGCATTTCTTCAGGAATAGCTGAAGATGAAAGTGGTAATGTGTATTTTACAGGTATAGGAAAGGGAGGCCAGCAGGATAATGTGGATGTATTTATGTATAATGCAGATGAAAAATCTATAAATGTTATATCTGATCATGCTGGCAAGTATAGAATTTATAAAAATAATGAAATGTAAGATACTATGAAAATTACAGTTAAAGTAGTTTTTATAGTATTTTTTTATATATAAGTTTTACAAAGTCTAAATCTTCTTTTATAGGAGAGAGCTTATGCATGGATTTTTGTTTCATTTCAGCGTCATAGTAAATCACCTTTTCTGATTTAAATACCATAGGAGGAGGTCCACCTAGCCAACGGCTTGTTTTTGCCAATTCAATCATATTATCACGTACACGTTCAGCGGTGGTTTCACGCTCTAATTGTGCGAATACAGAGGCTATATATACATAGCCTTACCCATAGGAGTACTTGTGTCAAATTGTTCCTTTATGCTTATAAAAGATATATCATGCTGCTGTAGTAGTTCAAGGGTGCTAGAAAAGTCAGCAACATTTCTACTTACACGGTCAAGTCTATAACATACTAAAGCATCAAATTTCTCATTCTTTGCATCTTTTATCATTTGCTGAAACTGAGGCCTGTCTACATTTCCACCACTAAAGCCTTCGTCTTCATAAATTATAAACTCAATTTCTTCATCAAAATTTTTATTGCAATATTCTTTACACATTTCAATCTGATTTTCTATAGATTCACCTTTAGCGGTGAATTTTGACTTCCTGCTATATATTGCTGCTCTCATTAGTAAATACCCCCAATATTAGTATTTAATAAGTTAATTCTAGCAAACACATGTTTGTATGTCAAAATTGATTGTATTGAGAAATTCTATATAAAATATTACCTTTTATGTAAAACAATATATCTTAAGAAAGATATTTATATTTATTAGTTTTTATCATCATTCTTTTTGTATTTTTCCAAAAGTTGTTTAAATTTAGGTTCATCAAGTACTTTTTTATAGATATCATTTTGATAAATTACATTTAAAGGTAATCCATTTTCGAATGATTTTTCCACATTTCTATAAAAATCTTCTTTATCATTTTTATCTAAGGCAATTTCTGCAGCAGTAGCTAAGTTATAAGGGTCATTATTATCTATATTTAAAGCAACTGCAATTTCTTTAGATGCTAAATCTAACTTCCCTACTTTTCTATATAAATCTGCTTTATTATTAATAGTTATAAAATGATTAGGATTAACATTAAGAGCGCTATTATAATCATTTAATGCTAAATCATATTTTCCAAGTCGTTCATATAAGCGGCCACGATTACATAATGTAGAAGAGTTATTAGGATTGAGTTTAATGGCTTCATTATACTTTTCTAATGCTAAAGTATAGTTTTTATCATTATATAATTTAAGGGCTTCACTTTCCAGACTATAACTTTTTGCAATATTTTCAGATTCCTTAGCTTCTTTAGCAGATTGTGCTGCATTATTTAATAGTTTAGTAACATCATCTTTTAATGAGTTCAAATTTTTTCCTAAATTCTCAAAAGAATTATTGCTTAGAGATACTCTTTCATCTAAATTAGTATTGATTTCATTGATTTTTAAGTCTAAGGATTTTTCTATATCATAAATTTTAGCTTTCATTTCATTAAATCGCTCCTTTTCTTTTTTGTTTGACATTATTGGAAAAGCAATAGTACCGACTGCTGCTAATAAAGTTATTACTGCAGATATTGCAGCTATTATGATAGTTAAATTTCTTATACAAGCATCTGTAGACTTTAAAATACTTTCATTCTGTTCTTTATAAGATTCAACAAGTTTATCTCTGCTAATTTTATTTAAATCATTTCTTAAAGAGTTATTTTCTTTTTCTAAGTTTTCAATTTTAAGATTTAGGGTATTTATATTTACGTTATCGGAAGATGATGCTAAAACAACGGTAGTTTGTATAGACAAAAACATAAAAGTAATTAATAAGAATTTAAACATAGACTTTTTTAATGTAAATTTAGTGTGCATTTTAAGAAACTCCTTTATGTAATATGTAGTATAAAAATAGTTTCTACATAAATTTTCTAATTCCTTCAAAATTATTAAAGAATATCACATATGGTAATATATGTAGCATTATAAGTAAAAATGTGGTAAAATATTATTATAGATTGATGTATAGTTAGATAAAATTAATTGTTAAATTGGGGGTAAACATGGATAAAATTAAAATTATGCTTAGCTCAACTGTGTCAGATCTTGAAGGGGAAAGAGATGCAGTAAAAAGTGCATTTAATGATATTAAATTTGTTGATTTAATAGGAGTAGAGCCAGTAAATACGGCTTCAATTGCAAATAATGGAAGATGCCTGACTATAGGAATGGCAAAAAATTGCGATCTTTACTTATTAATACTTGGACAACAATTTGGATATGAGTTACCAAATGGTCAATCAGCTACAGAAATTGAATTTGATGCAGCATTTAGAAGTGATCCAACAAAGATATTAGTTTTTAAAAAAGATTTTAATCCCTCAACACAAATTGATTCACGTCAACAAAAGTTTATTGATCGAGTTTGTAATTATTATAGTGGGTATTGGATAAGTAATTTCAAATATTCACATCAATTAAAGGAATTAGTGGAAAATTCGTTTATGATTTGGTTAAAAAAGAGAGCTAGTATTGGAGATAACTTAGATTATCTTGATCATTTTATTAGAATCGCAAAACAAATGAAACCAGAACCTAATGCAATAGTATATTATAAGTTAACTAGTGACGTTGTAGAGTTAGAGTACATTTTTTGGAGAGTAAGTCATACAATACAGTTTGACAGACAGAAAATATATAAAGATTTTTGGGAATGTATAAGTCAATTACAAGAACAGTTTGATAGATGGCTTGTTTGATAGGAGTTGTATATAATGTATAAAATAGATAGTTCATTTGTGAAGATATTGCAGACTAAAGTCCGTAATAAAAAAACCACGCCTAAAGATTTACAAAATGCTCTTTTAAAACTTGGGGAATATGTGGCGTCAGAAATAATTGGGCGTGAATTTGTTAAATCAGAAATTGTAACTACACCTCTTGATGAAGAATATCAAGGAATAGTTATGTTAAAATCTAAAATTATGGTTATAAGTACTAAGGATGATTATAATTATTTTGCTGAGGGTATTTCAAATAACATGCCTGGTTGCATAAGAGGATATATGGATTTTGGAGGAGCAAGAGGTAGAATGGCATTAAATAGTGAGATTAGGTCGATGTGTTTGTCTGAAACAAAAAAAGGTGAAATGATAAATACTGTTATTGTCGCAAAATCGGTACTAGCTACTGGTTGTACAGCTATTACTCTTCTGAAGAAAGCTATTGAAATGTATGATCCAATTAATATTATAGTGGCTTCTATTTTTTATTCACAACAGGGAATTTTAGATTTACAAAATAATGAACATAGATGTAAGATTTATGTATGTGGAGATCCAGATTCTTTAAATAATGATGGAATGTTAGTTCCTGGTGTAGGTAATTTAGATAATAGAGTTAAAACAATTAGTATTTAAGTATATTATAAACATATGATAAATAGTATGTCTATATATAAATTTATATAATACCTATTAATGTAAAGGAGAGATTTTGTGGACCCTGTATTATTATTTGAATGTACCAGAGAGAGAGAAATTTACGATGTATGGAAAAATTTTTGTAATGAACTAATGCATATAAACAGATTTTTTATAAATTTTCAGTCTAAAAATATTCAAATGAATATTTATTTTAATTTAATATTTGAAGCTATTGATTATATGATTAATAGTTGTGAATATTATGTGGATAGTAGTAATACCTTATATAGAGCTAGATTATTTGACTATGAAAAGGAACATTACAAAAAAGAAGATGAAGCAATAGGTAATATTATTGATAGGATTATCGCTTACTTTGTAAAAGCAAGTGAAGAAGATAGAGCAAGTGAAGAAAATGTTAAATATTATAAGCAGGTTATTGAGAAAATGAAAGAAGGAAAAAGTATTATTCACCTTGTTGATACAGAGTATAAATTCGTTAAGATGGTAAATGAAATTATGGGATTTCATCCTAATGATATGAAAGCACCTCCTTATAGCAAGACAAAACAAGGTAGGATTAATCCTGAAGGAATATCATATCTTTATACATGTGATTGCCCTCAAACTTGTATTGCTGAAATAAAACCATATATTAATTCTCATGTTAGTATCATTAATATTAAGCCTAAACAACAATTAAAAATATTTAGTGTTGATTCTGAAGATTATAAAACAGTTGGACTTGATAATAATATATTTATAGATTTTCTGAAAACTAAGTTTATGGAACCGTATAGACTAGAAGATAGCTTAGAGTATATACCTACTCAGTTTATTGCTGAATATGTTAAAAATAAAGAATGTGATGGGATAAAACATCCAAGTTCTGTATCGGATGATGGAAATAATGTAATAATATTTGATGAAAATAAAGTAGAATTTGCTAAAAATACAAATTTATATTGTATTAATAAAATAACATATGAAACAACTAAAGTAGAGTCCAATATATCTAGGTTGTAAAAAAATCTTTAAAATGAGACTATGAAAAAAGTCTGTAAAATATAGCTTTCTATAATAAACTCAAAATATTATGGAGGCTATTTTATTATGAGGAAATATAATTAATATGTATGAGGCAAGAATTGAATAAACTAAAATAGCGTGTGAAAAATATGATTTTATAAAGGTATCCTTGATATGTTTATAATTGGCTATTTTTTATAAGAAGTTATGTGCAGGGAGAAATGTAATAATGAAAAAATTGTTTTGGCTTTGTTTTTTAATAATAGTACTTTATAAGATGTTTGTCTTATTAAATATGTTGCCACCTGTAATACCTCATGGAGATATAGTATACCATGTAATGGACTCTATATTATCTATTATTAATCAGTTTGCTATGGGTATTTCTGGTGCAATTGTTTTTTATTATATAAGTTTATTTTTTAATACAAAGAACAATATGGATGTAGCTTATGAAATAAGAGGAGATATATTAAACGTTTTACGTCATCATGCAAAAATTTTAGAAAATATAAAGTATTTCAAAAAAATAAAAAAAGACACATATGATATATTCTTATGGAAAGATATTATTAATCTGTTGAATGTTATAAAAAATAGTCCAAAATTGAAAAATGAGTATGTTTATGATAAATATTTTGAAGATTATCTTGATTATAAAATTGAATATGAATATGAAAAAACTATTGGAGAATACTTTTTAGAAGTTGATGAAAACACTTTAGTGCAAGATATTGACGATTTTAACATCTATAATAAAAAGTTAAGTATATATATAAATGACTTTAAAATCAATACGTCTTTTTTATATTATCTCAAAGGAGCTTTGGAAGGTGTTAATACTTTTATAGATCCTGATTACTCAGATGATTTATTCCAATACAATAGTATTCTTAAATCTGAACTCAAAAGTAAAAATGTGGAAGCAGATAAAATGACTGATTTGAAAAAATGTATATGTCTTGGCTATCTCAAATTTCTTACAGATACTATAAACTGTTTTAATATTTTTGACGACTATATAAGTTCTGTAGAGAAAAATAAGTTAATCAATTTTATAAAAATGATTAAGTAATTTTAATTATAAATTTAAGATAAAAGTCAAAATGTAAGACAAAAACATAACATTATCGAACTGAGCTATTTTGCCTAATTGGTAAGAAGAGTTAATCTGTTGAAGAATGAAGCTATAACTTAATTATAGCTCCATTTATGATCCTTGACCATTATATAACTTCTCTGCCACAGTATTAGCAGGTTGCTCCATATATGTATGCTGCATGTTCAGCCCTATGATATAATATATTTTAGACATAATTTATGGTTCATGATGTTATTTATATAAAAACAATGGATTAAAGAGAAATTCACAGTTGTAAATTATGACGTACGATTTTATTGCATTTAATATTATTTGCAATTATGATGAATTTAATTTTAATGAAAGAGGATATGGTATGGGAAGTTATGTAAATATTTTAGGGATAGATTTTTCAAAACTAAATCTAAAAGAAACAGTTGAATTAATTGATACCAAAATATCAGAAGGTAGCAATAGAACATTTCACCTAATTACTGTAAATCCAGAAATTGCAGTACAGATTCAAGAAGACCCAGAATTAAAAAAAATATCACTTGGTGCAGACCTAATAACTCCTGATGGAGTAGGGATTGTTTGGGCTTCAAGATTAAAAGGAAATCCAGTACCAGAACGTGTTACAGGTTATGATTTACTTTTAGAAACCCTTAAAGTTGGAAATCAAAAAGGATGGTCATTTTATCTATTAGGTTCAGATGAAGAAGTAAATATGAAAGCGTCTGAATATATAATAAAAAATTATCCTGATGTTAAAATTGCGGGGAGACATCATGGATACTTTAGTAAAGAAGAAGATACTCAAATTACTGAAAATATAAGGATTTCAAACCCCGATATTCTTATAGTTGCATTAGGGTCACCACTTGCTGATAAATGGATTTATAGTCATAAAAATCATATTAATACTAAAGTTGTTTTTGGTGTAGGAGGAAGTCTTGATGTAATTACTGGAAAAGTGAAGCGTACACCAGAAATTTTAAAAAAGTTAAATTTAGAATGGTTACATAGAAGAATAACTCAACCTTCAAGAAAGAAAAGGCAAAAAAACTAAAAATTTTCGCATACAGAGTTTTTATTGAAGCACTTCATAAGAATACAATCTAAGTAATACATAACCTTCTTATAAAACGTAATAGTAGTATATTACGTCACAATTATTAAATATAAAAAGGTTAAATTAATATGAGTATTATTGGATGACCACATGGAATGGTAGAAAGTAGTTATAAATTAAAGATATAGAAGGTGTGGGATAAAATGAACGCAGTTTTGACAGTAATGCCAATTATACTTATTAGGTATGGGCTTTTAAGTATAGTAAACAAAGAAGCACTTAAACGTGCGGGTTTATTTGCTCCAGTAATCGGAAGAGAAAAAGTAACATATTGGGTTTATCAAATTTCAACTACAATTATTTTACTATATTTGCTATTACTTAAAATCAGGGCAGATTCTGAGTGGTTTTATATAGGTCTAGTAATCTATAGTTTAGGGATTATTTTATATGGGGTATCTATAATAAATTATGCTAAGCCTAAAATGAGTGGAATAAATTTAAATGGGTTATATCGAGTATCCCGAAATCCTATGTACATTGCATATTTCATTTCTTTCTTAGGATGTGTATTTCTAACTCAATCATGGATATTGCTTGTGCTATTGATATGTTTTCAAATATCAGCGCATTGGATTATTCTTTCAGAAGAAAGATGGTGTATTAAGGAATTTGGAGAAGAATATTTAAAATATATGAATAGAGTAAGACGTTATATTTGATAGGTATAATATAATTTTATTTGACCCATAATTCACATTCTTTATTTTATACGAAATAAATATAGATAAAAAATGGAGCTATACCCAACATAGCTCCATTTATGATCCCTGACCATTATATAACTTATCTGATACAACATCAGCAGATTTCTCTATATATGTATACTGTATGTGTAATTATTTATACAAAAGATCCTATAAATTCATCCATTTATCTATTCGTCTATCTTAAATTTCACTAAGAATTTAGTGATTTCTGAACTGCTTTCCACATATATTCTTCCATTGTTTTTTTCGACTAATTGTTTGATAATATACAGTCCAAAACCATGATCACTTTTTTTGCTGGTTTTCGTAGAAAAGCCCTTATCAAAAATCTTTTTTCTCATGTCTTCTGGAATGACATCCCCATTGTCAGCTACTTCAATACAAAAATCTTCATGCTCTCTAAAAGTGCTGACAGCTATCTCTTTATCATCAGTGTATAACTTAGATTGAAACGCTTCAAATGCATTGTCTACCAAGTTGCTTATTATACTTATTAATTCATCCTGTTTGACTTTTATCAAATCAAATGGTTCGTCAATCATTACTTCAAAATCTATGTCATTTTTCACAGCATAGTTGTTTTTGATAGATAATAATCCATCTATGTAATCATTTCCTGTATTGAGATATTTAAAAGAAGACTGCATGGTATCTGAAATTTTCAACACATAATCATTTATTCTTTCAACAGTATTTGGTTTGTTTAATAAACATAATCCCTGTATAACGTTTATGTGGTTGGCAAAATCGTGCTTTTCTTGCCTTATTATACTAATTATTTCCTCCATATTTTTAATTTGGCTTTCTTGAACTTTATACTTGGCATTTATATTTACGAGGGCCTGTTCTTCTTTTAAGTTTTTAAATTTTGTTATTAAAAATATAAAATAAATAATAAAAATAATAAAATTATAGATTTGTATATTTTTTATACTGAAAATACCATAGTTGATACAAAATACAAATAAGGTAAACGCACCTAATTCAAATATTAAATTAGCAAAAATAGCACCTTCTTTTTCAAACAATCTAAGTTTGATAAAATATGAATTAAACTTAAAAATCATTGTTACAATAAATATTTGAAGTAAAATAGAAATTATTGTAGCAATCAATATGTATGTATTATTTAAAAAAATTTGATTTAAATTTACATTAAATATAATCATTTCAATAATTTCAATAAAAGTTTCCGTAGTTAAAGTTATTGTAGCAAATAAGCAAACTATAACTGTAGAATCAAAAATCTTTATTTTTGTAATACAAGCAAGTAATAAAATATAAAAAATTAAAAGAAAAAGTGTATGATAAATCTTTGAAATGTAAAATGTACTTAAATAAGTTATAAAGACAAACAATATGCAAAATAGTTCTGTTTTAATTTTGTTATGAATTATAAATTTTTTTTTATTATGTAATGCTTCAAAAATACTTAAAAGGAGAAATGCTTCTATAATATCTATTAATATTTCTTGTATAACATTATTCATATAAATATCCCACCTATAATTAGTTTTTTACAAATGCTGTAAAGCAAAGACAAAATAAATTGCTTTACAACATTTGTAAAAAACTAATTACTATTTAAGGAGTTCATCGGGGCACTTTGGCTGATGAAAGCCCATAAAACAGGTTGGAACTATAACTATTCCAGCTAAAAACAAAGATAAGTAACCTACAACTTTCATGCTTTTCTTTAAGACACTCTCTTTTAAATTTTTCATTTTTCTTATACCTCCTATAAATGTTTTAATTTATAAGTTCTACAAAATATTAGATTATCCTTCTACATTTTGCAAAAAAATAAAATTTAAAAATTAAGTTTTATTTTTTTTGTGGTTTTCAGAAAAGTTTAATAAATTAAGTTTATAATAAGAGAGAATTAGCTTGTCCAGTTCTTGACTTACAGATAATATTTCTTCATCAGTAAATTCACCTGAATCTAACATATTATACAGCCTATTTCTTACTTTTTCTAACAATGTGTTCATTAATTATACATCCTTACTAATTTATTACTAATTTTCAACAACTTAGATATTATACTATAAAAATAAAAATTACACAAACCAATTTTTATATTTAAAATATATCTATTTTAAGTCAAATAATTAAGGAGAAAAAATAAAATAATCTCCTTATATATTATAGATATAAAAATGGAGCTATAATTAAATATAGCTCCGTTTACGATTTCTATCCATTATATAACATGTCTGCTACAACATAAGCATCTTGTCCCATATACGTACATTACATGTCCAAATTCTATATATAATACTACTTTGTTTTATTGTTACTCAAAGCTATTCCTAAAGCAGCGCCAATTGATATTCCTAAAGCAAGATTATTGAATAATATTCCAAATGAAATACCCAAACTTATTCCAATAGCTAAATAATCATAACTTTTTTTACTTCCTTTTTTATTCTGTTCCATAACCAAACTCCTTTCTCAATAAATCAGTTGTCCTATTTATTAAATTTATATTCAACTAATTTCTCGTTAACTCCGAAATATGATGCAATTTGGCCTTTACACATATTTTCTAAAGAATATTTAATGTCTTTTTCGTCAATTAAAAGTTCAGCTGCAAACTTGTTTGCTTCATTTTCAATTTCGTTCAATTTAGAGTTTATTACTATATAGTTGTTTGTTATTAGACTAATATAAAACCCCTTAGTATTTTCCCCTATATCTTCATACCTTTTTTCTTTTTCCTGCCAATGCCAGCTAAATTGTTTCACAATATTCTTGTATTAAGCCTAGATTTCATATGTGCAAAAGTTGGGTTAATTATATTTTAGCAGCATTGTTTAAAGATAAAAAGGATGGTTATAATTTATATATGTAAATAATAATGAAAAGAGGAAAATAAAGTGTTTCCTGTAGAATTAAAGAATATAAATATAGAAGACATTTCTATAGAAATAGATGTAATAAAGAAAATACCTGAAGAAATAGCCAGGGATAATTGTTTAATAGCTTTAAAAGCGGAAGAAAATAAATTATTTATAGCCGTAGATAAAGTACCCAATTTTACTCTAATTGAGGAACTAAAATTTATATTGGGAAAAGAACTTAAATTTTTTAGGACTAGTAGGGAAGTTATATTTAAGTTGATAAATAAGTACTACTGCAAACAAAATTTAGACCATGCACTAAAGGACATAAAGTTAAAGGAGAGTATTCCAGAATTAATTGCTAATCCACTTCAAGATGAATACAAGTTTCAAGGCTCTCCAGTTATAAAGGCAGCTAATTACATAATTGACAAGGCTATAGATGAAAGAGCCAGTGATTTGCATATAGAACCATTTGAAAATAGTGTTACCATAAGAATGAGGGTAGATGGAATTATGAGGGAGTATATTAAAATACCAAAGTCTATCTATCCTCTTTTGTGCACTAGGATAAAGATAATGGCAGAGCTTGACATATCAGAAAGGAGGATATCCCAAGATGGGAAGATAAAATATGTTAAACAAAATCTAAACTATGACTTAAGGGTATCTACCCTTCCTACTATATATGGTGAAAAAATAGTTTTAAGAATTTTATATAGAGATGAAAACATAAAAAACATGGCTACATTAGGATTTTCAAAAGAAAGTGAAGATAAAATAAAAAGAATGCTATGTTGCGATCACGGACTTCTTCTAGCCGTGGGGCCAACTGGTTCCGGGAAATCAACCACGCTTTATTCCCTATTAAATAATATAAACAGGTATGAAAAAAATATAGTTAGCATAGAAGATCCTGTGGAATATACATTAGAAGGTATAAACCAAGTAAATGTAAATACCAAGATAGGGTTTAATTTTGCAGAAGGATTGAGAAGTATTCTGAGGCAAGATCCAGATGTAATAATGGTAGGCGAAATAAGAGATGAGGAAACAGCTCATATAGCAATAAGGGCAGCAGTAACAGGACACTTGGTTTTAAGTACGCTGCATACTAATAATCCTCTTGAATCTGTCATAAGACTTCAAGATATGGGAGTACCAGAATATTTTATAGAAGATGCTCTGGTAGGTGTAATATGCCAGAGACTGGTTAGAAAAATATGCACTCATTGTAAAAGCAGGTATTTACCTTCACTTCAAGAGGTTAAAGAACTAAATTTATCTTCTGATTGCTATTTATATAGAGGAAAAGGATGTTCCAAATGCAGTCATACAGGATATAAGGGAAGAACAGTAGTATACCAGATAGTTAGCAGGGAAGATATTAGAAGACAGTATAGAAAAAATGATAAAATTGATTTTAAGGATGGTATAAAAAAATCAAATACGATTTCATTGAGACAAAAATGTATAGAGCTTATTAAATCAGGAATTACAACTTATGAAGAACTATTAAGGCTAAACTTATTTGATTGCGATATTAAGGTTAGGTGATGGAATATAATAAAATACTGGGCAATTGATACAAAAGGTAAAAAAATTAAAGGTAAATGTGAAGATTCAGCATTCACAAGATTAAAATATACTTTAAGGAAAAAGGAATATTTTATATATCAGACTATTTCTTTAGAAAGTTATAAAAAAATTTTTTTAAAAAATCCAGGACCAATGGATATAAGTGTACTATGCAGTCAATTGAGTGTTATGCTGGGTGCTGGAATAAACATATCAGGAGCACTTGATAATTTGGAAACTCAGTGTAATAAAAATTCATTAAGATTAGCATTAAAATCTATAAAAGAAGATGTAATTAAAGGGGAAAGTATACACAGTAGTATGACAAAGTTTAAAAATATATTTCCTGATTTTATGATTGAAATGATAAGAGTGGGCGAGACTAGTGGAAAACTAGATGAGGTATTGGTAAAGTTATCTGAATATTACGAAAAGAAAAACAACGTGATTTCCACCATAAAAGCTTCCCTTATATATCCAGTAGTGACTTTGATAACTTCTATATGCATTGTAATGTTTTTGATGATTAAAATAATACCACAATTTACAGATATTATACAGTCAAATGGAGGAAGAATACCAACTTTGACCAGAGTGGTAATGTACATATGCCAGTTTTTAAAGTTGCACTATTTGCAAGGAATTGTAATTACAATTTTAATTCTATTGTTGGGCTATAAATTTAGTAAAAGCAGTAAGGGAAGAAAAATTAGAGAAAGTATAAGGTTTAAAATGCCTTATTTTAACAAGATATATAATAAAATGTTTGTTTTTAAAATATGCTCAGCTATGACTGTACTTAGTGAATCAGGAGTTAATATTTTGAAGTCTTTAGAAATAACTAAGAATTTGATTGGAAGTGAGATTATGTCCGAAAAATTAGAAGATTCAATAAAACATATAGAGCAAGGAGAAAGTATGAGTGATGCCTTAAATAAGGCGAAAATAAATGATAAATTATTTATATCCTTGATTGCTACAGGAGAAGAGACAGGAAAAATGGATTTGATGTTTGCTAAATTGGAAAAATTGTTTGGCAGTGAATTGGATAGATATTTTGAAAAAGCAACCAAAGTTATAGAACCAATGATAATAATCATTCTCTCCCTATTTGTTGGAATATTTATTATATCTGCACTTATGCCTATTTTTACTATAATGGATTCTGCTCTATAAATTAAAAAGAAAGTTGGGGTATAAATTATGAAGGTACATAAAAAGAAAAAAGGATTTACACTTATAGAACTCATGCTCGTGGTTGCTATAATATTAGTTCTTCTAGGATTTTTGGTTCCTAAATTTTCTGGATACCAAAGTAAGGTAAGAACTGCTAAAGCTATAAATACGGCTAAACAGCTAGAAACAGCGGCTATGGCTAGTTATGGAAATAGTGATGGAAAATTTGATACAGCTGATGTGCAGGAATGTTTATCAAAGCTTACTTCTGCAGAAAACCCACAAGTTTCAGCTGGAGACAGTGATCAATTTATAACTATAAGCTATAAAAGTGATGATAAAGATTATACTTTAGAAATAAATGCTCAGGAAAGTTCCTATAAAGTTAAAAATGGAGATAAGCAGATATTTCCTAAATGAGAAAATTTATAATTTAATATTTAATTGTAAAAACTGTTGAATGAGGAAAATAATTTTATGGCTGATAAAATAAAAAAAAGAGGATTTACTGTTATAGAACTTCTTCTGGTACTCAGCATATTTTCAATACTTTTAAGTTTTAGTCTGGTTAACTTGGGTACTTTTAGTAGCCTTAAGAATAAGATAGATGTTGATCTTACTAATAACAATATTGTAGATTTTATAAATAGATCTAAAACCTATTGTAGGGATAAGAAAGAAGAAGGAGGATACATTTATTTTGATACAAAAAACAATGAAATAACTTTTAATGTAGAATTGGGCGAAATATTTAAATTAAAGTTACCAGAAGGATTTGTATTAAACCGTGTAAGGGAGGACAACAGAATAAAAATAGATAACATGGGAATTACAGAGGATGCCTGCAGTATAAAATTTAAAGACAGGAAGGGAGAAATGCATTGCATTACTATGTGCGTGGGAACAGCTTACGTAGATATAAAGTATTAATTTGTGAACTAAAAAACTTTGTGGTAAAGATATTATCTCATAGAAAAAGGATACTGGTTAAAAGAGGATTCACATTAATTGAAGTGTTGTGCAGCATAACTATTTTCTCGGTATTATTTATGATGGCACTGTTTATTCAGGTAGATGCACTTAAAGTAAAAACATATAATGAAGAAATGAATAATTGTACTTTAGTTATGGAATATGTGAAAAATAGTATTATGTATAACTGCAGTTATGATAGTTTATTGAATTTAAGGATGAAGGAAAGAACATATATAGACTGCAGCAATTTAAAGTTTCAACATATTAAGAACATAAATGTAACCACTTTGTTTTCAAATGAAAAACCTTTAAAAGAACCTTACATAATTTTAAAGGTGACGGGTGAAAAAGTGCTAAAGGTAAATTTACAGCTTCATGCTAAAATGTATGGAAATATAAAGGTTGAGGAATGTGATTTTTATAAAGGAAATTATAAAAAGTAGATTAGATGTAAAAAAAGGATTTACAATTATAGAAATGCTTATGGTCATAGCTTTGATAGCGGCAATAACTACCACACAAATAATTGTTATATCGAAATATATGAGATTGCACAGGGAAGAAATAAATTATAGTAGGGAAAATTTTTATGTAAATGAAGCTTTTATAATAATTGAATATCAAATAAAAGCTGCAAAATACATAGATATAAAAAACAATATGATAATTTTAAGGAGATATGATGATAAAGGGTATGATTATATAAAAAAGGACAAAAAGTCTAGTATCATAATTTCTTATGGCAGTCCTGATTCTTCTACTGTAAATAATGTGTTAAAAAATGTTGAGAACTTTTATGTGGAAAGGCAGGGAAAAGTGTTCTACATATCTATAAATACAAAGAAAGGTAACTTGTATAGAAGATGTTTTGCTATGGAAAGAGAAAAGTTAAAAAAGGATTCATATTGATATATGTGCTTTTTATAGGGTGTATGTGTATTTTAATTTCTCTTGGATGCTACAGCATGGAAATGCACATTAGATCAAACAATTTAAATAGCCATAAAAAGTCTATTCAAGTGGATGTAACTGAAAAATACAGAGAATACCTCTTTACTGAGTTAAATGAGTATATAAGTAAAAATCCATGTTGTGATGATAATGGAATAAAGCAGTATATATCTTCTTTAGATAATTTTAAAATATATTTTGAAGAATGTTATATTTTCTATGACAAGAATATGGATTGCTTTAAAGTGGAATATATTTTTAATGGTGAATTTTACAAAGAAGAAACTTATGAGTATGAGGTTAAAAATAAAGATATATTGTATAGCTGCATAGACTATTCTTTTAAGAAAGGTGGCTTGGAAAAGTGAATGAAAAAGCTATTTTAGAAATTAATAATAAAAATATAACATATAAAGGAATGGCGAAAAAACATTCTATATTTAATTTATTAAAGAAAAATAAAGTGGATGAGAATGTTATTCCTGTAAGTAAAATTGAGAACATAAGAATTAATCTAAAAAATAAGAGATTGTTCATATTAGTACATGGAGAAGAGATATATGTAACTGTTATGAAATTACCTAAATTGAAAAGTAAACTCTTATACAAGGTCATAAGAGATGAATTAAAAAATAAATTTAAAAATCTAGATAATATAATGTTTTCTTATGAAATAGTTCAATCTAGCAAACACAATGTAGAAGTAATGGTTTCTTGTATGAATTGGAATAACATGGATATAGCAAAGACTTGTAGTGACAGCGGTGCTGATATTAAACAAATAGTGCCAATTCAGTTTTATATGTGGTCAAAGTATAAAAGCAAGATAAAAGATGAAAATTACATATTCATTTTAAATATGAATGATATTATATATTTCATGGCTTGTTATAGAGATAAGATTATATTGAATAATGTATACAAGGATATATTTAAAGATAATTTTTCAGAAATTTTAGAACAATTTAGATTCAAATTAAATATTTTAATGCCCAATTTTAACTTTGCCACTATAATCTTTGCGAATTTTATTTACAAAGATATAATACAAAGTCTTTCTACAAATTATAAATGTAGAGACTTAGGGGATTTAAGATAGTTTATTTTAGTTGTTGTCATAGGGTGTTATGAAATTAAAATAATGAAATTAAGAGGTAGCCTGATATATGAAAAATTTATATTTTTTACCCCAATGGTGTATAGAAAAGGGAGAAACTAAAAAGAATAAAAGTCTTAAGTTACTTATTTTGATTATTTTAATAGTAAACATAATATTTTTAGATATATTTATAATAAATAGAAATCAATTAAATGATGTAGAAACTAGGTTGAAAGAACATAGTTCTGTAAAAAAGTTATCACATGATAAAAGCAGTACTTTTGAAAATTATTTGGATTTTTATAATTACATATATTTAGGAAGGAACTTTAAAAATGTAAATATAGAAAATAAAAGTCTAGATTTAGATTTTGAGGGAAATGAAAAAGAATGTTTTTTGCTAATTAGAGATGCAGAAAAATCAAATAAGTTTATAATTAGAAGTTTTAAGCTCATGGGAAACGATGAAGGAGGAAAGAAGGTATGGAAAATAAATCTAAAATTGAAATGAAAATGTTTTAAAGGTGGAATATTAATAATGAATATGGTAAATAATATATATAGAATTATTATAATATTTTTAGTGTGCAGTTGTACTGTACTTTTAATAAAAAATTATAATGTGCTCAAAAGAATACATAGTGAAAATGTTAAGCTTCAATTTGTAGAAAAAAACTTAAAAAATCAAACAAAAGATAAGGAACAGGTGAGTTATACTGATATTTTGAGAAAACTAAACTGTATAGAAGGTATGCAGGTAATTAATGTTGCAAACAATAATGATGGGAAGCTAACCGTACAGTTTGAAGTAATAGGAGATCAAGCTGAAATCAAAAGTATGCTAGAAAAAGTTAAAAAAATCAAATATTTTAGTAACATAGATAATATTAAAATTGAACAGGATAAATTTCAAGGTATAAAAACGAAAGCAGATGTAAATTTTATCCGATGACTACCTGATCTAATGCCAAGAGCTCTGTTTATAAAGAACTCAACTTTCACAGTTTAAAAAAATTGCGACACAACTTTTTAGAGGACAATTGACAGAGGACATAGGACAGTGAAGGTAAGTTTTCTTCCTTATGTCAGAAAACTAATTTATTTTTTTAAGATTGTTTTGCTAAAGCAAAACATCGCTTAAGTAGGTATCTAAAATCTATGATTTTCAAATAATTACTTACTAAAAGAGTACCTATGAAAAACAAAAGAACATAAGTTTCTTTTAAATTGAAGATTTTTCGTAGCATAGCGGAGAAAAATCATCCTTCACTGTCCTTTGTCAATTGTCCTCTGTCCTCTCAAAAAAAATTACGTCGTAATTTTTTTATATTAAGTCAAAGTTTCATATTGTGGATTGAAGCAGGCAAAACATTAATATTTGCAAATAATCATAAGTTTTGATAAAATAACATTGTTCACTATGATGATAGAATAATATTATTTTAAATTTTATTTATTAAAATAACGATTTTATCATTTAAATTATTAGCTAAATTTGATTCCAAATTTAGCAGGGAGTAATCTGCCATAAATTAAAGTAATTATAAAGATATTATGCCCTGCTAAAATTTAGGGGGGTAATTTAAATGTTTAAAAAAAGAATTGAAAAATTGAGAGAGGCTATGGATAGTCAACAGTTAGATGCTGTTTTGTTAGTTGGAGATCCTAATAGAAATTATTTAAGTGGATTTACAGGAGATGAAAGTTTTTCACTTATAACTTTAGACAAAGCATTTTTTATAACTGATTCCAGATTTACTGAACAGGCTAAACAGCAAGTTAAGGATTATGAAGTTTTAGAATATGGTAAAAGCGGTTCTTTTGTAAAATTTTTATCGGACTTGATAGGCAAATTTAAAGTACATAGGCTTGGATTTGAGGAAAATATAGTTTCTTACAGCCAGTATGAGCTTTACCATAGTAATTTAGCTTGTGAACTTGTACCAATGGATGGAATGGTGGAAAAAATAAGAATCGTGAAAGATAGAGAAGAAATAAATTCAATAAAAAATGCTGCAAAAATTGCGGATAAAGCTTTTGACCACATGGTGAAATTCATAAGCGCTGGTATGACAGAGAGAGAAGTTGGATTAGAGCTGGAATTTTATATGAAAAAGCTAGGAGCTAAGGATTTATCTTTTCCATCTATAGTTGCTTCTGGAGAGAGATCAAGTCTGCCACATGGTCAGGCTACAGCAAAAGTTATAAAAAAAGGAGAATTTTTAACTTTGGATTTTGGTTGCATTTATGAAGAATATTGTTCTGATATGACAAGAACAGTTGTTATAGGCGAACCATCACAGAAAATGCTGGAGATATACAATATAGTATTAGAAGCCGAAGAACTTGCCTTAAAGGAATATAAACCAGAAATGCCAGCATCAAAAGTAGATGCAGTTGCTAGAGATTATATAACTAGTAAAGGATATGGCCAGTGTTTTGGACATAGTTTGGGTCATGGAGTAGGAAGAGAAATTCATGAGGCTCCTGTAATTGGCTATAGAAATAAATCTAAATTAAAATCAGGAATGGTAGTAAGTGATGAGCCAGGTATATATATACCTGATTTTGGTGGAGTAAGAATAGAGGATTTGGTAATGGTAACTGAAAATGGAGGAGAGACCTTATCTAGATCACCTAAGAATTTAATATGTATAGATTAAGTCCATAGTAATTATTTTAATTAGATAAGATATTATTTTATATAATATTAAATATATAAAAGAAAGTTCTATGAAAAATTAGATAAAAATCAAAACTAGGTCGAATAAGAATAAGAAAGGGGTTAAAACCGTTAAGCCAACACTGCTTTTAAAAGTGTTGAAATATAGGGTTAGTTATATCCGAATTTACGTCCTTGGAGTGTGTGACCAAGCGAAAGTAGCTTATAGCGAAATCGGGCACTATGAATGGGAAAGTAAGCTTAAAATCTTAGACAAATTTAATTAAGAGAAGAGTTTACATAACGGTATGTATATAATGATATCAGCAGGAGATTTAAGAAAGGGAACTACTTTTGAACAAGATGGACAAGTGTACACAGTACTGGATTTCCTTCATGTAAAACCAGGAAAAGGGGCAGCATTTGTAAGGACAAAGCTTAGAAATGTTATAACAGGATCAGTTACTGATACTACTTTTAATCCAACTGCAAAATTGCAGGAGGCAGTTATAGAAAGAAAAGAAATGCAGTATTTATATTCAGATGGAGAATTGTATTATTTTATGGATCAGGAAACATTTGAGCAAATTCCACTGGAATATGAAAAGGTAGAGGATGCAATAAAGTTTTTAAAGGAAAATATGTTTGCTATAATTAAGTTTTATAAAGGTGAAGCATTTTCCGTTGAAGCTCCGAATTTTGTTGAACTTCAGATAACTCATACTGAACCAGGAGTTAAGGGAAATACTGCTACTAACGTATTAAAACCAGCTACTCTTGAGACAGGGGCTGTTGTTCAAGTCCCTATATTTGTAAATGAGGGAGAAACTATAAGAATTGACACTAGAACCGGAGAATATATGGAAAGAGTTTAGCCAATACTAATGGTAAAATAACTTTAAGGATGTGGTATTGTGAATTCTATTATATCTAAAGTATCCTATCTAAATGGTCTAGTAGATGGACTAAAAATTGATAAAAGTACTAATGAGGGAAAAATGCTAATAGAGATTGTTAATGTACTTAAAAGCATGGCAGAAGAAATTGACGATATGTCCAGAGCTCAAAAAGATATGGAAGATTATGTGGATGCCATGGATGAAGATTTAGCGGATTTACAAGACAACTTATATGATGATGATTATGAAATCTGTAAGTGTAAGGATGAAGGAGAAAACTTTACTGAAATACAGTGTCCAAATTGCAATGATACCGTATATGTAGATAAGGATATATTAGAACAACGAGAAGAATTAACGTGTCCAAATTGCCATAGTAGTATTCCTATTAAGGATGAACTTAAGAAAAGTAAATAAACAGAGTTCTTGGCATCAGATGGAGTTTTGACTCCACCTGATGCTTATTAACAGGCTTCTTAGTGCTTCAGCACTTAGAAGGCGTTATCCTTTAGGGAAAATCGTTATCCAGGGACGTAGCTGCTCTTTACTTCCACTTGGAGAAAAGCAGATATCCCAAATCTTTGATTTGGTGATAGTCGCTTTCGCTGTGTGCGTGGAAGTATTAGAGCAGGTAGTCATCGGATAAACAGTTTTAAATCCTATTGAAGTTTATAACTTCGATAGGATTTTTTTATTTTATTTCTATTTATGTGGAATAATTTTTACATAATCAAAATAGGAATTAATATAAAGTAATAAAGGAGATGAGAGAGATAGATACTAAAGAAATTTTAAACATTATACCTGAAAATTTAAAAGTTGCCCTAGGTGATTTAATAGAATCCCCTAATTTACAAGAAATAAGGATAAGGGCGGATAGACCTTTGATACTTCAGTTAGGTGAAAGGGAAATTGTATGCAAATATATTCCTAAATTAGAAGATATAAAGACAATAATCAAAAGGATGAGTAATTATTCTATATATGCTTTTGAAGAAGAAATTAAACAGGGATATATAACCATTAAAGGTGGACATAGAGTAGGAATATGTGGAAGATGTGTTATGGAGAAAGATGAAGTTAAAACCATAAAAGATATCGCATCTTTAAATATCAGAATATGTAGGGAAGTGGCTAATTGTTCGGATTCAATTATGAAATTCATTTCAAAAGGAAATGAAATAATAAATACCATAATAATTTCACCTCCTAAGTGTGGAAAAACCACTTTAGTAAGAGATATTGTAAGAAATATTTCCCAAGGTGTTAAAGACATAGGACTTACGGGAAAGAAAGTATCTGTTATAGACGAAAGAAGTGAAATAGGAGCTTGTTTTAACGGAGTTCCACAGTTAAATGTTGGCATCAGAACAGATATATTAGATGGATGCTCTAAAAGTCAGGGAATAATAATGGCTATAAGAAGCATGTCACCAGAAGTTATAGTTTGTGATGAAATAGGAACTTACAAGGATATGGATAGTATTGTGACTGCTTTAAATTCAGGAATAAGTCTAATTATAACTATTCACGGTTACGGAATAGAGGATTTATATAATAGACCTGTTTTTAAAGAAATAGTTGAAAATAAGGTATTTAATAGGGCTGTAGTACTTAGCAATAGAAAGGGTGCAGGAACAATAGAATATATATATGATTTCCCAAAAAGTTCAATAATATGGAGGGGATAAAATGTTAAAGCTTTTAGGATGCATTATGACAATATGTGGTTCCACTGGAATTGGATTTATATGGGGAGAAAATTTGAAATGCAGAGTTAAGCAATTGAGAGAAGTACAAAGATGCATCAATCAACTTCAAAATGAAATAATATACACACATACTCCACTGCCAGAAGCTATTTTAAATACAGCATCTAAAAGTGTAAATCCTATTAAAGATGTGCTTGAAGAAATATCTCATATGTTAAAGGAGAATTCTGTTGACAGTGTATATGAGGCTTTTAATGTGATATTTGAAAAGAAAAAAGATATCCTAAATTTGAAAAATGAAGATATAGGTACATTAATAGATTTATCTAAAACACTTGGAGAATCAGATATAGAAGGACAGAAAAGAATGTTTTCTCTAGCCCTAGAAAATATAAAAAAACAAATTGAAATTTCAGAAATTTCAATGAATAAAAATTTAAAAATGTACAGATGTCTGGGATTTTCTTTAGGTGCAGTGGTGGTGATAATTTTAGTCTAAACTGCAGGTACACATTAATTAAATTTCTTATAAGAAATGAAAGGGAGAGATAATTAAATGATGGACATAAGCTTAATTTTTAAAATAGCAGGAGTGGGTATGATTGTTATACTCATAAACAAAGTTTTAGAAGCCAGTGGGAAAGGTGATTATGCAGTGGTGACCAATTTAGCAGGAATTTTAATTGTCCTCATGATGGTAATTAACCTAGTAAATAAATTATTTACTACAGTCAGAACTATGTTCCAACTTTAGGAGAAAGTTATGGAGATAATTAAGGTAGTAGCGTTTGCTTTTATAGCACTGTTTTTAGTACTTCTGTTTAAAGGAAAGAGAGATGACATAGCAGTTTATATAAGTATAGCTGCAGGAATAATTATATTCCTATTTATGATAGCAAAGATAACGGCAGTACTTCAATTTATTCAGCAATTAGCTGCTAAGGCAAATATAGATTTCATTTATTTAACCACTGTATTTAAAATAATTGCTATTGCATATTTAGCTTCTTTTTGCAGTGAAATATGTAAGGATGCTGGACAAGGAAATTTAGGAGCAAAGGTTGAATTTGCAGGTAAAATATTAATTTTAGTACTTGCAATTCCTATACTTATGGCTGTTCTTCAGTCAATTTTAAAGATTATGTAGGTGTTAATATGAAAAAGATTATATTGGGTTTAGTTATAGTTTTATTAATAGGTTTTAATGTACAAGCTTTTGACACCAGCAGCGGAGAAACAAATGTGCAGAATCAAATTAAAATAGAAAATAGTAATGACGGTAGTGTACAGGATGACAAATATAATAAAATTCAAAATAAACAAAGCGAATCTGAAAAAGAGCAGATAGAAAAGTTTTATGACTATATAACTAATATGAAGACAAAAAATGAGGTCCTTAAAGACATAGATGTAAGAGATTATGTGAAAGATTTTCTAAAAACTGGGTCAGGAAATACATCTTTTAAAAAAATTATACCTGCACTTGCAATGTATGGGGTGAGAGAAGTAGCAGCCTCATTAAAACTTTTAGTACTTTTGATAGTAATTTCACTTATATGTGCATTACTTACTAATTTGCAGAGAGCTTTTAATGGAGAACAGTTATCTAATATAGCCTACTTTGCATGTTACTCACTAATAATAATAATAATGGCCAGAAGTTTTTATATAAGTGTGGATATTGCTAGATCTACTATAAAAGAAATGACCGATTTTATGGTCGCTTTAATACCTATACTTATAACTTTGGTGGCTGCAGTTGGAGGATTTGTAGAAGCATCAATTATGGATCCTATTGTAATAGGTGCTATAACTATAAGTGCCAATTTGTTTATGGATGTAATAATTCCTATAATATCCATGTCTTTTGTACTTCAGTTTGTAAATAATTTATCTTCTGAATATAAAATAGATAAACTTACCAAGCTCCTAAATCAGGTAGCACTTTGGGCACAGGGAATTATAATGACTGTATTTATAGGAATTATAACTGTAAGAGGGATAACCTCTAAAACTATTGATGAAGTTACAGCAAAAACTGCTAAATTTGCAGTGGACAATTTTGTGCCCATAGTTGGGAAAAGTCTTTCAGATGCCATATCTACTGTAGCAGGATATTCTATTTTACTAAAAAATGCGTTAAGCAGCTTGGGACTTGTAATAATTGTAGCAATACTGCTGTTTCCAGTAATAAAACTTTTAATTATTGTAGTAGCATATAAACTTACTGCAGCTCTAATAGAACCTATAAGCGATGGAAGGCTTGTAAACTGTATAAACTCTGCAGGAAGCTCCATTGTACTTATAATGGCGTGTCTCATATGTGTATCCGTTATGTTTTTCATAATGATATGTATAATAGCTGCAGCAGGAAAAATTACAATGTGAAAGAGAGGAATACAATATGCTTCAATCTTTAAAGGAGTGGCTGATAAATATATGCACTGCACTATTTTTTATTACAGCTATAGAAATGATACTTCCCGATAATAGTATGAAAAAATATTGCAAATTTGTATTGGGGCTCATTTTGATTACAGTTTTCATTAATCCAGTAGTGAAAATATTCAATAAAGATTTTGATATAAATCAATATACTGAAAAGGCTATAGAGAGCTTTGAAAAGGGATTTAACAGTAAAAATCAATTAGACGAATTTAATGATTACAAGAAAAAGAGTATGGAAGATACTATTGAAACTTTTAAAATGAATCTTGAAACTAAGTGTGAAAAAAGTCTTGAAGAAAAATATCCAGATGAAAGTTATAAAGTAAAAATAGATGCAAGTTATGATGAACAAAATAATAGTGTATGTATAAAAAATGTAAATGTTCAAGTCAAAGATGGAAGTGTGGAAAAAATAAAAAAGGTTGATATAAATACCAAAAGTACTTCCGTCAGCAATTTGGATTCTGGAGATGACGATAAAAATGTAAAATTAAAAACTTATTTAAGCCAGGAATTAAATGTATCTAAAAATATTATACATGTAAATTCTTAGTTGGAGGAGTTAGTATTATGAATTTAAAAAAGTGGTTAAAAGAACTTTTCAATAATAAAAAGGTATCTAATGACAAAAAAAATATTTTCAATTTGGCTGTATTATTTTTGATAGGAGTACTTATAATTGTTACAATAAGTTTTTTTAAAAGCTACAATAATGAAGGCAGCGTAAATACTTCTAAAAATTTAAATGATGGCAGTAGTAACAGTAATAAACAGCAGGGTTCTACATCTCCCGAACAAAGTAAGACTGAAGATTATGAAAAATCAATGCAGGAAGATCTAAAAAATACTTTGGAAAAAATGGATGGGGTAGGTAAAGTGGAAGTAATGATTAGCTTTGAAAGTGGGGAAGAGAGTGTACCGGCAGTGAATATAACTGATTCAACTAATAATACAGAAGAAAAGGATACTGAAGGTGGTACAAGAAATACTACCCAAAAAAACAATGGAAGCACGGTAGTCGTTACAAATGATGGCAGCAAATCGCAGCCGCTTATAGTTAAGACATACAATCCTAAAGTTTCAGGTGTATGTGTTGTAGCTGAAGGAGCTGAAAACAAAATAACTGAACTCAGAATATCAAAAGCTATAACGGATTTGTTTGGGATATCAGAAGATAAGGTAAATGTATATCCTATGAAAAAGTAGTATATAAGTATATTTTTTAGCATATAATTCTTTAGAAGATAAATGGGGGGAGTTAAAATGAATAAAAAACAAGCTGTAATTATTGTGACTCTTTTAGCTTTAATTGTTTGCGTGGGAGTAGTTGCTACAAAATTAAACAGTCCTATAAATTATGTAAATGGTGTGGACAATGGAAGCGGTAAAAGTGCAGTATCTTTTAATAGCAGCGATAATAAGAGTTCACAGGATAAGAGTACTCAAGCAAAAAGTACTCAATCTAAAAGTGAACAATCGCAATTTTTTGAGGAGACGCGGCTTACAAGGGATCAGAAAAATGCAGAAACTCTTCAAACTTTAAAAAGTCTTATAGATGACAAAAATGTTTCTGACCCAAATCGTTCTGATGCGGAAAAAAAGTATACTGCATTAGCTATGAATACGAATTATGAATTGAAAATAGAAAATACTCTAAAAAGCAAGGGATATGAAGATGCTATATGTTCTATAGAAGACAACAAGGCAAGGGTAATAGTTAAAGGTAAGAATAAATTGGAAGACAAGGATACAAGACAGATAAAAGACGTAGTTATGAGTATTTCAAACATTCAGGAAGTTGAAATCGAGGTAAAACAAGGTTAAAACAAAGTGGAGCAATTACATAAATAAATTAATTGTAAAAAAAATATCCATTTGATATAATGTATGTAATGTGGGTCTTTCGATGATGTGAAAATCTAGGAGGTGAAACAATGGAGGAAAATACGAATAACGAAATTGATATGGGTATTGTAAAAATATCTGATGAGGTTGTAGGTGTAATTGCAGGTCTTGCTACTACTGAAATAAAAGGTATAGTTGGTATGAGTGCTAGTCTTGTAGGTGGAATTACTCAAATACTTACAGGAAAGAAAAACTTATCTAAAGGTGTTAAAGTGAGTGTAGGAGAAAATAATGCAGCTATAGATTTATATGTAGTAGTAGAATACGGAGTAAGAATTCCTGATGTAGCACTTAAAGTTCAGGAAAATGTAAAGAGAGCAGTTCAATCTATGACAGGCTTAGATGTTTCAGCTATAAACATACATGTGCAAAATGTTATGATTCCTAAAACAGAAGAGAGCAATGATAATATAGAAGAAGAGCAATAGTATGCACCCTCTGGATTCAGAGGGTGTTTCTATTTAAAGATATGTTTGTATACTTGAACTAGTGTATTAGTTTAAGTATAATTATATCTGAAATGACAATAATTATTTCTAGAAGAGTATATATCCAAGTAGGAGGAAAGTATGAATAGAAAAAAATCCAGAGAGTTGATAATGAAATTATTATTTGAAATGAGTATAAATAGAGAAGATTTTAGAAGTGTTTTGGCAAACTTAGAAGATAACTTAGAAAAAAAAAATGAGAGCAAAGAAACTGATGGTGCCGAGGAAGTTTACAGTGAAAATATTGACAAACTAAAAAACGTTGATATGGAATATGTAAAAAGGGTTGTAAAGGGAATAGAAGAGAATAAGGATAGTTTGGATAAGGAAATTGAAAAATATCTTAGAAATTGGACATTAAACAGACTGCCAAAAGTTGATGCTGCAATATTAAGAATTTGTACATATGAATTTTTATATGAACAGGATATTCCTGAAAAGGTATCTATAAATGAAGCTATAGAACTTGCTAAAAAGTATTCTTCCGAGAAGTCTGCGCCATTTATAAATGGTGTGCTTGGAAATATGATAAAAGACAAGAGCGTAAGTAAACAGTAATTATGAATTGAATATGAGGGGTTAAATAATATGTATATTAAAACATTAACTGTGTCTGATATTAACAATTATATAAAAAAGACTTTGGATAATGATTTTATACTTGCTAATTGTTCTATTAAAGGAGAAGTATCTAATTTGAAATTACATACAAGTGGACATATATATTTTTCCCTAAAAGATAAATTTAGTAAGATAAATTGCATTATGTTTAGAGGAGATGCTGGGAATTTAAATTTTATACCTGAGGATGGTATGAAAGTAATAGTTAAAGGAAGAGTGTCTTTATATGAAAAGGAAGGACTATATCAGCTTTATTGTAGTGAAATGAAACCAGATGGTATGGGGGAGCTGTATTTAGCTTTTGAAAAATTAAAAGTAAAATTAGAACAGAAAGGATTGTTTGATGAATCACATAAAAGAAAAATACCTACTTATGCCAAGAAAATAGGTGTAATTACTTCTTCTACAGGAGCTGCAGTTAAGGATATAATAAATGTAACTAAAAGAAGAAACAAAAATGTAGAACTTTTAATTTATCCATCACTAGTTCAGGGGGCAAATGCTAGCAGTGATGTGATAAAGGGAATTGAAGTATTAAATTCTATAGAAGATGTAGAACTTATAATTATAGCAAGAGGAGGAGGTTCCATAGAAGAACTTTGGTGCTTTAATGATGAAAAGTTAGCAGAGGCAATTTATAGCTCAAAGAAGCCTATAATAACAGGAGTTGGACATGAGATTGACTATACTATAGTGGATTTTGTATCTGACAGAAGAGCACCTACACCTTCTGCGGCAGCAGAAATTGCAGTTTTTAACTTGGAAGAAACCTTACAAAAACTCAATAATTATAAAAATAGACTTTACACTTGTGCTAAGGATAAAATAAAAGACGAAAAGAATAGACTTAATTTTTTGAAAAAAGCTTTAGATTTAAACAGTCCCCTTATATATGTAGCAAATCAGTATAGTAATGTGGATAAACTCAAAGAACTCTTAAACTTCAAATTAAATGTTAAAATCAACGAGAAAAAAGAAAAATTAGCAAAGATAAATGCACTGCTTTCTGCCCATAATCCATTAAATATTTTAAATAGGGGATACTCTATAATAGAAGATGATGAGAATAATGGAATAAACTCCATTGAAGAACTCAATAAAAAAGATAAGATCAAAGTAACTATGAAAGATGGAACTTCTAAATTTAAGCTAATTCATTATTAGAAAAGAGGTATTCGTATGCCTAGAAAAACGGAAAGTTATGAAAATATAATGGAAAAATTAGAAAGTATAGTAGATTCTATGGATAATAGAGAATTATCCTTACAAGACAGTATGAAGAGTTACGAAGAAGGAGTAAAATTGTGTAATAAATTATATAAGATATTAAATGATGCAGAAGGAAAAATAAAGATTCTCACTGAAGAAGGAGAAAAAGATTTTAATATTAAACCTTGAGGATAATATGCTTAATTAATAAGGCTATTTACATAGAATGGAGAATGTATTATGGAGATTAAAGGTGTAATTGAAACATTAAGAGAGGAATTGAATAAATACCTCCATGACTATATGGAGGGAAAAGGATCTTATAATAAAAGAGTATATGAAGCTATGCAGTATAGCTTAGATGCAGGAGGAAAGAGGATAAGACCTCTGCTATTTCTTTTGACCTATAAACTTTATAAGGCAGATTGTAATGAGGTTATGGATATAGCAGCAGCTATTGAAATGATACACACTTATTCCTTAATTCATGATGATTTACCTGCTATGGACAATGATGATTTAAGAAGGGGTAAACCTACAAATCATAAGGTATTTGGAGAAGCTATTGCTGTACTTGCTGGAGACGGACTTTTAAATGAAGCAATGAGTTTGATGTTTAGACACTGTATTGGAAAAAACGATAACGCTATAAGAGCTTGTAGTATTATTTCTGAAAGTGCAGGAGCTGATGGAATGGTTGGCGGCCAGACGGTGGATATTTTAAGTGAAAACACTAAGATACCTATAGACCAACTTTATTATATGCACAGCAAAAAAACGGGAGCACTCATAAAAGGATCTATAATATCTGCAGCAGTATATGCGGGAGCAAGTAAAGCTGAAATAGATAAATTAAGCTATTATGGAGAAAAGTTAGGATTGGCATTTCAAATAAAGGATGATATATTGGATTTAACAGGAGATACTGTTCTTTTAGGTAAAAAGGTAAAAAGTGATCTAAATAATAACAAAACTACATTTATAAGTACTTATGGAATAAATAAATGCAAAGAAATGTGTAATTCAATTACAAGTGAATGCATAGAAGTACTGAATGGGATGAGTGGAGATACTTCTTATCTAAAAGAATTGACATCATTTTTATTAAATAGAGAAAAGTGAAGTTCAAGTTGTGCTAAAAATTTTAAAACTACTTTGTTAAAGGGATAGATAATGATGAGTAATTTATTAGATAATTATAAAGATATAAATGACGTAAAGAAGATGTCTTTAAATGAGAAAAAAAAGCTAGCTAGAGAAATTAGAAAATTTTTAATAGACAAAGTATCTAAGACAGGAGGTCATTTGGCGTCTAACTTAGGGGTTGTGGAGCTCACTTTGAGTTTATTTAGTGTATTTGATTTGAATTATGATAAACTTATATGGGATGTGGGACATCAAGCTTATGTGCATAAAATCCTTACGGGAAGAAAGGATAAATTTGATACTTTAAGACAATTTGGAGGATTAAGTGGATTTCCTAAAAGGTGCGAAAGTATATACGATTTTTTTGAAACAGGTCACAGTAGTACTTCAATATCTGCAGCACTTGGAATGGCCAGGGCTAGAGATTTAAAGCACGAGAAATATAATGTGGTTGCAGTTATAGGAGATGGAGCACTTACTGGAGGTATGGCACTAGAGGCTCTAAATGATGTGGGTTATAGAAAGACAAAGCTTATAATAATATTAAATGATAATCAAATGTCCATAGGAAAAAATGTAGGCGGAGTATCTAAATATTTGAATAGACTTAGAATGGATCCTAAGTACAATAAATTTAAGGCAGATGTAGAAGCTAAGTTAAAAAAGATACCGAATATAGGAACAGGAATGGCAAAATACCTCGAGAAGGTAAAAAATGGAATAAAGCAAATGGTAGTGCCTGGAATGTTTTTTGAAGATATGGGAATTAAATATTTAGGGCCAATAGATGGTCATAATATAAAAGAACTTACAGACGTGCTCACTTCTGCCAAAGACATACAAGGTCCAGTTATTATACATATAATAACCAAAAAGGGAAAAGGATATGAATTTGCAGAAAAAAATCCAGGTAAATTTCATGGAATAGGGCCTTTCAATTGTGCCAATGGTGAATTGGATGCTAGTTCCTCAAATACTTATTCCAAGGCCTTTGGAAATGAAATAGTAAAGCTGGCAGAAAAAGACAATAGGATAGTGGCTATAACTGCAGCCATGAGGGATGGAACAGGCCTTAAGAATTTTTCTGAGAAGTTTCCTGAAAGGTTTTTTGATGTAGGAATAGCAGAACAGCATGCTGTAACTCTGGCAGCTGGAATGGCACAGGCAAATTTAAAACCTGTATTTGCAGTTTACTCTACTTTTCTTCAAAGAGCCTATGATCAACTTATTCATGATGTATGTATGCAAGAGCTTCCCGTGGTTTTTGCTGTAGATAGAGCTGGAATTGTAGGAGAAGATGGGGAGACACATCAGGGAATATTTGATTTATCTTATTTAACGGAAATGCCACATATGACGCTTATGTCTCCTAAATGTATAGATGAGCTTCCATATATGTTAAAATGGGCACTAGGCCAGAGTTTTCCTGTAGCTATAAGGTATCCAAGGGGAGGAGATAGTGTATGTCTTAATCCCGTAGAAAATTTTAAACTTGGAAAGTGGGACTGTATTTCAAATGAAGGCAGTGTAGCAATAATTGCTCAGGGGAAAATGGTGCAAAATGCAGTGTTAGCAGGAAAAAAACTTAAAGAAAAAGGTATAGATGTGAGGATTATAAGTGCATGCTTCATTAAGCCACTGGACAAGGCAATGTTAAACAGGTTAGTTGAAGAAAATGTAACTATCGTTACTGTTGAAGACAATGTAATAAGAGGAGGATTAGGGTCCTATATATTAGAATATGTAAATAAATTAAATAAAAAGGTAAAAGTAGTAAATTTAGGGTTTGATGATAAGTTTATACAACATGGGAAATCGGATATTTTGTATAAGCTGTATGGCTTGGATCCTAAAGGTATCGTAAATAGTGTACTTAAAGCAGCAGAGGTAAGTCATATATTTTAATAGTGAGGTAGTTTATTATGTCAGAACCAAAGGAAAGATTGGACGTACTTTTAGTAGAGAAGGGCATTTTTCAATCTAGAGAGAGGGCTAAAGCCAGTATTATGGCTGGAGAAATATTTATTAATGGACAGAGAATAGATAAATGTGGACAGAAGATAAAAAAAAGTTCAGATATAGAATTTAGAGGAGAAAAACTTCCTTTTGTAAGTAGGGGAGGATTGAAATTACAAAAAGCTGTAAAAGAATTTAATATTAACTTAAAGGATAAAGTATGCATGGATATAGGTGCATCTACAGGTGGGTTTACAGATTGTATGCTTCAAAATGGAGCTAAAAAAGTATTTTCAATAGATGTAGGATATGGGCAGTTTGCTTGGAAACTCAGGATAGATGATAGAGTGGTTTGTATGGAAAGAACAAATATAAGGTATGTAACGCCTGAGGATATAGGTGAATATGCAGATTTTGCAAGTATAGATGTTTCCTTTATATCTTTAAAAAAAGTTGTACCTGTAGTTAGTAACTTACTGAAAGAAAATGGCAGTATAATGGCGCTTATAAAGCCACAATTTGAAGCTGGAAGAGAAAGGGTAGGAAAAAAAGGTGTAGTAAGGGAAAAATCTACTCACATAGATGTAATAAATGAAATTATAACTTTTTTGAGAGAAAAGAATTTAAAAATAATTTCATTGAGTTATTCTCCTGTAAAGGGTCCGGAAGGAAATATAGAGTATTTAGTGTATTTTACTAAGAAAAGTGATTTTAAGGAGTCGTTCATAGATGAAGATATAATAAACATAGTAAACTCATCTCATTGTGAACTAAATGGGGAGGAACTATGAAAAATATAGGAATTAACGTTAATACAACAAAAGATCCAGATAAAAAAATGTTAAATTTCATAAAAAAAACAATATATAGTATAGATAAAAGTGTAAAAGTAAAAGTATATGAAAATTGTGATGGATTAGATAAGGATGAAAGCACTAAGTTAGATGTAATTATAGTATTAGGAGGGGATGGTACTATATTAAACACATCAAAACATATACTTGATTCAAATACACCTATACTGGGAGTAAACATAGGGCATTTAGGCTTCTTGGCACAGGTTGAGGTAAACAGTATAGAGAACGCACTCAAAAAATTATTTAATGGAGATTATGTAATTGAAGAGAGGAATATGATTCAATGTATCTATGATGATGGAAATGGACCAAAGGCATATGATGGATTAAATGATGTAGTATTATACAAGGGAATTAAGTCAAGAATACAGAGATATGATGTTTATATAAATGAGAACTTTTACAATACATTTAGTGGTGATGGTATTATTGTATCTACATCTACAGGATCTACAGGATATAACCTTTCTGCAGGGGGACCTATAATATATCCATCTTTAGATATATTATGCCTTACTCCTATGTATTCGCAGTTTTTAACATCTAGAACTATTGTGCTGGACAATAAATGCCGTATAACTATAGCAGTTAGAAAAAATTTGAAAAATATATTTTTATCAATAGATGGTCAGGAATGGATTGAAGTAAATGGGCTAAATACCATAGAAGTAAGAAGATCTAAAAATAAAAGAAAATTTATAAAATTTGATGATAATAATTATTTTGACACGTTAAAAGATAAAATTAATTTTAAGGCAAAAGAAGGTGAAGTATATGAAGGTAACTAGACATGCCAAGATACTTGAAATTATAAATTCAAATGATATTGAAACTCAGGAAGAATTAGCTGATAGACTTAAAAAAAGCGGTATGAATGTAACACAAGCTACAGTTTCAAGAGATATAAAAGAATTAAAACTTATAAAAGTATTATCTGATAGTGGAAAATATAAATATGCAACTATTTCACATACGAAAAATTTCTTATCTAATAAACTTGTAAATATATTTTCTCAAACTGTAACAAGTGTAGAAAATATAAATAATTTCATAATAGTAAAAACAATTTCAGGGTCTGCTTCTGCAGCAGCTGAAGCCATAGATTCTTTAAATTTTGGTGGAATAGCTGGAAGTATAGCTGGCGATAACACTATATTTGTAATGACTAGAGACGTGGAAAATGCTCACATAATAACTCAAAGAATGAAGAAAATGATTTCTGAGTAGGAGGCTATTTTATGCTGCTTCAATTGAATATAAAAAATTTTGCACTTATAGAAAAGTTGACTATATCCTTTGAATCAGGTTTTAATGTATTTTCTGGTGAAACTGGAGCAGGTAAATCTATATTGATTGATGCAATAAACTATGTACTCGGAGGAAAATTTAATAAGAATTTGATAAGAACAGGGGAAAATAAAACTTTTGTAGAAGCAGTTTTTACTATAGAAAATCCAAAAACTTTTGAAATTTTAGAAGAAAAAGATATGAAATTGGAAGAAGATTTAGTAATAATAAGCAGAGAATCTTTTCAATCGGGAAGAACTGTAGCAAAGATAAATGGTAAATCTATTTTATTGTCTGATTTAAGAGATATAAGTAGTACACTGCTTGATATACACGGCCAACATGATAATCAAAATTTACTTTCAGAGCAAAACCACATAGATTATTTAGACTATTATGGTGAAAATTTTATTTCTGATATAATGGAAGAATATAAAAAAAGTTATCAGAATTTAAATAATATAAAAGATAAAATATATGAACTTTCAGGGAAAAGTGAAGACAGGGAAAAATTAATAGATTTTTTAAAGTATCAGATAAATGAAATAAATTCAGCAGATTTAAAAGAAACGGAAGAAAAAGAACTGGATAAAAAGTTTAATGTTTTATCTAATGCTGAAAAAATAAACAATGTAATAAACAAATGCTATATAACCCTTTATAGTGGAGAAGAAGAAAAAAATTCTATATATGATAATTTTGGAATAGTTTTAAAACAGTTGAATTCCATAAAAGATATTATGCCTCAAATAGGAGATATGTGCACTTCACTTGAAAATATATATTATGCTATAGAAGGTAATATAGATGAAATAAGAAATATGAAAGATAGTGTTTATTGTGATAAAAACGAATTGGAATATATAAATAATAGAATATATCAGATAAATGGTTTAAAAAAAAAATATGGTAATACTATAAAGGATATATTAGATTATAGAGATAAGATAAAAACTCAATATGAGGAAATGAAAAATGCCTCTGATATAATAAAAAATTTAAATTCGGAAAAAATAAAATTAGAGAATTTACTTAAAATTAAAAGTAAAAAGCTTCATGAAATTCGATGTAAAACAGCTCATGTTTTAGAAAAAAATATAAAAGATGAGTTGAATTTCATAGGACTTGAACACAGTATATTTAAAATAGAAGTTAATTTTGAAGATAAATTTACTTCAAAAGGAATGGATAAAGTAAAGTTCTGTATATCTACTAATCCAGGTGAACCTCTAAAACCTTTGGAAAATGTAGTTTCAGGAGGAGAACTTTCAAGAATAATGTTAGCATTAAAAACTGTATTTGTAGATAAGGATCATATTCCATCTGTTATATTTGATGAAATAGATACAGGAATAAGTGGAAGGATAGCACAGAGTGTAGCTGAAAAAATGTATACTATATCTAAAAAACATCAGGTTTTTTGTGTTACACACCTACCTCAAATAGCGTGTATGTCTGATACCCATTATTGGGTTTCAAAAAATATTAATAACAATAAAACCTATACGAAAGTTAAAAAGATGAAAAAAACAGAAAAAGAATATGAAATAGCTAGAATGATAGGAGGGGAAAAAGTTACAAAGCTTACTTTAGAACATGCAAAAGAACTTGTTAGGATGGCAGATTCTAAAAAGTGCAAAATTAAATAATAGAAACTAAAGAAGTTATCTCCAAAAGTCAGGAGGTGACTTTTAACTTTTTGAATAAAATTTATATTTTTGAAGAATACATTAACTTTAAATGCATCTATATGATAGCATAATAAGATATTTAAAAGGGCAACTTAAATGTAGAAAACAGTGTAACACAGGAGGTAAAAGCATGGGTAAAAAAATTAAACACAGATTATGCTGGATGTTCATTCCTATCCTGTTTATGATGTTAGCTGCCTATTATGGATTGTGTGATGATGGAAAAAGATCCAATTTAGTTCAAGTTTCTCACGCTAAATCAGCATTTAATACAGCTGCAGCCAGTAATGCTAATGTATACTTAGGTGGAGAACCTATTGGGGTAAAACTAAATACTAAAGGAGTATTGGTAGTAGCTCTTTCAGATATAGAAACTTCAAAGGGAAAAGTTACAAGTCCTGCTGCACTGGCAGGAATACAAGTAGGAGATAATATAATTAAAGTAAATGATGTTTATGTAAAAAATGCCGAGCAAACTCAAACTGAAATAAATAAAGCAAAGGAAAAAAATATAAAAATATTAGTAGAGAGAAATGGAAAAAATATAGAAAAAACAGTAAAACCTGTAAGTGCATTAGAAGGTAATAATTATAAGATAGGACTCTGGATAAGAGATTCTACTGCAGGAATAGGTACCTTGACTTTCTATGATGAGAAAAGTGGCATGTTTGCAGCATTAGGGCATCCTATAACCGATATAGATACAGGCACAAAGCTAAATATAAACTCAGGAGAAATAGTAAATGCCTCTATTGTATCAATTAAGAAAGGCCTTGAGGGAAATCCTGGCGAATTAAAAGGTATATTTGTAAATGAAGATGTGAAGTTAGGAGATATAACAAAGAATACAGAATGTGGAGTTTTTGGAAAGGTAAATACAAATTTTAAATGCAAGAGTTCTAAAAGCATAAAAATATGCCTAAAAAAAGACATTAAGGAAGGTCCTGCTAAGATTTTTACAACTATATCTGGGGAAAAGCCAGAATATTATGATATACAAATAGAAAAACTATTATCACAAAGTTCACCTGGACCCAAGAGCATGGTTATAAAAGTAACGGACCCTAGACTTTTAGCCAAAACTGGTGGAATAGTTCAGGGAATGAGTGGAAGCCCTATAATACAAAATAACAAATTAGTTGGAGCTGTTACTCATGTGCTTATAAATAAGCCTCAGGTAGGATATGGAATTTATATAGACTGGATGCTCAAAGATGCAAATATAATGTCAAAATAAAGAGTACAAAATGTTTTAAATAATTATAAAAAATATGGTAAAATAAGAATAGTATAGTATATGATACTAAAGATAGCATTTAATATGCTATCTTTTAATTTTTTTCGTAATAAAATTTTCATGTAATTTATATAAAAAGAAGGAATTAAAATTCCTTTGTCGAATTTATTATTTGCTAACATATGGCAATTAGCTAAAAAGAGGGGGAGTAAAAAGTATGGAGGAATCAAAAATAAGTGTAATTATCGCAGATGATAATGCTGAATTTTGCAGTATTCTCAATGATTATCTTTTAAATCAGAGGGATATAGTAGTTACAGGAGTTGCAAAGGATGGGATAGAGGCTCTTAAATTAATTGAAGAGAAAAAGCCAGACCTAGTAGTACTGGATATAATAATGCCTCACCTTGACGGACTTGGTGTTTTAGAGCGATTAAATAATATGAATATGAGTCCAATGCCAAGGGTAATAGTTCTGTCTGCAGTAGGGCAGGATAAAATAACTCAAAGAGCTATAACATTAGGTGCAGATTATTATGTAGTAAAGCCTTTTAATATGGAAGTATTTACAAAGAGAATAAGACAGATGTTTAATAATGTTATAAGTAGCGGAGATGAAGTAAAGAAAACCGTATCTATTATGGATAATGAAGAAATAAAATTTTCAAAAGACGATCCTACTAATTTGGAGCAGGAAATAACTAATATAATACACGAAATAGGTGTTCCGGCACATATAAAAGGATATATGTACTTAAGAGAGGCAATAACTATGGTAGTAAACGATATGGAACTATTATCGGCAGTTACAAAAGAGTTATATCCATCTATAGCTAAAAAATATAATACCACTGCAAGTAGAGTAGAAAGGGCTATAAGGCATGCTATAGAGGTAGCTTGGTCTAGAGGACAGGTGGAAACTATAAATAAAATTTTTGGTTATACTATACATAACGATAAGGGTAAGCCCACAAATTCAGAGTTTATAGCTATGGTTGCTGATAAATTAAGATTAAAAAATAAGGTAAGCTAAAAAGTTAAAATATCTTCCATTCATTTTAATTTAAAGAATGGAAGTTTTTTAAAAGGAGCATATAACCCATGAAAATAGAGTTAGAATTAGAAGATATAAAGAATATACAAAATCTAATTAAAAGTAGAATAAATGAGCTTAGGGAAAAAATGTCAAACGATTCAGATAAGGAAGAGGAGCTAAGACAAATTATAAGATATTATAAAACATTAGCAAAAAATATAGAAAAACAGCTTTAACTTCATTTAATTGACAATGAGATTGGTAAAGTATAAAATTAATTAAAATAATTAATTTTATGAAGTTTTAAGTAGTAATTCTACAAAATAGATAAAGAGGTGCAAATATGGATTTTGCTGAAAAAACTATAAAGCAAGAAAACATATACAAAGGAAAAATTATTGATGTTAATGTCCATACTGTAAAACTTCCTAATGGTAGAGAAGCTAAAAGGGAAATAGTAAATCACTGTGGTGGAGTTGCAATACTTGCATATAAAGACAGTAATACATTGTTTATGGTTGAACAGTTTAGAAAACCTATAGAACAAGTGCTTCTTGAAATACCAGCAGGTAAAATTGAGCAAAATGAAGATATGGAAACCTGTGGAAGAAGAGAACTGGAAGAGGAGATAGGATATAAAGCTAAAAAATTTGAATATCTGGGGAAAGTAGTTACGAGTCCTGGTTTTTGTGATGAATATATATATTTTTTCAAAGCTGAAGATTTATATAAGGGAAGAAATGATATTTGCGATGAAGATGAATTCATAAATGTGCGGGAAGTTAAATTGGATAAAATTAAGGAAATGATAAAAAAGGGAGAAATAATAGATGCAAAGACCATTTGTGCGTTTATGATGGTATAACATAGTCATATAACTCTTTTGTAAATCATAAATTATAAAAAGATGATGAACAAAAGGGGGATAAAGTTATGTTGGAAAATAAACTATCAAGTTTAATAAATGGACACATTAAAAACAATTTTTGGTTATATGTTATAAGTATATTATGTGTATTTACAGGGATAGTACTAGGTATATATAGCGTTAGATACATGGGTGGATTTGAGAAAAGTGATCTTTTGAGCTACCTTAAAAATTTTACGACTACAATAGGATCAGGAAGTGTAAATTATAAATCTATTTTTTTAGAAACGTTAAAAAATAATATTCCAATAATTTTAGCTGTTTGGTTTTTGGGTCTTACAATGATAGGAATACCAGTAATACTTATAATAGATATAATAAAGGGATTTACCATTGGATTTGCTATGAGCTTTATAATAAGTGGAATGGGAATGAAGGGTATGTGGATTTCACTTTTAGGTATACTTCCACAAAATATAATATATATACCATGTATAATATTTTCATCAGTGCTTGCTATGGAATTTTCACTTATGATATTTAAAGATAAATCTGGGTTTAAATGGAAATCCAATGTTTTGGTTAGGTTTACATCCTACTCTGTTTGTTTTTTACTCGTGACTACTGTCATGTTTATAGGCTTTTTTATGGAAGCATATTTAACCCCAAATATGATTAAACTTATTGCAGCAAGTTTTGGGATGATGATAGTATGATCTTAGATGAGAAAAAATTACAATTTATTATAGTAACATTGAAATGCTTTTTTATACTTGTATTTTTTGGCGTATTTCTACCTAGATGTATAGACTTTGTTATATATAACTTTGTTGTTAAGCCTCATTCTTATGACAATAGTATATTTGTCTATGGTATATGCGGTAAAAATATGAACATAATATATAATTACACTATTGTTTTTAACGAATTTCTTAAGTTTTAGAATTATAACTCTCGAAGAGTAGGTGGTAATTTTGGATGGACTTTTATTAGGTTATCAAGAAACCTTAGAAAAGAAACACATGAGTAAAAATACAATGGATGCATATGTAAGGGATATAGTCAGATTTTATAATTTTATAAAAGATAGGGAAGAGAATTTAGAAAATGTAGAAGTTGTATCTATAATGGCATATGTGCAATATCTTCAAAAAGAAGGGAGAGCTATTTCCTCGATAGTAAGAAATATAGTATCCTTGAGAAGCTTTTATAAGTATTTGATGCTAAAAGGTGTTCTAAATGAAAATCCGGTTTTGTATTATCAAATTCCAAAAGTTGAACATAAAGTTCCTAAGATATTGACTATAGAAGAGGTAGACAAGCTTCTAGAAGCACCAAATTTAGATACTAATAAAGGAATAAGAGATAAAGCTATGCTAGAAGTTATGTATGCTGCAGGAATGAAGGTAATGGAGCTTTTAAGCTTAACCATATATGATATAGATTTAAAACTTTCTTATGTAAGGTGTAGAAGCTTAAAAGAAGAGGAACGGATAGTGCCTATAGGTTCTGTGGCTGTAAAATATTTGAAATATTATTTAAATATAAGGCCTAAATTAAATATATATAATTTGGATGTTTTGTTTCTCAATTTAAGGGGAGTGCAAATGAGCCGTCAGGGGTTTTGGAAAATAGTAAAATATTATGCAAAAGAGGCAAATATAGATAAAAACATAAATGCTTTTACGCTGAGGCATTCTTTTGCAGTGCATTTACTTCAAAATGGAGCGGATATTAAATCTGTACAGGAACTTTTAGGACATAAGGAGTTATCTGCTACTCAGATATACTCTACAGTGATAAAAAGAAACAAAATTGCACAGGTATATAAAAAGTCTCATCCGAGGGCATAGGAAATGTTTAAAAGTTAATGAAAAGAACAAAGTTCAAATAACAAAGAACAGATAAGGATGATTTTAATATTTTCTGACTTTAGGAAGAAAATTATCCTTATTTGTTCCTTAAATTTTGTACTTTGGTCTTAAAAATAAAGGATTTGTTGTTAAAGTCAATTTTAACATCATATCCTTTATTTTTATGTGATAATTTTCTTGACTTAAGGAAAGAATACATCTCAAAGGAGGAGAGAAATAAAATGAGGAAAAAGCAAGGAGCTTTTAGAATAGTAAGCAATATATTAATTTTATTTTTTATTACAGTGTTGTGGTTACCAGTTGTTAATGCAGAGCCTTTAAGCAAATCCGATAAAAAAGAAATAAATAATACAGGGTCAGATTTAAATATAAATGCTAGGTCGGCATTGCTTATGGAGCCTGCAAGTGGAAAAGTAATTTTTGAGAAAGGTTCTCATGAAAGATTAGAACCTGCTTCAGTTACGAAAATAATGACTATGCTTTTAACTATGGAGGCAGTGGATTCAGGAAGAATATCATTGTCCGATAAGGTAACCGTAAGTGAAAATGCAAAAAAGATGGGCGGAAGTTCAATGTTATTAGATACTGGAGAAGTTAGAAGTGTGGAAGATTTAATAAAGGGAATAGGAATAGCTTCAGGCAACGATGCAGCAGTTGCTATGGCAGAATATTTAGGAGGAAGTGAAGATCAATTTGTACAGCTTATGAATAAAAGAGCAGCAGAACTTGGAATGAAAGATACAAGTTTTAAAAATTGCACAGGACTTAGTGAAGATGGACATTTAACTACAGCCTATGATATAGCATTAATGTCTAGAGAGTTACTTAAGCATACAAGGATACTGAAATATACTGGAACATATATGGAGACAATATCAGAAGGCAGAAAAAGTCCTATAGAATTAGTAAACCATAATAAATTAGTAAGGTTTTTTAAAGGGTGTGATGGATTAAAAACGGGATTTACAAGTTCTGCTAAGTACTGTATATCTGCAACTGCAACTAGAGATGGTGCAAGAATGCTGGCTGTAATAATGGGATCTCCTACATATAAGGTGAGGAATAAAGATGCATCTATGATGATGAATTATGGATTTTCCAAGTACATTGGAAAGAATATTTTAAAAAAGGGAGCCAATGTAGAAAAAATTCCTCTAAATAAAGCGGGAGATAGATTTTTTATCGCCAAAGCTTCGGAAGATTTAAAGGTAGTAGTTGAAAAGGGAAAAGAAAGTAAAATTACTTATAAGTGTGTAATAGATAAAAATAAAAAGCAATACAAAAAAGGTGAAAAAGTTGGGTATTGTGATGTATATGTAAATGGAGAGGCTTTAGGAAAAGTTAATTTATATAGCGACAGGGATGTAAAAAAGTTAGGTATATTTGGAAATTTTAAAGATAGTTTAAAAAATATTTTACAGAAAGGGCAATAGTTTATATATTTTTAATATATAATGTATAATGAAAACAGGAAATTCGATTAGGGTTATTGGATTTTTAAAACTCGTTGAATTTCCTGTTGATTTGTTTAGGGCATTTGAAGGAAAATAACAAGTCAAAGATGCCTAAAGCACAGGAAAGGAAAGAAAGACATGAATATTTTAAGGGCATTTACTATAGAGCAAATACAAATTATAAATTTAATAAAAGCTATATGTAAAAGTAATGGTATAAAGGCTTATATAGTAGGAGGGGCCGTTAGAGATGCGTTCCTTGGAAATAAAGTAAAAGATATTGATATATGTATAGACAAAAATCCTAATTTTATTATAGGTAAATTGAATGGAATTAAATGCTTTCAGTATTATGATAAATTCCAAACAGCTTCTTTGTTATTTCAAAATGAGATAAATATAGACTTAATAAGGTGTAGAAAAGAATACTATGCTAGAGATGGTGAACTTCCTATAATTGATCCGTCGAACATATACGATGACTTGCGAAGAAGAGACTTTACGGTTAATGCATTGGCTTATGATATAGTAACAGGAAGTTTAATAGATATTTATGGTGGATTGGAGGATATAAAAAATAAAAGCCTACAAAAGATACATTTAAATAGTTATAGAGAAGATCCTACTAGAATATTCAGAGCAGTAAAGTATGCAGTAAGGTATGGTTTTGATTTAAAAGATAAGGATGAAATAATTAGTTGTGTGAATGAAGGCGTGTTTAATTTGATAAGCAATGATAGAATGGTGAAGGAAATATACCTCTTATGTGAGGAAAAAATGTGGATAAAAAATATTTTAATGTGTGGTAATTTGAAGATTTTTAATGTTAACAGAGAAAAATTAGAAATAGGAAACGAAAACTACAATAATACAGATAAAAGAATTTTAAGATTATTTTATGCGCTTGAAGACAAAAAGTGTGCTCATATATTGGGTGAAAATTCAGTCTTGGATAGTAAGTTAAAAATTTCAATAAAAAATTTTACAGAAAATTATCAAAAAATAACCGGCGCAATTCTAAATGCTATGGATAATTATGAGTTGTATAAAATATTAAGGAGCATAAATGACTATGGACTTATACTTTTAAAATGGAATGACAAACTTAAGTATAAGATTTATAATTATGTTCATAATATGTATCATTATAAATCATCTTTAAATGGAAAATTCATAAGTTCTATTGGAATACAAAATGGAAAAGCTATAGGAGAAGTTTTAAATTACATGACAAAGATTGAATTAAATTCTATGATAAAGTATGGAAAAAAATATTTAGTAAAAAATTTAGGAGAGATTATTTAGATGTCTTTAAATATAAAAATAGAAAATTTTGAGGGTCCTTTTGATCTGCTTCTTCACCTTATAAAGAAAAATAAAATGAACATATATGATATAAAAATATATGAGATTACAGAACAATATCTTCAGTACGTAAATAATATGAGAGACATGGACTTAGATGTGACCTCTGAATTTATAGTTATAGCAGCATCACTTATAGAAATAAAATCAAAAATGCTTTTACCTAAAACTCAGTTAAATGAAGATGATAATGAGGATGAAAAAGATCCTAGAAAAGAATTAGTAGACAAGCTTCTCCAATATAAAAAATTTAGAGCAGCATCTGAATTTTTGAAAAAGAGAGAAATAGGCTTAGAAAAAATGTTTGGAAAAAAACCAGAGATAATTGAACAAGTGAATATGGGTACAAGTCCGGAACAATTTTTAAAGGGAATTACTATGTTAGATTTGTATCGGGTTTACAGTCATCTTATGGATAGCTATGTAAATAAACTTAACAATGGAAATGTCATGGGCAGGGAAATATCCTTAGATAAGTTTAAATTACAGGATAAGATGTTATATATACGAGAAATTATTCAAACTAAGCCTCAAATTAGGTTTTCTGTTGTTTTAAAAAAATGTTCTTTTAAAATAGAGAAAGTTGTAACTTTTATTGCACTTTTAGAACTTATAAAACTTAAAGTAGTATCCGTAATGCAGTATGAAAATTTTGATGAAATTTACGTGGAAAGGGTAATCGAAAATGAGAAATAATAATGAAAAAAGTACTAGCAGCGAAATTGATCAAGAAAAGGATTTAACAAAAGATGAATATTTTTCTATAATAGAATCATTATTGTTTGTATCTGGTGAACCTCTTACTCTTAAGCAAATTGCTTCAATAATAAAACTGAGTGGTAAGCGTACAAAGGATTTACTTAAGGATATGGCAGTTAAATACAGACAGAAATCTAGAGGAATAAAAATTTTAAACAGTGATGATAAGTACAGTTTAGTTACTAAAACGGAAAATAGTTATTATGTTGAAGAATTACTTGGGAATAACTCAAGACAATCTCTATCTCAAGCATCCCTGGAAACCCTGGCTATTATTGCTTACAAACAGCCTATAACTAGAATAGATATAGATGAAATAAGGGGAGTAAAAAGTGATAGGGCAATATCAACTTTGGTTGAAAGGGAACTGATAAAAGAAAATGGAAGATTGAGTGTACCTGGGAGGCCTATACTATATGGTACTACAGAAGAGTTCTTGAAATATTTTGGACTTGAAAATATAAATGAAATTCCGAGTATTGAGGAATTTCATCTTGATTAATTTAGGTATATTCAAAAAATTATAGTGTATTATGTAAGTGAAGAAGAAGAAATGACTATTCTTCTTCTTCTTTTTTTTCTTCTTCCTTCTTCTTATCAGAGTTATGCTTGGATTTTGGAGATTTAGAATTCATCATTCCCCTTATTGCATCCATTACCTGTGGAATTGAATCTACTATTTTATCATAGGTATTATTTTGATCTAAAGATAAAAGTCTTATAGAGTCACCTTTTATGACTAAAAAAGCCACAGGTTTTACCGTAACTCCAGCTCCTGAACCACCACCAAAAGGATATTCTGGATTAGGTGACTCTTCATGGTTTACGTCGAATTCGCTTCCTCCAGATGCAAACCCAAAGGATACCCTTGAAATTGGTATTATAAGAGAACCGTCTTTTGACTCTACAGCATCGCCTACTATGGTATTTACATCTATCATATCTTTTAAATTTTCCATAGTGCTTTTTAATAAATTTTCTATAGGATGATTATCCATAAAAATTCCTCCTTTAAAGTTTAAAATTATAGAGTTTCTAAACGAAAAATCAAGTTATACTCCGGATATTTTTTACACTTTTAGCTGTGCTTAAATAGTTTTATATACATATAAATAATTTTAGCTAAACTAATGTAAATTATACTTGATATTTCTAAATTAAAATAAAAACTGTTAAAAACAGGTTTTACGTGTAATTCTTTTTTCTTCACTACAAAAATATTTTTAATTAGAGCAAATATAAAAGTGCTTAATGTTGGTATAAGCCCATAAGTTATGGCAGTATAGGCTGCATCATCTAACCCATAAATGAGTTTTACCCTAATTTTTATACGGGGTTTAAATTTTAATTTTTTAAGGGATTTCAAATTTACTTTGAAATTATTTATGAGGAATGAGGACTTTTTCTTTCCTTCAAGAGGGGGTTTATTATTTTTTAAATTAATTTTGTTTATAACATTTAAATTATAGATTTTTAGCGAGAAGGTTTTATTGATATAGTTTATTTTTATTTTAAGAGGTATAGGAATAAATACCAAAACAAATAATATTAAAATAAGTAATTTAATCAATATTTAAATCCCCCTATTTAAAAGGTTTTATTATTAATAATTATTACCTTAATAGTGAATTATATACTAATTTAGAATGAGTTTTACTAGTAATATATTTGTTTTGGGGAAAAGTATTTAATATAGCTAAGAGTTAAGAAGTGAGAGTTGAGAGTTAATGGATGATTTCCTTAAGCTCTAAATTTAAGATTTTTGTACTGTAGAGGAGAAAAATCCTTATTCACTATCTACTCTCCATTATCCACTTTTCACTTAATAATCTATTGAGAGGAAGGAGATAAACTATATAAATTATGAAATTTAAAAAGAGTTTATCATATATAGTAATAACATTTATACTTTTTAATATTTGCAGTTATACTGTATTTGCAGATGATAAAAATTCATCTTTTCGAGAACCTAATATAAATGCACGCTGTGCTATAGCTATGGATAGTAAATCAAAAGTAGTTATGTATCAAAAAAATGCTTCTGAATTAGTACCAATGGCAAGTACAACTAAAATAATGACAGTACTAGTTGCAATAAAATATGGAAAATTAGATGAAAAAGTGCAAATATCATCTAGATCAGCAGGGATAAGGGGGTCTGTGGTAGGCTATAAAAAAGGAGAAAGTATAACTTTAAAGGAACTTTTATATGGACTTATGATGAGGTCAGGAAATGATGCAGCTATAGCTATTTCAGAAGGTGTAAGTGGAAGTGTAGAAGAGTTTGTAAAACTTATGAATGAGTATGCTAGCGAAATAGGAGTAATAAATACTCATTTTAAGACACCTCATGGACTCGATAAAGAGGAACATTATTCCACAGCTTATGATCTGGCAGTACTTACATCTATAGCTAAAAACAATGCATTATTTAATGAAATCGTTAGTTCGAAAGATGTGGATGGACCACAAAATGGATTTACAAGAAGTTATCACAATATCAATAAAATTCTTTGGAAAATTCCAGATGCAAATGGAGTTAAGACAGGTTATACGGGTAAGGCAGGAAAATGTTTAGTTACATCTACAAAAGTTCAAGGAAATGATGTTATAATAGTAGTTTTGAATTGTCCGGGAAGGTGGGAAGAAACGGAAAAAATATATAAATATGTTGATAAAAATTTTAAGTTTAACAAGTTATTTTCTAAAGGAGATAAAGCTCTCGAGCTAAGAGTAAATAAAAAAGATCTAAAGTTAGAGTGTGAAGATAATGTTATAGTGCCTATAAAAAATGGATTCAAGTGCAGTGTTAAAATTATAAAACCTCAAAGAATAAAATATTCAATTAACAAGGGTGATAAAATAGGAATGCTTTGTATATATGAAGGAGATAAAAAGATATATAGTACGCCCCTTAGGGCTTCCAATAGCATAAAAGTGAAAAAATTTATGAAATGGACTTTTTAAATTAAAGTACCTATAGGGTTTCTAAGTAGAAAGTTTACTTATACCAGCCATATACTAACAAAAATCATCACACTAAAAACTTTTTATAAGTCTAAAGTTCAGTATTTAGAAAATCTAAAGAAGCTTATATAAACTCGTACCTCAGACATATATAAGCTTCTAAGATTTTCTAAAATACTTCACTAAGACTTATAAAAAAAGTTTTTAAGTGTGATTTCAATTTTGTTAGTATATCATATATATAAGTCAAAATTTCAATTAGAATCACTATGGATATTTATTTTACAATCTATATATAGGCTTTCTAACTTAAAAATATCCGAAGTATAAGTTGATTTTTCGTTTGGAAACCTCATTGAAGTACATTTAACGGCAGAAAAAAAGTTCTTCTTTTTTGGAGTCTTCTAGTAAAGTGAATCTTTTTGTAGGATAAGTATTATTTCCTTTTATATTTTTTAAAGCATTTTCCAGAAACTTATCACTAAACTTAACTTGTAAATCTTTTTTAATTTCATTATATATAGTATATTCTATATGAGGTGGAGTAGTATCTACTATATAAACTGGAAAAAGATTTTCTATAGGCTTGTTTACAAGTGCATATTGATATAGTGAAGCATCGACAATAACACCTCGGTATACATTAAAACAATGGGCAAAACTCCTACTATAGTTTTCGTTTATGTAGATACGTAATATGCCTTGCATAGCAGGAACATCCATATCTTCATGTTTACAAATTTGGTATATAAGGGAGGCTATTAAAGGGCCATTATTTGAAATAGTATATTTATTAATGCAATATTTGCATACATTTTCTAAAAAAGTTTTCTCAGAAATGTTCATATCTATTATCATCTCCTAATTTTGAAATCTAATATCTCTATTAAATCATATTTTGATATGTAAATAAATAAGTTTTTATGCAACTTTAAAAAATATATTTGCCTAAAACCGCTTGAAATCAATACTTAACGCAATAGTTATTCTTTTAGCATACATTAAGTCAGCAAAATTAGCATACAATAATTATGCATAAATATAACATATATTCAATATTATATTAAAAAAAGTACTTTGTTTTAAGTATAAAGTAAAAAATTAAGCATAAATACAACAAAAACTGTTAATTTTTTGTGTCAATAATTTTTGCTATATTATTTTAATTAAATTTTTCACATGTATAATTAAAAGTAAGATAGATATAGTTTAAAATATTTTAGTGTACTTACTTAGATAGAAAAATATGCATACAAAATTAGAAAACTATTATAACACATAATAGTTACATTGAAGGTAATACTGTTCGATATCGATACAGATAAAAAAAATTATAATACAGAAGAAAAAATTATAAATTTGTGGTATAATATAAAATATAACAATTTAGGTTTAAACCCCGTGAAAACGCTAACAAATAATAGAGAGGTGTGTTATATGAAAAGAGAATCGGAGGGTATTGTAATTGAAACAAGTGAAAGTGTTGCAAAAGTAAGAGCTAGTAGGCACGGAGACTGTAAAAGCTGTGGTGCTTGTCCTGGTGATAATGCTATAGTTGTAGATGCAAAAAATCCAGTTGGAGCAAAACCTGGTCAACATGTTGTTTTTGAAATAAAGGATGCAAATATGTTATGGGCTGCCTTTATTGTATATATACTACCGATTATTGGAATCTTTATAGGTGCATTAACAGGAACATGGATAGGTGGAAAATTAGGTCATTCTTTAAGAGAGTTCCAAATAGGTGGTGGAGTAGTATTTTTTATTTTATCATTGATATATATAAAAATATTTGATAGATCTACGAGCAAAAACGAGAATACAAAGCCAGTAATCACAAAGATATTGTATTGAGTAATTTGTGTACAAACTTTAATTAATAAGAGTGGCTTTTAAAGTCAACTGGCATTTAATAGATAAATTGTCATTTTATATTATTTCCTATAGTATATAATTTTATAACGGATTATGGAAAATTCTATAATCTGTTATAAAAATTATGTTTATATTTATTTTGCAGTTTCGTTTATATACATGCTGTAAAAATTATTGAAAGAGGTGTTTAAGAGTGTTAAAAAGTTTTCGAGGTGGAGTACACCCGGATGATAGCAAAAAGTACACAGCTAATAAGCCTATAGAAATAGCACCTATACCAGACAAGGTGTTTATTCCCGTTAGACAGCATATAGGTGCTCCTACATCTCCTGTAGTACAAAAAGGAGATGAGGTAAAAAAGGGACAACTTATTGCGAAGAGTGATGCTTTTGTTTCAGCCAATATATATGCATCTACTTCTGGAAAGGTTGTAGATATAGGAGATTACCCACATCCTGGTTTTGGAAAATGTCAAGCTATAGTTATTGAAAAAGATGGAAAGGATGAGTGGGTAGAAGGAATACCAACTTCACGTAATTGGAAAGAACTAAGTGTAAAAGAAATGCTTGGAATAATAAGAGAGGCAGGCATTGTAGGAATGGGAGGTGCAACTTTTCCTGTTCATGTTAAACTTGCACCACCACCAGATAAAAAAGTAGACGTTTTTATTTTAAATGGTGCTGAGTGTGAACCTTATTTAACTGCAGATTATAGGTCTATGCTGGAAAATTCAGACAAGATAGTTGCCGGAGTTCAAATAATTATGAAAATCCTCAATGTGGAAAAGGCATTTGTAGGTATTGAAGATAATAAACCAGAAGCTATAGAAGCTATGAAAAAAGCTTTTGCAGGTACAAAAGTGCAAGTAGTAGGTCTTCCTACTAAGTATCCTCAGGGTGCTGAAAAAATGCTTATAAATGTTTTGACAGGTAGAGAAGTTCCATCAGGTGGATTGCCTGCAGATGTAGGTGCGGTTGTTCAAAATGTAGGTACATGCATAGCAATAAGTGATGCAGTGGAGAGAGGAATTCCACTTATACAGAGGGTTACAACTATAAGTGGAGGTGCTATTAAAGAGCCTAAAAATATATTAGTTAGAATTGGAACTACGTTTAAAGATGCCATTGATTTTTGTGGAGGATTTAAGGAGGAACCAGTTAAAATAATCTCAGGTGGACCTATGATGGGATTTGCCCAATCAAATTTAGATATTCCAATAATGAAAGGTTCATCAGGAATACTTGGTTTAACTAAAAATGATATAAATGAAGGAAAAGAATCTTCTTGTATTAGATGTGGTAGATGCTTGAAAGCCTGTCCTATGCACTTGAATCCAAGTATGTTAAGTATTCTTGGACAAAAAGATTTATATCAAGAGGCTAAGGAAGAATATAATCTTTTGGATTGCGTAGAATGTGGCAGCTGTGTGTATGCATGTCCTGCTAAACGAAGAATTGTACAGTATATTAGATATTTAAAATCAGAAAATAAAGCTGCAGGGGCGCGGGAAAAAGCTAAAGCAGATAAGGCTAAAGAAAAGAAAGAAAAAGAAGAAGTTTTAAAATAATAAAGGAGTGATAATAAATGGCGGAAGCACAGATAAAGAAAAATATTTTTACTATTTCGTCATCACCTCATGTTCGTTGTGATGAATCTGTTTCTAAGATAATGTGGAGTGTCTGTTTAGCACTAACTCCAGCTGCGGTTTTTGGTGTATTTAATTTTGGCATTCATGCTTTAGAAGTAATTATAACAGGAATTATAGCTGCTGTAGTTACGGAGTACTTTGTAGAAAAAGTTAGAAATAAACCTATAACTATTACAGATGGAAGTGCTTTTTTAACGGGACTTTTACTTTCTATGTGTTTACCTCCTGATATTCCACCTTATATGGTAGCTATAGGATCTTTTATAGCAATAGCAATAGCTAAACATTCAATGGGAGGACTTGGTCAGAACATATTTAATCCAGCTCATATTGGAAGAGCTGCGCTAATGGTTTCCTGGCCTGTAGCAATGACAACATGGTCAAAATTAAGTGCCAGTGGTGTAGATGCCGTAACAACGGCAACCCCTCTTGGAATTTTAAAGCTTCAAGGTTATTCAAAATTAGTTGAAACTTTCGGAGGTCAGGGTGCACTTTACAAGGCAATGTTCTTAGGTACTAGAAATGGAAGTATAGGAGAAACTTCTACAATATTACTTGTTTTAGGTGGACTTTATCTCATATATAAAAAATATATTAACTGGCAAATTCCAGTAGTAATGATTGGTACTGTAGGAATACTTACTTGGGCTTTTGGAGGAACTACGGGACTTTTTACAGGAGATCCTGTATTTCATATGATGGCAGGTGGACTTGTAATAGGTGCTTTCTTCATGGCTACTGATATGGTAACAATTCCTATGACTATTAAAGGACAGGTTATTTTTGCATTAGGTGCAGGTGCACTAACATCGCTTATAAGATTAAAAGGCGGTTATCCAGAAGGCGTATGTTATTCAATATTGCTTATGAATGCAGTTACTCCTCTAATAGATAAGTTTACACAGCCAGTTAAATTTGGGACAAGGAGGTAAGCTTTGATGGCTAAAGATAAAGATCAAAATAGTATTTTTGCAATTACTAAGAACTTAACCATTACATGTTTTATATCTGGAATTATAATAGCTGCGGTTTATTATATAACATCACCAGTAGCAGCACAAAAACAGGTTCAAATACAAAATGATACCATGAGAGTTTTAGTCAATGATGCTGATAAATTTAGTAAAGTAAATGGTAAAAAGGATTGGTATGCAGCTCAAAAAGGAAACAAGACAATTGCATATGTTGTACCTGCAGAGAGTAAAGGTTACGGTGGAGCTATAGAGCTATTGGTAGCTGTTACTCCAGATGGAAAAGTAATAGATTTCAGTATTGTATCTCATAATGAAACTCCAGGACTTGGAGCAAATGCTTCAAAGGATTCTTTTAGGGGACAGTTTAAGGATAAAAAGGCAGACGCATTAACAGTTGTAAAAGATAAGTCTAACACTAAAAACATTCAAGCTATGACAGGAGCTACAATTACGTCAAAAGCTGTAACTAAAGGAGTTAAAGAAGCTGTTGGGCAAGTTACTACGTTTACGGGAGGTAAGTAATTATGAAGAATTTGTGGAATATATTTAAAAAAGGATTGATTGCAGAAAACCCCATATTCGTACTTGCACTTAGTTTGTGTCCAGCACTGGCAACTACAAGTACAGCTATAAACGGATTTACCATGGGGCTTTGTGTGTTATTTGTTATAACTTGTAATAATACTGTGGTTTCTATAATTAAGAATGTTGTAAATCCTAAGGTACGTGTACCTGTATATATCACTTGTATAGCAACTATAGTTACAGTAGTGGAACTTGTTATGCAGGCTTATGCACCTCTATTATATAAGCAATTGGGAATTTATTTAGCATTGGTAGTTGTATTTGCTATAATACTTGCTCGTGCAGAGACATTTGCATCCAAAAATCCTGTAGTTCCTTCTTTCTTTGATGGACTTGGAATGGGATGTGGATTTACCTTGGCACTTACTATAATAGGAATGATACGTGAATTATTTGGATCTGGAACTATATTTGGTGCTAATGTATTTGGTGCTTCATATAATCCAGCTTTGATTATGATACTTCCACCTGGAGGATTCATACTTATAGGATATTTAGTTGCTATAGTAAAAGTTTATAACCAACATATGGAGAAAATTAAAATGCAAAAATTAGAAAAAGCAAATGGAGGTGAAGCATAATGGCATCTTACCTTACTCTTTTCATAAGTGCAGTAGTTGTAAATAACTATGTTTTGACAAGGTTTTTGGGACTTTGTATATTCTTTGGAGTTTCTAAAAATTTAAATGCATCTGTAGGTATGGGTATGGCTGTTACTTCTGTTATTACTATGAGTTCAATATTGGCATGGGTAGTATATCATTTTGTACTTATACCATTTAATTTGACTTTCTTGAGGACAGTAGTTTTTGTACTTCTTATTGCCAGTTTTGTACAACTTTTGGAGACTATTATTAAAAAGCAGGCACCAGCCCTATATAATATGTGGGGAATATACCTTCTTTTAATAGCTACAAACTGTATTGTACTTGCTGTACCTATATTAAATGCCGATTCTAACTTTAATTTTTTACAGAGTGTTGTTAATGCAATAGGATCTGGATTAGGGTTTGCCATGGCTATAATTTTAATGGCAAGTCTTAGAGAAAAATTGAGATTAGCAGATGTGCCTAAACCATTAGAAGGTCTTGGAGTAGCTTTTATTTTAGCAGGAATGTTAGCTTTATCCTTCCTTGGTTTTTCAGGTATGATTTCTCTATAGAAAGGAGCTAATAAAATGAATACTGCAATTATGGTTTTAGTTGTAATGACTATTATAGGTCTTATATTTGGACTTGTTCTAGCCTATGTAAATAAAAGATTCGCAATGGAAGTAAATCCACTTGTGGACTTAGTAGAAGATGTACTTCCAAAAGGCCAATGTGGAGGATGTGGATTTGCAGGATGTAAAGCTTATGCAGAAGCTGTTGTTTTAGATGAGAGTGTGCCACCAAATCTTTGTGTACCAGGAAAGGCAGCAGTTGCAGAACAGGTAGCAAAGCTAACTGGTAAATCTGCTCCACCTATTGAACCTAGAGTTGCACATGTAAGATGTGGTGGAGATTGTACAAAGGCAGTTAAAAATTTTGAATATGAAGGTATACATGATTGTGTAGCTGCAAATTTACTTGAAGGTGGACCTAAAGCCTGCAAATATGGATGTCTAGGATTTGGGACATGTGTAAAGAGTTGTCCTTTTGGAGCTATGGCAATGGGTTCAAATGGACTTCCAATAATTGATGCAGATATATGTACAGGTTGTGGTACCTGTGTAAGTGCGTGTCCAAAACAGGTACTTGGATTTAGACCTGTAGGTTCTAAAGTAATGGTTAACTGTAATTCTAGAAACAAAGGTGGAGCTGTACGTAAGGCGTGTAGTGTAGGATGTCTTGGATGCGGATTGTGCGCTAAAAATTGTCCAAATGATGCCATTAAAGTAGAGAACAATTTGGCAGTAGTAGACCAAAGTATTTGTGCATCATGCAGTGAAGCTACCTGTCTTGCTAAATGTCCTACAGGAGCTATTAAGGCTATTGTAAGTGGTATGGACTTACAACAGCAGAGCAAGAATGAAGCTGCTGCAAATTCATAATTGCAGTGGAGCAAAGTTTAAATTTGTTGATATTAATAATATAATTAGAGTAATATAAAAAATGTGCTGCGATTTTGCAGCACATTTTTTATCCGATTGCTACCATTGCTAACACCCCTCATAGCACTTTGTGATAGGGAGGATAAGCACTGCTGCGCACCTGGATAAGTTCTTCCCTTAAAGGATAACGTATTCTAAGTGCTAAAGACACTAAGAATACTGTTAATAAGGTTCAAATGGAGAAAAGGTATTCCTTATAAGCAAACTCCACCTGAACCTAAGAATCACTTGATACCTATGGTGGAGTTATTTATTTTTTAAATCTTTAAACATAGGAATTTTATATAAGTTATTAGTTAGGAATTTCACGCACCAACCTATAAAGTATCCTGTGATTATAGCAGAGATTAAAAGCACTGGTAGATATATGTATATTCTAAAGTCTTGAATTACTATAGAAGCTACTAAAAGTTGACCTATATTGTGAAATATTGCCCCACATATGCTTATAGTCCATAGACTTAAGGAATCTTTAAAATATTTGTATAGAAAAATCATAACTATGTTACTTAAAATTCCTCCGGCTATGCTGAACATAAAGGTAGACATTGTTCCACCGAACATAGATCCTAGAAGCGTTCTTAAAAACATAATTAGTAAGGCTTCTTTCCATCCTATAAGTATAAGTGCAGCTAGGGAAATTGTATTTGCAAGTCCTAGCTTTATTCCGGGAAATAAAACGGGAACTTGAGCTTCTATTATGTATATGACTAAAGCCATGCTTGTTAGAAAGCTTAAAAAAACCATTTTCCTTGTTTTATTCATTAATCACACCTTGATTTTAAATATAATTTTAACTGGATATATCATCGTATTTAGAATTATTTCCTTCTAGTTTAATTATTAATTTATGGGGAAGACATATAATACTTTGACCTGGTTCGGATATCCATCCGGTTTTTACACAAATTTTATCAGGGCAATCTGCGTCTTTTATGCGTATTTTACCATTTTCTATTTCTATCAAATTATAGTGAGATTTATTGTACTTTACTGTAAGTTCTTTTGTGTTTTTTACTTTAGTTAAGTCTATTGTATCTATAATTTTACCATCTTGCTTTATTACGGCTATTTTATGTGACCCCTTTACATATGAACGGTATATAAATACTCCAGCACAACTTGCAATTATTAGTATTAAAATTAATACTGCAGCAATTTTATCTCCTTTTTTCATATTAACACTCCTCATATGTTGTATAATTACAGAAAATTAAGTGATGACCTATCTATGATTTTACTATAACAAAAGGTCATTTACAATGTTACTGTAATAAAAACTTAAATTTTAGTGTGATAAACATCTCTAGATAACGATATTCTCTAAAGGATAACGCCTTCTAAGTGTTGAAGCACTAAGAAGCCTGTTAATAAGTATCAGATGGAGTTAAAACTCCATCTGATACTTAGAAATCTGTTTATCTGTGGTTCTGAAAAATTTTGTAGTTATGAGTAAAAAATTTAATATAAGCTTATATATTTTTTTTAATGTAAATAACTGTTGCCATCAAGGGGAATTAAAACCTGAAGTTTAGGATTACGTGATACATTACCTACGGCATATACGCTGTAAAATCTGTTTGGAATAATTCTGATATTTGGAATATGAAGAAGTTTTTTACCGGAATCAGAGGTAAATACCTCAAGGGTGTATTTGCCAGGGCTTACAGGAAGATATCTGGTAACTCCTTTATAGGATACGTTTGGAAACAATACATTTCCATTAGGCAATTTTACATCTACACTAGGTGCGTCTGGGGAAAGATGAACAAATCTTATAAAAGCTTTACCTGATATCTTAGGGCGTCTTACATCTTCTATAGGTAGTAAACCCATATTTGGATAATTGCCTATAGAAGACATAGTAAATATTTTTCCAGCAGGTATACGCAACCTTTTATCCAAAATAGGGTTTAAATTATTTCCTGATGGAAATATTTTTATGTCGTATACCCCTGAAGGTACACTTACATAATCAGAGAAAGATTTATAGGTTAAATTTTTGAAGACACGTCTATCGTTTAAATACACATCTATTGCAGGAGAATTAGGACTAGCATTTAAAAACCTTATATAAGAAATAGGATCTATTTCAGGCATTCTGTAAAAACTTTCATAGCTGTAATAAGGGCAAATAAACATTACAGTCACCTTTCATTAAATTGATACACTAATAATATATGTGTATTTTAGTATCTGTGATACAATAATAAAGTACTTTAATACTCATTGAAAATATATTTTCCCAAATAATATAAATTTAATGAAGCAGGTACTTTACTCATATCTATATAATCTACAGGATAATTTCCGTCCCAAGGATATATTGATAGATATTTTTCGTTATATACGTTTATCACCAGTTTTTCTTTATTAAAAGTAAAATAAATTATGTAGGCAGTTTTTTGTGGAAGGTCTTTTGGCTTATTTATAAAACTAGTCTTATTTAGATACTTTAACATGTTTTTTATATCTGTAATATTTTCATCCTTTAGTTCTGTTTCATTGTGAAAGTTATTTTCTTCTATAATGCATTTTAAAGAGGAAGACATAGTAAGATTTTTAGCAAGTAAATTGGTATAATAAAAGTTGTTAGGTTTTTTTGTAGAAAACATGTAATTATCTAATTTATAACTGCATCCTGAAAATGCAATAATTATAATTAAAAGTGTACTTAAAAACATAAAAAATTTTTTCATTTATATCACCTGACAAAAGTATTCTAGATAAAGTTATGTTTGTATTTTGCAGTTTATACCATATAAGATAAAAATTAAAGAATTATATAAAAAAATTTTGATAGTTAAAAGGAGAGATGGGATACCAATGAATTATAAAATCATTGCAATGGATATGGATGGTACGCTTTTAAATGATGATAAATCTATATCCAAATATAATAAAGAAATGATACATAAAGCGATAAAATCAGGTGTTAAGGTGGTTATATCGTCTGGCAGACTTCCTGTAACATTAGGATTTTATATAGATACAGTATTTAAAAATCAGCCGGTAATATGCTGTAATGGGGCTATAATATTGGATGAAAATAAAAATATTATAAAATCCAATTTATTAGACAAAGAAGCTATTTTAAAAGTTATAGACATTTTAAGAGAAAAGAAGGATACATATTATCATTTTTACAGTGATAATATACTATATAGTGAAAGAGTTAGCCATGCTACAAGAAGGTTTTATAAATTTAATGAGAATATGGATAAAGATTTTAGACTTGAAATAAAGATTATAAAAGATTCTAAAGAGTTCATACAAAACAATGGTTCAGGTATAAATAAAATAGTAGTAATAGATGAGGACATAGATTATTTAAATGAGTTGAGGGAAAAGATAAATAAAGTATCTAAAATTGATACTACAAAATCAGATATACATAACATTGAAATAATCAGTAAAGGTGTTTCTAAGGGGAGTGGATTGAAGTTCTTGGCAGATTATTATCACATACCTATAAATGAATGTATAGCTGTGGGAAATGATGAAAATGATGAAAGTATGATAAAAGAAGCAGGTCTTGGAATTGCTGTAGCTAATGCCAGGGAATTTTTGAAAAAATCTGCAGGTTATGTCACAGAAAAGGATAATAATAATGGAGCAATAGGGGAAATTATAAAAAAGTTTATCTGAAGGTTATAATATGATTGACATTAAACTAAAAATGTAATTTTATTTAATATAGGTTTACTCAACTTTCACAGTTTAAAAAAATTTTATATGTGCGAAAGATAAGAGGTTTATTATTCTGAATTGTATTAGGGGTGATATTTTTGGAAGAAAAAAAACAAATTCAAACTAGATTGAAGAAGATAGAGGGACAGATAAAGGGTATTGAAAAAATGATTGAAAATGATATGTGTTGTAATGATGTTTTAATACAAATTGCAGCAGTTAGAGCTGCAGTTAACAAAGTGGGTGGAATGATTATACGAAATTATGCCAAAACATGTCTTTTTGAAGAAGGGGACACAAACTGTAAAAATGATAAAATAGAATCTTTAGTATCAACCCTCACTATGTTTTTAAAATAGAGATAGCTATATTTAACAATGCGATTTAAATTTTCTGTTCTTAAACAATTTCTTCTTAAAAAGTGAAGAAGCTTTAAAGACAGAGGATACAAAAAATACACCTACAGCTATAGTTCCTGCAGTAGCCAGTGTTTTAAGGCCGGTTGAAAGGGAAGCATTTATATCACCCTGTATAGATTGAAGCATTGTGTTATACATACCTCCTCCAGGTACTAGAGGAATAATTGCTCCTATGACGAAAGTTGTTACAGGTGTTTTTAACATACGAGCCATTATTTCAGAATAAATAGATGCAAATACTGAAGCTATGAAAAAGCAAGCTGCATTTGAAGAACTTATGTGAGAGGAGCTAATTAAATATACAAACCAGGTTAATCCACCTCCTAGGGAAGTAAATATTAAGTTTTTACCTCGTACATTCTCTAGTATATTAAAACCAAGGGTGGCAATTAAAGTATATACAGAATTTATTATTATACTTGTTATCATAATTTAAATCCTCCCAAAATAATCCACAATCGCAGTATAACACCAGTACCTGCTGCAATTGCTACTGCAACTAAAAAAGCTTCTAGTCCCCTTGAAATTCCCGAGATTAAATCTCCTGATATTGTATCTCTTATAGCATTGGTTATTGCAAGACCAGGGACTAATAGCATAATAGAACTTATTATTATGGTATTGGTATGGGATGCTATATGAAGTTTAGTACACATAAGTGCTATTAAGGTAGCAGTAGCTCCACATATTATGTTTATGAAAAATTCATTTGCCTGAAGAGAATTAAGGCCTGTAGAAATTAGGTTTATAAGGCAGCCTATAATAAAAGATATTATGAAATCTACTATATTACCTCCATAGGCTAGACAAAGAAAACTTACGGCAACTCCAGAAAATAGAACATTTGATCTAAAAGGATAAGGTTTCACTGAATCTATTTTAGACAACTTGTTCTCAATTGAATCTAGAGTATAGCATTGATCTTTAATATGTCTGGAAACGTTGTTTACTTGAGATATTTTTTCTAAGTTTAAAGTTCTTTGTTTTACTCTTTTTACAATGGATATTGTCTGATCATACTCATCTGATGCTGAAACTATAATTACATTCAAAGTTACAAAGGCATCTACATCACATATGCCATAATTTTTACATATTCTAGTTATAGTCTCTTCTACCCTATATATTTCAGCTCCACTTTTTAGCATTATTTTTCCTGCATAAGCAGCTAAATTTATTATTCTATTTATATCCATATTTAATCTCCCTATACAAAAAATAAACTATGCATTCATGTAGCATAAAAATTCTATCACCTTATAGCAATAATGGCAACACTGGAATATTAAAAATTTAACTTTATCACATATAAAATTTTAATTTAATATAAAAGCTTTACAAAGCAATTTAGTTGACAGTTGAAAATTGTCGGTGAAGGTGGATTTTTCCCATACTGTCAATTCGAAAACTATACTTGTGTAAAAGCAACTTATAAAGTAATATATTAATAAAGTTAAGCGCTATGCAGTATAATTCTTTATTATAGGTAATTATACTGAAAATTTTTAAAAAAAAGGGGAGAATAAAATGGATTTTAGTAGTCTTAAAAGTGGAGACAATGCTGTTTATGAAATAATTAAAGAAGAGTATAGAAGACAGGAAAATGGTATAGAACTTATTGCATCAGAAAATTTCACTAGTAAAGCTGTAATGGAAGCAATGGGTTCTTTTCTTACAAATAAATATGCTGAAGGGTATCCTGGAAAAAGATATTATGGAGGGTGCTTTGTAGTTGATAAAGTTGAAAATTTAGCTAAGGAGAGAATGAAAGAACTATTTGGAGGAGAACACTTTAATGTTCAGCCTCATTCAGGGTCACAGGCTAACATGGCAGTTTACATGTCAGTTTTGAAACCAGGGGATACGGTTATGGGAATGAATTTAAGTCATGGAGGCCATTTAACTCATGGAAGTAAAGTTAGTTTTTCAGGAAAATTATATAATTTTGTTTCCTATGGGTTAAGCAAGGAAACAGAGAGAATTGACTATGATATGATAAGAGAACTAGCACTTAAACATAAACCTAAGATGATTGTTTCTGGAGCAAGTGCTTATTCAAGAGAGATAGATTTTAAGGCAATAAAAGATATATGTGATGAAGTTGGAGCTTATATGATGGTAGATATGGCTCATATTGCAGGGCTAGTTGCAGCAGGAAAGCATATGTCACCAGTACCTTATGCAGACTTTGTTACTACTACTACACATAAGACACTTAGAGGACCTAGGGGAGGAGCTATAATTTGCAAAGAAAAATATGCTAAAGACCTTGATAAAACTATATTTCCTGGCATACAAGGGGGACCTTTAATGCATATTATAGCAGCTAAGGCAGTTTGTTTTGGTGAAGCATTAAAAACTGAATATAAAGAATACATAGATCAGGTTGTTAAAAATGCAAAAATTTTGGGAGAAGAGCTTACAAAGTATGGATTTAGACTTGTAAGCGGTGGAACCGACAATCATCTTCTTTTAGTAGATCTCACCAATAAAAACATAACAGGAAAGGACACTGAGGAAATCCTAGAAAAAGTAGGCATAACAGTAAATAAAAATGCAGTTCCTTTTGATAAATTGGGGGCAAATATTACAAGTGGAATTAGAATAGGCACTCCAGCGGTAACTACAAGAGGCTTTAAAGAAGAGGAAATGAAGAAAATAGCTTATTTTATAAATAGTACTGTAGAGAACAGAAATAGAGACCTTTGTAAAATTAAGGAAGAAGTAGTTGAACTATGTCATAGGTTTCCACTATATAATATGAATTTATAAGCAGAGGCTTTTATATCTTTAGCACAATATAATAACTAATTATAAGTCATGTCAGAAACGTATCTTTAAACAGGTATGTTTCTGACATGCTATTTTATGTGGGTGTCCAATATATTTAATCTTTTCTGAATTATATCATGTACATTTAAACCATTTTTAAAATCTTTTATCATACAGCCTTCTTTAATGATTTCCTTGATATCATCAAGTGACATGCCTATTTTTTTGAAAAATATCAAACACTCTAGATACTTTATATCTGATTCTGTAAAGATTCTAACTCCATTTTTGTCTCTTTTTAACAATGGTAAAAATCCTATCTTTTCATAATATCTTATAGTATAAGATGTGAGACCTGTTGCATTTGAAACATCTTTTATCGAATAATATTTCATTATAAATACCAACCTTTCTGATATCTCAATTATATAATAGTTTGTTAAATACTCAACTTTCACGCATATAGCATTTTGAAATTAAAATAATATTTTATTATGTTTGTACATACAATTTATATTAAAGAAAGTATAAAGGAAGTATAGTGGGGAGGATATTATTATGATAAAAAGGGGAAGTTTAATTGAAGTGGAAAATACGAAATATTATGATAACGGGCAAATAATTAAGGTATTTTCAAGAGGTGCATGTTTAAGAGATTGTGAGATGGGAGAACAGGCAGAAATAATTACTTTTACAGGACATGTAATTAAGGGTATAGTATCCCAAAATAGATGCTGCTATAATAGACATTATAACTTAGGCAAAAATGTAAAGGAAGTACTGTCAATTAAGGTTCATTAAAGATAAATAAACTAGCATAACAGCTAGTTATTTTTTATATAATTAACGAAAAATATAATAATTTACACCTAGATTGTTCACAATGATATGTATGTATGGTATAATATTTACGAACTATTATGATGAAAACGCAATAAACGTTCGAAAAAAATCAGTAGTGAGGAGAGAGTACAATGAGTGTTAAAAGACTATTTGTAGAGAAGAAAAAGGGATTTGACATAGAAGCTCAAGGTCTTATGAAAGATATTAGAGAAAGCCTTAATATTCATGATTTAGAAAGTATAAGAGTAGTAAATCGTTATGATATAGAAAATATTGATGATAGTGAATATGAAAGATCAAAGTATATAATATTTTCAGAAAAAACTGTAGATGAAATATATGAAGAAGAATTACAAGCTGAAACGAATGCTAAAATTTTTGCCGTAGAATATCTTCCAGGTCAGTATGACCAAAGAGCTGACTCTGCATCTCAATGTATTCAAATATTAACCCAAAGTGAGAAAACTCAGGTTAAATCTTCAAAAGTATACTTGCTTTATGGAAACATATCTAAAGAACAATTTATGAAAATAAAAAATTATTGTATAAATCCAGTAGATTCCAGAGAAGCTTCTTTGGAGAAAATAGATCATTTAAGTGAAAAATTAGACGCACCTTCTTCTGTAAAAGTTTTGGATGGATTCATAGAAAAAAGTGATGATGATTTAGAGGACATTTTAAATTCACTTGGTCTTGCTATGAGTTTGGAAGATTTGATTTTTTGCAGAAGTTATTTCAAAGAAGAAAAGAGAAATCCTACTATAACTGAAATTAAAGTTATAGACACATATTGGTCAGATCACTGCAGACATACTACTTTTACTACTGAATTAAGTAATGTATCCATAGAAGACGGAAAGTTTTCCAAACCTATAAAGAAATCCTATGAAAATTACTTGAATTTAAGAGATGAGATATATGGGGAAAACAAAAAAACTGAATGTCTTATGGATCTAGCTATTATTGGAATGAAAAAGCTCAGAAAAGATGGTAAATTAAATGATCTAGACGAATCAGATGAAATAAATGCCTGTAGTGTAGTTGTAGATGCTGATATAAATGGAAAAACTGAAAAATGGCTCGTAATGTTTAAAAATGAAACTCATAATCATCCTACAGAAATAGAACCTTTTGGAGGAGCGGCAACTTGTCTTGGAGGAGCAATTCGAGATCCTCTTTCTGGAAGATCCTATGTGTATCAAGCTATGAGAGTTACCGGAAGTGGTGATCCTAGAACCAAAATAGAAGATACTATAAAAGGAAGGCTTCCTCAGAAAAAAATAACTTTAGGAGCAGCCTCTGGATACAGTTCTTATGGGAATCAAATAGGCCTTGCAACGGGTATGGTTTCTGAAATATATGATGAAGGCTATAGGGCAAAGAGAATGGAAATAGGTGCTGTAATAGGCGCAGCTCCGTTTGAAAATGTAAAAAGGGAAGAACCAAAACCTTCTGATGTGGTAATACTGTTAGGAGGAAGAACTGGAAGAGACGGATGTGGAGGCGCAACTGGATCTTCTAAAAAACATACAGAAACATCACTTATTACCTCAGGAGCTGAAGTTCAAAAAGGTAATCCTGTTACAGAAAGAAAAATTCAAAGACTTTTTAGAAAATCAAAAGTCAGCAAGATGATAAAAAGATGTAATGATTTTGGTGCAGGTGGAGTTTCTGTAGCTATAGGAGAACTTACAAGCGGGCTTAAAATAAATCTGGATTTAGTTCCTAAAAAATATGAAGGATTGGATGGAACGGAACTTGCAATATCGGAGTCTCAAGAACGTATGGCTGTAGTTGTATCAAAGGAAGATGAAAAGAAATTTATAGAATATGCATCAGAAGAAAATCTTGAAGCTACTACAGTAGCAGAAGTTACAGATGACGAGAAGCTTAAAATGTATTGGAAGGGAAAACTTATTTTAGATTTAAGCAGAGAATTTTTAGACACTAATGGAGTTAGGGCAACTACGGAAGTTGTTATAAAGGCCCCAGAAGAAAATAGTTATTTTGAGAGCAGCAAACAGTACAAGAATATGAATGACGGCGAGATTTTAAATAAGTGGATTGAAACACTAAAGGATTTAAATGTATGCAGCCAAAAAGGACTTGTAGAGAGATTTGATAGCACAATAGGTGCTTCTACTGTATTTATGCCTTTTGGAGGAAAGTATCAAGATACACCAATAGAAGCTATGGCTGCAAAATTGCCAGTATTAGATGGTAAAACAAATACTGCTACTTTAATGAGTTTTGGATATAATCCGGATATAGCTAAGTGGAGTCCATTCCATGGAGCTTTGTATGCGGTAGTTGAATCTGTAGCTAAAATTGCAGTTTCAGGTGGAGATGTTAATAGTATAAAGCTAACTTTTCAGGAGTATTTTGAAAGACTAGGTAAAGAACCTATTAGATGGGGAAAGCCACTTTCTGCCCTTTTAGGAGCATTACATGCTCAGAGAGGATTTGAAATAGCGGCAATAGGTGGAAAAGACAGTATGTCTGGAAGCTTTAAAGATATGGATGTACCACCTACTTTAGTATCTTTTGCTGCAGCACTTGGGGAAGCAGATAAACTTGAGTCTCCTGAATTTAAAGGATACAGAAATAATGTAATACTTTTGAAAGCCTCTAAAGATGAATTTGAGTTGCCATATTTTGAAGAACTTAAAAAAATGTATAGTGTTGTAAGTTCTATGATAAGAAAAGGCGAAATATTAGCAGCTTCTACTGTTAAAACAGGAGGAATATGTGAGGCTGTAAGTAAAATGAGTTTTGGAAATAGGATAGGAATGAAATTTACAGAACCTATGAAAGGTGAAGAAATTTTTGCACCAGATTATGGTTCCATAGTTGTAGAAATGGATCCATCTGTAGACTTTGAAAAGAGCTTTAATGGTCTTTCTTATAAGATTCTTGGTGTTACCCAAAAGGAACAAAATATTAGTGTAAACGGAATTAAAATGAATATTTCAGATATGATAGGATATTGGGGAAAAACTTTGGAAAGTGTATTCCCTACACATACTGAAGTTGAAGATAAAAAAATAAAGTTTGAGCGTTTTGAAAGCAATCATAAAAGTTTTCCAGTTGTAAAAGCTTCTGTACCTAAAGTTATTATACCTGTATTTCCTGGAACTAATTGTGAGTATGATTTGGGAAGGGCTTTTAAAAATGCAGGAGCAGAAGTTGATACTGTTGTAATTAAAAACTTAGCTGGAAATCAGATAGAAGAATCAGTAGATCGAATAGTGAGCGGAATAAATTCGTCTCAGATTATAATGCTTCCAGGTGGATTTAGTGCAGGAGATGAACCAGATGGATCAGGAAAGTTTATTGCTACTTTTTTTAGGAATCCTAAAATAGCAGAAGCTGTAATGGAGCTTTTAAATAAGAGAGACGGACTTATACTTGGAATATGCAATGGCTTTCAGGCACTTATAAAATTAGGACTGTTACCTTTTGGAGAAATAAGGGATATAGATGAGTCATGTCCTACCCTTACGTATAATAAAATAGGAAGACATGTATCCTGTATAGTAAATACTAGAATTGTTTCAAATTTGTCTCCATGGTTTAGCAATGTATCTGTAGGGGATGTACATTCAATACCTGTTTCCCATGGAGAAGGAAGATTTATAGCAAGTGATTCAGTAATTAAAGATTTAAAAGATAAAGGTCAAATAGCTACACAGTATGTAGATTTTCAAGGAAATCCAAGTTATGACATAAAGTTTAATCCAAATGGGTCATGTTTTGCTGTAGAAGGTATAACAAGTCCTGATGGAAGAATACTTGGGAAAATGGGACATTCAGAAAGAATTGGAGAAAGTGTCATAAAAAATATTCCAGGAGTAAAAGATCAGAAATTATTTGAAGCAGGTGTAAATTACTTTAAACTATAAAGTATAGTTATGGACATATAGACTAATTTTAATATAATTAAGAAGCCTACGGTACTTTTAACAGCAGCCGTAGGCATTTCTAATTTGTTAATTACTTATAGTTTTAATATCTCTTTACCGCTATGCCAGCTCTTATTTTGTCAAGATTATTTAAGGTTATATCCAGTCTTTTTAAAGCAACACTCACAAATAGACTATTAATTAATACTAATGATGTAATTCTTGATTCCATAGCTTCACTTCTTACCATTGATTCTTTGCCATATGATGTTAATAATATATCCGAAATTTTCTGAAGCGGAGATTTTTGGTTGCTTGTTATAGAAATGATTTTAGCACCATTTTTCTTTCCTACTTTTATAGAATCGATTAAGTCTTTATTGCTTCCTGAAGTAGAAAATGCAAATATCACATCATTTTTTTCAGCCATAGCAGCATACATAACTTGCCAATGAGAATCAGAATTGCAAACACAAGGTATACCTGTTCTTATAAACTCATGATATGCATCCAGAGCAACTATCCAAGAACCTCCCATTCCAAAAAACATTAGCTTTTTTGCATTTAATATCAAATTTACCGCTTTTTCCATTTCCGTACTTTCATTCATGCTTATGGCTTTTTGAATACTATGTATACTTGAACTCATGACCTTTTGCATTATTATATACATATCGTCATTTTCTTTAATACCTTCAAAGATATTTTCAACTGGTTTGACTATTGTACTAGCTAGGTTAATTTTAAGATCCTGATAGCCTGTATAGCCTAATTTGTTGCAAAGCCTGAAGATTGTTGTTTCACTTACCTTACTTACATAAGCAAACTCGGTAATAGAAAAATGGATAATACTTTCAGGATTTTCCAGAATATAGTGCGCCGCTTTTTTTTCCGCAGTTTTTAAATTACTATAGATTGCTCTAATTCTTGCTAAACAATCACCAGCTTCTATATTATCCATAATTGCCTCCTTATAATTATTATTTAATTTAGATGTAAAATTTTTAACACATAGCTAATTATAGCACAAACATTAATGTAGTGTTTATAAAACGCTAGCGTGAACAGTGTAATAGAATTTTATACTGTGAATCATGATTTCCCAATACTTTTAATAACAAATATTAAGATAACATGAAAAAAATATTTTTTATACTTGATTATTTTATACCGTATGATATACTAAATGTGAAAATAATTTCCGCAATTTATTAAATTATATAATAAAATAAATATCTAGCTAGAAGGCAGCTAGAAAGAAGGGAATGAATGTATATGAAAGCAGCTATGTATAAAGGAATTGGAAAAATAGAGCTTGAGGAAATAGCAAGACCTAAAGTTGAAAAAGGAACGGTATTAATTAAAGTTAAGGCATGTGCAATTTGTGGTGGAGATTTGAGAACTTTTAAATTTGGACATAAAGCTATAAAACCACCTATTGTTTTGGGACATGAAATTGCAGGAGAAATTGTTGAAGTTGCATCTGATATAGAAAAATATAAAGTTGGTGATCGTGTAATCGTTGCACCAGCTATAGGATGTGGATCGTGTTCGTATTGTTTATCAGGATGGCAGAATATGTGTTATCATCGTACTACTATTGCCCATCATTATAATGGAGGCTTTGAAGAATATATGCTTATACCTGCAGCTGCAATCAAAGCAGGTAATATTAATTATATTCCAGATGAAGTAACATATTTAGAAGCATCTCTTGCAGAACCACTGGCATGTGTTTTAAATGCACAGGAAGTTATAAACGTTGGATTAGGAGATACGGTAGCTGTAATAGGTGCTGGCCCAATAGGATGTATGCATGCAGAAGTTGCCAGGGCAAAAGGGGCAGGTAAAGTTTTCTTAATAAATCGTAGTGAAGGGCGTTTGAAAGCAACAAGAAAATTTGGTTTTGATGAATATATATGTTCAGGAAAAAAAGATGCAGTAAAAGCTGTTATGGATTTAACAAATGGACTTGGTGCTAATATAGTAATTGTTACTGCTGGTTCACCTGAAGCTGAAATAATGGGACTTAATATGGCAAGTAAAATGGGTAAAGTTTGTTTCTTTGCAGGATTGCCTAAGGATCAGCCAACGGTTAATCTAGATTCCAATCTTTTGCATTATAGACAGATTACTGTTTATGGAACATTTTCTTCGGCACCGCGTCATAATGCACTTGCATTAGAAATGATACGTAGTGGAAAGGTTTCTGCTAAGGATATATTAACCCATGTTGTAACACTTGATAAAATAATTGATGGTATGAAATTAGTAAAGAATAGAGAAGCATTACGTGTTAGTGTGGCGCCTTGTATAGATGAAATAAATGATGAATTTAATAAACTTCCAAATGTAAAGATTGTTAAGTAGTATGACTTAAAAAAGATTAATGTATTTTCGTGAGGGGAAAACATATGCCTTGTTTAGTGGGAATAGATGTTGGAACGACAAATTGTAAGGCAGTAGCTTATGATATAGATGGGTCTATAAAAGCTATTGCAAAGCATAAAACGATTACTTATTATTTGGAAGATAATTGGACTGAATTTGATCCTGGACAATTATGGGAGGCAATTCAAACCATATTAAAGGACCTTTCTAATCAATTAAAAGGCGAAAGTATTGATGGAATTGCAATTGCTAGTATGGGAGCTGCTGGTGTACTTTTAGATGAAAACGATAATTGGATTCATCGTTCAATAACCTGGTTTGATACACGAACTAAACAAATAGCTGATTGGTGGAGAAAAACACTTGGGGATGAGAAAGTATATTCTATTACGGGTTTTGTTCCAAATCCTATGGCTGGAATAACTAAAATACAGTGGATTAAGAATAAAATGCCTGAAAAATTTAATAAGGTAAAACACTGGCTGTCTATGCAGGATTATATTGCATATCGACTTACAGGAAAAGCTGGAGTGGATTATTCAATAGCTTGTCGTACAATGGCAATGGATTTAAAAAATAAATGTTGGTCAAAGGAGATTCTTAATCATGCTAACATTCCTGTTGATATATGTTCAAATTTAAAAAGATCTGGGGAGTTAGTTGGAAGAGTAAGCAATAAATCATCTTTACTAACAGGAATTAAAGAAGGAACTCCTGTATATGCAGGGGGAATGGATTATGTATGTGGTGCATTTGCTTCTGGATTATGCGAAAGTGGTGAAGTACTGAGTGCAGTTGGAACAAGTGAGCAAATCTTGATGGTAACCGATGAGCCTGCTAATGATATAAAGAATATTAAAACAAATTTTACATGTGTCAATTATGTAGTAAATGATAAATACTATATCGGAGGACAAGTTATTTCATCAGGCGTAATTTTAGACTGGTTCTGTAATGAAATAGCTAAAAAGAACGTTTCAGAGTTAATTTCTGAAGCTGAAAAATCACCTATAGGTGCACATGGAGTTATGATGCTTCCACATTTTCGTGGGAAGTATGTACCAGGGGCAGATCCACTTTCTAAAGGTGCATTTCTTGGATTAACCACATCACATACACGCGGTGATGTAGTGAGAGCTATTTTGGAAGGACTTTGTTATGAATCTACTCTTATAATAGAAAATTTACAAGAAGTAACTAATAAAGAAATAAGTTGTGTACATGTAGTAGGAGGTGCTGTAAATTCACCTTTCTGGATGCAGCTAAAAGCTGATATATTAGGTAAAACTATTATTTGTCTAGATGTACCAGAAGAAGTTACACTAGGTGCAGCTATGATTGCTGGTATAGGCAGCGGAGTATACAGTAGTCCATCTGATGCAATACAGAAAACCCGTAAAAATGAGACAATATATAAACCAGATGCAGAATGCCATGAAAAATATCATATGATTATGGATGAAATTTATAAGCATATTTATCCTGCTTTAAAGGAAACAAATTACAGAATAAATCGTATTTCAGAAATACTTAATAAAAAATACTTAATGAAAGATGATTAATCAGTAAAAAATAAAGGAATAGGAGAGGAATAGAAAATGAAATTTTTAGTTGTAGGAGATCCTATGTTATCTTCAAAAACATTGAGTGGTGCTGTACATGATATTTTTGGCAGCGATACAGAGGTAAAGGAAGTAGATTGGAAACCAGCAAGCGACGATGAGTTCTGGTATTTGAGAAGTCAAGTAGAAAAACTTGGACCAAGTGCAGGAAAACCGCCTAAGGAATTAGACGAAGCAGTTAAAGATGTAGATGTAATTATTACTCATCATACACCTATAAGTGAAAAATTGATAAATGCAAGTAATGCATCTTATATAGGTGTTTGCAGGGGCGGAGTTGAAAACGTAGATGTTAAAGCTGCAAAGGCAAAGGGTATCAAGGTAATGAGAACTATGGGACGTAATGCACAAGCTGTTTCTGATTTTACTATAGCTCTTATGCTGGCACAACTTCGTAATGTGGCAAAAGGTCATGAGGCACTTATTAAAGGAGAATGGAGAAAGAAATATGCTAATTCAAGTTTTATGGGTGATATGGCTGATAAGACAATAGGATTAGTTGGATTTGGTTATATTGGAAAACTAGTTGCCCAAAAATTATCAGGATTTGATGTAAATATTGTTGTTTACGATCCTTTTGTAAAAGAAGATGTATTAGAAAAATACAATGTAAAAGCAGTTTCATTGGAAGAGTTATGCAAGCAATCAGATATAATTAGCGTTCATGCAAGACTTAGCGAGGAAACTAAAGGACTTATTGGTGAAAAGGAACTTTCATTAATGAAACCTACTGCATATTTAATTAATACAGCTCGAGCAGGTTTAATTAATGAAGCAGCATTAATCGATGCACTGCAGCAGCATAAGATTGGTGGAGTAGCACTTGATGTATTTTGGACTGAACCATTACAAAAAGACCATCCATTACACAAATTGGATAATGTAACAATTACACCACACCTTGCTGGTGCGACAAATGATACTTTTAACAAGACTCCATACTTGTTGTTAAAAGAATTTAAGAAATATTTAGAAACCCATGAAGAATCAAGCTGGTTGGTTAAATAAGAAGCAATTTTTATAACTATGAAATTGGTTTAGTGGTAATAGATTTTTATACTAGATTTTGGAGGGATCTTAATGAATGTTGGATTGATTGGACTTGGAAAGATGGGATATAATCTTGCATTAAATATGAAGGAGCATGGGCATGACATTACTGCATATGATTGTGATGCACAAAATGTTAAAGAAGCTGAAAAGGATGGATTGACTGGTGCACATAGTGTTGAAGAATTGGTTGCCAAACTTAAAGGAAGAAAAGTTGTTTGGCTTATGGTACCCGCAGGAAAACCAGTGGATACTTTAATAGATGATCTTTTGCCTCTTCTTAATAAGCATGACATAATAATTGATGGAGGTAACTCTCATTATAAAGATACTTTGAGAAGATATGAAAAGATTAAGTTAAAAGGAATAGATTTTGTAGATGTTGGAACAAGTGGGGGTATTAAAGGTGCAAGATATGGTGCATGTACAATGATAGGTGCACAAGATGAAGTCTTTGAGTATATTGAACCATTAATCAAAGATATAAGTGTAGAAAATGGCTATTTGCATACAGGTGAAAATGGATCGGGACATTTTGTAAAAATGGTTCATAATGGTATAGAGTATGGAATGCTTGAAGCAATTGGAGAGGGATTTGAAGTCCTTGAAAAAAGTCAGTTCAACTTTGATTTTAAAGAGATAGCTCGAGTATGGAATTATGGATCAGTTATTCGTGGTTGGCTTATGCAGTTAATGGAAGATGCATTCAAAAATGATCCGAAACTCAGTTCAATAAAAGGAATAATTCATTCTAATGGTGAGGGGCTGTGGACAGTGCAGGAGGCATTGGATCTCAAGGTTTCTGCACCGGTTATAACTGAGTCTTTATTCACAAGATTTCGTTCAGAAGAAGATGATACATTTACAGGTAAAGTAATAGCTGCACTGAGAAATGAATTTGGTGGACATAATGTAGAAAAAAAATAGTTTGAATTTAATTATTATAAATTAAGGGCTATTTATATGATTTTTAAAATAGCCCTTAATTTATTAGTGCCTATCTTATTGTAGAGTATTTAAAGTTAATATGCTTTAAATCTTTTTAAGAGCATTTCTAATTGTATTTATCATTTTTGGTATATTTAAAAATATGTTATTAAATTTGTTATATAGAGATATAAATTTAGCAAACAAGAAAAAAATTTTTTTACAAAAATGTTTTTTATATTGAAAAAAAATATATGCATGATATACTATTTATAAAAGAAATATCTTTCGCATATTTTATATGTAAACGTATATTTGGGTTAATTATGAAAAAAATTTTTTTAAAGGGGATGATCTATATTGTGAATCAAGTTATTGAATTAAGTATTAAAGACAATATTATATAGACAAGCAAGCATTATATATTTGGGAATTGCGTAAACGGTTTAAAAGAAAAAATATTATAGAAAAGGGGAGTTGAATTATGCCTTTATTAATAGTTGCATTAGGAATATTATTATTGCTAATTCTTATGATGAAATTTAAAGTAAATGCAATGATTTCATTGATAGTTGTTTCAATTGCTGTTGGTATAATGGAAGGAATGCCTTTACCAACGGTAGCTACTTCAGTTGAGAAAGGAGTTGGATCTACATTAGGTAGTCTTGCATTATTACTAGGATTTGGTGCTATACTTGGAAAACTCATGACTGATTGTGGTGGAGCACAAAGAATAGCAATGACACTTATAGATAAGTTTGGCAAGAAAAGAATACAAGCTGCTGTTGTACTAACTGGTTTTATAGTTGGTCTTGCAATGTTTTATGAAGTTGGTTTTGTTTTGCTGATACCATTGGTATTTACTGTAGCATTAGAAGCTGATCTTCCTGTTCTTTATGTAGGAATTCCTATGGCCATAGCACTTTCTGTTACTCATGGATTTTTACCGCCGCATCCTGGACCAACAGCTATAGCTAGTGTTTACAAGGCAGATCTGGGTAAGACTCTTGTATATGGTATTATTGTAGCAATACCAACAGTAATAATTGCTGGTCCTCTTTTTACTAAGTTTATAAAATGTGATAAAAAAGTAAGCGATTTGCCAAAAGGTTTGTTTACTGCAAAGATGTTTAAAGAAGAGGACATGCCTGGTTTTGGAATAAGTGTATTTACAGCTTTAACTCCAGTAATTTTCATGGCATTGAATGCTATTGTAAAGCTTACTTCACTTAAAGATACTGTTTTTGCTAAATTTACTGGTTTTATTGGAGAACCAACAATTGCACTTTTACTGTCAGTACTAATTGCAATATATACTTTTGGTTTAGCTAGAGGCAGGAAGATAACTGATATTATGAAAACTTCCGAGGAATCAGTAAAGACTATAGCTGTAATAATGTTTGTAATAGCAGGTGGTGGAGCATTTAAACAGATACTAATAGATAGTGGTGTAGCTGGTTATATAAAGGTTTTAATGAGTGGAAGTACTATTTCACCAATACTTATGGCATGGCTCATAGCTGTTGTAATAAGGCTTGCAGTAGGATCAGCTACGGTTGCTGGAATGACTGCAGCAGGAATGGTATTACCGATTATAACAGCAACACATGCAAGCCCTGAACTTATGGTTCTTGCAACTGGAGCAGGAAGCTTGTTTTGTTCACACTTGAATGATGCCGGATTCTGGATGGTTAAGGAATACTTTGGATTAACGGTCCCTGAGACTTTGAAAACGTGGTCAGTAGCGGAAACAATTCTTTCGGTTTGTGGTTTGATAGGCGTCTTGCTATTAAATATGGTTGTTGGATAAAATAGGACAATCCATACGATATAGGATTTTATAAAATTAAGAAGGTGTAGTAACTTGAGTGAAAAGGTTTATTTGGGAATCGATATTGGAACTAGTGGGATAAGATCAAATGTATTTGATATAAAAGGTAATCAAATTGGCTTTGATTATAAAGAATATCCGACTATTTGCACTGAAAAAGGAATGTTAGAACTCGATCCTGATGTTGTATTTAAATCACTTGTAGAAGTAGTTAAGAATTCTATTGATAAATGCAATTTATCATTTAATGATATAAGATCTATTGGTATGAGTTCTCAGATGCATAGCTTTCTTGCAGTAGATAGAAATGGAAATAATCTTACAAACGTTATTACATGGGGTGATACAAGATCTATAGGTGAAGCAAGATTTATAGAAAAAAATTATGATTGCAATAAATTGTACAGAAAAACTGGCTGCAGGGTACAGCATCCAATGTATCCTCTGAGCAATATACTGTGGGTTAAAAATAAAATGCCACAAGTTTTTAAAAATACTTATAAATTTGTCACTATCAAAGAATATATTATTTTTAAACTGAGTGGTAAATTTGTAATTGATGTTACGGATGCTTCAGCAATGGGCTGTCTGAATATAAATAATTTTCAGTGGGATGAAGATATTTTAAAAAATATATTGCAAATAGATTCAGATAGATTTGGTGAAGTCAAGGAATGCACCTATGTAGTGCCAGGCATTAAAAGTGAATATGCACGGCAAATGGGAATAAAAATTGATACGCCGATAGTAATAGGATCAGGCGATGGAATAATGGCAAATATAGGATGCGGAGGCTTTGACGATACCTCGATGTCATGTACAATTGGCACCAGCGGAGCTTTGAGAATTGCTGTAAACAAACCACTTTTTGATGAAGAACAGAGGACGTGGTGTTACTGCTTTACTAAGGATACATGGGTAGCCGGTGGAGCAATAAATAATGGAGGAATAGTTCTCAAGTATTTTAGAAACCAATTTAGACAGCAGTTTGAAAAAGAAGCTTCTGAAGCTAAATATGATAATATTTATCATCTTTTTGATTACTATGCTTCACAGATAGATCCTGGGAGCAATGGATTGACCTTTTTACCATTTATAACAGGAGAGAGAGCACCTGGTTGGAATGCAGATGCAACCGGGTCATTAGTTGGATTAAGGTTTATGCATGATAAAAGGCATATTATAAGGGCATCTATGGAAGGTGTTATTTATAATATGTATTCAATATACAGGATGATAGAAAAAATTGATGGCAATGTAAAGCAGATAATTGCAAATGGCGGATATGCAAATTCAGATATATGGCTGCAAGTTCAGGCGGATATTTTTAATAAAGAAATAGCAGTTGCAGGAATAACAGAAGCTTCTGTTTTTGGGGCAGCATATACCGGAATGGTGGCTGTGGGAGATATAAGAAGTTTGAAGAATCCCATACTTAAGATGAAACCTGTTAAAGTGATAAAACCAAATAGTAAAAATGTTGAAGTCTACAAGGATATGTATAAAAGATTTTTAAATTACTATACAACTATTTTGGGAAAACAATTATTTTAATTGTGTCAGTATTGGAAAAGAGGTAGTAAATATGGCAAAGATATTAATTACGCCAAGGTCATTTGGTAAGCATAGTAAGGAACCTTTTGAATTACTCAAACAAAAAGGATTTGAACTTGTTGTAAATCCATATGGGAGAATTTTGACTCAAGATGAAATGATTAAAGAAGTTTCAGACGTAGATGGGATTATTATAGGAGTAGATCCATTAAATGCTGAAGTTTTAAAACATGCAAAAAAATTGAAAGTAATATCAAAATATGGTGTTGGAACTGATAATATTGATCTTGATTATGCAAAAAATAACAATATAACTGTTACTATAGCAAAGGGAGCAAATTCAGATGCAGTTGCTGATTATGCATTTGCACTTATGATTTCAGTTGCAAGAAAAATTGTTCCGATAGATAGAGGTTGTAGAAAACTTGATTGGAGTAAAGTTACAAGTATTGGCATGCATGGAAAAACACTTGGATTAATTGGACTCGGGAATATCGGCAAGGGAGTGGCAAAGAGAGCTAATGGTTTTGGTATGAAAATTTTAGCTTATGACGTATATAAAGATAAGGAATTTGCTTCTAAAAATAATGTAGAGTATGTAACTATTGAAAAAATATTAAAGGAATCTGATTTTATTAGTATTCATCTTCCGCTAACTAAAGAAACAAAATATATAATTGGAGAAAAAGAATTAAATATGATGAAAGAGAATGCGGTAATAGTAAATACTGCGAGAGGTGGATTAATAGATGAAAATGCACTATATGATGCATTGAAAAATAATAAAATTTGGGGTGCGGGTATAGATGTTTTTGAACAGGAGCCACCTAAAAATAAAGAACTGCTTGATTTGAACAATATAGTTGTAGGTTCACATTGTGCAGCATCAACGTTTGAGGCAGTTGACAATATGGGAATTATGGCAGCAAACAATATTATTGAAAATATAAAATAGAAATTATAAAGGGGAATCAGACAATGAATAGGGTTAGGGCAATAATGAAACTGGCGCAGGAAGGAATTGTAGCAGTAATAAGAGCAGATTCTAAAGAACAGGGACTAAAAATAGTTGATGCTGTAAAAAAAGGTGGCATCAAGATGCTTGAAATTACAATGACTGTGCCGGGTGCAATAGATATAATAAAAGAACTTGCCGAGTATTATAAAAATGAAGATGTAGTGATAGGTGCTGGAACTGTACTTGATACAGAAACTGCAAGAGCTTGTATACTTGCAGGAGCAAAATATATAGTTAGTCCAAGCTTTAATGCAGATGTTATTAAGTTATGCAATAGATATCGTATTTTAGTAATGCCTGGTGCCATGACTGTAAAAGAGGCAGTTGAAGGTTTGGAAGCAGGAGCGGAAATAATAAAGATCTTTCCGGGAAATGTTTTCGGACCTCAAATAATTAAAGCTTTTAAAGGACCTATTCCACAAGGTAATTTCATGCCTACAGGCGGAGTGAATTTAGGTAATGTAAAGGAATGGATAAAATCAGGAGCTATAGCTGTAGGTACAGGTGGAGATTTGACAAAAGGCGCTAAAACAGGTGACTATGAATTGGTAACTGAGACTGCAAAGAAATTTGTACAAGCAGTAAAAGAAGCAAAGGAAGGTAAATAGAACAATAATTTTCTATAATGAATTATATGTATTTATCACCCCTAACATGTTTATTTTGTAAATATAGATGTTAGGGGTGTTGCTAACAGTACATATTAAGACATAAATTGACTTTTGATAAATAAAATTTACAATAATAGTTAATAATTACATATAAATGATTAGGGGGGTGATGTCTTATGCAAAAAAATTACCTAAAAGTTTTTTCAGAAATATCAGTTGTATTACTAATTGTATTGTTGATTCGCATGCTTATCTTTGATTTTAATTTGTGTAATATAATTATTGCATTTTTTGTTTTGGCTCTGTACTTTATCTGTTTCATTACATTACATCGTAGTGCTAAATCTCTAAAAAATGTCTGTAAACAAGTTTCAAATATAAAAGGAGGAGATTTGACGGTTGCGATTGAGTCCAGGTCAAACGATGAACTGGGTATGATAGGAGATTCAATTAATATTATGCTCGAAAATTTACGTAACCTGCTGAGTTTGATCAACGATGAGGCAGAAGAAATGTCTAAAAAGAGTGTAGAATTTGCCTCAGTGTCTGATGAAACAAACCGAGGCATAAAAGTAATTTCAGCCACAATATCTGAAATTGCTGCAGGGTCTCAAGAAACTGGCGGCATGGCAGTTGAAGCTGCAAATAAGAATAGTCAAGTTTTTGAACTGGCCGAGAATACTGCAGAAGAGTCAAAAAAAGTACTTGAAAGTACGCGAAATGTTCTTCAATCGGCAAAAGAAGGCCAAATGCTGATTGAAAAATCAGTATCGGTAATAAATGATATATCCAATGTTACCGACAATAATACAAAACTTGGTAATGAATTAAAAGATAAATCAACTGAGGTAAGTGGAATTGTTGATCTAATAAATAGCATTTCAGATCAAACTAATTTGTTGGCGTTAAATGCTGCGATTGAAGCAGCAAGAGCTGGAGAACATGGTAAGGGTTTCGCAGTTGTTGCTGAGGAAGTTCGTCAATTATCCAATCAATCGCAGCAGGCAGCAAAAAGAATAAGTAAAATAATAGAAGGTATGCTTTTAGATACGTCACAAGTAGTTAAGGCATTTGGAATTATGAGTAAAAGTACTGTCTCGGGTGTAGATACTATAAATAAAGCAAAGTGCAATTTTGAAAGTATTATAAACAGCATTGAAAAATCAAGGGAAAAACTACAGCAAGTGGTTACTCATGCGAATAATCAATCAAAAGCTACCAACGATTTGATGTCTACAGTGCATAATGTAGCTGCTATTGCGGAAGAATCTTCAGCTTCCACGCAAACTGTATCTGAAAATAGTGAACAAATTTCTAAATCAATCGCTTCAATAGCTGGAAATGCAAAGAAACTTTCAAATATGGCCGGCAATTTGGAGCAGGCACTTTTCAAATTTAAGTTTTCAAATGTGAGAACTCTCAGAGTTGGCTTTGAAATGACGAATAATTCTATATGCTATGCCGGTATGGAGAGATTTGGACAGGCATTGGAAAAACGTACCGATGGCCGGTATAAACTTAAGATTTACCATAGTGCACAACTTGGAACAGGTATGGATATGATAGAGATGTTGGGTAAAGGTACTCTTGAAATGACATATCCGTCGTTTTCAACATTGGCTTGCTTTGACAAGAGATTTATGATATTTGATTTTCCTTTTATATTCAAAAACGAGCATATAGCAGACAAAGTACTTAATGGTACTTTTGCAAGAAAGTTATTGGATATGCTTGAGGAATATGGATTTTATGGACTTGCATTTGCTGAAAATGGTTTCAGGGATACTACCAATTCTGTACGTCCCATAACAAAATTAGAAGATATTAAAGGTTTAAGAATCAGGACAATGGAAAATGATTTGCATATTGATACCTGGAAGTATTTAGGCGCAGAACCTGTACCACTTCCTTATGCAAAATTATATAATGCAATGCGTAAAAAGGAAATAGATGGCCAAGAGAATCCTGTTACGGCAATTTACGGTGATAGATTTGACGAGGTTCAAAAGTATTTGACGTTGACCCATCATGTATATTCACCATTCGTACTTATGTATTCAAAAAAATTGTGGGATACGGTTCCGGAAGACGATAAAAAAATCATTATAGAATGTGCCAAAGAAGGAGCACTTTATACTACAGAGGTTAATAGAAAGAGAGTTGACAGATGTTTATTGGAATTAAAATCCAGAGGAATGAAAGTTGATTCTATAAGTCCGAATGAAATGGTTAAAATTAAGGATGCTGTCAAACCTGTTGTTGATAAATACAAAAATGAAATCGGTAAAGAATTAGTAAAAGAGCTATTTGATGAGATTGAAAAAGCTGAAGGAATATAGAAAGCAGCTTCTATTAATTTTTAAACTAATACTTAAACACTATATTAAAACATAGCCTTAACTTTAAAGAAACCCTATAACTGACAAATTCACATTAATATTCATTGTAGAAAGTTTCAAATTTGTTTTTTAAGCAATATAAGCATAACAAATTTGAGACTTTTTGCATATAATTTTTTACCACTTTTCAAGTGATAATTAAAAATCTTATAAACTTAGTGTTTTTTTGTATCCTATTTTAGTGCAAAAACATATATTGTAATAGCATAATTATAGAACAGCATAATGACAAAAGAAAATAAAAGGAGGAGATGAATTTATGCCATTTATACAAGTTAATCCTAGTGATGATGCATATATATCTCTGTTAAATCCTAATACGAATTTTGGAATTTCAAGTCTTTTATTTACAGGGATATTTGTTCAACCAAACGATATATTTAGAAGTTTATTAAAATTTGATTTATCTGCTATTCCTCTAGGAAGTAATATATTACAAGCCTCGCTAAAATTATTTGTTTTTAGAAAAGATTTACCAGATACAGTATTGTCACCACAAACTGTTAGTGTATTTACGAACACAAGTGACTTTTCTCAAAATACGGTTACGTGGAATAGTGCACCTGGATTGAATCCAACATCGGATTTTGTAAATGTAACAGATGCCGATGTTGGTAATTTTATAAGTATTGATATAACTAATATAGTAGCTAGCTGGGTTAATGGCTCAATACCCAATAATGGAATTACTTTAGTTGGAATAGAAAATATTATTGATTCTATAATAGGCTATTTTTCCAAAGAGTGGTTTGTTTCAAACCAAATTCCATTCTTAAATATAGAATATACTGGAGTAGTTCCTACAGGAATTACAGGTCCAACAGGAGCAACCGGACCTACTGGATCAACAGGAGGCACAGGACCAACTGGAGTAACTGGGCCAACTGGAATAACTGGACCAACAGGGGAGACAGGAGCAACGGGAGTAACAGGAGCAACAGGAGTAACCGGGCCAACTGGAGCAACAGGTCCGACAGGAGAGACAGGAGCAACCGGAGTAACTGGAGTAACCGGACCTACTGGGGCAACTGGAGCAACAGGCCCAACTGGAGAGACAGGACCAACTGGAGCAACAGGACCAACTGGAGTAACAGGAGCAACAGGGATAACAGGTCCGACAGGAGAGACAGGACCAACCGGAGTAACTGGAGCAACAGGTCCAACTGGAGACACAGGAGTAACAGGGGCAACAGGAGTAACTGGATCTACTGGGGCAACTGGAGCAACTGGAGAGACAGGAGCAACCGGAGTAACTGGCCCAACAGGAGAGACAGGTCCGACAGGAGAGACAGGTCCGACAGGAGACACAGGACCAACAGGAGTAACTGGAGCAACAGGCCCTACTGGAGTAACTGGAGCAACAGGCCCTACTGGGGCAACTGGAGCAACAGGCCCAACTGGAGAGACAGGACCAACTGGAGCAACAGGACCAACTGGAGTAACAGGAGCAACAGGGATAACAGGTCCAACAGGAATAACAGGTCCAACTGGAGCGACTGGAGTAACCGGTCCAACAGGTCCAACGGGAGAAACTGGAGCAACCGGAGAGACAGGCCCAACAGGAGTAACAGGAGTAACTGGCCCAACTGGAGAGACAGGTCCGACAGGAGACACAGGACCAACAGGCCCTACAGGAGTAACGGGAGCAACCGGAGTAACTGGCCCAACAGGAGTAACCGGAGCAACAGGAATAACAGGTCCGACAGGAGAGACAGGACCAACCGGAGCAACTGGCCCAACAGGAGCGACTGGTCCTGTAAGTATATTGTCTTCTTTAGAAAATAGTACAGCTAACGTAATCACTGGTACCCCAACTCCACTTCTTTCTCAGACAATAAGTACGACTGGACAGGAATTAAAATTGGATTCCATGGCAGAATTGAATATAATAGTAACTACACTGGGTTCTTTTTATAATTATTCAATTTTCTATGAATTACGTGACAATGCAACTACTATCGCTTCAGTAACAATTAATAATGCAGGTATTGGTAATTCATCTTTAGAAGCACACACGGAAATTCCTAATTTGACATGGACTCAAACTCCTACAGCGGGTTCCCACACTTATGATATTCAACTCACACTTACTAGTGCTACTAATATCACAAGTGTTACTGCAACTACTAAAGCATTGAATATCATGGGATAGAGTATAATATAATTCATACTGGCTATTTTTTAAAATGGCCAGTATTTTTTAATGACATAAAGCTTGTATCATCTTTTTTTTGTTTTCATATTATATAGCGTACTAAATTTTAAGGAAGTGATTATATGATAACTGTAAGTTTATGTATGATAGTAAAAAATGAGGAAGATACTATAGGAAGATGTCTAGATTCTGTAAAAGAGGTAGTAGATGAGTTCGTAATAGTAGATACAGGATCTTCTGACAATACTAAAAATGTGATAAAAAAATATACTAATAATATTTATGATTTTAAATGGATTGATGATTTTTCAGCTGCAAGAAACTTTGCATTTAGTAAAGCAACTAAAGAGTATATTTTCTGGTTAGATGCCGATGATATACTACTTCCTGAAGATATAAAAAAGTTTAAATTTTTAAAGAAAAATTTAGACACCTCCATAGATTCTGTAACAATGAAATACAATATAAGTTTTGATGAATATGGGAATATAACTACAAGCTATCGACGTAATAGATTAGTCAAAAGAGAAAAAAATTTAAATGGATTGGATTTGTCCATGAGTATTTAGAAGTGTATGGAAATATAATTAATAGCGAAATTAGCATAACTCATAAGAAAATAAACTATTCTCCTAACCGTAATCTTGAGATTTTTCGAAATAAATTAAAAGAAGGTGTAGAGTTTACTCCTAGGGATATATTATACTATGGAAATGAATTATACGAACATGAAATATTTGAAGAAGCTTTAAAATATTATAATAGTTTTTTAGATTCAAAAAAAGGATGGTATGAAGATAACATTTATGTTTGCGGAAATATATGTGATTATTATCAATCAATTAATAATGGTGAGGAATCCCGTAAATATGCCTTTAAAAGCTTTGAATATGATGCTCCGAGAGCCGAAGCATGTTGTAGACTTGGCTTTTCTTTTTTACAAGAAAACAAGATTAATCAAGCAATATTTTGGTATGAAACAGCTGCAAACCTGAAAAAACCAAAAGATAGTTTAGGATTTTTTAATGATGCCTGTTGGACATGGCTTCCGCATTTACAATTGTGTGTTTGCTATGACAGATTAGGTAATCATAAATTAGCTTATGATCACAATGAAGTGGCTAGTAAGTTTATACCTAATAATAAAAAAATACTTTATAATAGAAAGTATTTTAAAAGTATAGGATTAAAATGATAATTTAAGTAATTTATGTTTTTCTCTAAATTAGTATATTTTTAAAAATAAAAGCTAGTAAAAAAAGTCTGTAAGTATAGTTTTCTATGATAAATCAAAATATCATAGAAAACTGTTTTATTATGGGAAAAAGAGCAGTATAGATACTATGCTTAATTACCTAAGTCTTATACAAACAAAACTATAGAAGCTATTCCCACTTTATCAACCTTGGATTTTCATCTAGGATAGATTTATATTGTTCTAAAATTCCATACTTACCTTGAGGATCTGCTTTTAAATATCTAATATATTTAGATTGCCTTAGTTCTTTGGTTGACCAACCCAAATGCTTTAATTTTACATAACATATACATCCAGGTAAGCTAAATATATTTTCAGGAATCCTTCCACAATGAAGAGGTTTTTCCTGCCAATTATAATTAAAATTAGGCTGATATCTTATTAAAAACGGCCTATAATACTTATGTGCTCTCCAATAAAAATCTTCTCTATAATGACTCTCATCCCACATATCATATAGTCTAAAAGCATAATAATCAAAATTAGGTTGATTAATTAATTCTCTAATAATTTTACATATTCTATCTTCAAAAATTTCATCAGCATCTAAAAATAATATCCAGTCTGGATTTGTATTTGCTGTTATTTTCCACAATTGTTTTCTTAAAATGACTTCATTATTAAATCCATGTTTTTCATTTTGTACCAATGTTAGTGGTATATTTTCAAATACCTTTTTGCATATTTCAACCGAGTTGTCTTCACTAGCGTCATCCAAAATTACAACATTATCTACATATTTAGCTGCATGTGTTAAAACTTTTTCTAAAAATTTCCCACTTTCATTTCTCATAAGCATGGCAAGTGTTATTTTATTTTTTTCATCTTTATTTATTCTTATCCGTTCCTCTAATAAATCCAAAATATTGTATCCAAAGAGAGGTTTGTTATCGTTATTTATAAGCTTTATATTTTCTATTAGCATAGATTGCTTATTTAATTGTAAATTACAAATAAAAATTTTTGTAGAATTTTCTGTGATACTTTTATTTTCTAATTGAAATTTACATATTATATTAATTTTGTTTTCGTTAATATTCATTTTATCAGTATTAATATCAAGTATATTTATATTACAAATAAGCTTTTTCCCTAATACATACTTTATAATATTATTTTTGTCCTTATTAAATTTATCTGCATAGACAGAACATAAATATTTATTTACCTCAAAATTATTAATATTGTTATAATCATAGGAATAAAAATTTTTTAAAAAATTTCTTGCAAAATTATCTATATACAAAGAATTGTTAATATCATATATACATTTATTTCTAAATTTTTCTACTTCTTTTAAATTATCTTTTCTATATATATGATAGGCTGGGTAAGTGGTGTCAACATACAATTTCAGACCTAAAGCTGCTGCTCTTATGCAAAAATGTCTATCTTCTCCCCAAAATGATAAATTATAGATTTTGTTAAAGTTAACTCCCTTCTCAATAGCTCCTTTGCTTATCAAAGTACATGCGCCTAAACCACCTACTTCATATATACCTGGCTTTTTTAGTTTTTCTATAAAGTCTGTATATTTTTTATTAAATTCATCTTGAGATAATATTTCATTTCTTCCTTTATTAACAAATGAATATTCGTCACACATCCAAACTTGTGGTAATTCACTGGAATCTTTTTGCCACCTAGTCCAAAATATTTCAGATATTATATCTTTATTACTATTGATTAAACTTAATAATGTTTTGGGATGCAGCATTATATCTGAATCTATTAAAAATAAATAATCATAATGATTTTTTTTAGCATGGTCTATAATTCTATTTTTATATTCTGCTATTTTCCAAATTAAACTTTCTTTCCAATAATGCATATCCTCCGTACGAATATAATTGTCTATTTTATCTCCTTTTTCAATTATAACTTTATCATTTGATTCCAAAGAGAAATTTTTGAGCAAGTTACTTGAATTAACATCATCATTATCATCTATAAAAAAATAGTTTATTGAAATGTCTTTCTTTATCATATTTTTCAAAAAGCTTATAAAGTTCTCTAATATATCACATGATTGTCTTATAGGGCTTCCAATTAAAATTCTTCTATTTCCATGCATTAAATTCCCTCCCATATAATTTCACTGTAAATAATAAGTATAGGATCATTACTTACTAAATTATTTTCATTTATATATTATTCATAAATTTCAATTTTGCCTATAAATAAAAATCGATATGATTTAATACTATAATTTCATTGTGAAATAATTTATGCTTAAAAATTAATTGTATAATAGTTAACTAAAATTATTACAACTTCATATAATGTATTTAGAATTTATATAAATAAGGGGTCGATTGTAATGAATATTTATATGATACCGTTTTTTGTAAATAAAGAAAATTATGGTGAAGAAATGAATATGGCATCCCAATGTTTGAAAAGTTTATCTTATTCTAAAGATGTTAATATATTGATTTTCAATCAGGGATGCTTGTCTAATAAAGAGCTGGATGAAATTTTGCAAAAATTCAATTTTAACTATGAAATAATTGGTATTGGTGAAAATGTAGGAATTACACTATCCAGATATATAGGACTTAGATATATTATAGAAAATTATTCTAATATTAATTATGTTATAGAAGCTCATATTGATATGATTTTCCCTCCTAATTGGCAAGAACCATTAATACAATACTTGGATTCATCTGAAGAACCAATGATATCTCCTGCAATAATAACTAATTTTTCAGATGATGCTTTTCCCAATAAAAATACTACTCTAGAAGATAAAATTAAATATTTGTCCACAATGGGAGAAAATAAATTTACTAATGGATTTGTGCATCCTGTTATTCATAAATTAAGTATATTAAAAGAAATATGTCCATATGATGTTGGATTTTTAACAGGTACTCAAGGTTATGAAGATGATAGTATTTTATTAGGATATAATTATTATATGGGTACCAATAAAAAATGGTTGCCTAAAATTTATCATAAATCCTATGTTTATCATAAGACATTATTTCAAAGATTTAAACTTCAAAATGTGTCTGAATCTTTTAATAAAAATTATCTAGGATTAAAATCACAGTATGGAGCATATGGATTAAAAGAATTAAGTAGAATTTATCCAAACAATGATTTTTTCATAGGTGAATATCGTAAATCTATAGTAAATCCCAATATATACAAAAAGTATAATATGTATATTGAAAAAAACAGTTCTAAAACAAAATCTCCTATAGACAAAAAATCTTCAAGATTTATAGTTACTACAGATGAGAAAAAAACAAACTGCTTATTAAAAATTCCTAATGATTGGTGGAGCAGATGTTACGAATATGCCTGGGCATCAAACTTTTTAGAAAAAAATGATACCTGTTTAGATGCAGCTTGCGGTGTTCCTCACCCTTTCAAATTTTATTTAGCCAGCATATGCAAAAATGTATATGCATGTGATATTGATACTGATATTTTAGATGAAAATAAAATTTTATCAAGAGTTAGCCAATATTTTGATGAAGAAGATATTAAAGAGGCTGCAAAATATATAAATAGAATAAACTTTTCAAATAGCAGTTTGACAAATCTTCCCTATGAGGATAATAAATTTGACAAAGTTTATTGTATTTCGGTACTTGAGCATCTCTCAAATGGTGATAAAGGAGAATCTATTAATGAGTTTTACAGAGTTTTAAAAAAAGATGGCTTACTTGTATTAACCGTTGATTATCCAACTGCAGATATAAATTTATTAGTTAACAATTTAAAAAATGCAGGATTTAAATTTGTAGATTTATTTGATTGTAAAATATATCCTAATGCTATATATTCTAAATTATTAGGCGGATTATATTGTTTCAGATTATTATTAAAAAAATAATGTAATAACTTTAATCGGGATGAAAATATAGCTAATATTATAATTTGGATACAATAGCAGTAGAAGCAGCAATTCACCCTATATATAAATGCAAATATCATGGATGTACTGTACAAACTGGTTCTAATGGTGCACAAGGAATTCAAGGGGTTGTTGAACTTATTGGCAATAGCTCCATTGTTCCATTTGCATCAGAAAATGAAAAACCCATCTTTTAAATAAATATACTGCTTTTATTATTTTATAAAGCCTTTAACACATAAAAGTTATTAACCTTATACTTTTAAATCTCGATTGGGAAAGTTTGTTTTAAATTTGCATATGTTAGTATAGCTAATACAATAGGTTTTTGATATAATATTATATGGAAACATATGTAAGGGAACTATGGCATAGATAATATATTATATTGGGGGAGATATTGGTGACAGTACCTATAATTATGACAGATGCATCCTGTGATTTGCCAGGAAGTTTTATGAAAAAAAATAATATACAATTTTTGGGGTTGATGTGTCACTTTAAAAACAAAGATTATGAGGACGATTTTGGTAAATCATTAAGCTATGAGGAATTTTATAAAGGTCTTGAAAATGGAGAAATGCCATATACATCACAGATAAATGAATACAGGTTTACTGAAAAATTTAAAGAATTGCTGAAACAGAAAAGACCTATCATATACATAGGAATGTCATCTGGAATAAGTGGAACTTTTAATAGCTCGAAACTAGCAAAGAATGCGATTTTAAGCGAATTTGAAGACGCAGATATAACCTTGATAGACAGCAAAAGTTCTTCTATTGGGCTCGGAATTTTAGTATACTACGCTTGTAAAATGGCACAGGAAGGTTTAAGCAAAGATGAGATTGTAAATTGGGTGAACAATAATAGGCTAAAGATGAATCATTGGTTTGTGGTAGAAGATTTAAAGCATTTAAAGAGAGGCGGCAGAATATCTTCATCTAAAGCTATTGTAGGTACTCTTTTGGATGTAAAGCCTATTATATACATTGAAAATCAAGGAGAACTTAAAAATGTAACAAATGTTAGAGGAAGAAAAAAAGCTATAAAATATCTGGTAGAAAGATTTAGAGAAAGAGCCTTAGATAATGAAAATCAGGTTATAGGTATATCTCATGGAAATTGTATAGAAGATGCTAAGCTTTTAAAAAATATAATAGAGAGAGAATTTCCAAACAATAGATTTATCATAAACATGTTGGGTGTGGGTATGGCTGCTCACTGCGGCAGTGGGATGCTTTCACTCTGTTTTTTGGGAAATAAAAGATGATTATATTGATTAAATTAAAAATTACTACTGCATTTAAATTCAGTAGTAATTTTTTTTACAAAACATATTGAAATTTTATAAATTAACTGGTATTATATCAATAACGTTTAATTTATCACTACATTGAATTAAAGTGATACTGTAATGAAATAAGGAAGTGATACTCATGACTAATTGGAAAAAGTATATACCTGAGGGAACAAAGGATATTTTGTTTAATGAATGCGCGGAAAAAGTGAAGATAGAAAACATATTAAAAAAAATCTATATACAAAGTGGATTTATGGAAGTAAAGTCACCAACATTAGAATTCTATGATGTGTTTAATGGAGAAAATGCAACTTTACCGCAGGAAAAAATATATAAATTGATTGATAATCAGGGAAGAATTTTAGCTTTAAGGGCAGATATGACTACCCCTATTGCTAGAATTGCAGGTACAAAATTGAAGGAGGTAGTTCATCCTCTAAGACTTTGTTACACTTCCAATGTGTATAGAGTCAGTGAAAGTTTAAATGGAAAAAATAGTGAGATAACTCAATCTGGTATTGAAATAATAGGCATAGAAGGTATCGGAGGAGACGCTGAAGTTATAGTAACAGGAATAAAGGCACTTTTAAGTTGTGGACTTGAGAATTTTAAAATAGAACTTGGACATGCAGAATTATTTAAAGCACTAGTAGATGGAGTAAATTTGGATTATGAAGAAAGAGAGAAACTTAGAAAGAGTATAAATAATAAAAATTTTACTGCTTTAAATAATATACTTCTTGAAAACAAAGATAAATTTGAAGAAAGCTCTTTAAAGTCTTTGAAAGAACTTCCTAAGTTATTTGGAGGAATGGAGGTAATTGAAAGAGCCTCTCATCTTATGAAAGATAACAAGAGAGCGTTAAGGGCTTTAGAAAGTATAAAAAAGGTGTATGAGATTGTAAGGAGCATTGGTTTTGAAAAATATCTAGCTCTTGATTTAGGAATGGTACACAACATAGATTATTATACTGGCATAATATTTAGAGGTTACACTCATGGATTTGGAGGAAATATATTAAGTGGAGGAAGGTATGACAATTTGATAGCCCAATTTGGAGATAGTCAGCCTGCTACAGGATTTGCTATGGATGTAGATGGAATAATCACTTCACTTGAAGAGAATGGACAGTTGTGCTGTGAAAAAAATACTAAGGTTCTTGTATATTATGGGGAAGAAAGTTTTGGAAAAGCTTATGAAAAGGCTGAAAGCTTAAGAAATCAGGGTATAGTTACAGAGTTAAGCCCTTTTAGTGATGAAAGTAAAGCAAGAAAATATGCAGAGAAAAAAAATATGGAATTCATAAAAATATAGGAGCGTAGAATTGATATGTCAAATATGAAGAGGGTAAAAATAGCTTTAACTAAGGGCAGAATTGAAAAAGAAGCTGTAAACATATTTCAAAGGGCAGGTATAGATTGTAGTGAAGTTATAAATAAAGGAAGAAAGCTTATATTTCACAATGAAGGAGACAATATAGATTTTGTACTTGTGAAAGCTCCCGATGTACTTACCTATGTAGAACATGGAGTAGTTGATGTGGGGATAGTTGGAAAAGATACTTTACTGGAACAAAATAAAGATTTTTATGAGGTGCTGGATTTGGGTTTTGGAAAGTGTAAATTTTCTGTAGCAGGACCTAAAAATTCTAATTTTTATTCCGGGTACAATAGAAAAAAAATTGCTACAAAATATCCCAATGTAGCTAGAAATTATTTTAGAAAATTAGGACAGGATGTGGAAATTATAAAAATAGAAGGTTCTGTGGAATTGGCTCCTATATTGGGACTAGCAGATGCCATAGTTGATATAGTAGAAACCGGAACTACTTTAAAAGAAAACGGACTTGTAGTTTATGAAAATATATGTGACATAAGTGCCAGAATGGTAGTAAATGTAGCTAGTATGAAGATGAAGAAAAATGAAATAGAGGACATAATAAATAGAATTCAAATGCAGATAAAGGCAGGAGATATATTGACAAATTAGGAGGAAAATTCATGGAAGATAAAATTGTAAAGACAGTATATTTAGATACAGAAGAAGGAAGCAAGTATTTAAAAAATTTTAGAAATATAGAAGAGAGTATACAGGAAGATGTAACTTTAAAAGTTTCTAAAATACTTGAAGATATAAAGAAAAATGGAGACGAGGCCCTTTTAAAATATACAAATTTATTTGATAGTAAAGAAGTTACTAAAAGTAATATAAAAGTAACGCAAGAGGAAATAAAAAAAGCCTATGAGTTTGTAGAAGATGAGTTTATAGATGCATTAAAAATGGCAGCGGAAAACATAAAATTTTTCCATGAAAAGCAGAAGAAAACTTCCTGGATAATTACAAAAGAGGAAGGAGTAGTACTTGGGCAGCAGATTAGAGCACTGGAGAATGTAGGAATATATGTGCCGGGGGGAACAGCTGCATATCCATCCTCAGTTTTAATGAATGCAATTCCTGCAAAAGTAGCAGGGGTTAAAAATTTGCAAATGGTAACTCCACCTTCAGAAGATGGAAGTATAAATCCTAATATTTTAGTAGCTGCTGATATAGCTGGAGTAGATGAAATATATAAGTCAGGAGGAGCACAAGCTGTAGGAGCACTTGCTTTTGGAACAGAAAGTATTTCTAAAGTGGATAAAATAGTGGGACCTGGGAATATATTTGTAGCTATGGCAAAAAAGAGCGTATATGGACAGGTAGATATAGATATGATCGCAGGGCCAAGTGAAATACTTATAATTGCAGATGAAAGGGCAAAAGCAAAATATGTAGCAGCAGACTTGATGTCACAAGCAGAACATGATGTACTTGCATCTGCAGTACTTGTTACAACTTCTAAAGAATTGGCAGGAGAAGTAAAACTGGAGCTTGAAAGACAAGTACAATCTTTGGAAAGAAAGGATATAATACTAAAATCTCTGAAAGATCGCGGAGCCATAATTATAGTAGACAGCATAGAAGAAGGCATAGATGTGGCAAATGAAATAGCTCCAGAACATCTGGAATTATGTGTTGAGGATCCTTTTTCCATACTTGGAGATATAAAAAATGCAGGTTCCATATTTATGGGGGATTTTGCACCGGAACCTCTTGGAGATTATATGGCAGGACCAAATCATATACTTCCGACAAGCGGAACAGCTAGGTTTTTTTCTCCCCTTTCTGTAGATGACTTTATAAAAAAATCAAGTTTTACTCGCTATTCCAGGGAGGCTCTTTCAAAAATAGGAGATAAAATTATAAAGCTGGCAGAAACAGAAGGACTCACAGCTCATGCAAATTCAATAAAAGTTAGAACCAAATAGTAAATATTTCATTAAAAGAAGGTGTTTTGTTTGAGGATAGGAGAACTCTCCAGAAAAACCTATGAAACTGATGTGAATGTAAAAATAAATTTGGATGGCAGTGGAAAGTACAATATAGATACGGGAATAGGCTTTTTTAATCATATGTTGTGCATGATAGCAAAACATGGGATGACAGATCTTGATATAGCTGCTAAAGGTGATCTTGATGTGGATTTTCATCATACCATGGAGGACATAGGAATTGTCATGGGCAAATGCATAAAAGATTCCCTAGGAGATAAAAAAAATATAAAAAGATATGGAACATTTTTTATACCAATGGATGAGAGTCTTTCAATGGTATCTATAGATTTAAGCGGTAGACCATATCTAGTATTTGATGCTGATTTTAAAACTGAAAAAGTAGGAGAAATGGATACGGAATTGGTAGAAGAATTTTTTAGGGCAGTTGCTTTTAATGCAGAAATGACACTTCATATAAAAGTGATTTACGGAAAAAATACACACCATATGATAGAAGGAATATTTAAGGCATTTGGTCATGCACTTAAAGAAGCAGTATGTATAGACAGCAGTATAAATGGAATAATGTCTACGAAAGGCACTATATAAGTAGTTAAGAATTAAGAATTAATAGTTAATAGTGAGTGGAAAGTTGATGGAGATTGTGAACTGTGAATTGAAGAAAAGGGGTGTGTAAAATTGATTTCTATTGTAGATTATGGTATGGGAAATTTAAAGAGTGTTCAAAAAGCACTTAAATATATAGGAACAGATAGTAAAATAACTTCAGATCAGTGTGAAATAGAAAAAAGTGAGGCAATTATACTTCCTGGGGTAGGTGCCTTTCCCGAGGCTATGAAGAATTTGAAAAAGAGAAATTTAGATAAAGTGTTAAAAAAGGAAGCAGGAAGTGGAAAGCCTTTTATGGGAATATGTCTTGGAATGCAGCTCTTATTTGACGTAGGAGAAGAAATAGAAGAGTGTGAAGGATTAGGCCTGATACCAGGAAAAATAACAAAATTATATGGAGATATAAAAATACCACATATGGGATGGAATAATTTAATAATAGATAAACAGTGTAAAATTTTAGAAGATGTATCTGAAAATAGCTATGTATACTTTGTGCATTCATTTTATGGAAAATTAAAATTTAAAGAAAATTTAAATGCCTATAGCACTTATGGAGAAATAAATATACCAGCTGTTGTAAGTAAAGATAATGTTTATGGAGCTCAGTTCCATCCAGAAAAAAGTGGTGACGTAGGTATTGAAATGCTCAAGAATTTTGTAAAGATAACAGCTTAATTGGATGATATAAGGGGGCTTTTGTATGTTGATACTTCCAGCTATAGATTTAAGAAATGGAAAATGTGTTAGATTGTATCAAGGAAAATTTGAAAAATCAGAGATAGTAGGAGAAGATCCAGTAAAGGTAGCACTGAGTTTTAAAAAAAGCAGTGCAGAGTATATTCATATGGTGGATTTAGATGGGGCACTTGATGGAAAAATAAAAAATATAGAAGTCATATCAAAAGTAATAGACGCAAGTAAGATTCCAGTAGAACTTGGTGGAGGTATAAGAGATATAAAAACCATAGATATGCTTATAGAAATAGGAATATCAAGAGTAATACTTGGAACTGCAGCTTTAAAAAATCCTGATTTTGTGAAAAAAGCACTAAAAAAATACGGAGAAAAAATAGCAGTGGGAATAGATGCAAAAAATGAGAAAGTTGCAGTGAACGGATGGCTTAATGTAAGCAGTGTCCATTACATAGATTTTGCAAAACAAATGGAGGATATAGGAGTTAAAACTATCATTTTTACAGACATAAGTAAAGACGGAACGCTAAAGGGACCTAATTTAGATCAACTCTTTAAAATTCAAAACAGTGTAAGCTGCAGGATAATAGCTTCTGGCGGAATAAAAAACATAGACGATTTGAAAGATATAAGTAAAATGGGTATTTACGGTGCTATTACAGGCAAGGCTATATATTCTGGAAACATAGATTTAAAAGAAGCCATAGAAATTTGTAAATAAAAATTACGGTAGAAGGTGGAATGAATCATGAGTAAGTATTGGAGTGAAATCACGAAAAGTGTAGAACCTTATGTGTGTGGTGAGCAACCTAAGGATAAAAAATATGTTAAATTGAATACAAATGAAAGCCCTTATCCACCATCACCTAAGGTAATTGAGGCAATAAAAAATGCGGCAGATGAAGATTTGAGGTTGTACCCAGACCCAGATTGCGATAAGTTAAGGAACGTTATTTCCAAATACTATGGCTTAAATAAAAATCAAATTTTTATAGGAAATGGGTCTGATGAAGTTCTGGCTATGTCTTTTCTAACTTTTTTTAATAAGGATGAGACTATAATTTTTCCGGATATAAGTTACAGTTTTTATCCTGTATATGCTAATTTATATAATCTAAATTATAAGCTTGCAAAATTAAATGAAGATTTTTCAATTTCATTTCAGGAATTTCTAACTGAAAACGGAGGAATAGTAATTCCCAATCCAAATGCACCTACAGGAAGATGTCTTGAAACCAAAAAAATTGAAGAAGTTTTAGAATATAACCAGAACAAAGTAGTTATAATTGATGAGGCTTATGTGGATTTTGGAGGAAACTCTGTAGTAGGTCTTATAAAAAACTATCCTAATCTTTTGGTAGTACAGACATTATCTAAATCACGTTCTTTAGCTGGAATTCGTGTGGGATTTGCACTTGGACAAGAAGAGCTCATAAATGGACTGAATAGAATAAAGAATTCTTTTAATTCCTATACTGTAGACAGAGTTTCAAATGCAGCAGCAATAGCAGCCTTTGAAGACCAGGATTATTTTAAAGAATGTGTTAGTAAAGTAATAAATACGAGAGAGACAACTGTAAATAAATTAGAAAAGATGGGCTTTAATATCATACCTTCAAAATCTAATTTTATTTTTATAAGCCATGCCAAATATGCTGCAAAAGAACTTTTTACAAAGTTAAGGGAAAAAGGAGTTCTTGTAAGATATTTTAACAAGGATAGAATAGACAATTACTTAAGGGTAAGTATAGGATCAGATGAAGATATGAAATTTTTTATAGATAAAATTAAAGAAATAATAGATGAGATAGAGAGGAGCTAAGATTTTGCTTACAAAAAGAATAGTTCCATGTTTAGATGTGAATATGGGAAAGGTTGTTAAAGGAATAAACTTTGTTGACCTACAAGATGTAGGAGATCCTGTTGAAATAGCTGAACACTATAATAGACAGGGAGCAGATGAAATAGTATTTTTGGACATTACAGCTACTCATGAAAAGAGAAAAACCATAATTGATTTAGTAGAAAGAACTGCAGAAAAGGTATTTATACCCCTTACAGTAGGTGGCGGAATATCTCAAATAGATGATTTTAAAAACATACTTAGAGCAGGTGCAGATAAAATATCAATAAATTCTTCTGCTATAAGGAATCCTAACTTAATATATGAGGCAGCAGACAAATTTGGATCACAGTGTGTAGTAGTTGCAGTGGATGCTAAAAAAAGGGATTCAGGAGATGGTTGGGATGTATTTATAGAAGGCGGAAGAAAAAATACAGGAATAGATGCATTAAAGTGGATTAAAAAGGCAGAAAACTTAGGTGCAGGCGAAATACTTTTAACTAGTATGGATGCAGATGGTACTAAAAATGGATATGATATAGAACTTACAAGAACTGTAACTAATCTGGTAAATATTCCAGTAATAGCTTCAGGAGGATGTGGATCTTTAAATGACTTTTATGATGTATTTAATGATGCAGGAGCAGATGCTGCCCTTGCAGCTTCACTTTTCCATTATGGAGAGCTTACTGTAGGTGAAGTTAAACAATATTTAAAAACTAAGAATATACCAGTGAGGGTATGAAAATATAAACAAAGGTGAAAAATATGGAAGAGAAAATTTTAAACAATATAGATTTTAAAAAGGGGAAGGGGCTTGTGCCTACAATTGTGCAGGATTTTCAAAATGGAGAAGTACTTATGATGGCGTATATGAATGAGGAATCGTTAAAAAGAACTATCGAAACAGGAAAGACCTGGTTCTTTAGTAGATCCCGAAATGAGCTTTGGAACAAGGGAGCTACATCAGGTCATTATCAAAATGTAAAAAGTATAAGTGTGGACTGCGATTATGACACAATTTTAATAAAAGTTGAGCAAATAGGAGCAGCTTGTCACACAGGAAACAGGAGCTGTTTTTATAGAAAATTATATTAAATTGAAGGGGGAATATTTTTATGGAATTTCAAAGTATATTAGAGGAATTAAGTAAAGTTATAGAGGAGAGAAAAGTAGATCCTATAGAAGGTTCTTATACCAGTTACTTATTTAAGGAAGGATTAGATAAGATATTAAAAAAAGTAGGGGAAGAAAGTGCAGAAGTTATAATTGCAAGCAAAAACAATGATAAAAAAGAGGAAGTTTATGAAATATGTGATTTGATATACCACCTTTTAGTTTTAATGTCAAATCAAAATATAACTTTAGATGACTTATCAGAAGAGCTTGGTAAAAGAAGACAGAAAATATGTAATAAAAAACCTGAAAGAAATATCATAGAAGGAATACACTAGTGTGAGTTTGCAGCTTGAAAGTTAACTTATACAAAGCATGTAATGACAAATTTCATCACGTTAAAAACTTTAATGAGTCTAAAACACAGCTTACTTTTATAACTTTTCTAACTTAAAAATTAACTTATGCGTAGAAATATTTTACAATAAGCAAGTACATTTAAATATTTTGTATATACGTCTTAGTAGAAAATTCATAAAAAAACTTAGGGCTTTTGAATTGTCTGAGGTACGAGTTTTCAAAAGTCCTTAGGTTTTTGTGAATTTTCTGTTTAGACGTATCAAAATATTTAACGTACTTGTGATTGTAAAAATATTCGCAGCATAAGTTGATTTTTTGTTTATAAACTTTATGAGTAATCTTATAATTTAAGAAAATTTTAAGAATTTAATTAACAAATTTTAAGAAATTTTTTCTATAATAATAAGTATAGAATGTTATATAATAATTTTAGAAAGTTAGGTACTTAAATTTGAGAGTTGGTGTTGCATTGAAGCGTTTAAAATTGAATTTACTACCATTGAGTTTGCTACTAATTATACCTACAATAAATGTGTCCTATGGTTTGCTAAATAATACAATTAGAGGGTGTCATAGTTTAGTTACTAATTTAGATACGGCCATTCCATTTATAAAACAATTTATAATTGCATATTGGATGTGGTTTCCATTTATGTTTGTATCGCTAGTATATCTGTGTTTTAATTATAGAAATAGCTATTATAAATGTGTAATAACTATGGTTATAGGTATGATTACATGTTATATAATCTATTTTTTCTTTCAGACCACGGTGCCAAGACCTGTTATTAGTGGAAATGATATTTTTTCCCGTGCTGTAAGATTTACCTATAGCTGGGATAAGCCTTTTAATTGTTTCCCCAGCATACATGTGCTTGCAAGTTATATAATAATGATGGCATCAAGAAAATTAGATAAAAAACCTTTTATAAAATTTGCTATGAATTTTATAGGCATATCTGTAATAGTATCTACCCAATTTGTAAAACAGCATGTGATTTTAGATATGATCTTTGCTATACTATTGGCAGAGATAATCTATAGGTTTGTTGCTGGTTTCATTTTGGAAAGGGGACTAATATGGAAAAAGAAATTGTGTTGGTGGTTGACGATGAAAAAGAAATTAGAGACTTAGTTGAGATATATTTAGTAAATGAAGGATACAAAGTATTGAAAGCTTCTAATGGTTTAGAAGCTTTACAGATTTCAAATGATAATGAAGTTGATTTAGTAATTTTAGATGTAATGATGCCTAAAATGGATGGAATTGAAGTTTGTATGAGAATGAGAAAAAATAAAAATATGCCTATAATAATGTTGTCAGCTAAAAGTCAGGATTTAGACAAAATATTAGGTCTTACTACTGGAGCAGATGACTATGTAGTAAAACCATTTAATCCTCTGGAACTTGTAGCCAGAGTAAAATCTCAACTGAGAAGGTATAAAAGGTTAAATATACCTAAAAAAGTTGACCAGGAAATAATTGAAGTAGACGACTTAGTGATAAACACCAAAAATCATCAAGTAAAAGTTGGTAACAAGGATGTAAAACTTACTCCAAGAGAATTTGAAATTTTAGAACTTTTATCTTCAAATAGGGGTGTAGTGTTTAGTATAGAAAAGATTTATGAATCTGTATGGAAACAGGATTTTTTTGAATCTGATAATACTGTAATGGTACATATAAGAAAAATAAGAGAAAAGATAGAGGAAAATCCGAGAAGACCTCGTTTTATAAAGACCATTTGGGGGGTGGGATATAAAGTTGAAAAATGATTTTAAAATATCTTTAGAATCTAGCTTGAGTAAAATGAAAAACAGTATAAGGCTGGAGCTTATATTTGTATTTGCCCTCTGTTTTGTCACGTCTGCTGCACTTGGAAAAGCAGCAGGCGTTTTTTTACAAAATAGGAATATCACTGCTAGAATAGATTATAGTAAAGGTATAGATAGGATGTCTGTAAATGGCAACTTAATAGGGGATGAAATAAAGAGTAAAAGTATAAGTATAGACGATAAGGATAAAATACAAAAAATTATAGATAGTTGTAATGATACATCAGATTTGGAAAAGATAATGATTACGGATTTAAACGGAAAGGTTTTGTACAAATCAAATAATGCGGATGAAACGCAAATAGATGTATATACTACTATAAAAAATTCTATAAAAAATTCTCTTGAAATGATGAAAAATATTCAAAACATATATGGAACTAATAAAGGTAATGAAATAAGTAGAAATAGAGAATACATCAGCTTTTATCCTATAAATTTTAGTGATGGAAAAGCCTATTTAGTAGTTAAAGGTATGCCCCAGTATGAAATAATTTATGAAAAAAGATACAATCCCATTCCTGGGACCATTGTATCTTTTATATCATTTCTAACAATGTTTTATTTTATAACTAATAAAAAAATGAAATATATAGAAAATATATCTTCTGGACTTATAGAAATATCAAGGGGAAATTTGGATCATAGAATAAAGAGTCAGGGAAGAGATGAATTGGCTTTACTATCAAATAATATAAATTTTATGGCAGAAGAACTAAATAATAAAATGAAAGCTGAAAGGGAAGATGAGAGAATAAAAAATGAACTCATAACTAATGTATCTCATGATTTAAGAACACCACTTACTTCTATTAAAGGGTATTTAGCTCTTATTAAAGATAAAAGATATGAGGATGAGACACAAATGAAACAATATATTAATATTGCTTACAATAAATCTGAAAAGCTAGAAGAATTAATAAATGATCTGTTTGAATACACTAAACTTACCAACAATGCAGTTAATTTAAATAGGCAGAGTATATCCTTAAATGGATTACTAGAGCAACTTATAGAAGAATTGGTTCCAATTTGTGAAGAGACAGGGGTAACTATTACAAGAAGTTTTCCAAAACGCAAATTTCTTGTTTATTTAGATCCGAATAAAACTGCAAGAGTGTTTGAAAATTTATTTATAAATGCTATAAGATATAGTATGAAACCGGGAGATGTAGAAGTTTCATTAAGAGAAGAGAAAGGCGCTGCAGTAATCTCTATAAAAAACAAGTGTGAGCCTGTAAGTAAAGAAGAAGTTGATAAGTTATTTGATAGGTTTTATAGATTGGATAAATCAAGGTCTTCCAATACAGGAGGAAGTGGGCTTGGGCTTGCTATTGCTAAGAGTATAGTGGAAATTCAAGGTGGAAAAATAAAGGCAGAATATTCTTCTGGTTATATGGTATTTGATGTAATCTTCAATTTGTCAGATAGTAGGTCATAGAAACAATATTTTACACAAATTACATTCAAATTTTTATTCTAATGGACTATAATATAAATATGGCTTTTAAAGGAGGAATATAAATGGATAAACTTACCTTACTAGATGAACTGGTAGAAGTAGCTGCAAAACCTGTACTTCAGTCCAGAAATTATTGGCATGCTAGTGTGTACAATGTTTTAAAGGCAAAGAAGGATTCTATAAACGATGACAACAAGTATTTTTTAGAATTAAAGGCTGATATTTTGAGTATAAAAAGGCTCTGGAAAGAAGAATTAGATACTCTACATTCTTGGGGTAAAAAACAAGATATGCCTTCTACATCAGAAATAAGTGAAACAATTTCAAATATGGAAAGCAAATGTGAAACAGAAGTATTAAATGGAAAAGCGGTTTTTAAAAATGGAGATGAACCAGATAAAGATGATTTACAATTTCTAGAGAGATATAGTTCCATAAAAAACATAAATGAAAGATTGACATGTATGGAAGAAGATTATCTATATTGTCGTATAAGGGATTATATAGTATTGAATATATATCAATTTTTATCTCAAAATATGGAATTTGCAATTAATATATTAAAAGACGACACTGATGAAGTTATAAAAAAATGTCGGATTTAATTTCAAAGTATGCAGATAGGGGAATGTATGCTGACATGGAGGAAGATTAATATTAATGTACTTAAATCTAGGGGCAGCGTAAGGTATTTTTAAAGAAATAATTAGTCAGTATGTTAAGTCTATTTTTATCATGCTGCGTCGGTAGATTTCTTTCAAATGCCTAATTAGGGGGAAAATTTTGATCGTCAAGGTAATAAACCAAGTAATAATTTTATCACTTATGATGCTTATAGGAGTCTTTGCAAAAAAGAAAAACATAATAACTGAAGAAGGAGAAAAAAGTCTGTCGAGTTTTTTAGTTAATATAACTCTTCCATCACTTCTCATAACTTCCTTTAACTATAGGTATTCGGAAAAGATGATTGCTAATGCAGAAAGTATATTTTTGTATTCAATTATTATTCACATAGTAATTATATTGTTGAGTAAAGTTTGTGCTTATAGATATGAAGACAAAGTAAAGAAAGTAATGAGATTTATTATTATATTTTCTAACAGTGGATTTATGGGATATCCAGTACTGGAGGGTCTTTTTGGTAAAGTAGGAATTTTTTATGGAGCAATTTTTAATATACCTCTTAATATATTTATGTTTAGTGTGGGAATTGCTATATATACAGGTAAAAATGATATTAAAAATATAAAGAATGTAATTTCTAATCCAGTTATAATTTCAACTATTGTTGGATTTTTAATGTTTGTATTTTCTATAAAACTTCCATATGTTGTAGATACCACATTGAGTAGTGTAGGTTCCATGACCACACCGCTTTCTATGATTATAGTAGGAACTATGCTGGCAGGAGTGAAACTCAAAGATATCTTTTCGGGATTCCAAGTATATTATACTTCATTTATGAGATTGATATTAGTGCCTCTAGTTACTGTTTTACTCTTAAAACTTATGAAAGCAGACAGTTTTATGATTCAAATATGTGCTGTAATTGAAGCAATGCCATCAGCTGTTCTAGCTTCTGTGCTTGCGCAGCAATATGGAGCAGATAGCAAATTGGCAGCTAGAAGCGTTTTTATAACTACTATAATTTCAATGGTTACTATCCCTATTGTAGTTATATGTATACAATTCCTAACTAAAGTTTGAAGGAGGGTTATATATTGTTTGATACACATGTACATACTAATTTTTCTACGGATTCTGATATGAAAATAGAAGAAGCTATAAAATCTGCAAAAGAAAAAGGCATATCTTTTATAACAACAGAACATATGGATATCAATTTTCCCAAAGAAGGTCTATTTCGTTTTGACGTAAATGAATATTTAAATAAGTATTTAAAATATAGAAATGATAATCTACTTCTTGGCATAGAGCTTGGAATGAAGGAGGATTGTTTAGAACAAAGCAGAAAGTTAATAAAGGATAATTCTTTTGATTATGTAATTGGATCTATACACTTAGTGGAGAACTTAGATCTCTATTATTCAGATTATTATGAAGGCAAAAGTAAAAAAGAGACTTATTTTAAATATTTGCAAGATATGCTAAAAAATTTAAAACAATTTGAGTTTATAGATAGTTTGGGTCACATTGACTATATAGCTAGATATGCTAAATTTGAGGATAAGGAATTATACTATAGTGATTTTCCAGATATAATAGATGAGATATTCAAAGCAGTTATAGATAAAGAAAAATGCTTGGAGTTAAATACAAGGAGACTTAAAAATCAAGATTCAGTAAAAAATATGCTGGAAATATATAAAAGATTTAATGAATTAGGAGGAAAATACATAACAGTAGGGTCTGATGCTCATAATTTAGAGTCTATGGGAAGCAATTTTAGAGAAGCAGTAGAAATTGCCAGAAGGTGTAATTTAAAAATAGTATATTTTAAAAATAGAAAAGAAGAGTATGATAAAGAGGTGTAGATTATGGATTTTACGAATAATTCGGCTGAAGTAATCAAGCAATTAGGTAAAGAAGGAGCTTTCCTTACAAGTAAATATAATGGGAAAGTAAATACTATGACAATAGGATGGGGAAGCATAGGTGTTATATGGAGGAAACCTGTGTTCACTGTGCTTGTGAGACAATCTAGATATACTAAGGAATTCATAGAAAATAGCGGTAATTTTACAGTAAGTGTTCCTTTTAGCAGTGACATGAAGAAGGTCCTTGCAATATGTGGCACTAAATCCGGTAGGGATATAGATAAATTCAAGGTGTGTAATTTACAGCTTAATTCAGGTAGAAGTGTAGATAGTCCGGTGATAGCAGGATGTGATATGTATTATGAGTGCAAAGTTATATATAAACAGGATATGAAAAAAGAACTTTTGACAAAAGAAGTAGATTCAAATTGTTATCCTGATGGAGATTATCATACAGTTTATTATGGAGAAATAGTAAATTGTTATGAAAAATAAAGTTTTCATTGTAAAGATATTTAATTTTTATAGGTGAAACATATGTTGTATAAATACGGTGAGAGTTCATACATAGTATTTATACAACATGTGTTTTATTTTTTTAGTTAGAAACTCTATAATTTAGGTTTCTATTTTGCAGAACTAAGGTTATTAATTTAAAACTATTCTACTATAAGTAAAGGAATATTGTTGTGTAAATTTTTTATATATCAAAATAATACATCATATTCAAATCTATATAATACAAAAACAGGTCGAAATAATCAAAAAAAGATAGGAACTTTAAGAATAGAATGTAATTATGAAAATGATTAATAAAAGTTATATAAAATTAATTAAGGGGGTTGTTTAATTGAATGATGTTTTAAACAAACTTTATACTGCAAATCAAAGTAAAAGAATAGAAAAATTAACTAACGATTTATACTCGGTAACTCCTGAAATTGAAGCGCAAAGAGCGGTTTTAATAACGGAATCTTTTAAGAAAACCGAAGCTTATCCTATGATTATTAGAAAAGCTAAAGCTTTAGAAAAAATACTAAATGAAATGGATATAGTTATTCGTGATGAAGAACTTATTGTAGGAAATTTGACTAAAAAACCTAGAGCAGCTTCAATATTTCCGGAATTTTCAAACAAATGGCTTTTAGAAGAATTTGATACTCTTGCAAAAAGAACTGGCGATGTATTTCTTATTAGTGAAGATGTAAAATCACAGCTTAGGGAAGTATTCAAATATTGGGATGGAAAAACAACAAATGAGCTTGCAACAGAGTATATGTTTTCAGAAACGAAGGAAGCAATGGAAGCAGGGGTATTTACTGTTGGAAATTATTATTTCAATGGTATAGGTCATATTTCTGTAGATTATGCAAAAGTATTATCTAAAGGATTTAACGGTATAATTGAAGAGGCAGAAAGTGAAAAGGCTAAAGCAAATAAAGAAGATCCAGATTACATAAAGAAGGATCAGTTTTTGACAGCCGTAATCATAACTTCAAAAGCTGTCATTAAATTTGCTAGACGTTTTGCAGAATTAGCTAGAAATTTAGCAAGTCAAACATTGGATTCACGAAGACGTGAAGAGTTAATACAAATAGCTGAAAATTGTCAGTGGGCACCTGAAAGACCAGCTAGAACATTTTATGAGGCTCTACAATCATTTTGGTTTGTACAATCTATTATTCAGATAGAATCTAATGGACATTCAATATCACCTATGCGTTTTGACCAATACATGTATCCTTATTTTAAGAAGGATGTATCAAACGGACTTATTACACAAGAAAAAGCTCAAGAACTTTTAGATTGTCTATGGGTTAAATTTAATGATGTTAATAAGGTTCGTGATGAAGGATCAACAAAAGCATTTGGTGGATATCCAATGTTCCAGAACTTAATTGTAGGTGGACAAACTATTGATGGGAGGGATGCTACAAATGAGCTTTCATTTATGTGTCTTGAAGCTACTGCACATACCAAGTTACCACAACCGTCAATTTCAATAAGAGCTTGGAACAAAACTCCAGATGAGTTATTACTAAAAGCTGCTGAAGTAACTCGTTTAGGTTTAGGTATGCCAGCTTACTATAATGATGAAGTTATCATTCCTTCTTTGACAAGTCGTGGTCTTACATTAGAAGATGCTAGAGATTATGGTATTATTGGGTGCGTAGAACCTCAAAAAGGTGGAAAGACCGAAGGGTGGCATGATGCTGCATTCTTTAATATTGTAAAGGTATTAGAGATAACTATAAATAATGGTATGGATAATGGGAAACAGATAGGATTAAGAACTGGAGACTTCACTTCTTTTACATCATTTGAGAAATTATTTGATGCATACAAACTGCAAATGGAGTATTTTGTTAAACTTCTAGTTAATGCAGATAACAGTGTAGATTTAGCACATGGAGAGAGAGCACCATTACCATTCTTATCTTCAATGGCAGATGATTGTATAGCTAGAGGAAAATCATTACAAGAAGGAGGAGCGCATTACAACTTTACAGGCCCACAAGGAGTGGGAGTTGCAAATGCAGCAGACTCGTTAGAAGCTATTAAGAAACTTGTTTTTGAAGATAAGAAAATAACTTTACAGGATTTAAAGAATGCATTAGATACTAATTTTGGTGAATGTAAGAAAAACCCAATGTCTGAACTTGCTAATAGTATAAATGAAGTGGGCGATATGAAAGGGTTAACACCTGAAACTATATTGAAAGTTATTGAGAAATTACTATCAGAAGAAAAGAAAACTTCATTAGAAGGATTGGAACCGGGTAAAGATATTAACTTAGGTAGTTATGGAAATAAAGAAAGTATTCGCCAAATGCTATTAAATAGAGCACCTAAGTTTGGTAATGATATAGATGAAGTTGATGATTTAGCACGAGAAGCTGCATTAATTTATTGTAATGAAGTTGAAAAATACACTAATCCGCGTAATGGTCAATTCCAACCAGGTCTTTATCCTGTTTCTGCAAATGTTCCAATGGGATCACAGACAGGAGCAACGCCAGATGGAAGAAAAGCTGGTGAACCACTAGCAGATGGTGTATCACCAGTTTCAGGAAGAGATGCAATGGGACCGACTGCAGCTGCTAATTCTGTTGCAAAAATAGACCATTGTAAAGCTTCAAATGGTACATTATTTAATCAAAAGTTTCATCCATCTGCTTTAGAAGGCCAGACTGGTTTACAGAATTTATCTTCTCTAGTAAGAACCTTTTTTGATGAAAAAGGATTACATGTACAATTTAATGTAGTAAGCCGAGAAACGCTTTTAGATGCTCAAAAGAACCCTGAAAATTATAGAAATCTGGTAGTACGTGTAGCCGGATATAGTGCTCACTTTACTTCTTTAGATAAGTCAATTCAGGATGATATTATAAAAAGAACAGAACATACTTTTTAGTTAGTTTGGTTCCATATATGTTGAGGAAGAGTTTTTACTACTTCCTCATTTTTAAATAAAAGTTATTTACTAAATTAGTAAAAGAGAATTATTTGTAAAGTTTTTTATAGAGCAGCTTTTTATAGGAGGAAACGTTATGTTGAATTATCAAGTGAATTTAGATAAAAAAGGAGTTATTTTTGATATACAGAGATTTTCTGTTCATGATGGACCAGGAATTCGTACAATAGTCTTTTTTAAAGGCTGCCCCTTGTCTTGTCGTTGGTGTAGTAACCCAGAATCTCAGTGTATGGAGTCACAAGTAATGTTTATTTCGAGCAAATGTATAGGATGTAAAAAGTGCTATGAAGTTTGCAGTAATGGGGCAATAGATTTCAACCTTCCTTCTAGAGTTGATCAGAATAAATGTATTAAATGTGGTAAGTGTGTTGAGAATTGTTATGCTGGAGCTTTGAATTTAGCAGGAAACACGAGAACTGTAAAGGAATTGTTAATAGAATTGAAAAAGGATAACCTATATTATAGGCGATCTGGTGGTGGAATTACCTTATCAGGAGGAGAAGTAACAGCTCAACCTGAATTTGCTGAAGAATTACTAAAAGGATGCAAACAAAATGGTTGGCACACAGCTATTGAAACCGCAGCATTTACATCTCCAAGTGTTTTAGAAAGGATATTACCCTGGCTTGATTTAGTTATGCTTGATATTAAGCACATGGACGCAAATAAACATTTAGAGTATACAGGAAAGCCTAATGAGTTAATCTTACAGAATGCAAAATTAATAGCTCAGTTTGGAGTTCAGTTAATAATAAGAGTACCTGTTATTCCAGAAGTTAATAGCGATGAAAATAATATAAGAGCTACAGCTAATTTTGCAACTAGCCTTAAAAGTGTTAAAGAATTACATCTTCTACCATATCATCGCCTTGGCGAAAATAAGTATGGGTACTTAGGACATGACTACACAATGAAAGGTTTACAACCACCTACTAAAGAAGAAATAAATAATCTTAAAGAACTAGTGGAAGAATGTGGACTAATATGTAAAGTTGGTGGAATTGACTAGTTCTAAATGACAAATAGAGAGAAGTGTATTAAACATCGGTTTTTAATATACTTCTCTTATTAATTCGTCGGTAATATTTAGGCATTATTGCAATAACTCATTTTAAATTTATAAGGTGACTTATTCTCATTCTTAAAAAATACTTTGCTAAAATATGCGATATCAGTATAACCTACTTCCATGGCAATTTGTGTTATAGATTTATCTGTATTAACTAATAACTTTTTAGCATTTTCAAGTCTGAGATTTGTAATATACTGAGTAAATGTTACTCCCATTTTTTGTTTAAAATATCTACTTAAGTACTGAGGATTTAAGTGTACAAAATTTGCTACAGTATTTAATTTTATATCTTGTGTATAGTTATTATCAATATATTTTATTGCAGCTTTTATAGTATTTTCAGAAATCTCTTTAGACTTTAAATTAGCTATTTTTCTAGAATCAAAGTTATCTATAGATTTAAGAGCTTTATTTATAGAAGCTTTTAGATTAGATGGCCGAACAGGTTTTAATAAATAATCTATTACTCCATATTTTATTGCCGTTTGTGCGTAGTCAAATTCTCCATAGGCTGTTATTATAATTGTTTTAGTATTTGGCAGAAAGCTAATTATTTCTTTTTGAGCATCTAAACCAGTTTTTTCAGGCATTTTTATATCCATAAGAATTATATCAGGTTTATTTATCTTAGCGTTTAATATTGCTTCTTCTCCGTTTTTAGAATCTCCTTTAATATCAATATTAAAGAATTCTCTTTGTAATAATATTCTTAATGATTTTCTCTCAAGAGGTTCATCATCGACTATCATAAGTTTATACATCTTAATCACCCTCCTGTTAAGGTATTATAAAATTTATTTAATAGTAATGGTTAAAATACTAAAAATTATTATTTTAATTTTGGGATACGTATATATACTTTTGTTCCGACGTCAAGAGTACTTTCTATCTTTAGACCGTAATTTCTACCAAAATAATGTTTTAGCCTATTGTCAGTATTTTGCAATCCTATACCTAAACCGCTATCAGAGAGGTCTTTTGAGTTATTTAATAGGTTAAGTATACTACTATTAATTCCTCTGCCATTATCACTTATTTCAATTATTATATCTTTTTTTGAATTGGAGGTGCTATTTATAATTATTTTTCCACCTTCTTTTTTGGTTTCAAGGCCATGAACGAGGGAGTTTTCAACAAGTGGTTGAAGAATCATGGTTGGAATTCTATATTCATTAAGAGATTCATCTATATTAATTTCATAGGATATCCTATCGCTGTACCTTAAAGCTTGGATAAAAAGATATCGTTTTATATTAGTAATTTCATCCTTAAGTTTAGGAAATTCCTCTAAGTTCCGTAAGCTATATCTTAATAAATCAGAGAGATTATATATTAGTTCTTCTGTTGTAGGAGCATTTTCAATTAGAGCCATACTTGCTATTGTATTTAAAGTGTTAAATAGAAAGTGAGGATTAATTTGGGCTTGTATAGTTTTTAACTGCATTTTTTTGGCATACTGTTCAAGCTTAATTTTTTCTTCACTTTCTTTTAATAATTTTTCCTGTGTAATAGTATGGAGACCCATTTCAGCTATATAATTTGCAAGAAATGTATAAAATGAAACACAATTTCGTAGGTAGTCACTTTCAACAATTTCTATGCGTTCAACAGCTTCCTTTAGCTTTTTTAGAGGGATTTCATAATTTTTAGAAATCCAATTTAAGTCTATGGAATCTCTTGTTTGTTGTCCTTTTAGTAATACCTGTCCACCCAATACGGCACCTACATAGATATCGTTTACTATTATAGGTGCAGCACAATCCATTAGTCCTGTGTGGCATTTATATACTCTTGGTTTTTTATCCTTCATAGCCATAAAGCCTGCTTGAGAATCACAGGATATACAGTTTTTACATCCTTTTGGGGAGGAACGAATAAGTTTACAAAATGGTGTGAAATTGTTTTCATTGCAAACTGGAACCCCATGAATATCTGTTGTAACTGCAGAAAAAATAACTATTTTAGCTAACTTGTATTGGATATCTTTTAAAGTGTTTATATCAATAATGTCACTGAATTTAAGATCTTTTAATGAATTCATTTGTATATCCTCCGTAAAAAAGAAATCTTGTAAATAGTAAGTTACTTTAGAAATATAGCTTATGTATATTTGTAAAATTTAAGAATATTTTAAGGGGCACATGATTTGAAAGTCACAGAAAGTAAAATTAAAATTTATTAAGTTTATTTTTTAACAATTAAAATTTTGAAAGTAAAATAAGTTAAATGAAAAATAGATATTTAACTTATATAATACTCAAACAAAATTTGTCGCTTAATAGAATTATAATATTTAATGTGTCGATTTACAAGAAAATTAACTAATGAATATAAAAATATAACAAATTTCTAAGATGTCAAAATAGTACAACATATAAAAATATATATTGTACAAAATGGAGTCAAATTTATTAAAAAATTTTATTTGCTTTTGTAATAAAATTAAACCACAAATTTGATTATAAAAAATATTAGAAACTTTTGGGGGTGGGATCTTATAGGGGAAAAAACATTGCTAGGTACAGTAATTAATGAATCATCAGCTAATGAGAAGGCTGCAGGGTTTAGTAGCTAAGGTAGCAAATGTTAAAGAAAATTACCTTCATTGTCAAAATAATTAAAGGTTTCGAGGTGGAAAAATGGATCAAGAGATAATCAATAAGGTTTTGGAAGAGTTTAGAAAGAAAACAAATTGTGAAAATTCAAGTGGTACAACAGATAAAACACAAAATACAGAGAATTCTAAATCAGAATTAAGGGAAGAAAAAATAATAGAAAAAGAAGAAAAGAGGGAAGCTTTTATGATAAATGATATGCCTGTAATAACAGAATATGTAGGATGTGCTATTGGAGATACGGTTGGTTTGGTTATTGCTAACATTGACGGAAGTATTCAAGAAAAAATGAATTTGGATCCTAAGTTTCGTTCTTTAGGAATTATAAGTGCAAGAACAGGTGCTGGACCACATATTATGGCTGCAGATGAAGCTGTAAAGGCAACAAATACTGAAATTGCGGCAATAGAGCTTCCAAGGGATACAAAAGGTGGGGCAGGACATGGATCGCTCATAATTTTTGCTTCTGAAGATGTATCAGATGCTAGAAGAGCTGTTGAAGTTGCGCTAAAAGACGTAGAAAGAACATTTGGGGATGTATATGGTTGTGATGCGGGACATGTAGAACTTCATTATACCGCCAGAGCAAGTCTTGCGCTCGAAAAGGCTTATGGGGCTCCACTTGGAAAATCTTTTGGAATAGTTGTAGGAGCACCAGCAGGGGTAGGTTTGGTTATGGCAGATACTGCAATGAAAACTGCTAATGTGGAATTAGTTACTTATGCAAGTCCAAATGATGGTACAGCACATTCCAATGAGGTAATTATATCAATAACAGGAGATTCCGGAGCTGTTAGGCAGTCTGTAATAGCGGCTAGAGAAGTGGGAATAGGAATATTAAAATCTATGGGACAAAATCCTGTCTCAACTACAAAGCCTTATATTTAAGATACATGCAAATGTTTATATAAATATATGTTATAAACGTAGAAGAAGGGATAATATGAATACATTTAACATTAAACCTACAATTTGTTTTGATAGAGGGTCAATAGAGTATTTGAAAAACATAAAGAATAAAAGAGTGTGTATAGTTACGGACCCATTTATGCTTAAATCAGGTACTGCAGATAAAATAATTGACATATTAAAAGATAATAAAATTGAGTATGAAATTTTTTCAGAGATAAAACCTGATCCACCGATTGAAATCGTTGCTATGGGAGTAAATAAAATGAGAATATTTAAACCAGATGTAGTAATTGCATTAGGCGGCGGTTCATCAATTGATGCTACGAAAAGCATTATACTCTTTACTATAAAAATATTAAATACTAATGGAGGCAATTATAAAAAACCATTATTTATAGCTATTCCAACTACTAGTGGTACAGGATCAGAAGTTACTTCTTTTTCAGTAATTACTATGAAAAGTACAAAATTTCCTTTGATTAATGATGAATTAGTTCCAGATATAGCTATAATAGATGCAAATCTTGTTAAAACAGTGCCTCAACAAATAACAGCAGATACTGGAATGGATGTCTTGACTCATGCTATTGAGGCGTATGTTTCTACAAAAAGCTCTGATTATACAGATGCGTTGGCTGAAAAGGTTGTAAAATTAGTATTTGACTATTTACTAAGGGCTTATAGAGATGGAAATGATGTGCTTGCAAGAGAAAAATTACATAATGCATCTTGCATGGCTGGTATGGCATTTACAAATGCATCTCTAGGAATTAATCACAGTATGGCACATACATTAGGGGGAAAATTTCATATACCACATGGTAGGGCAAATGCAATTTTATTACCTTATGTTATTGAGTATAATGCTAATTTAAAATCAGAAAAGGAAACAGAATCAGGAAAAAGGTATGCTAATTTGTCTAGAATCTTAGGGTTACCTTGTGCTTCTACAAATGAGGGAGTAAAAAGTATTATTGCCGCAATAAAAATATTAATGAATGCAACTAATACACCTATGAACTTACAAGAAGTAAACATAGATAAACTTGATTTTTTAAATGAACTAGAAAATATGGCAAATGATGCTTTAAATGATAAATGCACAGCTACTAATCCAAGGAAAACTAGCAAAGAAGAAATAGCTCAATTGTTTCAAGAAGTTTATGGTAAATAGCATTTTTATAAACTAACGAAAATGTTAACAATAAGGAGGATAATATGAATATGAAAAATAAATTATTAGGTGAATGTTTTGCCGAATTTATAGGTACATTTATCTTATTATTTATTGGAATTGGGGTAGTAGCATCTCTAGTTGCAGTAAATGCAAACGTTACATTTTGGGGATTATCTATGTGTTGGGGATTAGCTATAACAATAGCTATATTTGTTGTTGGCGATACTTCCGGGGCTCATATAAATCCTGCGGTTACAATTGCTTTAGCAGTATGGAAAAAATTTGACAAAAAGAAAGTAATTCCTTATATTGTTTCACAAGTTTTAGGAGCTTTTACAGCAGCAGCAATAGTTTATGCATTATATGGCAGTTCTATAAGACAATTTGAAAGCAGCAAAAATATTATTAGAAACTCACAATCTGGTTGGAGTTCAGCAGGAATATTTAGTACATTCCCTAAAACAGGGTTGTCAATGCCCAATGCTTTTATGGTAGAAATGTGTATAACAGCTATTTTAGTATTAGTTATTTTTGCAGTAACAGATGGATACAATAGAAGTTGTCCTAAAAATGGTATGCCAGCTTTGGCTATAGGCTTGGTGGTAGCGTTATTAGGAGCGTCATTTGGGCCTTTAACTGGTTTTGCTATGAATCCAGCTCGTGATTTTGGTCCAAGATTATTATGTGTGCTGGCAGGATGGGGAACAAGCGCTTTCGGACCTAATAATTATGGACTTATTGTACCGATATTTGCTCCTATTGTAGGAGGAATTTTAGGCGGAGGCATATATGAAAAATTAATTTCACTTTATTTACCTGCTAAAATGAAGCCTAGTATTGAAAAGAATCAGGTTGAGAGCTAGAAGAGGGTAAAGGGGGTTCAAAATGAAATTTATTACCGAAATTGATTTGCGGGATTTATATAGAAAAGAACCTTTTACAGATTATGAGCTAAAACTTGGGACAAGACTTACACCTGAAGCAAGTCAGTTTCTGTCAGACAAAGGTATAAATATGTTTGATGATAGGTCTTATTATAAAAAGAAAAATGTTGTAAATAAAGAGCAGCCTGTGAAAAAAGAGCAGATTGAAGATAAAGTACAAGTTGTAGAAAAAGTACAGACTAAAGATGAAAGTCAGACAGCTGCAGATACAAAGAAAAAGAATAATTGGAAGAAGAAAAAACTTTACAATAAGATGAAATCAACGGAGGCATTGTTTCTTATTACGGAAGAAGAACTTTTGAATAAGGATATCCTTTGGGCACAGAATGTTATTAGTTTAGGTAAGCAATTCACTAAAATTAGAAATGCCATTCAGGGTAAAGGATCCGTTGAAAATCTTTGTATTAAGGAATGTACAGCAATAAATTTTAGCAATTATTCACTTGATTTAGATGATTGCTTTGAAATTACAGAATTTCATATGCAGCTTAAAAAGGGCAGAGATATCATAATTTTGCATAGACTGCGCTGTGCTCTTAGAGAAATTGAACCATTTATTTTAGAAGCATATGAAGATAGTGAAGATAAAGATGCATTGTGCAGTGATACTATTGGAAAGATCAATCAGATTATTAATGCTTTGTCCCAAATGATTTGTTCTATTTTTGGAGGTACAAAATGTCAGAGAAAAATTTGACTTTTAAGTTCTGCGACCAAGTTGTGAAAGATTTTGAGCATGTAGTAAAACATCCAATTGTTGGTAAGTCTTCTGTTTATTATACAGGAGTTGACCTGGGTACAGCATGTGTTGTCCTAGCAGTTGTGGATGAAAACTATAAGCCAGTAGCAGGTGCTTATAAATATGCAGATGTAGTTCGAGATGGTATGGTTGTTGATTATATTGGTGCAATCAATATTGTTAGAGAGATGAAGCATGAAATTGAGGAAAAGTTAGGTACAGAGTTGATTTATGGAGCTGCAGCTATTCCACCTGGAACAGATGAGTTGGATTCAGGGGCAGTTAAAAATGTAGTTCAGGCAGCTGGTTTTGAACTTACAAGTGTGCTTGATGAACCAACGGCTGCTAATAAAGTTCTTAGAATTAAGAATGGTGCAGTTGTAGATATCGGTGGTGGAACGACTGGAATTTCAATTTTAAAAGATGGAAAAGTTGTTTATATTGCAGATGAACCAACAGGAGGTACTCAATTTTCCTTAGTTGTTTCTGGTGCATATAAAATGCCTTTTGCAGAAGCAGAATTGTATAAACGTAATCCAGAAAATCATAAGGACCTTTTACCTGTACTAAAGCCAGTAGTTGAAAAAATAGCATCTATTATTAACCAGCATATTAAAGGGTACGATGTTCAGGAAATATCTCTGGTAGGAGGAACTTGCTGCCTGACAGGTATTGAGACGATTATAGAGAAAAAGACAGGAATTTTTACTCATAAGCCAGAAAATCCGATGTTTGTGACCCCTTTGGGCATAGCACTTAGCTGTACGCAGGAAAGTATATAGTTGGAGATGATTCAATATGGAATTTCGAATTATTAAATCACCTTCAAAGGGTACTATAGATATGCTTATGAGGCGTATGGGTGCTAATGTTAATAAAGATTCAATTTGTGTTGATGCGGTTGGTCTTGTACAAGGTAAAATGCTGGACATGATTTATGCGGCAGATATTGCTGAAAAGGCAGTTGGTGTCACAGTAGAAGATATTAAAGGAAGTTGTCCACAGAATATGATAATGATTGCGATTTTTGGCGATACGTCATCTGTTGAATCAGCAATTCAGGAGATTAAGCGCAATGTTAAAAAGGAGAAAAATATATGTTAATAGCAAGATTAATTGACAATGTATGGGCAACAAGAAAAGCAGAATCACTTAATGGATTGAAGTTTATGTTAGCGGAAGTAATTGGTGGAACTGGTGCTGGTCAGCATTTAGTTGTTGCAGATATAATCAGTGCCGGTATTGGAGATAGAGTTATTGTTTCAACCGGGTCATCAGCTCGAAAAATGTTAGATGAATGTGAGGATATCCCGGTTG
>NZ_LITT01000059.1 GCF_001636845.1 Clostridium ljungdahlii
GCCGAAGGTGGGGTTAGTAATTGGGGTGAAGTCGTAACAAGGTAGCCGTAGGAGAACCTGCGGCTGGATCACCTCCTTTCTAGGGAGTCGAAAGATAGAGTATAATCTATCTTATAAATTGATGGTCTAAGTAAGTTTACAATCTACTCTGTTTAATTTTGAAGGATTATGATAAATTCATAGATTCTTCTTTCAGTTTACAGCCAATTTGGAATGTAAATTGAAAAATTGTCCTTTGAAAATTGCACAGTAAATAAGAAATGAAGTAAAGCTAAGGTTATAATATAACCTTTGTAGATGATACAAAGAAAATTGCTAAAAGCAATTTTCGACAAGTAAAGGTCAAGCTACAAAGGGCGCATGGAGGATGCCTTGGCACCAGGAGCCTAAGAAGGACGNGATAAGCTGCGAAAAGCTCTGGGTAGGCGCAAATAGCCAGAGAACCAGAGATATCCGAATGGGGAAACCCACCTAGATAACNCTAGGTACTGCAAACTGAATACATAGGTTTGTAGAGGCAAACCCGGGGAACTGAAACATCTAAGTACCCGGAGGAAGAGAAAGAAACATCGATTTCCTAAGTAGCGGCGAGCGAACGGGAAAGAGCCCAAACCAGGAACTTGTTCCTGGGGTTGCGGATAGGTCATAAATACTGTGAAGTGTTAATTGAAGAGAGCTGGAAGGCTCCGCCGGAGAAGGTAAAAGCCCTGTAAATGAAA
>NZ_LITT01000060.1 GCF_001636845.1 Clostridium ljungdahlii
TGTATCCACCAAATAACCCTTGATAATTCCGATTAAACCCTGCCGATTTCCACTAAAGCCTGATGGCAACCCCGTAAGGGGTGTAATTAGAGATACAACAAAAATTAGAGCTGAGAGTAAAACTCTTTGGCTCTTATTTTATGAAAAGAATTGTAATTAATGAGAGAAATTTTGATTGATATGAAGATTGGAAAATGCTTGATAAAAGCGGGGCTGCATGAGTAGTATATTGCAAGAAAGCCTGATATATACCTTTAGTATTATACGAAAAACCCGTTAGTGTGAAAGATGATTGAAAAATGGATTGATTGAATGTTTGAATGAAATAAGGGAAGAACAAGTCATTTTTGAGATGGATTCTATGATTGAATATAAAGTTAGACATATCAAGGATTTCAGTGGAAAGATATTAGATTTAAATGTGAGAAAAGGACAGATTGCTTAAAACTAATCTCGTCAAACTTTCGTGGTTTTCCCACTAAACTTCGATGAAAAAAGTGGTATTCAATACCATCATTTTTTTGGAAAATTTTCGCCAAGGTTTCTTAGAATTGACGCAGAAATGCGGGGTGAGAGGGTGTGTTTTCGTCAGGGTTT
>NZ_LITT01000061.1 GCF_001636845.1 Clostridium ljungdahlii
ACTAATTTTGCTTTGAATTCAGAACTATAATTTTTTCTCATGTGATTCACCATCCTTAATAAAAATATTATGGAGAACCTAACTAAAAAGCAAGCATTTTTTTGTCTTAATTCTTGGGTCCATTATACCTTTCAATGGGGTAATCACAGCAAACATGTAACCAGGATCAAAGTAAAAATCTATTTTTAATCTATATGAGTTAAACAGAACAAATATTTATATACAGCTTTTAAATTTTTTTTATATATTATTTCTATATCCTGATTGTCCAATTTTTTACCTCCCAATAAATATGTGCAATAAAATAAATATTCGTTACAAATTTCTAATTATTTTGGTTCAACTTCGACTTTTGTGAAACAACCTAATAACTGTAAAAATATATTGCAAGATAATACAATCATATTCCAATGATATGGAATCATGTTTTTTGTAAAACAGTATTTATTTTTATAATATTCAAGGATGAGTATTTGAAGGTCGTTATTTCCAAATGAAATAATTATAGTATCCTTGAGTTAAGAGCTATGAGTT
>NZ_LITT01000063.1 GCF_001636845.1 Clostridium ljungdahlii
CAGTTCCAATGTGGCCGATCACCCTCTCAGGTCGGCTACGCATCGTCGCCTTGGTAGGCCGTTACCCTACCAACTAGCTAATGCGCCGCGGGTCCATCTCAAAGCGGATTACTCCTTTAAATCAATTTCCATGTGAAAACTGATTATTATGCGGTATTAATCTCCCTTTCGGGAGGCTATCCCCCTCTTTGAGGTAGGTTACCCACGTGTTACTCACCCGTCCGCCGCTAATCCACTCCCGAAGGAGCTTTATCGCTCGACTTGCATGTGTTAAGCACGCCGCCAGCGTTCGTCCTGAGCCAGGATCAAACTCTTAATTTAAAAGTTTATATGGCTCTGTTGAAAATCAATACTAACTTCACATTTCTGCGTCAAACCTTTCGCTGTGGTGCTCATTTACTTAAGTAAACTCCGCTCCTCACTCAAGGTTTTCCTTGAACTACTCGTTATTATTGATTTTAGAAAATTGATATTAACTTCGCCCTGCGACCTCAAATACTTCACTGTGGTGCTCAATTACGTTAGTAAGTTCCGCTCCTCGTTCAGCATTTTCCTCGCTGTACTCGTTACTATCAATTTTAGTATATTACTAAATGTAATACACCAAATTACGAAATTACTTTTTTAGCTGCTCTCGCAGCTCAAAAGAATTGCTGGTTTATTCTAAATAAGTTGTACTTATATCTTCCTCTGTTTAATTTTCAAGGATCATTTTGCTGTCTCACTTCGACAGCTTTTATAGTTTATCATGTATTTTTTTCTTTGTCAACACATTTTTTTAATTTATTTTTAAGAAACTGTGTGACTTATTTACGTGACAACAGTTGATATAATACCATACCTACAATTTTCTTTTATATACTTATATATTATATGCATCATTTATCTAAATAATACTATAAATTTCTATAAAAATCTTTAATATTCACATACCGATACACGAGGAAACGTTATTACAATAAATTTGGCAAAAAAGAGAAATTGCTTCTTTAAAACAACTTCTCTTCTCATATATTTTAAAAATTATTTATTATATTCTTAAACGCATTGCCCCTAACTTCAAAATTAGGGAACATATCAAAACTAGCACATGCAGGTGAAAAAGTCACAATATCACCACTAGTTGATAACTCTTTAGCAGTATTTACTGCGTCTGTTAGTGAATCTACAGATACTATAGGCACGTCAATTCCCTTTTCACACTTAAGTTTCTCAAATGATTTTTTAATTTTATCTTTTGTAGCTCCCATAAGTATTAAAGTTTTTATTTTTGAATATCCTTCCTCTGCCAAAACATCAAAAGGTATCTTTTTATCATATCCACCTGCTATTAATATTACAGGTTTCTCAAAAGCCCTCAATCCTGCCAATGTTCTTGTAGGACTAGAAGCAATAGAATCATTATAATATTTAACTCCATCTAATTCTCTTACAAATTCACACCTATGCTCTACTCCCTCAAATGTAGTAGCAACTTTTTTCATATTATCTACAGAAACATCCTCTTTAATTGCAGAAAATGCAGTAAGTAAATTTGCAACATTATGCATTCCTCTAAGTTTAATTTCACTTATTTTGCATACTTTTTTCCCGTCAATACATAAAATATCTCCCTTTAAATATCCACCAGAAGTTAATTCTTCTTCAATACTAAACTGTCTTACTTTTCCTTTAGCTTCTTTTACCATAGCATTAGTGCACTCATTATCTCTATTAAGAATGACCATATCCTGATTTCCTTGATACTTAAATATACTTTTTTTTGCATTCACATACTCTTCCATATCCTTGTGAATATCAAGATGGTTTGGACTTATATTAGTAATCACAGCTACTTCCGGTGATACATCCATACCCATAAGTTGAAAACTTGAAAGTTCAAGAACCACTTTATCCTTAGGACTTATTTCCTCTATCCTAGAAAATAATGGGGTGCCTATATTTCCCCCAACCCAACTTTTATATCCCTGTTCCTTTAACATATTATATATAAGCGTAGTAGTTGTAGTTTTTCCATCACTGCCAGTCACTCCATATATCTTAGCAGGACAATATTTAATAAACTCCTCCATTTCTGAAGTTACATATGCCCCATTTTGCTTAGCTTTTACAAGTGCAGGACTATCTATTCTCATAGAAGGAGTCTTAAATATTACATCAAAATCATCTAAATGTTCGAGATAATTTTTGCCTAATACTAAACCCACTCCTCGCTTTTTTAATTCCTTAGCAACTTCACCAAGTTCCCCTTCATCTTTTTTATCAAAAGCACTTACCTGTGCACCTAGTCCCAGTAAAAAATTAATTAAAGGTCTATTACTTATTCCTATTCCAACTACTGCCGTCTTTTTATTTTTTATAAACTTTTTAAAGTTATCAAAATCTTCCTTCATTAAAAAAACCTCCAAAAATAAATCTGCTAATTATAATTACGATTATATCATAACATAATTTTCTATAAATTTGTATGAAGCAGATATATCGTACTAAAATAACCCCACCGGTATATATCTTAAATAATATTTGACAGCATTTAGCTTGTTCGTCCTAATATGCTATTAAAGTCTAAATTGTGAGAAAATATTTAATTTAATGACTTTATATGACTCTATTGAAAATTATTATTGTGTTATGTTATACTATGTTTGTGCCGTAAGGAAACATTAATATAATTCCCCAAGTTTTAATTAAACATATAACATATCCCCATGATTAAACCCTAATTTACCGAATCTTTTGATTCGGTAAATTTTTTTTATAAAAATATAGATGACTACTATCCCAGATAAATAATCGTAGAATAGCAAAGGTGTCATATAAGTTTTCTCAAATTTATATGACACCTTTTTACTAAAACTGTACTTTTTCTTGCATAAATGCCGATAATTCTTCTATTTTTATTCTAAACTGCTCCATGGTATCCCTATCTCTTACAGTAACAGTATTGTCATCCATTGTATCAAAATCTACTGTTATACAATAAGGCGTTCCAATTTCATCTTCTCTTCTATATCTCTTACCTATACTTCCTGCATCATCATACTCCACATTAAAATCTTTTCTTAAAATGTTGTATACTTCTAAAGCTTTTTCTGATAATTTTTTACTAAGAGGTAAGATAGCTGCTTTAAACGGAGCTATAGCAGGGTGAAAATGTAGTACTGTTCTCACATCTCCTCCTTCTAATTCTTCTTCATCGTATGCATCAACTAAAAATGCAAGTACAGCTCTATCAGCTCCTACAGAAGGTTCTATGCAGTATGGTATATATTTTTCCTTAGTTGCTGTATCTAAATAAGTCATGTCCTTACCAGAATGCTCTTGATGCTGTTTTAAATCATAATCCGTTCTATCTGCTACACCCCAAAGCTCGCCCCATCCAAATGGAAATAAATATTCAATATCAGAAGTGGCATTACTATAATGGGAAAGTTCTTCCTTATCATGATCTCTAAATCTTATATTTTCTTCTTTTATTCCAAGACTCAATAAGAAATTCCAGCAATACTTTTTCCAATAATCATGCCATTCTAAATCAGTTCCTGGTTTACAGAAAAATTCAAGTTCCATCTGTTCAAATTCTCTAGTTCTAAAAGTAAAGTTTCCTGGAGTTATTTCATTCCTAAAGGATTTACCTATTTGTGCTATTCCAAAAGGTATCTTTTTTCTACTTGTTCTTTGAACATTTTTAAAATTTACAAATATCCCCTGTGCAGTTTCAGGTCTCAGATATATTTCTGATTTTGAATCCTCTGTAACTCCTTGAAATGTTTTAAACATAAGATTAAATTGTCTAATATCAGTAAAATTCTTCTTTCCACAGCTAGGGCAAACAATATTGTTGTCATCTATGTATTTCTTTAGTTTTTCATTGCTCCATCCATCAGCGCTAGCCTTTTCTATTCCCTGTGCTGTCATATGTTCTTCTACCAATTTATCAGCTCTAAACCTAGCCTTACATTCTTTACAATCCATAAGTGGATCAGAAAAGTTTCCTACATGACCTGAAGCTACCCAAACTTCATTATTCATAAGTATGGCGCAATCTATTCCTACATTATGTTCACTTTCATGAACAAACTTTTGCCACCAAACTTTCTTTACATTATTTTTTAGTTCTACTCCAACAGGACCATAATCCCATGTATTAGCAAGACCCCCATATATATCCGATCCAGGATATACAAATCCCCTACTTTTAGCTAAAGCTACTACTTTATCCATAGTTTTTTCAAAAGACATTATTTTTTCCCCTTTCTATTTTAATTCATTACTTATTATTAAACATTAAATTTGGATTTTCAAATATAAAAAAAGAACCTGCCACATAAGGGACGAATTTTATTTCCGCGGTTCCACCCTTTTTAGCACAAGCTCATCTTTAAATACATAGTTAGCTCAAAAGTTCCTTCATAAATAAAATCCCAGTTATTTACACCATCCACAACTTCTCTGTAGAGATTTACATTAATACTATTCTTTATCACAGCATATATTAATTTTTCTATATAATTTTCATTTTATCCTATTATCTTTAAATGTAAATAACAAGTCTTTAAATATTACAAAAAATGAAATGGCTCCGTGGAGAGGGCTCGAACCTCCAACCCTTCGGTTAACAGCCGAATGCTCAACCATTGAGCTACCACGGAATAACTTACATATAATATTATATCATGGGATTTTAAAAATGCAACATTTTTTTATTTTTTATGTAGAAACATTTTGAAGACCTATGGATTTTAACTGCAATCTCCTTAGGTCTTCAGACAAGCTACATACTTACTGCTGTTGATTTGGCTTCATTGTAGGAAATAATATAACATCCCTTATTGAAGGAGAATTTGTAAGAAACATTACAAGTCTATCTACTCCTATTCCCAAACCTCCAGTTGGAGGCATACCTATCTCAAGTGCATTTAAGAAATCTTCATCCATCATATATGCCTCATCATCACCTAATTCTCTCTCTTTTAGCTGCTGCATAAATCTTTCTCTCTGTACTATAGGATCATTTAATTCTGAATATGCATTACATATCTCTCTTCCAAATATAAATCCTTCAAATCTTTCCGTAAACTTAGGATTTCCTCTTTTCTTTTTAGTAAGAGGTGATATTTCGACAGGATAATCCATTACAAAAGTAGGTTGAATGAATTGTTCTTCACAAAATTCTTCAAACATAGCATCCAATATATCACCCTTTGAACAATCCTTTAATTCCTTCTTTAATTCAATATGTTTTTCTTTAGCAATTTCTCTAGCTTCCTCATCGTCTTTCACTTCGTCAAAATCCACACTTGCAAACTTCTTAACTGCCTCTACCATAGTAATTCTATTCCACGGTGGCTTAAAGTCTATTTCTGTATCTTCATAAACTACCTTTGTAGTACCAAGGACTTTCTCACATACATAAGCTATCATATTTTCAGTAATTTCCATCATATCGTTATAATCTGCAAAGGCTTCATATAATTCAATTGATGTATATTCTGGATTGTGCCTTATATCCATACCTTCATTTCTAAAACATTTACCTATTTCATATACCTTTTCAAATCCACCAACTATAAGTCTTTTAAGATACAGTTCTGTAGCAATTCTCAAATACATATCTATATCAAGTGCATTATGATGGGTTGTAAAAGGTTTTGCTGCAGCTCCTCCAGCTATTGACGAAAGTATTGGTGTCTCCACTTCTATGTAATCCCTGTTATCTAAGAACTCTCTTATTGACTTTATTATGGCAGTTCTCTTCAAAAAAGTATCTCTAACATCACTGTTTATTATTAAATCCACATACCTCTGTCTATATCTTAAATCTGGATCCTTTAATCCATGCCATTTTTCTGGAAGCGGTTTGAGAGACTTAGCTACCAGTTCAAAATCTGTAATATGAATTGATATCTCTTCTGTTTTAGTTTTAAACACCCTACCAGTTACAGATAAAATATCACCAATGTCATAGGATTTGTACTCCTTTAATTTCTCTTCACCTACATCATTTATCCTTATATATAGCTGGATCTTTCCATATCTATCATATAAATCGGAAAATCCAGCTTTTCCATGAACTCTTTTCGAAATAAGCCTTCCTGCTACAGTTACATCTTTACCTTCTAAAGTATCGTAATTGTCCTTTACTTCTTTTGAAGTATGTGTCCTTTCTACTTTATATACGTCAAAGGGATCTTTTCCTGTTTCTTTAAGTTCTTCAAATTTTTGCAGTCTCTCCCTAATGAGCTCATTAGACTTTTCTTCTAGTGCATGTAATTTCTTTTCGTCTTTTGACATCAATGTTACCCTCCAATTATCTTCTTATATTAAGTATCTCATACTTACTAACTCCATCTGGAACCTGTACTTCAACTACATCTCCAGCTTTTTTACCTACAAGCCCTTTACCTACTGGAGATTCATTGGATATTTTATTGTTAATTGGATCTGCTTCTGCAGAACCTACAATCAAATATTCTACTTCCTCATTAAAATCATAATCCCTAACTTTTACAATAGATCCTATGCCTACTACTCCTGGCGGAATTTCTTCTTCATCTACTATAGTAGCATTTTTTAGCATATTTTCAAGTTGTACTATTCTTCCTTCTACAAATGCTTGTTCATTTTTAGCACTATCATACTCTGAATTTTCACTTAAATCTCCGAAAGAAAGTGCTACTTTAATTTTTTCCATAATTTCTCTTCTTTTAGCTGTTTTTAAATATTCTAATTCATCCTCAAGTTTTGTTATACCTTCATAGGTCATTACATATTTTTTTGATCCACTCATTTAACTATCCCCTTTTAACAATTTATCTAAAATTCTTGTAGATAACCCTATCAGCCATCAATGTGCTCACTTTTACTCATACTAATTATTATTTAAGTAATTATAAAACAGCACTATTATAATGTCAACATTTTGAAATTGAATTTTTATATTACAATTTCTTTTAAATCATAAAACTATCATATCCTCATTAAATTTTATTTTATCAAGGAATATGCCATTATAGGATAAAGATTTTTCCACATTTTTTTCATTCATTTGACAAAGTATAGACCCTAAAAGTTCAAAAGATACTTCACTGTACTTAAAATTCCATGGGACTTTATAACTAACATCGTTTACTATTACACTTTTATCACTAGGTATATAACTATTATCTATATACCATACATATGCATCACTTTTTACAATGATATTCTTAGAACTTATTACAAAATCTGCATTTTTAAAAGAAAACTTCATATCAGATGTAATTATGGGAGTTACTCCATAATTAGCAATAATATATTGTCCAATATTGTTAGTTTTCATAATATCTCTAGAAAGTAATATTATATCTTTAGCTTCTCTAGCCAAATAGCATATAGTATCAAATAAAATTTTCTCTGAAGCATCATAGACAACTATACAACTATGTCTTATACTTTTTTTCTTAATCCTAAGTATAATTTTTAAACTCTTTATAATACTAAAAGCCATTAGCTCTCTTTGAAATTTATTGTATAAGTTATAATCTAAATATCTATATACTTTAGGAGCTAGTTCCATATCTCTTATCCCCGATATCTTTTTTGCTCTTAGAATGTTACTATTATAAGACTCTATATTAATATTTGGCGGAAACCTAACATTTTTTATTTCTAATTTTAGTTCTTTTATAAAGATTTTTTCCTTCAATTTTAGCCTAAATCTATCTTTAATTTTTCCCCAAAAGCTACTGTCATTATAGAATCCAGTTTTTTGCGACGTAGTATATAAAATGGATTTCACACTTTTCTTCCTGCTACATTGCTTACAGTAATATCCTATTCCCCTATTCTATTAAAAATTACAGCAAAGATTTGTATTCATTTAAAATTTTAAATACATTTTCACTCTTTTTTTCACAATTTATTTTATCTTTTATCTCTTTACTATTTTTTAGTCCTTTTATATACCATGCTATGTGCTTTCTCATTTCTCTTACAGCTCTATCCTCACCATTATAATATATTGCCCTTCTATAGTGTTCCATACACAAATTTATTTTTTCTGAAGGACTTGGGAATATAACAGGTTGATGATTTCTAATTTCATATATTTGTTTAAATATCCATGGATTTCCCATAGAACTTCTTCCAATCATTATCCCATCACATCCGGTACTATTAAACAGTCTAACTGCATCTTCTGCTGTAAATACATCTCCATTTCCGATTACAGGAATGTTCACTTTTTTCTTCACTCGACTTATTATATCCCAATTTGCACTGCCATTATACATCTGTATGCTAGTTCTACCATGAACAGTCACAGCATCAGCTCCTGATTGTTCCATAACTTGGGCAAAGTCCACTACATTTATATTATCAAAATCAAATCCTATTCTCATTTTTACAGTAACTGGTTTTACAGAAGCTTTTTTCACTTCTTTTACTATTTGAGAAGCAAGAGAAGGATTTTTCATAAGCGCAGAGCCTTCTCCATTTTTTACTATTTTAGGAGCAGGGCACCCCATATTTATATCTATAATGGCAATATCTTCATTGCAATTAAAAGAATCACAAACTTTAGCCATTATAAGTGGATCACTTCCAAATATCTGAACACCTAAAGGCTTTTCTATAGAAGACACTTTGAGCATCTGCTTAGTTCTATCACTGTCATAGAAAAGAGCTTTGGCACTTATCATTTCTGTATAGGTAAATCCGCACTTCATCTCTATGCACAATTCTCTAAAAGCCATATCTGTAACTCCAGCCATAGGAGCCAAAACTACATTGTCTTTCAATTCAAAATTTCCTATTTTCATTAAAGCACCTACTCTTTATTTTTGTCATAGATTATCTTAAGTCCCGTTAATGTCAATATAGAATCTATTGTATCTATAGACTTTGACTCCTCATTTATCAGTTTAGCAAGACCACCTGTAGCTATTACAAAAGGTTCATCTTCTCCTAAATCCATCATTTCTTTTTTCATTTTTCCAACTATATAATCCACCTGACCAATATAACCATACACTATGCCAGATTGCATACTAGCAACTGTGTTTTTGCATATTACTTTTTGAGGCTTGGTTATTTCTACTCTTGGAAGCTTAGCTGCCTTTTCAACTAAAGCATCTGCAGATATTTTTATTCCCGGGCATATTACTCCCCCTAAATAATCCCCCTTTGCAGTAACTGCACAGAATGTAGTAGCTGTACCAAAATCTATTATAATTATAGATCTATTATACATTTCATGAGCTGCTACAGCATTCACTATTCTATCTGCCCCTACTTCTCTTGGGTTATCATACTTCACATTTATTCCAGTTTTTACTCCAGGTCCAACTATAATTGGAACTATCCCAAAATATATCATTATCATATGCTCTAATGAGTACATTATATTTGGAACTACAGATGATATTATAACTCCTTTTATATCTGAAGCATCTAATTTTTCGTGTGAGAAAAGCTCCATTACTTGAATTCCATATTCATCTGCTGTCCTTTTAGAATCTGTAGACAATCTACATACTGAAATAAGTTTACTTTCATCATATACTCCTAAAACAATGTTAGTATTTCCTGCATCTAGAACTAGAATCATTAAACAACACCACCCTTCTAAATTGAAATAATAATGATTACTTACATGATATACACAATTAAGGAGCAGCTTTGTAGCTGCCCCCTAAAAACCATCAACTTAAGTCAAAATAATAATTTAATTGTATCAATAAAATTTTATTTGTCAAGATTAAATTGCCATCATCCACTTTAAAGAAAATCAGATACTCCAAAGGTCCTACAATTTTGTGATAGTCACTTTCATAGTATATATAGGCACATTAGCATAAGTAGTGGTAAGATAGAAAAAGTCCCTGCATACTATCACAGGGACTTTCTACTTAAACATATTCTATTAAGCCTGGGCAAATATTTCTTCGAATTCATTTGCTTCAAGTTTTTCTTTTTCTAAAAGCTGTTTTGCTACTGCATGAAGCTTATTTAAGTTATCTGAAAGAAGCTTTTCCGCTTTATCATAACTTTCATCTATTAATTTCCTTATTTCCTTATCTATCTCAAAAGCTACTTCTTCACTAAAGTTTCTGCCCTTGCCTAAATCTCTACCTAAGAATACCTCATCATGTCCTGATCCAAATGCAATAGGACCTAAATCACTCATACCATAATCCATTACCATTTTTTTAGCTATAGTTGTAGCTCTTTCAATATCATTTTTAGCTCCAGTACTTATATCACCTATAATCAATTTCTCTGCTACTCTTCCTCCTAGAAGACCCACAATTTCATCTTCTAGTTTTGACTTTGACATATAAGAACTGTCCTTCTCAGGAAGGTGCATTGTATATCCTCCTGCCATTCCTCTAGGTATTATACTTATCTGATGAACAGGATCCGAATTAGGTAAAAGTTTCATAACAACAGCGTGACCTGCCTCATGATATGCTGTAAGCTTTCTATCTTCCTCGTCAATTACCCTGCTCTTTTTTTCAGGTCCTGCTATTACTCTAGTTACTGCTTCTTCTAACTCATCCATACCAATTAATGTTTTACTTTTTCTAACTGCTAAAAGCGCAGATTCATTCATAAGATTTTCCAGATCTGCACCTGTAAATCCAGGTGTCCTTTTAGCTAATACATCTAACTTAACTTCATCTGATAAATGCTTATTTTTAGAGTGAACTTTAAGTATTTCTTCTCTTCCCTTAACATCAGGTGCACCTACAAGTATTTGCCTATCAAATCTTCCAGGTCTTAAAAGTGCAGGGTCTAATATATCAGGTCTATTTGTAGCAGCTATCATGATTATTCCTTCATTTACTCCAAATCCATCCATTTCGACTAAGAGTTGATTTAAAGTCTGTTCTCTTTCATCATGTCCTCCGCCAAGTCCAGCGCCTCTTTGTCTTCCAACTGCATCTATTTCATCTATAAAAACTATACAAGGTGAATTTTTTTTGGCTTGATCAAATAAGTCCCTAACTCTAGAAGCTCCTACACCAACAAACATTTCCACAAAATCTGAACCAGATATACTAAAAAACGGTACTCCAGCTTCACCAGATATAGCTTTAGCAAGAAGAGTTTTTCCTGTTCCTGGAGGTCCTACAAGTAAAACCCCTTTAGGTATCCTAGCTCCCATTTCTATATATCTTTTAGGTTGTTTTAAAAAGTCTACTATCTCTGCTAGTTCTGCTTTTTCCTCTTCTGCTCCTGCAACATCTGCAAAAGTAACTTTCTTCTTATTATTGTCTGGCGTGGCCATTTTAGCTCTGCTCTTTCCAAAATTCATCACATTACGATTTCCACCGCCACCTTGCGATTGCTGCATAAACATAAACCAAAATGCTACAAGCATAAGTATTAAAAGGACAGTCGGCAAATATTGTACCCACATAGGTATTGTTGCAGGTTTAGCATACATTTCTTGAACTTCACCATCTTTAGGATGCTGACCTATAAATTGAAATAATCTTTCAGATGGGACTACAGTCTCATATGCTGTTCCATTTTTTAAGCTACCTTGAACTGTCATTTTATCTTCTCTAAGCTGAAAACTTTTTACATCATTACTTAACCAGTACTTCTGAAAATCATTAAAACTAATTGATGTTGAACTTTCATTAGTTCTTACCAGCAACAATGCTGCAACTATCACTAATATAAAAACTACTGCCCAGGCCGTTGCACTTGAAAATTTTTTCATTAAAGGCCCCCCTCTCTTTCTAGTTTTATACTGTAAAATTGTATCATAATTAAAATTCCTTTACAATAAAATTTATTACTAATTATTTGTAAATTTCCTCTTTTAATATCCCAACATATGGGAAATTTCTATACTTTTCTGCATAGTCCAAGCCATATCCTACTAGAAAATAATCAGGCACTTCAAATCCTATGTATTTTGCATTAACGCTAACCTTTCTTCTATCGGCTTTATTTAAAAGACATGCTATTTCTACACTCTTAGCCTTTCTTCCTTTCAAGTAATCTACAAGATAGGCTAAGGTTATACCTGAATCTATAATGTCTTCTACTATTAATATGTGCTTATTCTCTATTTCAAAATCTAAATCTTTTAAAATTCTAACAACACCTGAGCTTTTCGTAGAATTTCCATAACTTGAAACTGCCATAAAATCCATGCTACATGGAATAGTTATTTCTCTAAGCAAATCTGCCATAAATGGGACAGATCCTTTCAAAATGCCTACAAGGAGCAAATCCTTTCCATCATAATCCTGACTTATTCTTTTTCCTATTTCCTTAACTTTCTTTTTAATTTTACCTTCATCAAGTAGTACTTCCTTGATATCATCGCTAATGTTGGCCATACTTTCCTAGTTCCTCACTTTCAAATTTTATAGCTAAAATATTTCTAGTATTCTTATCAACTTTAAAAAGTTCGCTTATTCTATATCCAACAATCCATCCAATTTTGTCTCCAAAACATATGATAGGAACATCATTCCTCTTATCTTTAGATACTTTTAAATCTATGAACAGGTCTTTTAATTTTTTACTTCCAACCATTCCGAGTGGTATAAACTTATCCCCTTCTCTCCTGTTTCGTAATATAACATCTCCTTCTATCTTATCGTAATCAAAATACTGTATAAACTTATTTTTCTTACAATGTATATATCCTTTAGCTTCAACTATCTCTATGTACACAGTAGATTTAATTGGGGAGATATTATTACATCCAACTTGCAGTATATACTGTTTTTTATGATCTGATACGGCTTTTTTTGTATTTTTACTTATTATAATATTTCCATAGTCGTTCAAAACCAATACATTATTGGGAAGCATCTGTTCCTTCCCTGTAGAATGTTTCTGAACTTCTATTATATTTAGAATATGAACTCTTTCAAAATCTTTTAAATTTCCAGTTACCGTTTTTAAGGACATTCTTATTATCCTACTTAATATTGCTTCCTTTTCTAAGAATGCCTCTTTAGATATTATAACCTTTTCTCCCTTTATGTCACAATATTTTTTAAATTTTTCTTGTGAAATATAACTTAAATATTCATTATCTATTTTTATTGTATCAGAAAATCTATTTAATACTTTAATTATATCTTTATTAAAGTTCTCCTGTATATATGGTATAAGTTGTAACCTTATTTTATTCCTAGAATATAAAGTTTCTAAATTAGTTTTATCAATTCTAGGATTAAGATTATTTAAGCTGCAATATTTTTCAATTTCATCTCTAGTGCTGGATATCAGAGGCCTAACATATATATTGTCTCTTACGGGTCTTATTCCTACTAAACCGTCTAATCCTGCGCCCCGCATAATTCTCATTAAAATTGTTTCAGCCTGATCGTTAGCATTATGGGCTATAGCTATTTTTTCAGCTTTTAACTCATCTTTAAGTTCTTCAAAAAAACTATATCTTACTTTTCTTCCTGCACTCTCACAAGATATACCTTCCTCCTGCGAAACATGATTTACATCTATTTTTAAACTTTTAAATTGTATTTTCAAATTTTCACAAAACTTTTTTACATATTCTTCGTCTCTATCTGCATCTTTTTCTCTCAAACAGTGATTTACATGAGCTACACATAAAGTTATACCTAATTTTTCTCTCAAAATATACAATATGTGTAATAGACATATCGAATCTGGACCTCCCGATACAGCTACTATTACTTTATCTCCTCTATCAAACATTTTATTTTTTGTGATGGTATCTAATACAGATTCTATCAAAACAAACACTTCCTAAAAATTATTATTTTAGAAACAATACGCTAATTTATTATAACATAAATGAATTATTTTTTGTGCAAGAATGACATAAAAGCTATATTTAGACTGCCTACAACACCAATTCATAATTTACAACACACAGTTCACAATGCACAATTACGGTAGATTTTTATCCGCCAGTATTATAAAAAATCTAAAAACTAAGTGGTGTAAACTAAAAAAATTGCGTCGCAATATTTTTGAGAGGACAGATGACAATTGATAGAGGACAATTAAGGAGGATTTTTCTCCGTTGCACTACAAAAAATCTTTAATTTTAAAAAACTCACGTTTTTTTGTTTCTAAGAAGTACTTTATGAACAAGCAATTATCTGAAAATCACATATTTTAAAGCCTGCTTAAGCGATGTTTTGCATTGGCAAAACAAGCTTAAAAATAAATTAGTTTTCTGACGTAAGGAGGAAAACTCACCTTCATTGTCCTCTGTACTCTGTCAATTGTCCTCTTGAAAAAGTTGCTTCGCATTATTTTTAAGCTGTGAAAGTTGAATACTTAAAAAATAACACTTATCTCTATTAATAAAGGCTGTATACCTTTTCTACTATTGCTGTCATATCATCTTTTGCCTTTCCTCCAGAAAGTTCTTTTGCTTTATCCGTAATCTTCTTGCACATTTCCTTAGGATCAGTACAATCTAATTCTTTTAGGAATTCTATCATCCAATATAAATTTCCTGCTGCCTCACTTTCATAATCAATAACCCCATCGCTCACCATTATTAGGAAATCTCCATTCATTATTTTGTTATTACTAATATCCACATCCACTTTATCTAATATTCCTATAGGAAGTGTTTTTGATTTTACTACTATAACATCCTCCCCTCTTTTTATAAAACTAGCCGCTGCTCCTACTTTCATAAAATCTACTTCACCTTTGTATAAATCCACACTGCTTAAATCTAATGTAGAAAACTTCTCATCCTCAGTAAATTTTATACCCATTATAGAATTTACCGTATTTATAGCTGTCATCTTATTGAAACCCGCACTTGTAAATTCCTTTATAAGTTCAACAGATGCACTACTTTCCTGTCCTGCTTGAGGGCCTGAACCCATTCCATCACTTATAATAGTCATATATGTTCCATCTGGCAATTTCCCAAAGCTATAACTATCACCATTGCACTTTTCACCATCTTTACAAACTCTACTCACATAAGCTGCTATATGATATTTAGGAGTTTCTTCAAAAGTTATACTGCAGCTATCCATAGAAGAGTTTATATTACATCCATCTTCACTTACGCACATTAATTTTTTAGTTACATTGTTTATAAGTGGAAGTATATTTTTAACACATTCCTGTTTGCCACCACAAGCTTCCCTAGATAAGTTTACAACTAAGTGTCCTTTTTTATTATTAAAACAAAATACATCTTTATAATGTATGTTGCTTTTGTTTAAAATTCTTCGTATATCATTTTCCATTTCAGGATTAAACTTCATATTTAAATTAAAATCTTCTACTATATCCCCTATAGTTTTTCCCATATTCTTTATTTGAGATGCTAGTAATTCTCTACATTCACTAAGTCTGTTCTTTCTCATTTCACTTACAATATAATTATTTACAATCTCTTCCGTATTTTTTATAAGTACCGTTCTTTTAGTGCACTTTCTTTGAAGTTCCCCTGGCATATGTTTTTTATTATCTTCGTAATTTTGTATTAATTCTGCAAAAGCATTATAAGTATAAAAAGCTTCTCTGTTCCAACACATGTGCTTCATATCACAATCAGAACACACTCTATCTGCCAAGTTTTCTATAAGTGCACTACTTTTATTTTTCAAAGCAAGTTTATCATTATCTGCTAATTTAGCCAAAACAACTGACATATTATTAAGTACTTTAGAAAAACTATCAAATTTATGTGAAAAAATAGATTTTATTTTACCTGCATAATTCTCTTTTAAATGCTCCTGCTTTTTTTCCCAATCCAATTCCATTTCTATTTTTTTGTATACTTTTTCAGGTATTACAAAAAATATACAGCAACTTATAATTATTTCTATTATTTTGAATTCTGTTCCTATATTAGAATACATCTTTAGCACCATAAATCCTATAATATAAGCGCTTCCGCTCATCCACTTACCCGTTTCCCTAAACACACCTGATATAAGCCCGCATAATCCATAAACTGAAATATATATCATCATATCACTAGAAGTAACTCCTATTATAGTTCCCATAGCTACACCAGCTGCTGCCCCCGATGGGCTTCCCTTTACATAGCCTAATATAAGTATAAAGCCTAGTGCTATTATATTTCTAAAAGATACTCCATATATATTCATTCCCCAAGTCCCTGCTATAATCAAAGATGCAGTTATAGACATACTAATTATTTCCTCACTACTGTATAAATGTCTAGTTTTTAATTTTTTTAAGCATACTATAGAATAATTAATAATAAAATATATTGGAAAGATACACATAACTTCAAAAACAGAATTAAAAGCAGCTACCCCAACAGTTAATTTCAATATTAAAAACTTATAGGCAAAAAACTCTATTAATGCAGCAGAAAATAATAATACTAACTTCTTTTTTGCACTAATATTATTTAATATATGATTTAAAGTTGCTAATGTTACAATTACTATACAATATACAGGAAGATATTTAATATTTCCATACATTGAAATGTACCCTAGTAGTGTTCCCACCGCAGCAATCAGGGAAGGTTTTCGCTTTTCACATTCTGCTATTGATATAAAAAAGGCTATTCCAAAGGGTGCCATAAGATTTACCATCATAACCCTTCCAACTAAAAAACCTGCCAGGAAATAAAATATTATTTGAACTGTCTTTGTCAAATCCCTAGCCTCATGGTTTTTTTCTTCATTCTTTAGCTTTTCTGTCCTTTGATAAGGAAATACCTCTGCTCCATATTGCATATAATACCACCCACCTTATAAAATTACTGCTTACATTATAGCAGTAATTTCTGGAAATAAATGTCATAACGTGAGATACCCCTATATTTTTTTTAGGACATTAATTTTATATTTTTTTCATAATTCTTATTTTAAATACTTACTAAAAACTAATTATCCTATTTTATCCACAGTGTTAATAAGTTTGTGATTTTAATAATTTTAGAAAGGTATGCTGTAACCTGATCAAACTTTGTTCATTATTAAGAACTTTAAAGGCAAGTAAATTAGAAACTAAAAAAACTTGCAATATATGCAAGTTTTTTGGTTGCGGGGGAAGGACTTGAACCTCCGACCTTCGGGTTATGAGCCCGACGAGCTACCAGCTGCTCCACCCCGCGGCATTAATTGGTGCTGAAGACCGGAATCGAACCGGTACGGGTTTTAAAGCCCGCAGGATTTTAAGTCCTGTGCGTCTGCCTGTTCCGCCACTCCAGCACATCATCAATTGGTAGCGGAAATAGGACTTGAACCTACGACACTTCGGGTATGAACCGAATGCTCTAGCCAGCTGAGCTATTCCGCCATGTTATATATTTCTGTGGTTGCGGGGGAAGGACTTGAACCTCCGACCTTCGGGTTATGAGCCCGACGAGCTACCAGCTGCTCCACCCCGCGGCATTAATTGGTGCTGAAGACCGGAATCGAACCGGTACGGGTTTTAAAGCCCGCAGGATTTTAAGTCCTGTGCGTCTGCCTGTTCCGCCACTCCAGCAAAATATATACACAACAAATTGACGACATATATTATTATATATGGTACTAACTATATTGTCAACTAATTTTTAAAAATTTCTATAAATAAAATTTAAAAAGAGGCTAAATAGCCTCCTTAGGTAATCCTACTAGTAATTAGAAGATTTTTTATAGCCTTTGCCTTTTGCATCTTGATGTTTCTTTATATCTTGGAATCTTTCTTCACTATCTTTTAAAAATTTAGATAATCTATCTTCAAAATTACCTTGATTCTGCCTAGTTTTTTCTTTTTGCCAATCTATTTCCATAGGTCTAACACTTTTTTTATCAAGTCCAGCCTGCTTTATAGATAAACTAATTTTTCCATTGTCATCAATAGAAATTACCTTAACTTTTACTTTGTCCTTTTCCTTTAAATAGTCTCGTATATTCTTAACATAAGTGTCTGACACCTCAGATATATGCACTAACCCAGTTTTACCTTCAACATCTACAAAAGCTCCAAAACTAGTAATGTTAACTACTGTACCCTCTAGTATGCTTCCTGCCTTTAAGGTCATATTAAAAAAACTCCTCCTTAAAAAATAATACTATATAATATAAACTTCTTCTCTTTTAACAGAGTAGGACTTCTTGGATCTTGCCCAAAAATCTTTGCTACATCCACAACCACTTATCCTCCATAATCTCAACAGGTATAATTTCAAAAAACCTGTTATAGTTTTCTATTACAGCATAACTGGTAATTAGTTTTTATTGTCTATTACAGGAGTTTCACCTTGCTTAATAAGACCTAATTTTTCTCTAGCTAATTTTTCTATATACGCACTAGAATTAGACATTTTAACCTCTTCCTGTAATTTTTGATTTTTATATTTACCCCTCTGCTCTTCCATTTTCTTCTCGCTTATCTGTTTTTTTATGTTCTGCATAGTTAATTGCTGGCTTATAAAAATATAGCCTATATATAGAACTATTAATAAAAAGATTATATTTTTCCACTTGATTTTTATTTTCATTAATAATCACCGATTCTCCCGCTAATGATTTAGGTTTCTATATACTTATTTTATTAACTATTACCTTCCTCGATTTATCATATCATATCTCACTTATATTGTAATTTGATTTTTGATTTTCTTCAAGCTAATTTTTATACTTTTTTTTATTTTTTCTTTTAATACTATAAATAAGGTATTGAAAAGGATATATTATTATATATATAAATACCCTAAATAATCTTCCCAATGCTCTGAAGAATTTATTATGTAATTCTATAAGCAAATTGCTGAAAAACTTCAAATATAAACATATACCTATACCCAATAGAATATACACATACATTCCCATATAGGCATAGTTTGTATACATTAAAAATATAAATACAATTATGGCTGTAAATACCCAAAACAGGGTATCCTCGATAAACGTTATTATTTTATTTAAATCTTTAAACCCTCTTATTAGTCTGTAAAAATCAAATAATATTCCCGTTATTATTCCTGCTGTAAGGCTAAATATTATAAGTCGAATTTGAGTACTTATTGATATAATCATACTAATCCTTTCATGATAACGTGATTTTATTTAAACATTTTTGATATTAAACTTTGGTTCTTTTTTTTCGACTTATTATTAGTATATACACAAGAATTTACCATACCCACTATAATTACATCTCCATTTTGTACATCTAACTTATTCATCTTTAAACTTTTGCCTTTAATATTGAGGGTTCCAAGATTAGTATTTAAAACTATTTGATCTTCATTAAAACTTACTACTTCAATAACACCAGTTAACATTAACTTTTTTCTATTTTCAAGACTTAATAAGCTTTTCTTATCTTCTACACTTATTTCTTTTTTTTCCATAAAACATCCCCTCCACCTATAATAAATATATGTAGCCATTGGGGATTATATTACTTTCTATTTTAAATCTTATTCAGTTGAAATTATCCTATACATACTTTGAACGTTCTCTTTTGTAACATGAGCTGCAATATTTAAGATTTCTGCCTTTAAACATTTATTAGCATATTTGATTTCTATTATATCCCCTTCTTTGACTTCAACACTAGGTTTGGCCACTTTTCCATTTATAGAAACCCTTCCACCTTCACATGCTTCTTTTGCTACAGTTCTTCTTTTTATTATTCTAGATACTTTAAGGTATTTATCTAATCTCATACAAACTCCCCTTTAAAACAGAAAACCTAGATTTTCACCCAGGCTTTCTGAAAAATACATTATTTATTTACTCTATCTTTAAATTCTTTACCAGCTTTAAATACAGGAACTGTTGATTCAGGTATTTTTATTTCTTCCTTAGTTCTAGGATTTCTTCCAATTCTTTCAGCTCTTTTTCTTGTTTCAAAGGTTCCAAACCCTACTAATTGAACTTTATCTCCCTTTTCTAATGTTTCTTCTACACTTTCTATAAACCCTTTAAGAGCTGCCTCTACATCTTTTTTTGTTAATTTTGACTTTTCTGCTATACCTGCTATTAATTCTGATTTATTCACTTTTTTTACCTCCTCTTATTTTCATAGATAAATGTGTAAAAATATTCACAAATATCTTTACGGCTAATTTTCGGTCATCATTAACCAATTTTTTCTAATTAAGCTTTTGAAAGCAATAAATATTGTATACTATACAAAAATATTTAGCAACTTACTATGTAATTTATATGTACTTAAAAGTATTCATCACTTTCTAATCTATTGAATATACTTACATGGATATAGTAGCATATTCTGCATTAATTAAAAAATTCCTTCTTTTTGCATATAAAAAATTAAATTTATATATTTTTAGCCTTTTCCCAGAGTTCATCCATTTCATTTAATGTCATGTCTTCCATATCCAGTCCTTTTTCTCTGGCGCCTTTCTCTATATATGCAAAACGATTTATAAATTTCTCTATAGTATAATTTAATGCAAATTCAGGGTCAATGTCAAGGAATCTGGCTACATTTACACAAGCAAATATTAAATCTCCTATTTCTTCTACTATTTTTACCCTTTCCTTGCTTTTATATACATCCTTTACTTCATAATATTCCTCTAATACTTTATCTAATGCACATTCAACTTTGTCCCAGTCAAATCCAACCTTAGCAGCTTTTTTTTGAACTTTAGAAGCCCTCATCAAAGCAGGTAAAGCTTGTGCAACATGTCTAAGTTCATCTGTATGAGTTTTAAGTCCTTGCTCCTTTTTCTTTAAAGCATCCCAGTTTGTTAGCACCTCCTCTGAATTATTTACCTCTATATCTCCAAATACATGTGGATGTCTCTTTATCATTTTATCACATACACCATTAATTACATCATTAATATTAAAAAATCCTTCTTCTTTTCCTATTTGAGAATGGAAAACTATTTGAAATAACACATCTCCCAGTTCCTCCACAAGTTCAACATCATCTTTTTTATTTATAGCTTCCAGTACTTCATAGCTCTCTTCTATAAGATATTTTTTTAGACTCTCATGGCTTTGCTCTTTATCCCAAGGACAGCCTTCTTGACTTCTTAATTTCTCCATTACATCTAATAAATCTTTTAAATCATATTTGCACTCTAAATTTTTAGGTATATAAATTGATGTCAAATAGTCTATATCCTCTTGTCTGTCCAACTCATACAATTTTATTTTTCTTATGCTTTCCCTGTCCTTAATTCCCGCAGCTCTTATAAAATATATGTCTGCATCGTCTCCATAATAATCCATAAGACTTAATTTTACTTCAGATGCAATTAGCCTATCATATACTTGAGTTATTATAGTACCTACCCTTTTATCTAATGTTTCGTGTTTTATATCAAAAGCATCTATTATCTTTATTCCTTCAATAACATCTATATTTAATTTTTCTGCAATAACATCTATAAAGCTAACCGATGGTATTATATCCACATCTACGGAATTTTGTTCACACAATTTTAACAATAATTTTACAGATTTTTCTGCTACCAGAGGATGTCCTGGTACTGCATAAATTATTTGATGAAAACTTTTTTCTTTTAATATTAAATCTTCTGCTATGGATCTATATACATCTTCAAATTTCTGTTTTTTTTCATATAGATGATCATAGGTTTCAAAACTTATACCCAATTTTCTTAAGTAATCCACAGTAGGATGTTTCTCCGTCCTCAAATATACTTTGCTCACATCCTTCAGTGCATTAACGGCACCTATTGTAAGGGATTCTATGGATCCTGGTCCCAGACCTACTACCTTAATCATTTGTAAATCCTCCTTTAGGCATTTTCAAAGAAATAACTAGTCAGTATGCTAGGATATTTTTTATCATACTGTGTCGGTAGAACCCTTAGATAGGATTCACTATCTGCGGAACCTGCCTCCTTGTCTGATAAAAAATACCCGTCGCATCTTTGACTTGTTATTTTCTTTCAAATGCCTTATTTTTTTAAGAATCTCCTTTTTATATAACTGTATTTGAATATTCCAAATATAACTATGATTGGTACATATATAATCACACCGGCAATTACAGCTAAAAAACAAGCTATTCTACTATTCATGCTATAATTATAGACATATAAATATATAATTACAACAGCTGCCATCATAAAAATGGATGCAAATGCGGGTTTAACCATAGTTTCAAAATAATTTACACGAATTTTTAATTTCCTGCTTAAAAATATTATGTTTAAAATACAGGTTGCAATATATCCTCCTATACTTCCTAAAACAGCTCCATAAATATTTATATAAGGTATTGGCACAAGAAATAGGGTTATAACTATCTTTATGATGCATCCTAACGCCAAATTAGCTACAGGCCTAATATAATGTCCAATGCCCTGCAGCACAGCTGTAGATGTCTGAACAAGTACGATAAAAGGAATAGACAATGCTGAATATTGAAGTATATCAAATCCTGCAGATTGACCTGGAAAAATTAAATCCAGAATAGGGTGTGCTAGAACATATAATCCAATGGTAGATGGAATTGCAATAACCATAGAAATTTTAAAAGACAAATCCACCTTATTTATGACATCAACTTTTCTATTTAATATATACGATTCTGCAATTATTGGCATCAAAGAAGCACATAGTGCTGAAGATATTGTTAGTGGTATATTTATAAGCACAAATGCTTTTCCAGTAAGCTGTCCATATAATATAGCAGCTTCCCTATATGTAAATCCAGCCTCCAATAACTTCTGAGGCACCAAAGCCGAATCTATAAGACTCATTATACTGCTAACTGCTGCTCCTAAAGATACTGGAATAGCTATATAAAGCAGTTTGCTCAGTACATCCTTATTATCTGCAACTTTAAATACGCTTATTTCTTTTCTTACATACATATACTTTGCTATTAAATATATTCCTCCAAATAGTCCTCCTGCTGCCGCCCCTAATGCTGCCCCTCCTGCAGAATACTCTATACCTTTAGGCAATAGCAAATATGCAAGTCCCACTCCTACTATTACTCTGCCTATTTGTTCTATAATTTGAGATACAGCTGTATAATTCATATTTTGAAGGCCTTGAAAAAATCCTCTGAAAGCGCTCATTATGGATATAAATATAGGTGCAAATGCAATGGCAATTAAAGAATAGTAGGATTTTCTATCCCATTTCAAAAAATGTATAATTGGATTTGAAAATATAAGTAGTATAGCTGTAAAACCTGTTCCCAAAATAACCATTAAGAGTATAGATTTTCTAAGTACTTGAATTACCCCTTCATGATCTCCAACGGCATTTCTCTCTGATACCATCTTTGACACCGCTACAGGTATACCTGAAGCTGCAGCAATAAAGAACATATAAAGTGGAAATGACATTTGATAGTAACCCACTCCCTCATCTCCAATGAGCATTTGAAGTGGCCATCTAAAAAATAGTCCTAAAAATTTTGATAGTATACCCGCTGCCCCTAATACAAAAGTGCCTTTTATAAGAGATTGTTTTTTCATAAAAATACCTCCGAATGCTATAATTGCAAACAATTTGTTCCATGTTTATAATTATTTAAAACTCGAAGGTATTATTACTTTAAATGAATATTTTTTAAATTATAGTCAATAATGTCAACAGAATATAAATGGCAGCTAATGCTGCCATTATCTATTGTTCCATTTGTTTACCTAAAAATGATGATGCAGTTTCAGCTAGCTTTATTTCCATATCTCCAAAATTAGCTTTTTCTTTAGATACTATCATTACAGCTCCAATTGCATCACCTCCTGCTATTATAGGACATATAATTTGGGCTGAGTATTTACCCTGTACATCCTCATCATCATACAAAGGAATAATTCCATCTTCCTCCTTATCCCCAGCTATGGAAACCGTTTTTCTATTATCTATTAATTTTTCTAGTTCATTACTTATCTTTTTTCCCATATATTCTTTTTTAGGTATGCCGCTAATTGACACCATGCTGTCTTTATCACATATCATAATTATATTTCCTATAGTTTGTTGAAGTGATTCTGTATACCCTTTTGAAACATCACTAAGTTCTCCAATAGGGGAATATTTTTTTAATATAACCCCACCTTCTCTATCAGTAAATATTTCAAGAGGATCTCCTTCTCTTATTCTAAGAGTTCTTCTTATTTCTTTTGGTATGACAACTCTACCTAAGTCATCTATACGTCTAACAATTCCTGTTGCTTTCATACTATAATTCCTCCTATAAAATATAATATATAACTTGTATTATTATTATTTTTCTAAATATGCAATTTTATACACAATTGTTATTTAAATTAGAAAAAATAAAAAAACTGCAGCACAATTGCTACAGTTCTTTTATACCTATTTAAATAAAAATTAATTTACATAATATTATTTTCTTTTTTAGTTATACTTGCGGCCTTTTTCCATTCTTGAACTTTTTGAGAAACTAGTTTACTCTTTTGATCACTTTCCAGCTGCTTCTTTATATCATCTTTAACTTTGTTAAAATCCTTAACTGGATATTCTTGCTTTTTTATGCACTTGATTATATGATACCCGAAACTACTTTGAACTGGATCTGATATAGCATCTTCTTTTAATGCTTTTGCTCCTGCCATAAATTGAGCATCATATCCTGAATCGTTATAATTTACAAATCCTAAGTCTCCACCTTTATCTTTAGTAGCGGCATCCTGAGAAACTTCTTTTGCAACCTTTGCAAAATCCTCTCCCTTATCTAATCTTGCCTTCACTTTTTGTGCTTCATCTTTTGTCTTTACAAGTATATGAGCTAAATGCATTTTATCAGGCTGCTCTGTATACTTATCCTTATTTGCATTGTAATAGTCTTTAACCTGTTTGTCTGTTATCTTTACACTTTTTGCAAGGTAATTACTTATGTTTGTTTCTATCGCTTGAGTTTTCAATTGTGCTAAAAACATAGTCTTAAATGATTCCTCAGTAAATCCCTGTGCTTTTAATGCTGCATCAAATTGACTTGTATCACCTTTAAAGTTCTGCTTTTTAATATCATCAATCTTTTTATCCATGTCTGATTTTAATTTACCTTCATCTGGCAGAAGCTTTAACTCTTTAGCTTTTTGTTCAATTACTTTAGTAGTAATCATATTGTCCAGTATCTGTTCTTTTTGGGTTTTAATAGCACTAGTAGCTTCATCATTTTTTGCATAGTCTGAACCATATTGTTGTTTAGCTTGACTTAGCAATTGAATTGTATTTGGATCTTTATCTAAATCACCTCTTGTGATTTTTTCTCCATTAACTGTTGCCACAGTACTATTGGCTATAGCTTCTGGTGTTTTTTCTATCATATTACATCCTACAGTTGAAAATGCGAACACTGTTACAAATGCAGCAGCCACCAACCTTTTTATATTCTTCACGGTTTATTCCCCCACTCTTTTTGTGTTTTACAAAATATAAATTAATTTTAACACAAAACTATTTTTACTACAAAGCTATTTTTGTTCATATATTTTTAGCATATATTTCACAATTTCCTTAATATGATGCAAAATATCTTCTCTCTTTACATTTTTTAATTTATATCCAAACCCAGGTTTTTTATTCATCTTCAGCATAAACTCATGTGGATAAGTTTTAAACAGTTCCCTAAGCACATTTTTGTCAACCCTATCCTGATCTTGAAATGAAAAAACAACTTCGTCCTTTACTTCTTTTATCTCCTCTATTCCAATTTTCTTACTCATACTTCTTATATAGGCTATATCCATCAGGTTGTATACTGAAGTTGGTATATCAGAGAATCTATCTTCCAATTCCTCTTTTATATCAAGCATATCATCATAGGAACTTATAGCTGCTATTTTCTTATATATTTCTATTTTCTGAACTTCACTCTTTATATAATTATCAGGTATATATGCATCTATTTTCAATTCTACGGTAGTTTCTACAGGTTCTTTGTCTATATCTCCTTTTATAAGCTTTATAGTATCTTCCAGCATTCTACAATAGAGATCATATCCTACGGCAGCCATATGACCATGCTGTGATGCTCCCATCATGTTACCTGCACCTCTTATTTCCAAATCTTTTAGTGCTATTTTAAACCCAGATCCAAGTTCAGTAAATTCTTTAATAGCTTTAAGCCTTTTTTCTGCTACTTCCGTAAGAACCTTATCTCTTCTATAACTCAAGTAACAGTAAGCCATTCTATTAGTTCTTCCAACTCTTCCTCTTAGTTGATATAGTTGTGATAAGCCCATTTTATCAGCATCATATATTATCATTGTATTTACATTCTGTATATCCATACCGGTTTCTATAATAGTAGTTGCCACTAAAATATTATACTCATTTTTCATAAAATCAACTATTATATTTTCAAGTTCCCTTTCTTGCATTTGTCCGTGAGCTACAGCCACTTTTGCTTCTGGAATTAGTTTGGCTATATAAGAAGCCATTTCTTTTATGCTCTCAACTCTATTATAGACAAAATAAACCTGTCCTCCTCTATTTATTTCTCTTAATATGGCGTCTCTTATTAATTGATCATTATATTCCACTACATAAGTTTGAATTGGATATCTTTCCTCTGGAGGTGTCTCTATAACACTTATATCCCTAGCCCCTACGAGAGACATATGCAGGGTCCTAGGTATCGGTGTAGCACTTAACGTAAGTACATCTACATTTTTTCTAATCTTTTTGATTTTTTCCTTATGACTTACTCCAAACCTCTGTTCCTCATCTATTATAAGAAGCCCCAAATCTTTAAATTGTACATCCTTTTGTAATATTCTGTGAGTACCAATTAATATATCAACGTCTCCTACTTTAACTGCCTTTATGGATGCTTTTTGCTGTGCTGTTGTTCTAAACCTGCTTATCATATCTATTTTTACAGGAAAGTCAGAAAACCTTTGAACAAAATTATTATAATGTTGTTGTGCAAGTATTGTAGTTGGAACTAAAAATGCAACTTGTTTTCCATCCATAACAGCCTTAAAAGCAGCTCTTACTGCTACTTCTGTTTTCCCATATCCTACATCCCCACAAAGTAATCTGTCCATTACCTTATCTGATTCCATATCTTGCTTTATATCCTGTATGGTTGTAAGTTGATCTGGTGTCTCTTCATAGGGGAACTCATCCTCAAACTGTTTTTGCCATACTGTATCCTTTGAATACTTATAACCTTTTAAAGTAGACCTAATTGCATATAATTTTACTAAATCTTCAGCTATTTCCTCTATTGATTTCTTTACTTTTTTCTTAGCTTTAGCCCAATCTGATCCTCCCAATTTACTTATTTTGGGACTCTTTCCTTCAGAACCTATATATTTTTGTACCATATCCAATTGTTCTACAGGTACATACAGTTTATCTTCAGAGTCATATATGAGTTCCAAATAATCCTTCTTGTGACCTTGAACTTCCAGCTGCTTTATTCCTTTGTATATTCCTATACCATGATTTACATGTACTACAAAATCCCCGGGCTTAAGTTCTGTAAAACTTTTTATTTTGCTTACTCCCTTTTTGAGAGCCTTCCTTGTATTCTTCTTTTTTGCTTTACCAAAAACTTCTTTATCTGATATAACTCCTACTTTAAAATCTGGATATTCAAAGCCTTTGAGTTGACTTCCAAAAGTTATAACAACTTCCCCTGATTTAATCTCATGAATAACATCTCTATAGCTACTTTCTATGCCTCTTTCCCGTAAAGTGTCTGCCAATCTTTCTCCTCTAGGTCTTGTTCCAGATAAAATCAAAATTTTATAACCTCTAGACTTCTTATCCTTTATATCCTCAATAAGTAGATCCATCTGTCCTTGGTAACTATTTAAAGTTATCTGAGAAAAATTAGTTATAGTTTTAGGTTGAATAACTTTAGAGGACTTAGCAATAGCATCTAATGTCATAATTTCCTTATTTTTAAGTTCTTCAAGTAAATCAGATTTTGCACATAACATTTTACTCTGTTTGGGAAGTATATTTCCCTTTTCTAAAAGGCTTTTATAATTTTCTTCAAATTCAAAATATACACTATTTAATTTCCCAGAGCACCTCTGTACATCATCCATAACTATAAAATAGTCCTTAGCATAATCAAGGAAAGAAGCAGGCTTATCATAAAAATATGGAAGAAAACTATCAATATTTTCGAAACTCCAGTTCTCCTCTAAATTCTCTAAGTTTTTCTTTGTTAACTCATCTATTCTATCTAATGCTTCCTTATTCTTGCTTTTTTTTAATTTCTTTTCTACTAGAGCTGCGTCATCTTCTATACTTTTTCTTCCCTTTTGAATCTTATCCTTATCAAGTATAATCTCTTTAGCAGGAAATATTTCTATACTGTCTATTTTATCAATACTTCTCTGCGATTCTAAATTTAAAGTTCTAATAGATTCTACTTCATCCCCAAATAGCTCTATTCTATATGCTTCTGCAGCTATTGGTGAGTATACATCCATTATGTCACCTCTTATGGAAAATTGGCCTTTTGAATCCACAATTTCATTTTTTTCATAACCACCTTGAACCAATTTCTCACTTATATCTTTTAAATTTAAAACGTTGCCTACAGATATGTTAATTATATAATTTTCATATAACTCTACAGGTATATATGTAGATGCTAGAGATTCCACACAAGTTATTATAATTTTTCTACCTGTATCTATCATTTTCCTTATTACTTTTAACCTTTCCCACCTCAGGTCTCCCGATATGGCATCTATATTATAAAATACCATCTCTTTAGTAGGAAAGTAATATACTTCTGCTAAATAAAGGGATAGATCTTCATATAGTTTTCTGGCTTCTACATCACTATGAGTAACAATTAGGAAAGGCTTGTCTATTTCGTTATACACTCCATATATTAAGTAACTTTTAGCTGACTCTGAAAGTCCAAATACCCCTATAGGGAATTTTTTTTTGCTTATTCCATCAATAATATTTCTAAATTCTCTGCTTTCCCTCATAGGTTTTATAAGTCCATCTAATCTCATTTTAACAACCACCCTATAAATTTTATTCATCTGACTCTAGATAAATATTTCACTTAAGTTTTTTAATTTAACGCACAACAACCGTTAATCTCTTTGTTTAAAGAGATTATACGGTATCAATTGAATTATTTTGTATAAGCTTTATATTCTTAATCCATTGAACTTATTCATAGCTTCTTCTACTCCACAATTTATGAGACATTCCAATACACCTGCGCTAGTTTCTAAAACTTTTTCTATATCATTTCTTTCATTTTTGTCAAATTTTCCCAAAACATGAGATACAAGATCCCCTTTAGGCTGTCCAATCCCTACTTTTATTCTTGGGAATACATCTGTACCTAAATTTGCTATTACGCTCTTTATGCCATTATGTCCTCCAGCACTTCCATGTTTTTTTATTCTAATCCTTCCAATTTCAAGATCTATATCATCGTATATAATTATTATATTGCTGCTTTTTATCTTAAAAAAATTTGCAGCCTCTATTACACTTTCTCCACTCAAATTCATATAAGTACTCGGTTTTAATAACATTACTTTATTATCTGCTATTATGCCTTCTCCATAAGTTCCTTTAAATTTTTCCCTATTTATAGGAATATTATACTTACTACTTATTAAATCTACAGCATCAAATCCTATATTGTGTCTTGTATGCTGATACTTAGTTCCTATATTTCCCAATCCAACTATTAAAAACATTATTTCACTCCAATCTCAATACTATGTTAAATCCATTACATAATATATATTATACTAAAAGACATAAATAATAAAGAGACCAAAAGTCTCTTTATTTATTTCCATTAAATTCAGAGAGAACTACTTCCACTTTTATAGTCTTACCGTCTCTCCAAATTTGAGCCTCAACCTTTTCTCCAACTTTATGACTTTCTATTATTTCTTCTATATCTGATGCATCCCTTACCTTTTTACCATCTACCTGCATTATTATATCCGTAGGCTTTATACCAGCAACAGCAGCCCCACTACTTTTTTCTACCTGTTCAATATAAACGCCCTGAATCTTATCATCCTCTGACACTACACTTTCTCCAGATATACCTAGATAAGGCCTCGATACTTTTCCACTGTTCATAAGTGATTTTATTATACCCTTTGCTTCATTTATATCTATAGCAAAGCCCATTCCTTCTGCATTTAAATTGGCACCTATTTTTAAACTATTTATACCTATAACATTACCTTGTAAATCACAAAGAGGTCCGCCACTGTTTCCTGGATTTATAGCTGCATCTGTCTGAATAACTTTATATATCGATCCATTGTACTCTATTTTCCTGTTTAATGCACTTATTATTCCTGCTGTAACAGATCCCGCAAACTGCTCTCCTAATGAATTTCCTATGGCAATCGCAGTATCGCCAACCTTCACTTTTGAAGAATCTCCAAGCCTAACTACGGGAAGGTTTTTTGCATCTACTTTTATTACAGCTAAATCGGATCTTTGATCTGTTCCTAACACAGAAGCATTTAATATCTTATTACTTGAAAGCTTAACAGTAATTTTATCTGCTCCCTGCACTACATGATAATTAGTAACTATATATCCATTGGAATCAATTATTACTCCAGATCCACTTCCTGCATCCTGCAGTCCAAAATACCCTTCTGATTTATTACTTATTCCTACTACTGCAGGCCCAACAGTTTCAGCTACTTCTGTTATAGAATTTTCTTTCGTGTTTTCAGATTTATCTTTTACTTCACTTTTATCTTGCTTTGGTTCAACTAACATTTGATTATCAGGTGTATACATTTTAGAGGCTTGTTTTTTATTAATTACATATGCTCCAGATATACCTCCAGAAACTGCAGCTACTAGTATAACACAAAATAAACTGGCTATTTTTTTTATATTTGACCTTTTCTTACTATTTACAAACTTTATTTTTGCCTGATCATCTTTTACATTTTCCCAATTAGCATCTTTTATGTTATCATCATTCATTAATTACACCTCATAATCTCTAAACTTAGAGTAATTATAATAAAAAAGTTTTACACAAATATGAACAGAATGTAATGATTCCTTAAACCCTCTTTAAAGTGAAAGTAAATACAATTCCCTTAGGCTCCTTATTTTCAACCCATATATCTTCACCTAATTGAGTAAGTATACTTCTTACAATAGAAAGTCCAAGCCCTGTACTCACTTTTGAAGTTCTGGATTTGTCAACCTTATAAAACCTATCCCATATATGTTTTAAATCTGAATCCGGTATACCTGGTCCATCATTATAAACAGATACAACTGCCTTTTCACCTTTAACTTTAGTTGAAACTTTTATATTTCCACCAATATCTGAATATTTTATAGCATTATCCACTAAATTTGTAACCACTTGAGTTATTCTGTCTTTATCTGCAGCTACATACAACTTATTATCTTCCAGCAATACATCTACTTTTAATTTCTTATTATTTATTTTAGTTTCAAATTTTATAACACATAATCTTATAATCTCATTTATATCTACTTCTTCTATTCTAAGTTTAAATTCACCGGCTTCAATTGCAGACAAATCCAAAAGATCATTTACAAGCCTTGTAAGTCTTTGTATCTCTGAATAAGTAACTGATAGATAATAGTTCTGTTTTTCCGCTGGAATAACTCCATCAATCATTCCCCCAATAAATCCTTTTATAGAAGTTATTGGAGACCTTATCTCATGAGATACATTGGATATAAACTCTCTTCTATGCTTTTCTACTTTTTCTAATGAATCTGCCATAATGTTAAAGGATTTCGCAAGTTCTCCAATTTCATCTTTGGATTCTATATGAACTCTCTTTTCAACTTCTCCTTTAGAGATCTTATCTGCTACATAATTTATTTTTTTAAGGGGATTTATTATTATTTTTTGTGATAAATAGTAAATTACAATGCAACATATTATAATGGCCAAAACAGCTGATATCCATATAATTTCATACACTCTCTTTAGAGGGCTCTTTAATTCACTTATAGAAGTATGCATCATTATAGCACCTCTGAAAACTCCATTTGAAAAAATAGGTATTTCAAATGTATGAACTGGAGTTGTAAATATGCCTGGGTAATTTTGTATCTTATTAACTGTTTTGTTCTCTCTAAGATCTTGTAAATCTTTAGTAACTATTTGTCTAGAAGTAGCTATCAGTTTTTTATGCTCACTTTTTGATACAGAATAGATATATCCATAATTATCCACTAACCATATATCTGCTGATAAATACTTTCCTATGTAACTTAAAGTTTCATTTATATTATCTGAAGTCAAATTCCCATTTAAATACTGTATAGCTTTATATTCTATAAGCTGAGATTCTCTAAGCATCTCTACTTTTCTCTGTTGAAAATAATAACCTTCAAACCAATAGGATAAAAAACCTGATGTCATTACAAAACTAACTATAATGATTCCAGTAAATGCAACCATAAGTTTTGAAAATAACCCCTTTTTCATTTACTTCACCTCAAATTTATATCCTACACCCCACACAGTTTCTATTTGCCAATTTGGTCCTCCTTGAAGCTTTTCCCTTAATCTCTTAACATGTACATCTACAGTTCTAGAATCTCCTGGATAATCGTAACCCCAAACTTCACATAAAAGTTGTTCTCTAGTAAATACTCTGTTTTTATTACTTGCAAGATAATGTAGTAATTCAAACTCTTTAGGTGGCATTTTTATTTCATCATCTTTATAAACTACTGTATATGAATTTATATCAATAGTTAGCTGATTAAATTTTAGTACTTCCTTGTTTTCGTTATCCACACTATACCTTCTAAGTACCGCCTTAATTCTAGCTAGCATTTCTTTGGCTTCAAAAGGCTTAACTATATAGTCATCTGCTCCCAATTCAAGGCCTAAAACCTTATCAAAAGTTTCTCCTTTTGCAGTAAGCATAATTACAGGAGTTTCATATTCTTTTCTTATCCACTTAAGTACATCTATTCCATCTATATTGGGAAGCATTATATCTAAAAGTACTAAATCTGGTTTATATTCTAAAAACATAGCTTCCGCTGTCCTACCATCATTAACCACCTTTGTCTCATATCCTGCACTTTCTACGTACATTTTTATTACTTCACATATATTTTCATCATCATCTACTATTAAAATTTTACCTATAGACCCTTCCATAATTTTACCCTCCTAAATAAATATTGATATATGAATACCTCATCAATCATCTTATCTGTAATAAACAGATTTCCTATATTAAATTTATCACATATTTTTGTATAAATAATAATATATTATCAAAAGTTACAAATAAGTCATAAATACTAAGTACACTTTAATATTTCCAATTAAAAGGCATGTAGAATACATTTTCTACATGCCTTTTAATTCTAATCTTCAAATAATTTACTTACAGAAACATCTTCATATATTCTTTTTATAGCTTCCGCAAATACTGGAGCTATAGATAGTATCTTAAATTTATCCAACATTTTGCTGTCAGGTAAGTTTATAGTATTCAACATTACTAGTTCTTTTATAACAGAATCTTTTATTCTCTCTATTGCTGGCCCTGATAATACTGCATGTGTGCAGCAAGCATAAACTTCTTTTGCTCCACGTTTCATGAGAGCATTGGCACCATTTGTTATTGTTCCAGCTGTATCTATCATATCATCCACTAATATAACTGTTTTTCCTTCTATATCTCCAATTATATTCATTACTTCTGATACATTAGCTTTTGGTCTTCTCTTATCAATAATAGCTATACTTGCATTTAACTTGTCGGCAAATTTTCTTGCCCTTGTTACACTTCCAAGGTCCGGTGAAACTACAACTATATCATCTCTCTTGTCAAATTCCTTTTGTATAAAATACTTTGCAAGAATAGGTGCTCCCAAAAGATGATCTAAAGGTATATTGAAATATCCTTGAATTTGTGCTGCATGTAAATCCATTGTAAGTACTCTGTCTGCTCCAGCAGCAGTTAATATATCTGCTACAAGTTTTGCTGTAATTGGATCTCTTGCCTTAGCTTTTCTGTCCTGTCTAGCATATCCGTAATAAGGCATTACTGCAGTTATTCTCCCTGCTGATGCTCTTTTAAATGCATCAATCATAATTAAAAGTTCCATCAAATTATCATTTACAGGGTCATTTGTTGATTGAACTATAAATACGTCCATTCCTCTAACTGTCTCATTAATATCTACAGATATTTCTCCGTCACTAAATGTAGAAACTTTAGAATTTCCAACTTTAGTTCCTAAAATATCCGCTATTTGCTTAGCTAATTCAGGATGAGAATTGCCTGCAAAAATTTTAATGTTTTTACCATGGGTTATCATTATGTAAAGCCCTCCTAAAATTTTATTTCTTTAATCCTTTTTTATATACCCAATTTTCCTTATTTATTTGTCGTGCCCTAGCTACTGCTAACGCTCCTTCTGGAACTTCATCTGTTATTGTAGAACCTGCTGCTATATAAGTATCGTCATTAACTTTAACTGGAGAGATCAAATTTGTATTGCATCCTATAAATGAATTGTTTCCAATTAACGTCTTATTCTTTTTCTTTCCATCATAATTTACTACTACAGTTCCACAGCCAAAATTGCATCCACTTCCAACTTCAGCATCTCCTATATATGTCAAATGAGACACTTTTGTCTTGTCCCCTATAGTTGACTTCTTTACTTCCACAAAATCACCTATTCTTACAGACTTACCTATTGTACTTTCAGGCCTTATGTATGCAAAAGGTCCTACAGTAGTACTTTCCCCTATAGTACTGTCTAGTATTACTGAACTTTGAATTGTTACATTATTTTGTATTATACTATTTTGTATTCTAGAATTAGGATACAATGTACAATTTTCGCCCACTACAGTATTACCCTGAAGTACATTCCCAGGATATAATATAGTATCTTTACCTATTTTAACGTCTAACTCTATGTAAGTATTATCAGCGTCAATAAGAGTAACGCCATTTTCCATATGTTTTCTATTTATTCTTCTTCTCATAATTCTTTCAGCTTCTGAAAGCTGAACCCTTGAGTTAACTCCCATAGTCTCCTCAAATGGAATTGGTAATGCTCCAACTTTTTTTTCTTGACCTTTCAATATTTCTATAACATCAGTCAAATAATATTCTCCTTGAGCATTATCATTATGTATTTTATCTAAGCTTTCCGTTAAGCTCTCTATATCAAAACAGTACATTCCTGAATTTATCTCATTTACTCTAAGCTCTTCCTCTGAGCAATCTTTATGCTCAACTATTTTAGATACTTCTCCATTTTTTTCTCTAATAATTCTTCCATATCCAGAAGGATCTTTCACTAAAGAAGTTAGTATAGTAGCTTTATATCCACCTTCATTATGAAAACTTAGCATCTTTTTTATAGTATCCTCTTTTATTAAAGGTGCATCTCCTGTAAATATAGCTACAGTTCCCTTTTTATCCTTTAAAAAACTTGTCGAACATAAAACTGCATTTCCTGTACCCAATTGTTTTTTCTGAAAAGAATAACTTACATTCCTGCTTTCAGTATGTTTTTTTACCTCATCCGAACCTTTGCCGATTACCACATCTATATTTTCTATTTGTGCTTTCTTTACAGTATCAATAACTATATTCACCATTTCTCTTCCGCAAACCTTATGGAGTACTTTAGGATTAGATGATTTCATCCTTTTTCCTTCTCCAGCCGCCAATATTATAGCACAATTATACATTTTAACACCTCTTTATGGTTATAAGCTTCAATTTTATACATTATATTATTAAAACATCCTATAATATTATATTTTATATGAAAATTATTTGCAACCTTATAAATAACTTTCGGATAATAATTTTTAAATGTATCTTGAAATAGAAATAATTAAGGAATAATAAAAGGGAGTATAAATACTCCCTTTTATTATTCCTTAACCTTTTCTTCGGTAACAGTTTCTTCACTTTTTACTTTTTCATACTCATCAAGAATTGCCTTTTGTATTTTCTCCCTTGTTTGAGTATTTATAGGGTGAGCAATGTCTTTAAACTCTCCATCAGGAGTCTTTCTACTTGGCATTGCTATAAAAAGACCATTTTGACCTTCTATAACTTTTATATCGTGAACTACGAATTCGTTATCAAAGGTTACTGAAACAATAGCTTTCATCTTACCCTCTGCTGCAATTTTTCTTACCCTAACGTCTGTAATTTGCATATAAATCCACCTCCAAGATGCTTATGTATATACTATTCTCTATATTTTGTATTTTTCCTTCCTATTTTATTAAAAATAAATAAAATTTTTTGAAAATTTTATTAGTTAAACATTTCAGAAGGAAATAGAATTGCATTCCCACTTTCATCAATGCCTTTAAAATCAACTAGTGACACATAGTCTTCAACCAATTTGTTAGATATTCCTATATTGTCTATTAAAATTCCTATTCCTAAAAGTTCACTTTCAAATTCCTTCAAAAGATCTACTATACCTTTAGCAGTTCCTCCTGCTTTCATAAAGTCATCAATAAAAATACACTTACTTCCTTTCTTCAATGCTTTCTTAGACAAAGACATATTTTGAATTCTTCCTGTAGAACCTGATACATAATTTATAGTTAAAGTAGAGCCTTCAGTAAATTTCGTTTCCCTTCTTACAACTACAAGTTGGACTCCGAGCATTCTAGCTACTTCATAAGCTAGTGGAATTCCCTTTGTCTCAACAGTAACTACACAATCAATATCCTTTTCTATAAAAATAGATGCCAATATCAATCCGGCAGTGTATATTATCTTAGGGTTAAACATTATATCTGTCATATATAAAAAATTCCCTGGTATTATTCTTTCTCTATCTTTCAAAATAATACATAATTTTTCAGCAAATTCCCTTTTCTTTTCATTGGACATACCACATACATATTTAATTCCCCCTGCTGCTCCTGATACAGTATTTATTTTTCCCATGTCCAATTTATTTAAAGTATCCTTCACTACTACAATATCTTCACTCACAGTAGACTTTGCAGTATTAAACATTTCTGTGAAGTTATTCAAACCCATTATTTTATTAGGATTTTCAAGTAAGATTTTTGTTACTGCAGCTATTCTCTGATTTCTACTAAACTTTTGCATTCTATCACCCATCTATATAATTTTACGAATAATATGTTATTATTTTATTCTATTATTCATATTGTATTCTAAAAAATGTTATTTATCAACACCTATTTACTACAAGCTCAACTAGTAACTTAAGAATTTATCGCTTCAAAGTTTTTAAAAAGTTTAAAGTTCAAATATTGCAGATTAAAAATTATATCTATAAAGTTATGTTTTTTAATCAATTTTTGTATATAATTATTAGATGAGTTAGTTAAATTAAAGGAGTGATTTAGTTGTCATTTGATTTTATAAAAAATAAGAGAGTACATTTTATAGGTATAGGTGGAGTAAGCATGAGTGCTTTAGCTGAAATTTTATTAGAAAAGGGTTCTAAAGTATCTGGTTCAGATATAAAAACTTCTCCTGCAACAGAAAAATTAAAATCAAAAGGAGCTACAATTTATATAGGACAAATCAGTGAAAATATAAAACCAGATATAGATTTAGTTATATATACTGCCGCAATCCAAAAAAATAATGAGGAATTTTTAAAAGCTAAAACCTTGAACCTTCCTCTAATGTCCAGAGCTGAGCTTTTAGGTCATATAATGAAAGGTCATAAGTATAATGTAGCTGTAGCAGGTACCCATGGTAAAACCACAACTACATCCATGCTGTCATGTATTACCCTTAAAGCAGATTTAGATCCTACCATATTAGTAGGGGGAAACTTGGACAATATAAATGGTAATGTAAGAATAGGAAACAGTCCTTATTTCATTACTGAAGCTTGTGAATACAAAGGATCTTTTCTGAAATTTTTCCCATCCATAGGCGTAATTTTAAATATAGATGCTGATCATCTTGATTATTATAAAGACATAGAAGATATACAAAATGCCTTTATAAAATTTGCAAATCTAATTCCAAAAGAAGGATATTTAGTTGGTTGTGCAGACGATGCAAGGATGAAAAATGTTATATCAAACGTTAACTGCAGCGTATTAACTTATGGAATTAATACTGGTGACATTACAGCTAAAAATATACGTTTTGATGAAAAAAGTTGTGCATCCTTTGATATATATAAAAATGATGTTAAAATCTCATCTTTACATTTAAATGTTCCAGGTAAACACAATATATTAAATGCACTGGCAAGTACAGCTGTATCTTTAATCTTAGATATATCCACTGATAACATAAAAATGGGATTGGAAAACTTTAAAGGTACTCACAGAAGATTTGAGTTGAAGGGTAAAAAAGAAGGCATAACAGTAATAGACGATTATGCTCATCATCCTACTGAGATAAAAGCAACTTTAAATGCTGCTATAAATTACCCTCATAAGAGAATAATTTGTGTATTCCAGCCCCATACTTTTTCACGAACTATAAGCTTATTTAAAGAATTTACTGAGGCTTTCGACAACGTAGATGAGCTAATTTTGGCAAATATATATCCTGCAAGAGAAAAAGACACCGGCAAGGTAAGTTCTGCTATGCTAGCTGAAGAAATTGCAAAGCGCGGTATAAAGTGCACTAATATTCCAGATTTTAAATCCATAGTAGATTATTTAAGAACCGATTTAAAAGATGGAGACCTCCTTCTAACTGTAGGTGCAGGAGATGTATTTAAAGTAGGCGAAATGTATTTAAGCGAATAATTTGAGTGTAAAATGCCTCCAATAAGGTAATACTATAGATTAATAAACCTATTGGAGGTGTTTTATTTGAAAAATTTTTTAATATCTGCTTCAGTAGATGTAATCTTAATTCTATTATCATATTTTTTGTTTCAAAAAATAATAAGTGGCCCTACAAGACACAAACTATATAAAAAGTTCTTTAGTTCTTTTGCTAAATTTGTAATTTATATTTTTATAATCAGCATACTTTTAACAGGCATAACTGCACTAATATTATATAGAACCTCTTACATAGCTTATATAAATATAATATCACCAGCCCTAGTATCAGTACTAGTTGGATTTCTCATGTCTACAGTTCCTACAAGAGGCGAAGGCGATAATGAGGATAAAATGAGCATATGATATTTTATTTTTAATTAATAGTTAAGAATGAAGAATTAATAGTTAATGTGGATTTTTTTTCGTTACACTACAAAAAATCTTTAATTAAGTTTTTACCACTCGTCTTGCTAAAGCAAAACATTACTAAGAGGTGACTCATATAAATTTAAAGATTTTTTGCGATAGCTAAAAATCATCCTTCACTATTAATTTTTCATTATTAATTCTTAACTTAAATTATCCTGCATTGTGCACTGCAGTTTACAAGTATCTTGTCTTTTTTTTATATATGGTATAAAATAGCATATGAGCGGGGTGTAGCGCAGATGGTAGCGCGCTTGCTTCGGGAGCAAGAGGCCGCAGGTTCAAATCCTGTCACTCCGACCATTGATATAAATGGACTAAATATGATTTAAGCTTATTAATATTTTAGTAATACCCACCTTTCGTCCACCTTTTCTCAAATTTATATAAAGTTTATGAAAATAAAAAACTCCAGCTTAATTTTAGGCTGAAGTTTTTAACTATTAATCCCAATTAATCTGAATATACTTAGAACATTTATCTAAAATCATTTTGATGTTATACTTAAAATGAGGTGATATATAAATGCTTAAAAACATTAAAGGTGCTATTTTTGATATGGATGGCACTCTTATTGACTCCATGTGGATGTGGGAAAACATTGATGAAAACTATTTGGCAAGAAAAAAGCTAACGGTTCCCGCAAACTTAAAAAGTGATATAGAACATATGAATTTTTATGAAACTGCCGAGTATTTTAAAAATAAATTTAATATTCATGATAGTATAGAAGAAATTCAAAAAGAATGGTACGATATGGCCATTTATGAATATTCTCATAATATTTCACTTAAACCAGGAGCTAAAGAGTTTTTACTTTTATTAAAGAAAAAGGGTATTAAAATAGCTTTAGCCACAAGCAATTATAGAGAAATAACAAACGCATGTCTCAAAAAGAATAAGATATATGATTTATTTGACTCAATAATTACAGGTGATGAAATTTCAAAAAGTAAGGCTTTCCCCGATATATATATTTGTGCTGCCCAAAAGTTAAATTTAAATTCAAAGGATTGTGTAGTTTTTGAAGATATGCTGTGTGCCGTTAAAGGTGCAAAATCAGCAGGTATGACTGTGATAGGTGTACATGACCTATATTCTGAGTACCAATGGAATGAAATAATAAATTATTCGGACATGCATATATCTAATTATAACGAATTAATGAAGGCAATATAATTTTCATTTTTAAGCACCTTATTGAATATACTAATATAAAAGTACTTAAATGAGGAGATTTAAAATGCTAGCTTTTTTATTCCTTCTAATTATAGCAGGAAATGCTGTTATTCTATACAAATTCAACGATAAGGTCTCAGTTCAGAGAAGACAAATACTTTCTTTAAAGTATGAAAATGATGATTTGAAATCAAAATTATCAAAACAAACTCCTAAGAAAATAGACATCAAATACGTCACTCCTCAATTTTTAAATGCAGTAGTTACTATAAGTGGAACTCTTCATCTTTCACCTATTTCAAACTCCAGCATAGTTAATACTTTAAAAGAAAATACTTCTTTAAAAATTCAAGATAGTGCTCAAATTCAAAGTCAACTTTGGTATGAAGTTTTTTTGCCTGGAGACAACAGGTTGAATTCTAAAGGATGGATAAAATCTAATTATATAAGGATAATTGAATAAAGCCCTTTATTACTTAAAACTAGGGCTTTTTAACATTTCTATAATAATTTGATAACTCCATCTAAATATTCGGGAACGCCTTTTATTATATCTTTTTTGCAGCAGTATTTTAAATCATCATATAAATCTAGCTGTTGTATCCTTTTATAGTGAGATGCATTTTGTATAAATCCTACAATATCTGGATTCTTTTCATAAACATATAATGCAGTTTTGGATATATCTGTAAGTTCTACCTCTGTCTTTTCCAAGATGCACTTTATTATATATCCGCTGCATATAAAATCGTCCATAGAAAATTGTCCACTTGTTCCAGAATTAACTATCGTTACATCATTTCTTAAGCTTACTATCTTATCTGCCACCTTAGCTCCATTTATAAGGGCTCCTATTAGCATATTTTTTGCTGTAACACTTCTTTTTATTGCTCTAGTTCCATTAGTTGTAGTCATTATAAGAATTTTATTTTTTACAACTTCTCTAGTATACTCAAGTGGAGAATTCGAGCAATCAAATTCTGGTATTTTTAAGGCATTTCTCTCGCCTCCAAGTATATATTTTTTCCTATCTCTCCCTGCTATTTCTAGAGCTTCTTCTACAGTTAGAACAGGTATCACTGCCTTACATCCATTGTCCATAGCGGTAGTAATTACTGAAGTTGCCCTAAGCATATCCACTATTACCACAGACTTGTCCGCAATTTTCTCATCTTTTATATCATCTGCTGATATTATTACATCTATCTTCAATTTTCAATTTCCCCCTCTAAAAGTAATCACATATTATTTATATCTCAACAATTATGAATTAACTATTTCATATTATTCTCACAATATATTCCCTGATAGATGTTCCTATCCTTCATAGTTTTATCTATGTCATTTAGAACTTCCCACTTTTTAAGACTCCATTTAGGTCCTATAAGTAAATTTCTAGGTGCATCTCCAGTTAACCTGTGAATTACAATATCTGGCCGGGTATTTGACAGTGCTGAGCATATTACATCTACATAGCCTTCTTGACTCATAAGCTTCAACTGTCCTTCGTTATACAATTTTACAAGAGGAGTATGTTCCATTAAGTGAAGCAAATGGAACTTTACTCCCTGTATATCCTGACTTGATACATATTTTACTGTATTCATCATAATGTCTTTATTTTCATAGGGCAGTCCCATTATTAAATGAACTACCACTTCAATTCCTATTTTTCTCAAATTTTTTACAGATCTTTCAAACGTTTCTAATTTATATCCCCTGTTTATTTTTTCTGCTGTAAAATCATCAGAACTTTGCAGGCCAAGCTCTACCCAAGTATAAATTTTATTATTAAATTTCTCAAGTAATTCCAGCACATCATCTTCAAGGCAATCAGGTCTAGTAGCTATTGCAAGGCCAACTACACCTTCTTGATTTATAGCTTCCTCATACTTATGCTTTAGTATTTCTACAGGAGCATAAGTATTTGTATATGCTTGAAAATAGGCTATATACTTTCCATCTTTCCACTTCTTGTTCATCATTTGCTTTATACCCTGAAACTGACTTGATATAGATACATTCCTATTTCCTGCAAAATCCCCAGATCCTTTTTCACTGCAAAATATACATCCACCTGTACTTATAGTACCGTCTCTATTAGGACAAGAAAATCCTCCATCCAAAGATATTTTAAATACTTTACATCCAAATTTTCTCCTCAAATAATAATTCAAACTATAGTATGTTTTGTCTCCCCACAACATCCTAACCCTTCATCCTCTCAATCTCCCAATAAATAATACATTGTCATTATATCACAATATTACATTTTCACTGCTTTAAAATTTTTTAGACTTAACTTCCACTTACCAGTTAGTTTAGAAAGTGATTCACTACTATTATTTTTTGATATAACATCAAAGTTTAATATATCCTCATCAAAAGAGGAAAAAACTACATCCACTTTATCAAGAGGAAATTTTTCTTCAAACTTGTAATCCACTATATCTCCTGAATTTGCCTTATAGAGCCTTATACAATGACCTATATTTTCATTTGTATATTGTGCCATAACAAATTTTTCATCTTGAGAAAATGTTACAAATTCTACTTTAGAATCCTTTAGAAGATCTAAATTAGTTATATTTTTACCTACTGTTTTCTCGACTTCACCCTTTTTACCGCCTTCTCCTCCATCCTTGCTGTCACCGCCATCGCCCTGCTGTCCATCAGAATCCTGGGATTGTGTTGACATGCTTTCATCTATTTTTATTACACCTATATACGAATCTTTGTTATAAGTAACCATTGCCATGTTATCTCCCGTATAGGAAAAATCAATTATACCAAAGTTATTTTTGGGTACAGCAGCCTTATCTATATTTACCTTATCATCTTTTGGGAATACATAATTAGGTACATTTGTTATGTCTATTACTATATTTGTCTTTACATCATTTTTATTTCTCATTTTTATTTTATCTTTTTCAATAAATGCTTCCCTATCCACAACATCACTAGTCTTATCAATCTTATAGTCATTACCTTCCTTTACTATTTTTATAGAATATTCATCTAACACTGCAAAAGGTTTGCTTAAATCTACTCTTGCCACCTTTACCTTAAATTGCCCCGACTTTCCAATTTCACTGCTATCACTTAAACTATATCCAACAATTTTTAAATTTTGATTTTCACTCTTTATAGGACTTTTCAGGAGTTCCTTGGAATATAATTTTTTAATATTCTCAACATCGCTTTTCATGAGATATTTCATATAAGTATCTACCGTATTACCTGCTGCTTTCATATCGAAACTTTCATTTGACTCTTTAGTATCTTCTTTTTTATTCAAACTGCACCCGCATATTAAACTACACGAAAAAATTATAAATAATATGGTACAAATTATACTTCTTTTTCTCATATACTTCCTACTCCCAGTTTTTACTCTGTAGTAGAAATCCACCTCCTTCTACTAAGTTAAGTCATTTTCAAAGAAATAACTAGTCAGCATGCCAACCTATTTTCTTTCAAATGCCTTAATTAATTCACTTAAACTTTATTTTTCCCGTAAATAAAATTTTAATTTATAATTCATTATTTTTATATGTTATTTATATATTTATATATAGGACATATTTAGCCGATGGCTGCCTTTTCGGAAAAGTGGACATAAGTAAAATTAAAAATTATATTACTGGAGGGATATTTTTGAGTAAAGAGATTGTTTTGATTTTCCAAGTAGCCGCTGTATTTATAGGTACAATAGTTGGTGCTGGCTTAGCATCAGGGCAAGAAATAAGCCAATTTTTTACCCAATATGGTTACAAAAGCTTCATAGGCATATTGATCTGCTGCATTATATACATAGTAATGTCAATTATAATAATTAACATAAGCAAAAAATATAACTTAAACTCTTATGATGGACTCATATCCTTAGTAAGCCCTGGGTTTTTGGGTATAGTTACCAATTCCCTAACTACTTTTTTCTTAATTGGCGGATCAGCTATAATACTTGCTGGAAGTGGTGCCCTAATTCATCAATACTTTGGAATATCACGGTGGATAGGTATAATATTTATGATATTTATAGCTATAATTATATTATTTAGAGATACTAAAGGGCTACTTGAAATAAATTCAGTCATAGTTCCTTCACTTATACTAGTAATAGTAACCTTATTTATATTGTATTTAGCTTTTTATAAAAATCTAAATATATCTAGCTTAAAAAACATAAACTGCTGTAAACAGAGCTGGTTTTTTTCTTCATTAATGTACTCCAGTTTTAATGTGTTATCTTGCAGTGGCGTTTTAGTACCTTTAAGTCTTTCCATAAACAAGAAGAAAAGTCTTATTGCAGGTTCTATTATCGGCTCCTTAATCCTTACAATACTGGTTTTTATAATAAACTTCATGCTAATTTTGAATATACCCTATATATTCAAATATGAAATTCCTCTCCTCTACATAGCAAATCGTTTTGGGAAAATATTAGAAATAATACTGCTTGCTATAATTTGGTTGGAGATGTTTTCTACAGAAGTATCTAATATATATAGTGTGGGAAAGAATTTTGAAGAAGTATTTAATATATCCTATAAAACATCAGTAATTATAATAATATTAATTACAATTCCTGTATCACAAATTGGTTTTGTAAAACTAATTTCATTTTTATATCCCGCTTTTGGTTTAGTAAGTCTTATATTTATAGTACAATGTATTGTTTTTTATCTTAGAAATTATAATAAATGAATTACTTCCTTATGTTATAATTAAAAAGCTGTACTCATATTAATTTTTAATTATCTAAACTTTAAAGGAAGTGCTTTTATGCAAAACTATTTGGAAAATTGCATCTTATGTCCTAGATCCTGCAAAACAAACAGATTAAAAGGCTCAACTGGCTTTTGTAATGCTGGCAAAAATATAAAAATAGCCAAAGTATCCTTACATAAGTGGGAAGAACCCTGCATTTCTGGTATTAATGGTTCAGGAACTATATTTTTTTCTAATTGTAATCTAAGATGTGTTTTTTGCCAGAATCACACTATAAGTGCTGAAAACATAGGAAAAGAAGTATCCATAAAAAGACTTAGTGAAATTTTTCTAGAGCAACAAGATAGAAATGCTCACAACATAAATTTAGTTACTCCAACCCATTATATTCCACAAATAATTGAAGCCCTGGATATAGCTAAATCAAAAGGTCTTCAGCTACCAGTATTATTCAATACTAACAGCTATATAAATGCAGCTACTTTAAAAGACCTGAAAGGATATATAGATGTGTATCTTCCTGATTTAAAATATTTTAATAACAAATATGCAGTTAAGTATTCTCATGCCCCCGACTATTTTAGCTATGCTTCAAAAGCCATAGAAAAAATGTTTAACCAAGTAGGCACTATAAAATTTGATAAAAACGGCATGGTAACAAAAGGCGTTATAATACGGCACCTCATGCTGCCCGGTTTATTATTTGACTCAAAAAAAATAATAGATTATATATATAATACCTTTGGAGATTCAGTTTACATAAGCATAATGAATCAGTATACACCTATGTATAATTCTTATAAGTTTCCTGAAATAAATAGGCCTTTAAGCCCCAAGCACTATGATTCATTTATAAATTATTGCCTATCTCTAGGAATAAAAAACGCATTTATTCAAGAAAGTACAAGTTCTTCTAAAAGTTTTGTACCTGACTTCAACTTAGAAGGAATTTAAATTAAAAATTGGCTAGAATAGAATTCCTGTTCCTATCCCAGCCAATTTCACCACATCTTTTATTTGCCTAGTTATATCCTAAATATTCATCTTTAATTCCAAATTAAAGTTTTATTTCAAGTCTATCTAATTTAGCAATTATCTTTAAACTTTTAATCTCAATAGTTTCTGTTCTTATACCACTTCTACTACTAATAAGAAGCACCTTATTACTATCCAGCTTCTTTATTTGTCTCAATTCCCTTTTCCCATTATACTCTACTAGATATATGGAGTTATTATAAATTTCTCCTGTACTATGTACAAAAACTAAATCTCCCCTTTGTATTCTAAATCCCTCCATATCATCACTTTCTACTTGCAAATACATAACTTTATCCTGAGCATATCCTTCTATTTTATTATCAATCAACGGAAGCTGCCTAAATCCTACTGCTGTTCTCATATCATATTTATAAACAGGTACCTTTTTTAAAACAGATCCAAAAGCTTCACTCCAAACGTCTTGTACTTTCTCCTTCTTAGCTATTGGAGAAGATTTTGGAGTTTTATCTTCTTTATATACTTCCTCTTCAAAAGACATAGTTATATCATTTATACTTTTACCTAATATTTTGGAAAGTTTATCAATTATATTTTGATTTACTATTCTCTTTCCAGATTCCGCTTCATTTATAAATCCCTCTGAAACTCCTAACTTTTTAGCTAACTGCTTCTGACTAATACCCAATTCAGTTCTTGCTAATTTTATTTTTTGTCCTACTCTATTCATTTTCTCCTCCTAATTTAATAGATAATGATAATTTTTCTCCTAACGTCAGAAAATATTAAAATTATAAATTTCCTAATGCAAGAAGGAAGTCATTATTTGAACTTTGATATTTTAACTTTAAACTTTCTATACGCTTTCCTCTTTTAAAAGTTTATAACTCAATTGTATTATAGATTCACTGTCCATGGAATTAAATATTGTTACTTTCCCTGCTTTATTTTTATTGTTTTTTATATGGTATTTAACAAGCTGTCTTTTAAGTTGTTCTACAGTACCTTTACTTCCGTCTATTATAGGGATGTCCTCATTTAAAATTTTACGTATGCTTTTCTTTACAAACGGGTAATGAGTACATCCTAATACCACTGCTGCAATTCCTTCATCTTTCAGTGAATTTAGTTTTTCCTTTAAATAGCCTTCTACTTCCTCTCCTTCTATCTTACCCTGCTCAATAAGTTCTACTAAGCCAGGACATGGCAGTGGTTCTATCGATGATCTACTTTCATACTTTTTCATAAGATTACTAAACTTTCTTTCTGAAAGGGTCATAGTAGTTGCCATTATTACTATCTTACCTTTTCTATTAAATTCTACTGCAGGTTTTAAAGCTGGTTCTATGCCAATTATAGGCATAGATTTGCTATATTTTTTCCTCAAATCTATTATTGCTGCACTAGTTGCAGTATTACAGGCCACAACCAATGCCTTTATATTCTTTGTTAATAGAAGCTCTACTGCATTAAAAGTAAGTCTTTTTACCTCTTCTGCAGTTTTTACCCCATAAGGAGCCATTTTAGAATCTCCAAAATACACAAAATCTTCATTTGATAAGATTTTAACTGCTTCTTTTAAAACACTTATTCCACCTATTCCAGAATCAAAAAAACCGATAGGTCTATCTTCTAAATCCACTCTATCACCTCATTATTCTAATCAAAAAACTTTCTATGTTTATTATATATTATACATTTAAACTATACAAAAAAAATCTAAAAAACCAAATTATGAGTATAATTAATCGTTTAAATCTACAACATAAGTATGTTATAAATTTCTTGCTTTCTTATTAATATTGCAATTACAATTATAAATTCCTTCAAAATTCTATTGACATATATCAATATTAATTATAAAATCATAGATATATAAAATTAAGTTATTAAAATAACGAAAGTAGCAATTTATTAGGTGTAAAAATATTAGAGTATTAAAAATGAGATACTCTTCTAATTATTTATAGGAGGAATGGAATTATGTTAAAAGATCTAGTGTATGTAGTGCCTAAAGAAACGCACTCAGAGGAAAATTTAAAGAAAATGCTAACTGCACATTCAGAAATAAAATTTGTGTCCCTTATAGGTATAGATCTTTCTGGTAACAACACTGATGAGAAAATCCCTATTGAGGTCTTTTTGAAAGATATAAATGGCTTTTTAAATGGAGCAATTCAAACTGACGGTTCATCTGTAGTTCTTCCAGGAATAGCAACACTAAACAATGCAAAAGTAGATATGTTGCCTGATCTTGATGTAAATTGGTATATAGAATACAATGAAGAAAATGTTGACCTTGAAACAAATAAGCCTGTTGGAACACTGAGAATTCCTTGTTTCCTATATCATGAAAACAAAGCAGTAGATTCTAGATATGCTTTAAAAAATTGTGTAGAACATTTCACATCAAATCTCTTAGACTTATTTAAAAAATACCCTAGTACCATATCATCTTTTGGAATAAAATACGAGGATATAGATGATGTAATTGCTACTTGTGCTACAGAACTAGAATTTTGGGTAATGACACCTAACGATAAAGCACACACTGAAGAATTATTCACATCTCAGGAACTTCAAGAACAATATTGGACTAGAACAAAAGGTATAGTAAAAACAGCCTTAGAAGAAACTCTATTAAATATGAACTTATACGGTTTAAAGCCTGAAATGGGACATAAAGAAGTCGGCGGTGTAAAAGCTAAAGTAGATAAATCAGGAAGCTTCAATCATGTAATGGAACAATTAGAAATAGACTGGAAATACTGTACTGCTGTTCAAGCAGCAGATAATGAATTACTTGTAAAGAATATAGTTGAAGAAACTTTTAGAAGCAATGGATTAGATGTTACTTTCCTTGCTAAGCCTATTGAAGGGGTAGCTGGCAGCGGAGAACATACCCATATAGGAATAGCATTAAAACTTAAAGATGGTAAAGTTATAAATCTATTTTCTTCTACTAAAGAACACTTCTTAAGTATTTTTGGATATGCTTCTGTAATGGGAATACTTAAAAACTACGAAGTTATAAATCCTTTTGTTTCTAACACTACTGATTCCCTCAGAAGATTAAAACCTGGATTTGAAGCACCTATATGTATAGTAACTTCCCTAGGTCATTCTGCAGAGATTCCTTCAAGAAACAGAACTGTACTTATAGGAGTTATAAGAGATTCTGCAAATCCTTTAGCTACAAGATTTGAATTAAGAGCTCCAAATCCTCATACAAATACCTATTTAGCTGTAACTACATTATATTTAGCTATGATGGACGGAATAAAATATGCGGTTACAAATGAAAAAACAGAAGATGACTTATTAAAGGAACTTTCAAAGAAAGCTGAAGATGATGCAGATTATTTGGAAAAGGGAAGGGCATATAGAAGTGAGGAAAATGTATTTGAATCCTTTACTGATGAAGAAAGAGTAAGATTATTTGGTACAGCCCCTGCAACTGTATATGAAAATCTCAGTGCTCTTGATAAATACCCAGAGAAAAAAGCTGTCCTAACTGCAGAAGGTGTATTGGACGATAAATTAATAAACAGCTTTAGATTAGGAGCTACAACTAGATGGCTAATAGAACTAAATCATAGAATATTAAATGATTACTCCAATGAAATAAGAGATTGTAAGATGTTACATTCCATAGATAAAGCTTTAGACCTAGATGTAGCTAATTGGCAAAAAATAAATGACTTAAGATATTACTTAATGAAAGATTCATATTCTAAAAAAAGCTTATTCACTAGAATAAAACTTGCATCAGAAGCTGGAGATTACGAAGAAGTATCTAAACTTCAAATAGAAGCTGAAGAAAAAATTAGTGAACTCAAAGATTTATACTCAAGTTATAAGAAAAATTTATTGGATATCTAAATATCAATGAATCTTACTTAGTGGGAGTGTTATAGTAGGTAGCCATCAGATAAAGAAGGTAGTAAGCTTAAAGTTTACTACCTTTTTAATCAAATTATATTAAAAATCCCTTAAAGGGAAATTTTTTATAAGTGTTTCCTTTCTATTGCTTATAGGCTTCCAAAGTGCTATTCTATCTATTCGAGCCATTTTATAAATTTCATCTTTTTTTCCATTATTACAAGCTGAAACATACTCTTTGGATGCCAATTCCTTAATGGAGTAATTCGTATTTGCAAGTACAGTATGTAAGCCCCAATCGTTTCCATTCTCTCTAACATCAAACTTATAAAGTTTTAAAGTTTCATTTATCTGTCTTGCAAGCCTTATTACATATCCTTTATTTTCTACCTTTAAATTAACAGACTTATAAGATTGATTAAAACAAATAGCTTCATTCACTTTTACTTTAAACTTCTTATAAGGTTTTAATATATCAGAAACAATCTTAGTAAATTTCTCTATATCTGGATTTTCCACAGCTCCAAGAGTTATATGTAAAGGTGGTATATTCTTATACAATCTATACTTTCTACATATATTCCTTTGTATATGCTCAATATAAGAATAGGAATCCTTATCAAACAAAGCTACTAAATAATATTTCATTATTTTCTCAATCCCCCAAATTAATTTTACAAAAATGTATAGTATGTAACTAACATTATATCACATAATTATTATTCTTATAGCATTAAAAATTACCAGTAATTATAGGTATATAAAATATGTCTAAGTGTAAAAATACTAATGTTATAAAATTTACAAAAAGAAAGAGGTGAAATCCTGCTTTAAAATATATTTATCTTTTAAAAGCAGGTATATTATGAATAATACTGAAAATAATAGTATTGGATGTATAGTAAACGAATGCAGATTTCATGCAAAGAATACAAATTATTGCACTCTCGACAAAATAGAAGTTACAAAGCATGAATCTATGGCTAAAGACGTACAATGTACTGACTGTGGTAGTTTTATGAAACAAGAATAATTATTCTCCACAGTATCTACCTGAAACAATAAAAACTTAAAACAATTCCACCAGCCCAGCTTTGTCATTAAAGCTGGGCTTTAATTTAAAAAATAATTAATTTCATTTGTATTATAATTTAAGAGTATCATTCATATTTTCAAATTTTATGTTAAAATAACACAAAATTATGATATAATAAATTTTGTGTAATATGAATTAAATTTGAGATTTTCTAAACTTTATATAAATATAAATTTGTGATAAGGATGGATACGTGAATGGATAAATTGGTAATTAATGGTGGAAGGCCTCTTTCCGGTTCTATAGAAATTAACGGTGCAAAAAATGCTGCTGTAGCAATATTACCGGCATCAATAATGGCCAGTAAAGGATTATGCTCAATTGATAATATACCTAATATAGAAGACGTCCACTGCATAGAAAGAATTCTTGAAAGTTTAGGCTGCGAAATAAAAACAGGTAAAAATTCAGTAGTAATTAATAGTACTACTATAAATAGTATAGATGCAAACACTGATGATGTACGAAAAATGAGGGCTTCTTATTATCTAATAGGCGCACTGCTGGGCAGATTTAAAAAAGCCAGGGTTGAACTACCAGGAGGATGCCCTATAGGGGTTAGACCTATAGATCAGCATATAAAAGGATTTGAAGCTTTGGGTGCTCAAGTTAAAATTAAACACGGTTGTGTACTAGTAGAAGCTAAAAAGTTGATTGGAACAAGTATATTTTTTGACGTAGTAAGCGTAGGGGCCACTATAAATGTAATGTTAGCTGCTGCCCTTGCAGAAGGCGTAACTACTTTAGAGAATGTAGCAAAGGAACCCCACGTAGTAGATGTAGCAAATTTCTTAAATAGCATGGGAGCAAATATAAAAGGTGCAGGCACTGATATAATAAGAATAGTAGGGGTTAAAGAACTAAAAGGCTGCTCCTATAGTGTTATACCAGATCAAATAGAGGCTGGTACATATATGATTGCAGCCGCAGCCTGCGGTGGAGAAGTAGTTGTCCAAAATGTTATACCTAAGCACCTGGAGTCTATATCAGCAAAACTTATAGAAATGGGAGCTGAGGTAATAGAAGATGGTGATTCTGTTACTGTAAAATCAAGTGGAAAATTAAAGGGCGTAAATATAAAAACCCAACCTTACCCTGGATTTCCTACAGATGTACAACAACCTTTAAGTACTCTTTTAACCGTAGCGGAAGGAAGAAGCATTATAAATGAAAGTATATGGGAAAGTAGATTTAAGCATGTAGATGAGCTCAAAAAAATGGGTGCTAATATTAAAGTAGAAGGTAGAACCGCTATTATAGATGGCGTAAGTAAGCTCAGTGGAGCTATTGTAAAAGCAACAGACTTGAGAGCTGGTGCTGCAATGGTTATAGCTGGCCTTATTGCCGAGGGTACTACTGAAGTTTTGAGTATTAAGCACATTGATAGAGGATACCCCAATATAGAAGATAAATTTAGAGCTCTAGGTGCCGATATAAAGAGAGTATCTTATTCTGAGTAATACAAATATTATTAATAGGGAGATTTATTATGATTTTTTGTCCTTTATACAGCGGCAGCAGTGGAAATTCCATATTTATAGCATCTGATAATGCTAAAATTCTGATAGATGCAGGACTTTCTGGTAAAAGTATAGAAAATGCTCTTTTAAAAATTGGACATAAGCCAAATGATATAGACGCCATACTAGTTACCCATGAACACAGTGACCATATTAAAGGTGTAGGTGTGTTATCTAGGAAATATGATATACCTATATATGCAAATAACCTTACCTGGAAAGCCATGTTAAAATCTATAGGCAAGATAAAAGAGCATAATATTAAAATAATCTATGACAATTATATAAACATAAAAGACATGGACATAGTAAGTTATAGTATATCCCATGATGCTGCAGATCCTTATGGATATGCAATTAACTGTGAGAACAAGAAAGCATGTGTAGCAACAGACTTAGGATTTATATCAGATGACATCAAGGATATATTAAAAGATTCAGATTTAATTCTTTTAGAAAGTAACCACGATGTAGAAATGTTAAAGTTTGGACCTTATCCCTATGATTTAAAAAGGAGAATTCTAAGTAAAGTAGGTCACTTATCTAATGATGACTGTGGAATGGTCATCCCAGACATTTTAAATGGAAAATTCAAAAAAATTATTTTAGGACATTTAAGTAAAATAAATAATTATCCTGAATTGGCCTATGAAACTGTAACAAATAGTTTAAGAGAATGTGGAATTAAATTAAATACTGATGTAAGCATATCCATGGCAAGACGTGATCAACCCAGCAATTATATAAGCTTTTAAAAGTATGGGAAGATTTTATACAGTTAATTTTGCCTTGTGAAAACTGTCAGGAGTGATATAAGATGGAAAGAGAAACTACATATTGCTGTGATCATCATATTGACATAGCTTTTGATGACTTTTTGGTGGATAATGAAACTTTTCCCTATTTGGTAAATATAACAGGTCATAAGTGTACTTATTGCAGCAGAGAAGCCACTTACGCCTTAAAATCAAAACCTTAAAAAGGAATTGCAAAATATAATAATTTTTATTATAATACGTCAGTATAGGTTTTTTATTAAAAAGATTTTTAACTTAGACAAAATATTTAAAATAGAAGATAAATGTGGTGACTTTAGACAAAGGCTGGCATTGTATTAATACAAATCAGCCCTTAAGTTAGAACACCTATATATTTATCTGTAGTTTGAAGGGAGGTACTGCTGTAAAAAAAATGTATACAGCAGGATAAATTATGAGTTTGTATGAAGATTGGACAAATATGGTTGTAAATTTTGTAAAGGCAAAAGGTGAGGCTGCCTTTTGGAAAGAATATGGCTCAATTGAAAAAAATATTTATACAAAAATTTTATCTGAACATGAGGGCACTATAGATGGAGCTATAAAAAATTTAGCAAAAAAATTTGAAACTTCAGAAGTATTTTTTATGGGATTTTTAGATGGAATAAATGACAGTCTTGAAAAACCTTTAGTTCTTGAAGACTTAAAGGTAGATTCAAAAATTGCTATAGAAATTAATTTTGAAAAATTGTACTTTAACATGTTAGATGCCAAAGCTGATTATCTGTATGATCTTCCTCAGTGGGAGTCTATATTTTCAAATCAAAAAAGAAGAGAAATACATAAACAATGGGTTTCTTCTAAAACCATAGTAAATAAAACTAAGGTTGGTAGAAATGATCCTTGTCCATGCGGCAGCGGTAAAAAGTATAAACAGTGCTGTGGCAAAAAATAAGCATATGATTTTCATGTTTAATTTGGAGTAAGCTTTTTAAAGTTTGCTCCATTTTTATTATTATATTGTATGTATTATTATCAAATGAAACTTAAGTTTTCATAAAGGAGGGATTTTATAAATATGAAAAATAAAAAAGCTATACTAATAGTTTCAATTTTAGCAATTGCTCTTTTTACGTTTATTTATTTTAATAGCCCACTCAAGTCTAATAAAAATCACCCCATAGTCACCGGGTCATTTATCCAGTTAGATCTAACTCAAAATTGGTCAGATAGTGATTGGAAGAAGGAACTAACATATCTAAAGCAAGACAAAATGAAGTATTTGGTGCTATCTGGTGTCTCCCAAACTAATGGCAACGTTACTAAGATTTCATATAAAAATTCAAACACAAACTACCCGAAGTTATATCCTAACGTTGATCCTGTGGATTTATGCTTAAAAAATGCTGAAAAATTAAACATAAAAGTTTTTGTGGATACCAACTATAACAATGAGTGGTGGCAAGTATCTCCGGAAAACTCCGTCTGGTTAAATTCTCAAATGGAAAGAAGCAGTCTTATAGCTGATGATTTATATAAGAACTATCACCGTAAATATCCTAATGCCTTTTATGGATGGTACTTTCCCTATGAAGTAGATAATGCTAAATTTAATAAGTTCAATAAATATGACTATCTAATAAACGCTATAAATGTTCACCTTAAAACTCTTAGTGAAAGAAAAGAGCGTCTTCCTATTTTATTATCCCCTTTCATGAATTCATCTGCAGGTACTGCCAAAGAATATGAAGCAGATTGGAAATATGTTTTTTCAAAAACAAATTTTAGAAAAGGAGATATATTTTGCCCTCAAGATTGCGTAGGAAGTGGCAGACTAAAACTAGAAGAAGTTAATTCATGGTATACTGCCCTTAGAAAAGCTGTAGATAGCAAACCTGGCATGTTATTTTGGGCCAACGTTGAAAACTTTGATTATGCCAATAACTCCAGTGCACCTTTAGACAGGTTTTTAAAACAACTCACTTTGGAACAGCCCTGCGTGGATAATATAATATGTTTTTCTTACAGCCATTATTATAGTCCAAATAATATAGACAGTGGCTTTAATGAGGCATATTCTTATTATGTAAAAAAAGGCAAGCTTCCTATAAAAAAATTAGATATTCCTCAAAATTTAACTGTATCAACTATAGAAAAAAATAAGTTTAAAATAGCCTGGTCGGCACCTAAAAACTCTAATAATATTTGCGGCTATGAAGTTTACAGAAACGGTACCCTAATTTCTCGTATTATGACCCAAAGGAAATATGGAGGTAATCCTCAATCTTTTACTAAAGCCATTACAGATATACCTTTACTACGGGGAGATACAAAACATTGTACTTATGAAGTAAGATCTCTAGGTTTTTCGGGCAATGTATCAAAACCTTCAAAGTCTGCAGTAGCTGCAGTGGATTCTATAAAAAAGCTTCCAAACTTGCTTTCAAGAAATTGTACTTACACCTTGCTTCCTATGCCCCACGAAAATTACAATGATACAATGCTTAAAAAACTTACTGACGGAAAGTTTGCTTCTGTAAATTCAGTAAAAGACAAAGCTTTGGTAGGTTGGTACACTAAACCCATAGATATAACTATAGATCTAGGAAGTTCAAAACAAGTGGAACAATTCATGGTAAGTTATTTTAGAGACACAATTTCTTGGGCTGAACTTCCCGATAGAGCTTCTATTGCCGTATCTGAAGATGGTGTAAATTTTACCCCTGTAGGACTTTTTAGGATTCCTTCTGTACCTTTTTCGGATAGATATGGTTCCAAATATCCACTATATTTAACTTTGTCCAGGCCTATAAATGCAAGATATGTAAAACTAACTTCTGTTACTAAACCTAATTATTATACTTTTATAGATGAAGTTGAAGTGCGAAGTAACTAAAAACACCGCTGTACATATGTTTAATGTAAATTTTTCGTTTGCATACCTATTATATTATTGTATAATATAATAGAATGTGACTAAATAACGATTCCTAAGCATCAGATAGAGTTAAAACTCCCTCTGATACCAAGAACCTATTTATAAAGTTCATGCTAATCTTAAAAACTGTGTATTCAGTTAATTCAATATTTTAAAGCAGTTATCAAAATTTAAAATACAACGTACCTATGGAGGAAAATTATGGAAAGCACATTGATAAAATCTCTTTATAGAGAAACTGAAAAATTTGTAGACAAAGATGTTAAAATTTCAGGCTGGATTAGAACCCTAAGAGATTCTAAATCATTCGGCTTTATAGAATTAAATGATGGATCATTTTTCAAAAACATTCAAATAGTTTTTGATGAAAAATTGACTAACTTTAAAGAGCTAACAAAATTAGCTATCAGCTCATCATTATCTATAGAGGGCACCTTGGTTCTTACACCTAATGCAAAACAGCCTTTTGAAATACAGGCCAAGAAAATAACATTAGAAGGTAATTCATCTTCAGACTACCCTCTTCAAAAGAAAAGACATACTTTAGAATATCTTAGAACCATCGCTCACTTGAGATCAAGAAGCAATACTTTTTCTGCAGTATTTAGAGTTCGTTCTATAGCAGCCTATGCAGTTCATAAATTCTTCCAGGAAAGGGGATTTGTATATGCAAACACACCTTTAATAACTGGAAGTGACTGTGAAGGTGCTGGAGAAATGTTTAAAGTAACTTCCATGGATTTAAATAACATTCCTAAAAAGGAAGATGGCAGCGTAGACTATTCAAAAGATTTCTTTGGTAAAGAAACAAATTTAACTGTAAGTGGTCAATTGTCCGCAGAAACTATGGCTCTTGCTTTTAGAAATGTATATACTTTTGGTCCTACTTTTAGAGCAGAGGATTCAAATACAGCTAGACATGCTGCTGAATTTTGGATGATAGAACCTGAAATGGCCTTTGCTGAATTGAAAGATTATATGGATGTGGCAGAAGAACTAGTAAAATATGTAATAAATTACGTGCTTGAAAATGCACCAGAAGAAATGGCCTTTTTCAATTCTTTCATAGATAAAACTTTATTCAATAGATTAGATAATGTAGCTAATTCAGAATTTGGTAGAATAACTTACACTGAGGCTGTGGATATATTAAAGAAAAGTGGAGCATCATTTGAATATCCAGTAGAGTGGGGTATTGACCTTCAAACAGAACACGAAAGATATCTAACTGAAAAAGTATTTAAAAAGCCTATATTTGTTACCGATTATCCAAAAGCCATAAAAGCATTCTATATGAGGGAAAATGAAGATGGTAAAACAGTTGCAGCTGCAGATCTTTTAGTACCAGGAGTAGGAGAGATAATTGGAGGAAGCCAAAGAGAAGAACGATATAAAGTTCTTGAAAAAAGAATAGAAGAGCTTGGACTTAATAAAAAGGATTATTGGTGGTACTTGGAACTTAGAAAATATGGAGAAACTAAACATTCCGGTTTTGGCCTTGGGTTTGAAAGAATACTAATGTATATAACTGGTATGTCTAATATACGAGATGTAATTCCATTTCCTAGAACAACTGGTTCTGCTGAATTTTAATGCACTAATTCTTAAGGGGGTAATATTGTATGGAAAAAAGAATAGGCGTAGTTGGTATAGTAGTAAACGACCTTGAAAACTCTCCAAAAGTAAATACTATACTTCATTCTTTTTCAAATATCATAGTAGGAAGATTAGGTATTCCATACAGAGAAAAAAACGTTTCAGTTATATCAGTAATAGTAGACGGTACCTCAGATGAAATAAGTTCCATGACTGGGAAGTTAGGTAAGCTAGATGGAATAACGGTAAAAACTGCTATAACCAAAAAATAATTTTATTAAATAAGAATAAGACTTCTAAAATTTACATAAAATTAAGGAAGTCTTATTTTTGTGTTCAAAATATCCTTACATAATAGAATTACTTTGTAAACCTTTTATTTTTGACATCAAAATTACCTTATACGAAAAATTATAAAAATTTATAAATTTTTATAGTTTTTTTCATTGTAACCGGTTGCACATTGTTTCAATATTTATTAAATTTCGCTAAAATATAATATGTAGGAAAAGTCATTGTAAAAAAATTTTATAATAATTATATATAGAGAAAGGCGGCCTATGCATGAATATAGTAAAATTATTTGAATTACAAGAAAATTTAAATAGCAGAATTAGAAATAACATTTCTATAAAAAAAGATTCTTTAATTTCAAAGGAAACTCTTGCACTTCAAGTAAAGATGGCTGAACTGGCTAATCAAACCCAGTGTTTTAATTTTTGGAGTAATGATGTAACTGCAAACAATGATTTAATTTTAAAGGAGTATATAAATTCTTTAAATTTTATACTGACTCTAGGACTTGAAAAAAAATTTACTGATATTAAAATAAACGTAAAAACCAACGATGGAGATATTACATCTCAATTCTTAAATTTATATATTGATATAAACGACTTTATCGTCTGTTCATCTAAAGATCATTACATAACTTTATTCGAAGATTTTTTGAGTTTAGGATACAGCCTAGGATTTTCCACTAAAACTATAGAAAATGCTTACTATTCTAAACATTCTGTTCTTATGTAAATAAACTTAACTTCTAATATTCTCAAGTGCATAGCCTTGAGAATATTTTTTACAAACAAAGTTTTAATAATATAGATCTCCTATGGTTAAACTACTGTAGGAGGCGATACAAATTGTTTGGTATACTTTATTCAATATTAGCAGGAGTAAGCATGAGCATTCAGGGTGTATTTAATACTAGATTAAGCGATAAATTAGGACTATGGATCACAACTACAATAGTTCAAGGTACTGGGTTTGTAATAGCGCTCCTGTTAACTTTTTTTAGCAAAAAAAACACCTTACAAAACATAGGCTGCTGTAAAAAGTTATACCTTTTAGGTGGTATTTTAGGTATAATCATAACAGTAACTGTAATACAAGGCATTAAATTTCTAGGACCAACTCATTCTATTGCAATAATTTTAGTTGCTCAACTTGCTACTGCAGCCTTAATTGATTTTTGGGGACTGTTTGATTCCCAGAAAATAAGTTTTACGACAAATAAAATAGTAGGATTAATTATGATGGTTTTAGGTATAATAATACTTAAATGGAGGGGCTAGTCATTTCTAATATATTAGACTAATTAATTAAATAAATATATAATTAATACAGGATATGTTAAAAGATTAAAGTTACCATTTTGAGGGGGAATTTTTAATGGATTTTAAACAAATAGAGGCTTTTATAAATGTAGCTAAATTTAAAAGCTTTTCAAAGGCTGCAAATTTCAGTTTTTTATCTCAGCCTGCCATTAGTTCTCACATTTCTATTTTAGAAAAAGAATTAAAAGTATACTTATTTGACAGGACTTCTAAAGAGATACGTCTTACTCCTGCAGGAGAATCTTTTCTAAACTTTGCATTAGAACTTTTAGAAATCCGTGACAACGCCATATATACGTTAACTAATTTTAATGAAACTATAACTGGTAATTTAAAATTAGCTTCTAGTACTACTCCCTGTAACACCTTAGTTCCTTCCCTAATAGAAAAATTTCATAATATACATCCTGATGTAACCTTCGATGTATTAGAATTAAACTCTTCAAAAATAATTGATAACATAATAAAATTTAATTTTGAAATTGGATTAATAGGAGAACCTATAGACGATGAAAAAATTGAAAGTTATGAATTAACTAAAGATGAGCTAGTGATTATATCTCATCCTTCCTTTAACTTTCCTGATATTATAGACATGCCTTCCCTTTTTAAATACAATTTTATATTACGGGAAAAAGGTTCTGCTACAAGAAAGACCTTTGAAGATGCCTTAATAAAAAATGGATATAGCACTTCCCACATAACTTCATGTTTAGAAGTAAATAATATAAGCACTCTTATACAATTTGTAAGAAAGGGATTTGGTATAGCTGTAGTTTCAAAGCAAGTACTTAAAAATTATATATCCCTGGGACTTATAAAGGAAAGTACTATAAAGGATATTCCACTAACTAGATCCATATATCTTATTATAAGTTCTAAAAGATCTCTTACTCCAACATCAAAATCATTTTTTAACTTTTGTAAAAAATGTTTTAAGATAGATTAGTATGCTATAGGGGTTTTTTTCCGTAAATTAACTTATACATAAAATTTTAACTATAGCACATATACTGTAATAAGCATTATAATATATTGTAATAAATTTTAAGGAGAATAATATGTTTTCCATAAAAAGCAAATTGGAACTTAACCTAAAATTATCAATGGACAAGGGATTGTATAAAACCTACAGAGTTATAATAAAATGTAATTCTCTTGTGGAAACTATAGAAAAAAAAGTAAAGCTGTACAACGGTAAAATAATACGTTCAATTCCAATTATAAATTGCATATGTGCCACCTTAACCTCTCGTTCTATAAACAGGATAATAGAATTTCCTCAAGTACGTTACGTGACAAATGACTGCTGTGCTCTACTATGCGGTAATAATAGCGTACTTGCTTCAAATGGTATAGTATTTGAGGATAACTACAAGCTCACAGGTAAAAATGTATGTATAGGGTTAATAGACTCAGGTTCTTACCCTCACCCAGATCTTTTGAATCCTAAAAATAAGATAACAAAATTTGTGGATTTAATAAACTCATATAAATATCCCTATGATGACAATGGACATGGTACTTTTATGAGTGGAATTATGTGCGGCAGCGGTATTGAGTCCAAAGGGCTATATAAAGGTATTGCAGAAAACAGCAGTATTTACTCTATAAAAGCCTTTAATGCTCTAGGTAAAGGCTATGTATCAGATATATTATTTTCACTTCAGCTATTATTGAATGAAAGCTCAGATGAAAAAATAAAAATAATTTGCCTTCCCTTTGAACTAGATATGGATAATCATTTCATACTATCCTTATTTGAAAAAATGTTTGAAATAGCTGTTAAATTAAACATAACAATTATAGTGCCGGCTGGTCACCGAGGTAACCTTCAAGGTAGCATAAAAGGCATTGCCACTTTAAACAATTGTATAACTGCTGCAGGTATTGATACAACTCTTAAAGATCTTAAGCCCTATAAATACTCTTCCTGCGGTCCTATTAATAAAATTCAAAAACCTGACCTGAGCGCTGCTTGCGTAAATATATGTTCTATAAATTCAAATACACAATATATACCCCAGCGAAATGGAGCGAAACTATATCCAAAACCACTTGAAAATCCATATGTATATTATACTGGCACCTCCTGCGCCGCAGCCTATATAAGTGGTGTATGTGCCTTAATGTATGAAAATAATCCTGACCTCACTTTCAATGATCTAAGTTCTCTTTTAAAAATATCCTGCAGCCTGCTCAACGTACCAAAATGGTGTCAAGGTTCTGGTATGTTGGATTTAAATAAATTATTGCCTTAAATATAAAATAACTACAAATGAATAGTTTGATCTATTCTTTGTAGTTTATCATTTAACAAAATATAATTTAATTCTAATAACCCTTATTTATATCTACTATGTTTACTAACTTGTCTCCTGATGCATACCTTTTTAGATTATCATATATCATATTAAATCTCCTAGCGTCCACTTGATCCGATACCCAAGAATTATGAGGCGTTATAGTTACATTTTCAAATTTCCAAAAAGGACTACTTTCATCTAAAGGCTCATTTTCTACCACATCTAAAGCGGCTCCTGCTATTTTCCCATTTTTTATGTTCTCTAGTAAAGCCTTTTCATCTAATATAGATCCTCTAGCAATGTTCACTATGTAAACTCCATTTTTCATACTTTTAAATAAGTTTTCATTTACTAAATGATTGGTTTTCTTAGTATAGGGAATAGACACTACTACTATATCAGATAACTTTAACATATCTTCTACATTTTCCAAAGAGAAACACTTATCAAAATGTTCCACATCACTGCCCTTTGTATTTAAGCCTAAAATTTTTACACCAAATGATTTCAATCTACTTGCCGCTTCTTTAGCTATACTACCTGTACCTATAAATCCTACCGTTTTGTCCCACAATTCCAATATTCCCATATCCATTTTCCAGATCTTATTTTTTTGCTTTTCATAGAACTTCTGACTGTGCTTTAGCATTTCTAATATCTTTAATACTATCCATTCTCCCATAGGTATGCTATATCCACCCTTATTATTAGTCAAAATTATATTTTTCTTCCTAATATCATCCTTGGGAACCTGATCTATTCCAACACTAAAAAGCTGTATCCATTTTAGCTTGTTCATTTTACCTATATCTAAAGTTTTAAAAGGATCATAGCATAACAAAACCTCTGCATCCTTAAATTCATCCTTATAATACAAATTGTCATCTTCAACTACTTCTATGTCATATCCCAATCTTTGTATGCCGCTGATACTTTTATTTCCAAAATCACGAGTACACAGTAATTTAATTTCCATAAGACTCACCCCTATAAAATTAAATAGCTAAAATCCACTTATTCCATAAACTTACCCATTTTTCTAAATTTATTGTACCTTTCCTCGAGTAACTCTTCTTTAGATCTTTTCCTAAGTATACCTATTTTTTCTATAAGTTCTTCTTTTATGGTGTCGGACATTTTATCTACATCTTTTTGTGCCCCTCCTGCAGGTTCCTTTAATATTTTATCTATTATACCGTATTTTTTTAAATCTTGAGCTGTAATTTTCATAATCTCAGCTGCTTCCTTAGCTTTGGAAGCATCTTTCCATAGTATACCTGCAAAACCTTCCGGGGTTAAAATAGAATATATAGAATTCTCCAGCATCCAAACTGAATCCGCTACAGCAAAAGCAAGAGCACCTCCGCTTCCACCTTCTCCAACTATTATAGATATTATAGGTACTTTTAAATTAAACATCTCCATCAGATTTTTGGCTATTGCCTCTCCCTGTCCTCTTTCCTCTGCTTCCATGCCGCAAAAGGCTCCAGGCGTATCTACAAAGCATATAATAGGCCTATCAAACTTATCTGCCTGTTTCATGAGTCTTAATCCTTTTCTATATCCGTCAGGCTCCGGCATACCAAAATTTCTCTTTATATTCTCCTGTGTATTCCTACCTTTTTGCTGGGCCACAATGGTTACAGGCTCACCATTTAACAATCCAATGCCTCCTACTACAGAAGGATCATCATTAAAATATCTATCTCCATGAAGCTCCATAAAAGAGTCAAATATTCTATTTATATAATCAAGTGAAGTTGGCCTTTCTATCATTCTAGCTAAAGTAACTCTATCCCACGCATTTTTACTCTCAAATTTTTTATTAAAAATTTTTTGAACCTTTTCCAATTTTTCCATATAAGAGCTTCCTTTCATTTAGAAAATTTACCTATTCCTATTATGAATATACAATATCTTCTTCAAGGTACTCTTTAAATTTTCCCTTGAAACTATACTATCTACAAATCCATGTTTTAATAGAAATTCTGCACTTTGAAATCCCTCAGGAAGTTTTTGCTTTATGGTCTGCTCTATTACTCTCTTTCCTGCAAATCCCACAAGTGCTCCAGGTTCTGCTAAAATTATATCGCCAAGCATAGCAAAACTTGCTGTAACTCCACCAGTAGTAGGATCTGTAAGAACCGATATATATAAAAGTCCTGCATCATTCAACCTGTTTATAGCTCCACTTATCTTTGCCATCTGCATTAATGAAAAAATACCTTCCTGCATTCTGGCTCCTCCAGAAGCTGTAAAAATAATTAGAGGTATTTTTAACTCAATAGCTTTTTCTACAGCTCTGGTAATTTTCTCTCCTACTACAGAACCCATACTTCCCATCATAAAATTACTATCCATAACACAAATTACTGCAGACTCTCCTCCTATGGTACCCTTTCCTGTAATTACAGCTTCTTTGAGATTAGTCTTTTTCTGCATATTGCTGATTTTATCTTCATATCCTTTAAATCCTATAGGATTAGTAGATGTCATGTTTTCATCAAATTGGCAAAAGCTATCCTTATCTGTTATAAGATCTATTCTTTCTTTAGCATTCATCCTAAAATGATGCTTGCAATACTGGCATACTCTATTATTTTTTTCCAAATCTTGCTTATACAGTACCTTACCACATCCATCACATTTTACCCACATTCCATTTGGTATACTTGGCTTTGAATCTAAATCTTCATGGATATTATTTAAAGCCCTCTGACTAACTGTAATATATTTTGTTTTTTTAAAGAATTTATTTAACAAGCTTTATCACCTCTCTTATAAGATTGACCACCAAATCGTAAATAGTCAATTTATTTTATAGTAAAGCAATATAACTATTTTACTACAAATAAAGGAAGGAATTAATACTTGAAATTATTTTCTATAAACTTTGTATCATAAGTTCCTTCTATAAATTCCTTACTATCTATGAGTTCAAATTGGAAGTCTATATTGGTACTAACTCCTTCTATAATAAATTCTCCCAGGGCTCTCCTCATTCTACATATAGCCTCATCTCTATCTTTTCCATATACAATGAGCTTTGCTATCATAGAATCATAATAGGGAGGAATATTATATCCCGAGTACACTGCACTATCTACTCTTACATTAAAACCTCCAGGTACATATAAGTCTTTTATCTTTCCTGGAGAAGGCATAAAACCTCTTTTTACATCTTCTGCATTTATTCTGCATTCTATAGAATGGCCGGTTATTTTCACATCCTCTTGAGAAAAATCCAACTTTTCACCTGCTGCAATTTTTATCTGTTCTTTTACAAGATCTATACCTGTTACCATTTCTGTTATAGCATGTTCTACTTGAATACGAGTATTCATCTCCATGAAATAGTAATTATTATTTTTGTCTAAAAGAAATTCTACAGTTCCAGCATTATTATAATGTACAGCCTTTGCTGCCCTTACAGCTGTTTCTCCCATGGATTTTCTAAGTTCTTCCGTAACTACCTTGCTGGGTGCTTCTTCCATTACTTTTTGATTTCTTCTCTGCATGGAACAGTCTCTTTCTCCCAGATAAACTACATTTTCAAAATTATCTCCAAGTATCTGAATTTCTACATGCTTTGGCCTTTCTATAAACTTTTCCAAGTATATAGTATCATCTCCAAAGGCTGCACTAGCTTCAGCTTTAGCATTTTCATAATTTTTTATAATCTCGGATTCATCATATACAACTCTTATACCACGTCCACCACCGCCTGCAGAGGCTTTTATCATAACAGGATATCCTATTTTTCTTGCAGTTTCCAAAAGTTCTTCATTTGTTTTTATAGCACCATCTGACCCTGGAACGATAGGAACTCCTGCCTTTCCCATTATATCTCTGGCATTAGACTTATTGCCCATATTGTCAATGCATTCCGGAGTAGGTCCTATAAAAGTAATATTACACTGTTCACATATGCTTGCAAACTTACTGTTTTCAGATAAAAAACCAAATCCAGGATGAATTGCTTGCGCTCCTGATAAAACTGTGGCACTTATTATATTTTGTACGTTTAAATAACTTTCTTTAGGAGACGCCGGTCCTATACATATGGCTTCATCTGCCATCTGAGTGTGAAGTGCATCCCTATCTGCTTCTGAATACACTGCTACAGTTTCTATTCCCATTTCCCTGCAAGCTCTAATTATCCTAACTGCTATTTCTCCTCTATTGGCAATCAAAATCTTATTAAACACTTTTAAAATTCAACTCCTGACAATTTAATTTTTGTCTCCTATCATAAACAACAATTCACCTTCAGCAGCTTTTTTACCTTCCACATAGGCTACTGCCTTTCCAATTCCTGCAGGTCCTTTAATTTTTACAATCTCTGCTTCTAATTTAAGTGTATCCCCAGGCACTACCTTTCTTCTGAATTTTGCCTTATTTATTCCTCCAAAGAAAGCTATTTTTCCTTTAAATTCTTCTTTGCTTAAAATAGCTACAGCTCCAGCCTGAGCTAATGCTTCTATTATAAGTACTCCAGGCATTACAGGTTCTTCTGGAAAATGTCCCTGAAAAAAATATTCATTAGCAGTAACATTCTTATATGCTATAACTTTTTTACCTGGCTCCATATATGTTACCTTATCTAACAAAAGAAATGGATATCTATGAGGAATAATTTGTTTTATTTCATTTATTCCAAAATTCACATTAAACTCATCTTGTTCCATAAGTATTCTCCTCCCTCATCTATTAAGCTTCAGTTTTTATTTTAAATAGTGGCTGACCATACTCTACCATCTGTTCATTCTTAGCTAAAATATCCACTACTTCTCCATCTACCTCGCTTTGAATCTCATTCATAAGTTTCATAGCTTCTATTATACACAGAGTGTCTCCTTTTTTTACTTTAGATCCTACATTTACAAAAACAGGTTTTTCAGGTCCTGACGAATTATAAAAAGTACCTACTATAGGTGACTTTACTTCTTTTATACTGTTATCTTCTATATTGTCATCTTTTTTTTCCTCAGCTTTTTTAACCTTATCTATATTATCTTCTTTTATTTCAATTTTGTCACTTTGTTTTTCAAAAACAGGTTTTACATTTTCTCCATTTTCTTTTACTATGTTTACCTGTTTTATGTTTCCTTCTTCGCCCTGCTTTTTCATAATTATAGATACGTTATCCCAATTAACTTCTAGATATCCAAGCTTTGAATCATCCATAGTTTTTATCATATTTTCAATTGCTTTAAAGTCCATATTTACTCACTCCACTTTTTTAATAAAATCACTGCATTATGTCCACCAAATCCTAAAGAATTAGACATAACATATTTAAGCTCAGCTTCTCTTGCCTTGTTTGGAACATAATCTAAGTCACATTCCTCATCCTGAACTTTATATCCTACTGTAGGAGGTATAATTCCTTCTTCTAAAGCCTTAACACTTATTATAGCCTCTATTGCTCCTGCAGCTCCAAGCAAATGTCCAGTCATTGATTTTGTAGAGCTTATAGGTATATTCTTAGCATAATCTCCAAAAGCTTTTTTAATTGCCTCTGTTTCAACTTTATCATTTATCTTTGTACTTGTTCCATGAGCATTTATATAAGATACTTCTTCTTTTTCAATTTCAGCTTCTTCTATAGCAAGGCTCATAGCTCTTGCTGCACCTTCACCACCTGGTGCTGGTGATGTCATATGATATGCATCACATGTAAAACCATATCCAACTAATTCCGCATATATTTTAGCTCCTCTTTTTTGAGCATGTTCTAATGACTCCAATATCAATATACCAGAACCTTCTCCCATTACAAATCCATCCCTTTCCTTATCAAAAGGAACAGATGCTCTTTTAGGATCTGTGCTCTTAGTTAAAGTAGTTGCTGCAGCAAATCCAGCCATAGACAATGGTGTAATGCATGCTTCAGTTCCACCTGCTATCATTACATCCGCAAGATTATTTTTAATCATTCTAAAAGCTTCACCAATACAATTTGTACCTGTGGCACAAGCTGTAACTATATTGCTGCATGGTCCCTTAGCTCCAAATTTTATAGCTATATTTCCAGCAGCCATATTGCTTATAATCATCGGTATAAATAAAGGAGTTATTCTATTAGGTCCTTTTTCCTCTAACACAGAATGTTGTTTTTCTATAGTTCCTATTCCACCTATACCTGAACCAATAACTACTCCAAATCTTTCTTTCTCTACGCTTTCAATATCAAGTTTAGAATCTTCTACAGCTTCCATTGCTGAAACCATAGCAAATTGACAAAATCTGTCAAACCTTTTTGATTCTTTTCTGTCTAAATGTTCATGTGGATCAAATCCTTTAACTTCAGCTGCAACTTTTGCTTTATAATTTTCTGCATCAAAAGCCTTAATAAAATCTATTCCACAAACTCCATTTTTTATATTATTCCAAAATGTATCGGTATCATTTCCTACTGGTGTAATTGCCCCGAGCCCTGTAATTACTACTCTTTTTTTCATATCTTTCACCAACCCTTAAAAATTTTTTACATTACCATTCCACCGTCTACGTTTATTACCTGACCTGTTACATAATCTGCACTAGGGGATGCTAAAAAAGCTACTACGTTTGCTACATTTTCAGCACTTCCAAATTTTTTTAAAGGTATATTATTCAATGTAGTATCTTTAACTTTATCTGAAAGAACTTCTGTCATATCGGTTTTTATAAAACCAGGTGCTACAGCATTCACATTTATTCCTCTTGATGCTAATTCTCTAGCTGTAGATTTTGTAATACCTATTATTCCAGCTTTTGCTGCAGAATAGTTTACTTGGCCAGCATTCCCTGTAACTCCTACTACTGAAGATATACTTATTATTTTACCACTTCTCTGTTTAACCATTATAGGACTTACATGTCTTATACAATTAAAGGCTCCTTTTAAATTTACCTCTATTACCTTATCAAAGTCTTCTTCTTTCATTCTAAGTATCAGTCCGTCTCTAGTTATTCCTGCATTGTTTACGAGTACATCTATTCTACCAAAAGTATCTACTGCTTGCTTCATAATATTTTTTGCATCTTCAAATATACTTACATCACCCTGCACTGCAATAGCTTCAGAACCTCTTTCCTTAATTTCACCTATTACTTCTTCTACTGAATTTAAGCTGCTTCTATAATTAACTACTATATTAAATCCGTCTTCTGCTAATTTAAGTGCAATGGCTCTTCCAATGCCTTTAGCTCCACCTGTGACTACCGCTACCTTTTTACTAACAATATCCATTTTAGTTCTCCTATCTATTTTTTAATTCTTCCACAGTAGAATTTAATGATTTAATATCCTGAACATTTAATATAAGGGCTTTTCTGTCTATTTTTCTTACAAATCCACTCAAAACTTTTCCAGGCCCTATTTCTACAAAAGTATCTACCCCTGCTTCAAGCATAGTATTTATACTTTTTTCAAAGAGTACGGTACTCATAACCTGCCTTTTCAAATAAGGTTTTACCTTATCTAGTTTTTCAATTACCTCCCCTGTAACATTTGTTACAACTGGAATAGAAAATTCCTTAAGGGATAATTTACTTAATTCTCCTTCTAACTTTTCTGCTGCTGGCTTCAACATAGAAGTATGAAAAGGTCCGCTAACTGAAAGCTCTATAGCTCTGCGAGCTCCTTGCTCTTTTGCTAGCTTGCAAGCAGCTTTTACCGCTTCTATTTCTCCTCCAATTACTACCTGACCCGGGCAGTTCATATTTGAAGTTTCAACTATACCAAAAGTAGAACTATCCTCACATATTTTTTCCACTTTTGCATAATCTAATCCTAGTATTGCAGCCATTGTACCAATACCTTCAGGCACTGCCTCCTGCATATACTTTCCTCTCTTTTTAACTAGGGAAACTGCTTCTTTAAATCCCATAACACCACTGCATACAAGAGCTGAATACTCACCAAGACTTAAACCTGCTGCTATATCAGGCTTAATTCCAAAGTCCTCCAATGCTCTTAAAGCTGCTATACTTGTAGCTAAAATTGCAGGTTGGGTATTTTCAGTTTTGTTTAGATTTTCTTCCGGACCTTCAAAGCACAGATTACTTATTGAAAAATCCAATACCTCATCCGCATCTTTAAACACATTTTTACATACATCTATATTTTCAAAAAGGTCTTTTCCCATACCTACGTACTGGGCTCCCTGTCCCGAAAATAAGAAAGCTATTTTACCCATATATACCTCCAAATATTATTTTTAAAACATATTTTGAACTCTTTTTAAGTTCTCTTGAGTTTCTTTAAATATTTCCTGAATAATCTCATCACAGCTTTGTTCTTTAAATACAAGTCCTGCTATCTGACCTGCCATAACAGAACCGTTATCTACGTCTCCTTCACGAACTGCTCTTGATAAAGCTCCTCTTCCTAATTTCTCATATTCTTCCATAGATGCCCCATTTTTTTCTAAAAGCTGAAATTTTCTAACTAGTTTGTTTCTAAGAACACGAACAGGGTGACCTGTAGCTCTGCCTGTAACTTGAGTATCTATGTCTTTTGCTTTCAAAACTTTCTCTTTATAATTTTTATGGACTGTACATTCATTTGCAACTAAAAATCTAGTTCCAAGCTGTATCCCCTGAGCCCCCAACATAAAAGCAGCTGCTGCACCTCTTCCGTCTCCAATACCACCTGCTGCAATTACAGGAATACTTACAGCATCTACTACTTGAGGTACTAATGCCATAGTAGTAAGCTCTCCTACGTGTCCCCCAGATTCACAACCTTCTGCAATAACTGCATCCACTCCTGCCCTTTCCATTCTTTTAGCTAATGCTACAGATGCCACAACAGGTATAACCTTTATATCATTTTCCTTCCACATATCTATGTACTTTCCTGGATTTCCTGCTCCAGTAGTTACAACTTTAACCTTTTCTTCACATGCCATCTTAGCTACTGCTTCAGCTGTTTCTGATAAAAGCATTATATTTACGCCAAAAGGTTTATCTGTAAGTTTTTTCGCCTTTCGTATTTCATCTCTTACCCATTCAAGTGGTGCATTTCCAGTAATTATTCCAAGTCCTCCTGCATTTGACACCGCAGCTGCTAGAGAGCTGTCTGCAATCCAAGCCATTGCTCCTTGAATAATTGGGTACTTTATTCCTACCATATTTGAAAATACAGAATTAATCATAAATTAACCTCCCTTTATCCTCTTTAATTTTTCCTAATATCATTCTTAACCTCCAGAGTTTTATATCAATCATGAATTTACCTTTAATATAAATCCTCCATAGGTTAATCCTCCTCCAAAACCTACAATAAGTATTTTGTCTCCTTTTTTAACTAAGTTTTTTTTGCGAACTTCATCTAGAGCTATCCCTATACTTGCAGCGGAAGTATTGCCATAAGCATCTAAATTTATGTAAAACCTATCCATACCTATTTGAAGTTTTTTTGCTGCACATTCTATTATCCTATAATTTGCCTGGTGAGGAATTATATATTTAATTTCTTCTAAAGTACAATCAGCCTGTTGAAGCAGAGCTTTAACTGATTTTTCTAAAACTTTTACTCCAAATTTAAATATTTCTCTTCCTTCCATTCCAACTACACTCTTAACAGGGCTTATAACACCATCAACATAAGGATTGTTTACAGCTACCGCAGGACATGTTAATGAATCTCCCTTACTTCCATCTGATCCAGTATAAGTTGAAAGTATCTGATCTTCTTCTCCACTTTGCAAAAATGCAGCTGACGCACCATCACCAAATAATATACAAGTGCTTCTATCTTTCCAGTCAAGTATTTTAGAAAATGTATCTGCTCCTATGACAAGAACATTTTTAAACCTTCCAGCCCTTATAAATTGAACTGCAATATCCATTGCATATGCAAAACCTGAACAAGCTGCCGATACATCAAAACATGTGGCATTTACTGCCTTTATATTTTTCTGAACTATACAAGCGGTAGAAGGCATAAAGCTGTCTGGAGTAACAGTTGCAAGTACTATAAGTTCAATATCTTCTACACTTATTTTAGCATCTTTAATTGCCTCTATAGCTGCTTTTGTTGCCATATCTGAGGTATCTTCTCCTTGAGATATCCTTCTCTCCTTTATCCCTGTTCTGCTTGTTATCCATTCATCACTGGTATCTACTATGAGAGACAGATCATTATTATCCACAATCTTGGGAGGAACATAGCTTCCTGTACCTGTAATTTCTACTTTATTCATTATTCTTCTCCTTTGATCCAATTTTTAGATTATACTTTGATCTGAAGAAATTATTGAGTTTCTCCAGTGATTTAATTAAAACCTCTTCTTCTCCTTCCGTTAACTCTCCTAAGATTTCTTCAACCATATTAGAATGAAATCTATGGTGAACTCTAAATGCAAGTTTCCCTTTTTGGGTCAACTGTATGTATACAATTCTTCTATCTTCTTTACTCCTTATTCGTGTAACATATTGTTTTTTTCTAAACGATTTATGGCCGTAGTTAAGGTTCCCAGAGTTATATCTAGTTGACAGGCAACATCTTTCATTCTATTTGGTTTATACATGCCTATAGCTTCTATAGTGTGTACCTCCGTAACAGATAAATCTTTAAATGTTGCATATTGAAGGGATTTTTGTTCTATTACTAGAATATCGTTAAAAAGATCTACTAACAATTCATTTATAACATTTATACCTTTGTTCACTAGATCACCACTTTGACAATTAATTTAAGCCACTTATATCAAATACTTTCTGCTTCTAAAACTAGCTCTTTTATAAGTTCCTTAACCTTTACAATTTTGTTTACCCTATAAGCGTTACTTCCAACAAAAATAAGCCCTTCATCTATATTTCCTTTAGCAGCATTGATCAGTGCTCTGGATATACAATAAGGAGTTTCCTTAGGATTACACTTCTTCAAGCAATTGTAACACCTTTTAGGCGCAATTCTTCCTTCTTCAGCTTGCCTTATAAGCTTATTTCTTAAAGCTCTTCCAGGAAGCCCTACAGGACTTTTTATTATTTTTATATCCTCTTTTTTTGAATCTATGTATGCCTTTTTAAAGTTTATACTAGCATCACATTCTTCAGTTGCCACAAAACGTGTTCCCATCTGTACTGCATCTGCACCTAATTTGAAGAATTTTGCAATATCCGCTCCTGTATATATTCCACCAGCTGCTGCTACAGGAATATTTTTATTATATTTTTCTCTAAAATATTTAACTACTTTGATTACTTCACACACTATATCTTCTAAGCATTCTTTTCCTTCTTGCAATTGTTCTAAATGAAATCCCAAATGTCCCCCAGCTTTAGGTCCTTCTACTACTACTAAATCCGGAAGTCTAGAATATTTTTTCAACCAGTGTCTAATTATAAGAGAAGCTGCTTTTCCTGAAGAAACTATAGGTGCTATCTTTATGCTGCTTCCCTCAACAAGTTTAGGTAAATTAAGTGGAAGTCCTGCTCCGGATATTATAATATCAGCTTTTTCCTCGATACAAGTCTTTACCATATCATTATAATCATTTATAGCCACCATAATATTTGCTCCAATTATACCTTTGGGGCTTAATTCTTTAGCTTTTTGTATTTCCTTTCTCAATGCTCTAAGGTTAGCCTCCGTTGGGCTAGTTTCAAAATCTGGTTCTCTATATCCTATCTGTACTGTAGAAATTATACCTATACCACCTTCATTTGCTACTGCCTGTGCTAAATTATGTAGGGAAATTCCTACACCCATTCCACCTTGTATAATAGGTATTTTAGCTTTTAGATCTCCTATGATTAATGGAGGTAATTTCATGTGACCCCCTCCTTCAAATAATTTTTGATACTCGAATATTTTGATATTCAAAGTATATATTAAAAACTTTTAACTGTCCAGCATCTTAAAATTTTAAGATTAAAGACTACTATATCCTAAAACCTAATTTTATCCTATTTGCCTTAGTATAATCAAGTAATTTTGATATAATATTAAAACAAAATAGTTTAAAACTATGCCTTTAATCTTTATAATATAATAAATTGAAAAGTTAGTAAACTTAAATATAGAAAATAATTCCAAAAGTATTACATTGTTATACTTTTTATATTTTGTTATAATATTTATATGATAGCTTTTTAAAACAAAGCTTATAAAGGTAGGTAAAAAATGTATGAGTACTTTTGTATTTAAGACTTCTGAAGCTAATTATACTCCTGTAAGCAACGTTTTTATAGATAAGTTTATGCCTAAAGCCCGAGGGGAATTTGTTAAAGTATACCTGCTTGGGCTAAAATATTGCAAATCAGGCGAATTAGGAGTTAGCTCTCAAATTGTTGCAAGTGCTTTGCATCTTTTAGAAACGGATGTATTAAACGCTTGGAACTACTGGAATGACGAAAATGTTATTAAAATGGTACCCATTGACAATATGGGAAACTATAATATAGAATTCTTAGATTTATCAGATAGAGACAATGAAAAAGAAGATGATATAAATTTACTTGAAGAATTAAATAAAACTTCTATTAAAGATATGCTTGAAGATATAGAAAAATCCTTAGGTAGGACCTTATCTTCAAAAGAAATGACTATGTACATAAGTTGGTTAAATGATTTTAATTTTTCTCCAGAGATTATACTACTTTTAGTTCAATATTGTGCTTTAAAGGGAAAAACCAACAGCAGATATATAGAAAAAACTGCAATATCTTGGTTTGACGCTAAAATAAAAGATATAAATGATGCCCAGGCTTTTATAAAAAAACATGAAGATAAATGGATTAAAATAAGAAAAATTTTAGGATATCTTGGTATAAAAGATGGAGAAATAATGAAGCCTCAAGAGGATTTACTTTCTAAATGGATTCAAGCTTACAATTTCTCAGTTGAGATTATATATAAGGCTTGTGACATATGCTTTCAAAGAATAAATAAGGCTGACTTTAAATATATTGACGGAATATTAACAAGCTGGAATAAAGATAAAATTAAAACATTAGAAGATATAGAAAAAAAGGATTTAAAGAAAGTAAACAAAGGCAATTTTAAAAATGTAAAAAGCATTACAGAAAATAAAAGTTCAAAAGGAACTTTCAACAATTTTAAACAGAGAAACTATGACTTTAAAGACTTAGAGAAAAAACTACTAGGATGGGATAAGAATGATTAAGAGCTATCACTCTAATATAATGAAAATATATGAAAAAATAAGAGACGATGATAGAAAAGCTTTAGGCTTTCGAAAGGAAGAAATTAAAAAAAAACTACCTGAAGTATTAAGCATACAAAATCAAATAGGTAGACTTTCCTTAAAATTATCAATAAATATATTAAATAATGTCTCAAACAAGGATATTTACTTAAAAGAACTTCACCAAAAAATTTCAGATTTAAGGATAAAAAAAGCTCATATTTTAACATCTAATAATTATCCTGTAAATTATTTAGATATGTCATATAAATGTGATAAATGCAAAGATACTGGATTCATTGGGAACAAAAAATGCGACTGCTACAAACAAAAACTTATTGAACTTTACTACAGTAATTCTGACTTCAAAAATATGTTAGCTAAGAATAACTTCGATAACTTTAACTTCCAGCTATATTCCTCCACCAAAAATGAGGGAAACCCTACAAGTCCTAGAAAAAATATAGAAATAATAGCATCCACATCGTGGAAATACATAGAAAACTTTTCTAACTGCAGTGAAAATTTATTATTTTATGGATCTGCCGGAACTGGAAAGACCTTCTTATCAAATTGTATAGCAAAAGAATTGATAGACAGAGGTTTTTTAGTAATTTATAGAACCTCTGAATCCTTGATTAAAGACCTAAGGGATATAAGGTTCAATAATAGCATAGAATTAGAAGATATTTTAATGAATTGTGATTTACTTATAATAGATGATTTAGGATCTGAACAAATAACCGATTTTTCTAAAACTGAATTGTTTAACTTTTTAAACAAAAAGCTATTGAAACAAAGCAAAATGCTTGTATCAACAAATTATGACTTAGAAGAAATTTTAAAATGCTATTCAGAGAGAATTTCATCTAGATTGCTTGGAGAATTTACCTTATATAAGTTTTTCGGAGAGGACATAAGAATAAAACAAAATATACAAAATAAAAATTTCAAATAAAATATCTAAATAAAAAAATAAGAATGTATTTAAAAATACATTCTTATTTTTGGTGCTGGCAGTAGGAATCGAACCCACGACCTACTGATTACAAGTCAGTTGCTCTACCTGCTGAGCCATGCCAGCACATATGGCGACTCAGGAGGGGATCGAACCCTTGACCTCCGGCGTGACAGGCCGGCACTCTAACCAGCTGAGCTACTGAGCCATATGTGGTGGGCACAACAGGGCTCGAACCTGTGACCCTCTGCTTGTAAGGCAGATGCTCTCCCAGCTGAGCTATGCGCCCACATATACTTACTCTTGGTGACCCCTAGCAGACTTGAACTGCTGTTACCACCGTGAAAGGGTGGTGTCTTAACCACTTGACCAAGGGGCCTTATACTGTTTTATTAAGTCGTACCTGACGACCTGACATACACTATAATACAAAATTTTTTATAAAGTGTCAATACTTTTTTGTGATATTTTATTGGACATCTTTAAGCTTTTCTTCACAATTCCTTATGTATCAACGCATTAGGTCAATTTTACAATTTTAAATTTCTTATATAATTTTGAATCTAAAAGCAAAAAACAGCTTTCTTATAATAAAATTTGTACTTTAATAACCTTTTGATTCCATGTATCCTATATATTCCATTACAATTAATGCTGTATCCTCTATTGCCCTTTTTGTCACATCTATTACCTTACACTTTAATCTTCTTATAATCTTATCTGAAAATTCCAGCTCCTGAAGAACCCTTTCTTCATTTGCGTACTTAAACCTATTAGATGTAGTATTATATCTATCTATTCTATGTTTTCTTACTTCTATTAAGTGCACTGGATCTATAGTAAGGGCTACAATCTTTTTTCTATCAATGTCAAACAGCTCCTCTGGCACAGGCACCTCTGGCATAAGCGGTATGTTCAAAGCTTTTATTCCCTTATTTGCAAGGTACATACAAAGTGGCGTTTTAGAAGTTCTAGAAAGACCTAAAAGAACAACATCCGCATATTTTATTCCTGAATTATCCTTGCTATCATCATACTTTATTGCAAATTCTACTGCCTCTACCTTTTTATAATACTCAGAATCTATTTCCCATACAGCACCTGGCCTATATTCAGGTATTTTATTTAGTATCCTTGATACCATACTTATACAAGGTCCTAAAATATTATTTATAGGAATACCACATTCTACACACCTTTGAACCAGAAATTCTCTTACTTCTACAAGGACTATTGTAGATATAACCATTATATTTTCTTTGCTTTCTAACCCATTTATAAATTCATTTACATCCTCATAACTCTTTATATAAGGTACCCTGTGTACTTCTATCTCTGAATAAAATTGACTAGCAGCACCTTTAGCAACAAGTTCTGCGGTCTCACCTATAGAGTCAGAAACTGCATATATTTTAAGCATAAAAAACCCCCTAAGCTTTATGTTTTTTCGTAAGCTCTACAAGTGCACATCCTTTTACTGCATCAATTGCATTGTTACTGCAGAAATTTAATATTTCCTCACTTTCTGCACCTGGCTGTATTAATATTTTGTCTATGCCAATCTCAAAAGCTTTTTTAACTATATCAATGCCAGTCTTAGGATTTATGCACAAATCAAGTACATCTACTTTAAAAGGTATTTCACTTAAAGATCTGTATACCTTCCCACTAGCATCTCTAGGATTCACTCCCTCTGCATTATACATTGCACCCTTAAGAGAACTTAATATTTTAAAAGCATATTTTTCTTCATTAGACACATCACCAACTACCACCCAGTTCTTATAGTATAGAAAATTAGCAGCTTCCATTTGGACAACACTCCTTTTTACAAAATATATAAGGTTATAGAAATTAAATTTTACCTCGTTCATATTTATAATGTTGTCTTTATTATATTACAAACTGCAGTTAAATATATATTTTTTTGCAAACTGTATTAAAAAAAGTACAAGTAAGTTAAAATATAACTATCAAGTGATTCTTAGGTTCGGATGGAGCTTGCTTATAAGGATGACTTTCTCCAGCTGAACCTTATTAACAGTATTCTTAGTGTCTTTAGCACTTAGAATACGTTATCCTTTAGGGGAAAAACTTATCCAGGCGCGTAACAGTGCTTATCCCCCACTTTGATAAAGATGGGGGTGTTAGCAATGATAGCGATCGGATAAATGAATTTTGTTAAATAGGAGATGTGTCTACATGTTTCATGAAATCATAGTAATTGGTGCAGGTGCTTCTGGTATCATGGCTGCAATTACGGCAAAAGACAGAGGAAAAGACGTAGCAATTTTAGAATCTAAAAGTAGAATAGGAAATAAAATATTATCAACTGGAAATGGTAGATGTAATATAACTAATAAAAATATAAATTTTTGCAGATATCACAGTAAAAATACTCATTTTTTTGAAAGTGTCTTAAATAGTTTTTCCCTTGACGATACAATAAACTTTTTTAATTCGCTAGGTCTTCCAATTACAACTTTGGAAAACGGAAGGATGTATCCCCTCTCTCTTCAATCATCTTCCGTACTAGATATATTAAAAATGGCTATTGAAGATCGAAATATACCTGTTTATTTAAATTCAAAAGTCGGTAATATATCCTTTAATAAAAAATCCTTTAGAATATACTGCGATGATCAAATTTATGAATGTAATAAACTAATATTATGTACAGGTGGCAAATCTGCCCCTAATACAGGATCTGACGGTTCAGGATTTACTCTATGTAAAAACCTTGGCCACAGTATAATACCTCCCCTTCCTGGCCTTGTACAGTTGAAATTAAACTATAATCATTTAAAAGCCCTATCAGGAGTAAAATTCAATGGGTATGTATACATAGTTGTGGATAATACAATACAAAAAAGAGAATATGGAGAAATATTATTTACAGACTATGGAATATCAGGGCCGCCTATACTTGATATAAGTCGTATAGCCTCCTGTAATTTATTTAGTAAAAAGTCCGTTAAGATTAAAATTGACATGCTTCCAGATTTTGAAGAAAAGGATTTAGTAGAATTCTTAGAAAATCGTTGGGGAACTTTTGGTTACAGAAGTATATTCGACTCCTTCATAGGAGTAATAAATAAAAAAATCATACCTATACTTTTAAAGGAATCCTCCGTTGAAGATATTCACAAATCATGTAGTGAATTAAACTGGCAGGAGAAAAAGAATATATGCCACTTGCTCAAATCCTGGGAATTTACAGTATATGATACTAATTCCTTTAAAAATTCTCAAGTTACCTGTGGAGGAGTAGACACCTCTCAAGTAAACAGCATTACTTTGGAATCGAAAAAAATAAAAAACTTATATCTTGCAGGAGAGATTTTGGATGTGGATGGTGACTGTGGTGGTTTTAATTTACAATGGGCCTGGAGTTCAGGATTTACCGCAGGGAAAAGTGCTGCTGAAGCATAATTCATCAGCCTTTCTCTCTGCTTTTTATTCTTCATTTTTATTCCAAACCGCTTCTATTACTGATAATTCTTTTTCCTCTTGATCCACTATCTTATGCAGAGATATATAACTATTATCTTTCTTTTGCAGTTCAGTATATATTTTTATTTTTTCTCCATATAACGCTTCTTTTTCATAAGTTATATTTAAATTTTTTATAGTAAAATTAAGTACTATATCAAGAGGTATAGTTTCTACAATCCAATCTACATACTTAACATTATTGACATGCCTGTTAGTATCTATGTCACTATACCTTACATTAAAACTCTTTTCTATGTCAAACTGTTCTGGTAACTTTATCTTTTTAATAATCAACGGTTTTATCTCATTTTCAGCTACACCGTACATTTTATACATATCTTTAGTTATCCTAATTACTTTACGTTTTTCTTTATCTATAAGAAGCCATATTGAATTGGCTGATGCAATGACATTTCCCTTATCATCTAAAACCTTAAAGGTCCTATATCCATAGAACTTTCTAAAGGAATATGCTTTAGTTTGAACTGCTATTTTTTCACCATAATTAGGATGCCTATTAATATGTATATCCCATTTATATAGTACCCAGGCTACCCCTTTTCGTTTTAAGTAATCAAGTCCTCCTCCTATGTCTTCTGATTGTTTTGTAGATACATCTTCAAAATAGTTCATAAGACTTGTTACAAGCAATTTCTTTCTAAAATCTATTTCATAGTATTGGACTTCGTATTCTTTTTCAGTAACTAACTTTTCCAATTTTATTTACCCTCCTTACCTTATGTATTTTCACCACATCTATATTATAATATAATTTTCATTTTTCTGTATAATAAAATTGCCAAACATAAAAAATTCACCTTTAAATAAACTTAATTTAATAAATTTATTTAAGGGTGATAACTTCAATTATCTATTTTATATAGGTTTTCTAACTTAAAAATCGACTTATACGCAGGCATATTTTTACAATAGTGAAGCTCTTTTAAATATTTTGTATATAAGGCTTAGGGAAAAATTTTTGAAAAATCTAGAACTTTTGAATTGTTTGAGGCACGAGTTTTCAAAAGTTCTCAGTATTTTTTCAAAATTTTTTGCTTAGCCTTATCAAAATATTTAACGAGCTGAATGTTGTAAAAAATATCCGGAGTATAAATTGATTTTTCGTTTGGAAACCCTATATTTCACTTACATCTATTGTCTGATCTCTTCTTGGTCCAACAGATACTATAGATACTTTTGTTCCCGTAAATTCTTCTACTCTACTTAAATATTTTTTAGCATTCTGTGGTAACTCGTCATAAGTTTTGGCATTTTCTATTTCTCTGCCCCAGCCTTCAAATTCTTCATATACAGGTTCACACTTAGCTAAATCCTCTAAGCTTGCAGGTACATAGTCTATAACTTTTCCATTAAATTTATATCCTACGCATGCTTTTACCTTTTCAAGTCCTGCTAAAGTATCTATTTTTGTGATAGCAAAGCTTGTAAGTCCAGAAACCCTGCTGCTAGTCTTAAGTATTACTAGATCTAGCCATCCACATCTTCTAGCTCTTCCTGTAGTAACTCCATATTCATGCCCATTTTCCCTAATCCATTCTCCTGTTTTGTCAAAAAGCTCTGTAGGGAAAGGTCCTTTTCCAACTCTTGTAGTATAGGCCTTTGCAATACCTACTGCTCCTGTTATCATAGTAGGTCCTATTCCTGAACCAATACATACTCCACCAGCAATAGTGCTTGAAGATGTAACATAAGGGTAAGTACCATAATCTATATCCAGCAAAGTACCCTGTGCACCTTCAAATAATACTTTTTTTCCACCTTTTATACTATTATATACTTCTACAGATATATCTTTAACATAAGGAGCTAATTTCTTTGCATAATCAATATATTCATTGTATATAGTATCAAAGTCAAGAGCCTTTTCTCCATAAACCTTAGTTATTATGTCATTCTTTATTTTTAAATTTTCTTTTAGATTTTCTTCAAATATATTCTGGTGCATAAGGTCACAAACTCTTATGCCGCTTCTTTCCATTTTATCCGTATAGCACGGTCCAATTCCTTTTCCTGTAGTTCCTATATCTTTTTTACCTCTTGCTCTCTCTTTTATACCGTCTAATACCTTATGGTACGGCATAATAAGTTGAGCCCTATCACTTATTATTAAATTTTCAGGTGATATGTCTACTCCTAGGTCTTTCAAATAATCCATTTCTTCAAATAATGCTTTTGGATCAAGCACTACTCCATTTCCTATTACATTCACCTTATCTTTATACAATATTCCAGATGGTACAAGATGAAGTTTATATTGCTTATCACCTACTTCAACTGTATGACCTGCATTATTTCCTCCTTGAAACCTAACAACAACATCTGCCTCTTTTGCAAGATAATCTGTCATCTTCCCTTTTCCTTCATCACCCCATTGGGATCCTAAAACAATAAATGCTGACATGAGAATTTCCTCCCCTTTTTTTGTATAACCCAAATCTTTCAAAATAATATATAATAATTTACAATTATTTGCTAACTATATCCCTTCCAACTACTACACCTGTTACTGAGGCCTGCATAAGTCCTCTTGTAATACCTGCACCATCTCCTATGGCATATAGATTCTTTATAGAAGTTTCAAACTTATCATTTGTGTCACATTTACTAGAATAGAATTTTACCTCCACGCCATATAAAAGTGTATTTTTGCTATAAAGTCCTGGTGCTACATTGTTAAAAGCTTTTAGTGCCTCAACTATAGATGTAAGATATCTCTGAGGTAAAACATAACTTAAATCTCCAGGTACTGCTGATTTCAAAGTTGGAATAGTAGTGGATTTTTTAAGTCTTGAATAATCAGTTCTTCTTCCATTTAATAAATCACCCAGTCTTTGCACCATTATGCCATTTCCAGTAAGCATATTTCCAAGCTTTGCAATATACTTACCATAAGTTATAGGTTGGTTGAAGGGCTCCGTAAAGGATGTAGAAACGAGCATTGCAAAGTTTGTATTTTCTGTTCTCAATTCTTTTTCTTCATAACTATGTCCATTTACAACTGCTATGGTACCATCATAATGTTCTTCTGATACTACACCACCTGGATTCATGCAAAAAGTTCTAACCTTATTATCAAAAGTATCAGAGTAATATACAAGTTTCGCTTCATATAAGTCTTTAGTCAAGTGATCCATTATTGAATTTGGCACCTCAACTCGAACACCTATGTCTACAGCATTATTTGTAGTTTTTAATTTTAACTTTTGGGATTGATTTGAAAACCATTCTGCACCGCCCCTGCCTGGAGCAACTACTACATGATCCGCTAAAACCTTTTTCTTACCATCCTTGTTTTCCACACAAACTCCAATTACACTATCACCTTCTACTAATATCTCATCTACTGTAGTAAGTTCACTAAATTCAGTGTTTGTGTTATCCAAAAGATGATAATACATTTTTTTCAGTACTTCATAGGCTAACTCTGTTCCCAGATGCCTAACAGGACACTGTATAAGACGAATATTATATTTGCTTGCTTCATACTTTACCTTATCTATATTTTCATTGTTTAATCCATATACAACCTTGTTAGCTCCAAAATTTAAATATATATCATCACAATATTTTATTAATTTTTTACATTCATCTTCTGAAAAATACTCTAAAATTCTACCTCCGACCTCTGGGCTTAAAGAAAGCTTTCCATCAGAAAAAGCCCCTGCACCTGACCAGCCGGAAGTGATACCACATGGATTGCAATTTACACACTTTCCATTTATCCTAGCCGGACACTTTCTATCCTCTATATTTCTGCCTTTATCAATTATAAGTACACTTAGATTTTTGTTAAGCTTTGTAATTTCTAAAGCAGTAAATATTCCCGCAGGACCAGCTCCAACTATTATTACATCATATTTTTCTTTCAAGTAGCATCCCTCCTACAATATGGTATCAAAATTGCATGTTACAGTCAACAGAAAAGTACGAATAATTTTTATTAATATAATAATAAAATTCGTAAAACTCTATAATAAAACTTTTGGTAACAAATTTTTTATTCCATCATACTATGATAATATAATAAATCTTATGGAGGCATTAAATGAATACCAGTCAAAATAACGCAAAGGATAAGGAAGAAAACATCCAGTATTATGATCGTGCTGATGAAGATACTTATGCTTCTCCTAATTATTACTGCCCCGTATATGACTGCCCCTACAATCCAGAAATCATGGACGAAGAGGATGATTTTGCTGAATCAGGAGATGATCTATACAGGCAACGTGGAAGAAGGAGAAGGAGAAGAAGACGTAGACGCAGACGTAGACACGGATTCCCATTTTCTCCATTCATATTCCCGATTGTATTTCCAATTGATTTTGACGACTGGGATTAGTAAATCTTAATACTTCTATACCTCTTGAAAATAAGTACTTAGTTAAATTTAAGTGCTTATTTTTATATTTTCCTTCAAAATTGCATTCTATTTTATTTTTACCTTTTTTGTTATAAAATATTAATAAGTTAAATTTTAGTTAGTAACTTATTTAAGGGGGGTAAAATGTGAACTTTAGAGTAGAAAAAGATTTACTTGGAGAAAAGGAAATTAAAACCTCTTCCTATTTTGGTATTAATACTGAAAGAGCTTTAGAAAATTTTAATTTACAGGGCAAAACTATTAATTTAAATTTAGTTAAAGAAATTGCACTCATAAAAAAAGCAGCTGCCCTAGTCAATAAAGATTTAGGAGAACTTAAAATTGAAAAGGCTGATGCCATAATTAAAGCTAGTGAAGAAGTTATCGACGGCAAATTTGACGATCAATTTAAATTAAGTGCATTTCAAGGTGGAGCCGGCACATCCACAAATATGAATGTAAATGAAGTCATAGCAAATAGAGCTATAGAAATACTAGGGGGCGAAAAGGGAGACTATTCATTAGTACATCCTTTAAATGACATTAATATGTCTCAATCCACAAATGACGTTTATCCTACTGCTCTTAGAATTGCAGCTATACGACGCATAAGAAAGTTAAGCAGTTGTCTGTCCGATCTTCAAGAAGAGCTTCAAATTAAAGAAAACGATTTTTCAGATATATTGAAATTAGGTAGAACCCAGCTAATGGATGCACTTCCCATGATGGTAGGACAAGGTTTTGGGGCTTACGCAAAGGCAATCGCCCGAGACAGATGGAGAATATATAAAGTAGAAGAAAGACTCAGGGAAATCAACATAGGCGGTACCGCTATAGGTACAGGTCTTAATGCAACTAATAAATTTATATATAGGATAACCGATATACTTCAAGACTTAACCGGCCTTGGAATTGCCCGTTCCGATTACCCTATGGACGTTACTCAAAATTGCGACGTATTTGTTGAGGTCTCAGGACTTTTAAAGTCCCTAGCCTGCAATCTCTTAAAAATCTCAAATGATTTAAGGCTTTTAAATTCGGGACCCCGGGGAGGAATAGGAGAAATCATTCTTCCAAAGGTACAAGCAGGTTCAACTATTATGCCAGGAAAAGTTAATCCAGTCATAGCTGAAATGGTGGCACAGGTAAGTATGAGAGTAATATCAAACGACACAGCAATTACTATGGCCAGCAGTTCAGGTCAATTGGAGTTAAATGCATTCACTCCGCTCATTGCAGAATGTCTACTTGAATCACTAGAACTTTTAGAAAGAACAGTTACACTATTTAGGGAAAAGTGCATTAGCGGAATCAAAGTAAACGAAGAAAATTGTAAAAAAAATCTTGAAAATTCCACAGCACTGGTAACTGCATTAGTACATTACATAGGTTATGATAAGGCTAGTGAACTTGCAAGGAAAGCCTTGAAAAATCATAAAACTATAAGAGAAATTCTATATGAAGGAAAAATACTGCCTAAGGAAAAAATAGATGAAATAATAAATCCATATCAGCTGACAAAACCAGGTATACCTGGCAAATAAATATTGGAGGAGATTACTTATGAGTTTAAATGAAACACCTCGCTCAGTAAGAACACATATAGCTCTCTTTGGCAAAAGGAATGCAGGCAAATCAAGTATTATAAATGCCTTAACAGGACAAGATATAGCCATTGTATCAGATGTAAGGGGTACTACTACAGATCCAGTCTATAAATCTATGGAGATACTTCCCATAGGACCCTGTGTAATAATAGATACTGCAGGCCTTGATGACGAAGGCGAGCTCGGCGAACTTAGAAAAGAAAAAACGTTAAGCGTTTTAAATAAAACTGACATATCAATAATTGTAATAGATTCAACTGCTGGAATTACAGATTATGACGAATCTATAATAAATCAAATAAAAAATAAAAAAATTCCCCTTATAGGAGTCTTAAACAAAATCGATGCTGCTGATATAAAAGATCTAGACATAGAACATATGAAAAAAGAACTTAAAATACCAATTATAAAAGTATCTGCACTTAAAAGAAAAGGTATACTTGAGTTAAAAAATCAAATAATAGCTGCACAGCCTCAAAGTGAAGATAAATTTAAAATAATTGGTGATTTAATAAACCCGGGAGACTTTGTGGTTCTTGTAACTCCAATAGATAAAGCAGCTCCTAAAGGAAGACTTATTCTCCCTCAGCAGCAAACCATAAGAGATATACTGGAAAGTGATGCTACTGCGGTGGTAACTAAAGAATTTGAGCTTAGAGAAACCTTACAAAACCTAGGGAAAAAACCTAAAATAGTAGTTACAGATTCTCAGGCATTTTTAAAAGTAGCAGCAGATACCCCAAAAGATATATTGATGACTTCCTTTTCCATACTATTTGCAAGATGTAAAGGAGATCTAGTAGAACTTATAAAAGGAGTAAACGCTGTAAAGAAATTAAAAGATGGAGACAAAGTGCTTATTGCAGAAGGGTGTACTCACCACAGACAATCTGATGATATAGGCAAAGTAAAAATTCCTAGATGGATACGACAGATTACAGGTAAAAAAATAGATTTTGAATTTTCATCTGGCGTTTCCTTTACGGAAGAAATCAAAAAATATGCCTTAGTAGTTCACTGCGGTGCTTGCATGTTAAATAGAGCCGCAATGCTTTATAGAATAAATACTGCAAAAGAATTTAATGTCCCTATTGTAAACTACGGCATACTTATTGCATATGTCCAAGGTATACTAGATAGAGCTTTAAAACCATTTCCACTAGCTAAAATGGCATGGGATGATGAAAATTGACCTAAAAAAATCAGCGGCTGTAATTTCCCCGCTGATTTTTTCTTGCCAATTTCTTTTATCCGATGACTACCTGCTCTAATACTCTAACTTCTCCAAGTTGGAGTAAAGAGCAGCTACGTCCCTAGATAACGATTTCCCCTAAAGGATAACGCCTTCTAAGTGCTGAAGCACTAAGAATCCTGTTAATAACCATCAGGTGGAGTCAAAACTCCATCTGATGCCAAGAACTCTGTTTATATACTAGATTTTAATAAAGGGTGAAACAAAAAGAATTAATGAAAGAACAATTATAAATATTACAGTTACCCATATGATAACATTTTGTAATCCATTGTTAACATATTCTCCCATAAGTTCTTTATTATTAGTAAGTAATACCATAAATATTAATATAATAGGACATAAAATTCCTGCAAGCTGTTGGGTAACAAGCATAACCCCTACTAATGACACATTAGGTATCAATACTATTATTGAACTAAATATTATCATAAAAGTAAAAATACCATAAAAAGCAGGCGATTCCTTATACTTATGGTCTAATCCGCTTTCAAGTCCAAAGCATTCGCATATTGCATATGAGGTAGACAATGGAATAACCATACATGCAAGCACAGATGCTCCAAAAAGTCCAACTCCAAAGAGGATCGACGCATAGTTTCCTGCTAGCGGCTTAAGTGCCTGTGCAGCTTGGCTGGCACTATCTATCTTTATCCCTGCTTTGTATAAAGTAACAGCAGTACATATTATTATAAAAAATGCAACCAAATTTCCCCATATAGAGCCTAAATATACATCCAATTTTTCATATTTATAGTCTTTTATTTGTAGTCCCTTATCTACTACAGAGGATTGAAGATAAAATTGCATATATGGAGTAATTGTAGTACCTATCATTCCTATAAATGCCAAAATAAATCCACTGTCAAATTTTAAAGTAGGAGTAAAAGTTGCTCTTATTACATGATTCCAATCTGGTTTTTCTATGAAACAAGTTATTATATAAGAAAAAAACACAAATGTAAAAGCTAAAAATATCTTTTCTATATTTGAATAAGAACCTTTTGTAATAAGGAACCAAACAACAAATGCCATTACAGGAACCGAAATATATTTATTTATGCCAAACATATCCATGCTAGCAGCTATACCAGCAAAATCACCTACACAAACACCAAAATTAGCAACAAATAAAATTATCATTGCAAAAAAAGCAAGCTTAACGCTAAAATTTTCTCTAATTAAATCAGAAAGCCCCTTCCCTGTCACAACAGCCATTCTAGCATTCATTTCCTGTATAACAGATAAGCTGACTGTTATTAATAACAGTCCCCACAGCATGCTGTAACCATAAGATGCTCCAACAGTCGCATAAGTAGTAATACCACCTGCATCATTCCCTGCATTTACAGTAATTAATCCAGGACCAATTATGCTCAATATCAATAGAAACTTATTCTTCTTTTTCATATTTTTATTCTCCTATTTTTATATATACACCACATTTATTTATACAGTTTTCACTTTAGTTGCTGCACAAACGTGAGTCATATATAATATAACATATGAGGTGATGTAAAATGTTAAGAAATGGTGAAAAATACAGTTCACAAATAAAATTCCATGTTTTAAAACTAATAGTTTGTTTGTCATTCATTTTACTACTTAGTTCATGTTCTTACAATAATACTTCTAATAATAAGCTTTATGAAAAAAATATAATAACGATGGATACACCAATGGATTTAAAAGCCTATGGGCCTAATGCTCAGAAAGCAGTAGACGAAAGTGTTAAAGAATTATATCAACTAAATGATATGGCAAGTACTACTGTAAATAGCAGCGATATTATGAAAATTAACAATGCTTCAGGCAAAAATTATGTAAAGGTTAATCCTGAAATAATTAAAATGATAAAACTCTCACAAAAATATTCAAAAATAAGTAATGGTAAGTGGGATATTACAGTAGGTCCTATAGTAAACCTATGGGGAATAGGTACTGACAAAGCAAGACTGCCATCTGATTCAGAAATTAAATCTAAATTGCCACTGGTGGGATATGATAAGATCAAAATTGATGAAAAAAATAGCAGTGTTATGCTAATGCAGCCCGGCATGGCCTTAGATTTAGGCGGCATTGCCAAAGGTTTCGCTGCTGATGAAGTATTAAAGATTTACAAAAAATATAATATAAAAAACGGTCTTATAGATTTAGGCTCAAGCTCTATATATGCAGTTGGTAAAAATGAAAGTAATTCCCCTTGGGGAATAGGAATTAAGAACCCTAGAGGCGATGATATGTTAGGTACAGTTAAACTATCAAACGAAGGATTATCTACCTCAGGTGATTATGAAAGATATTTTATAAAAAATGGTAAAAGATATCACCATATACTCGATCCTGCAACAGGATATCCTGTAGATAATGGAGTTATGAGTGTAACTGTCATAGTTGACAATAATGTCTCTGATAGTAATACTATAGCCGACATCATGTCTCTACTTGTATTTGAATTAGGCCCTAAGGAAGGTATTGATTTTGTAAACAAAACACCTGGTATATCTTGCGAAGTTACTACTAAAGATAATAAGGTTTACACATCATCAAAGTTTAAAGATAAATTTTCTGATTTAAATAAAAATTTTAAAATGGCAAACTAGCATAGATAAATTATCTATTGAATTTTAAGGAGGACATTATGAAAAATTATGAAATTGAACAGGCAGAGGAACTTATAAATTATATTTATGAAAGTCCAACTTCCTTTCATGCAGTAAAAAATGCTGTATCTGAACTTAAAAAATTTGGATTTGTAGAAATTAAAGAGGGAGACGCTTTAAAAATAAAAAAATGTGGTAAATATTTTATAACTAAAAATCAATCTGCCCTTATTGCTTTTACAGTTGGAAAAGGTGAACTTGAAAAAGAAGGATTCAGAATAATAGGAGCTCATACTGATTCACCCAGCTTTAGAGTAAAACCAAATTCAGACATAGAAGTAGAAGGTGCTTATGTAAAGTTAAATACAGAAGTATATGGTGGACCAATATTAAATACATGGATGGACAGACCTCTTTCACTAGCAGGAAGAATCGTTTTAAAAGGCAAAGACTCCTTTCATCCTGAGATAAAACTTTTAAATATAAAAAGACCTCTCATGATAATACCAAATTTAGCAATACATATGAATAGGAATATAAATTCAGGTATTGAACTAAACAGACAAAAGCATATGCTCCCTCTTTTAGCACTAGTAAATGATAAATTGAAACAGGGACATTACCTTACTCAAATTATAAGTGAAGAACTTTCAGTATCCGAAGAAGACATATTAGATTTTGACTTATTCCTATATGAATTTGAAAAAGGCAGCATAATAGGAGCTGACCAGGAATTTATATCCTCAGGGAGACTAGATGATTTAAGTATGGTTTATTCAGGTATAAAAGCAATTTCAAATAGCAAGATTAAAAATACTACAAATGTAATGGTATGCTTTGACAATGAAGAAGTAGGGAGCACCACAAAACAAGGTGCAAATTCACCTATGCTTTTGTCTATATTAGAAAGAATAGCTTTCAATCTTGGTAAAAACAAGGATGATTTTTACAGAGCTATATCAAAATCATTTATAATATCCTGTGATTTAGGCCATGCACTGCACCCAAACTATGAAGAGAAATCTGATCCTGTAAATAGACCTATTATAAATAAAGGTCCTATTATAAAAATAAGTGCCAGCCAGAGTTATACCACAGATGCTGTATCCAGTGCCATATATAAAAATATATGTAAAGAAGCTAATGTTCCTGTTCAAGTATTTGTAAACCGATCAGATGAAAGAGGAGGTTCAACTATAGGTCCAATATCTTCAAGTCATATAAACATGACATCCTTAGACATGGGCTTAGCTATATTATCCATGCATTCTGTAAGAGAATTAGGCGGCATAAAAGATTATGTGTATGCTCTAGAATCCTTTAATAAATTTTATGATCTATAATACTTTATCTAGCTAAAAAGGTTTTTGGATTTTCCAAAAACCTTTTTTATATAATTTATTTTAACATTTAAATTTACTTATCTGCTCATTAAAATGAGCAAATTATTAATATGTGCTTAAGAAAATGTCCATAACTTATTTAATATATAGTTAACTATTCCAGTAATAATAGTTGCCATCATCTGAGCTAATATTTCATTGAGATATAAATTGTTTACCAGACAAAATAAAATTGCAGTACTAAAAATAAGTGAAATTGAATTTACAATAATAAATTTCGTAAGTAAAGAACTTACTCTTCCATCGGCTTTAAATACCCATATCTTATTTAAGACAAATCCATTGGCAACTCCAAAAATATACGCCATGGTGTTTGAAATTATATAGTCAACCTTAACCCTAATGAGTAAATTATAAATAACCAATGTTATAATCGTATTTAAGGTTCCTGAAGCAGCATATTTTATAAATTGTTTTTTCCTACCTAATAAATTTAAAATCATCTTATACCCCTACCATATTCATTATTGTTTAATTTTCAAACAAAATAAGTATTGATTATAGATGATTTTAGTCTATTAATCTTAATAATCTCTTAAAAAATAATTATTATATATGGTATCTTATGGTACGTATTTTTACCAAAAACAAGCTTATACTATAATTAAAATTTCTAGGAGGTAACGTTATGAACAATTTAATGAAGAACATAGAATTTTCAAAGGTGCTTAATTTGAAAGATCTTATCTCTTACCAAGAAGGTCAAGTTATAAGCAAAACTATAGCACAAATACCTACTTCAAATATTACTTTATTTTCACTAGACAAAGGTGAAGGTATAAGCACACATGTAACTTCCGGTGACGCTATGGTTCAGATATTAGATGGCACGACTGAAATTACAATAGGCGATAACGTTTTTATTTTAAAATCAGGTGAAACTATAATAATGCCTTCTGATATTCCCCACGGATTAAAAGCTGTAGAAAAATTTAAAATGCTTTTAACTGTAGTAAAACATTAAATTACTTTAAAAGTTTTTAAAAAGTGTCTGGCTGCTGAGGACAAATACTGATTTTTCATCCATATTATAGCTGTCTGTGTTTCCACAGAAACTAATTTAATTTTCTTATAATTTAAATTTGAATTAGGAATAAGCCCAATAGCAGCCTCAGGTACAATAGCTGTTCCTATTCCGGTACTCGCCCACAATAATATTGACCTGACATCGTCTCCTCTGCAAATAATCTTAGGTTCAAATCCTTCCTTACGGCATGCCTTAACTATGACATCTTCAAATCTCCTGTCTATTACTAGAGATTTGTTTGCAAGTTCAGTCATCCCTATATAATTCTGTTTTTCATTCCAATTCAAATTGCTGCTAGCAGCTACCATTGACTCCTTTGGTAAACATATAGATTCAAAAATTTCTCCATTAAATGGTGTCCGTATAATTCCAATTTCTATTATCCCACTCTTTAGTAGTTCTAATACTCTATGAGTATTTCCATCCCATATTTGAAAATCAATATCTGGATATTTTTTATAAAACTTCTGAATTCTATCTGGCAAAAGGGCTGCTCCTGAAGATGGTACTGTACCAATTGATAATGTTCCTTGGAGACCTTCATTTATATCTTTTAATTCTTTTTCAGTAGTTTCCATTAATTTTAACATCTGCTCAGCACGGTATTGCAATCTCTTACCCACATCTGTTAACTGTATTTTATGAGTATTTCTCTCTATAAGCTTAACACCCAACTCCTCCTCAAGTAATTTCAATTGATAGCTAAGTGGAGGTTGAGCCATATATAGTTTTTCAGCAGCTTTCGTTATATTTTTCTCTTTTGCAATTGCAAGAAAATATTTAAGTTGTTTGATATCCATATAAATAATCACTTCCCAAATTACAGTTATATTTTATTAATATAATTGTAATACTTTTTATATATTTTTTATATGTAATCTTCTCTGTTATAATTGTACATGAAGATTTAACCATATTACTTTGTAAAAAATCTAAAACTAAACTACCATTTATTCATTCTAAGGAGGGTATCTATGACTAACAACTTAACCTTTTTATGTATAGCCTGTTTTTTTTCAGCTATTGTAGATTCTATATCCGGCGGCGGTGGAATAATAAGTTTGCCTGCCTTTTTACTAATAGGTATTCCTCCTCACCTAGCATTAGGGACAAATAAATTTACTTCTTGCTGCTCAACACTTTCTAGCTCAATTAAATTTGCTCGCTCTAAAAAAGTAGACTTTAAAATACTAAAGTATTTACTTCCCTTTAGTTTTATCGGAGCTACTTTAGGTGTAAATGTTGTACTTAGCATAAAATCAAGTTACCTTAATGTAATCGTGCTTATATTATTATTATTTGTAGGATTGTATAGCTTATTTTCTAAAAATATAGGGCTTGAAGATAAATTTCAGCATATCTCATCAAAGAATATATGTTTAGGCATTATTCTTGCTTTATCTTTAGGATTTTACGATGGTTTTCTAGGTGCCGGTGTAGGTACTTTCCTAATTTTCGGACTTGTAAGCATATACAAATTTGATTTTGTAAGAGCCAGCGGAAATTGTAAAGTAATGAATTTTGTAGGTAACATTGCTTCTGTACTTATATTTGCAATGCGAGGAGAAATTAACTATAAGATAGGTATTCCAATAGCGATATGTATGATAGTAGGTGCAAATATTGGGACAAGAATGGCTCTAATAAAGGGCTCTAGGCTTATAAAACCTATATTTGTTACCATGTCCCTATCTGTAGCGGTTAAACTGCTTTATAATATGGTAATATAGAAGGTGTTACTATGAATTTTCTTATTATAAGTAATGATAAAGAAACTTATTGTACATTAGCTAAAATTATTGAGAATAATGACTTAGGTAAAATTATTCAAAGCAATCATTTGTTGGACTACGAAAAAGCAGATATACTTATTATGGAACTAGCAAAACCTGCTAATCGCAGCCTTAGAAGATTGCACAAATTAACTAATTTATTTAGCGGGGAAATCATCATAGTTTCACAAATAAAGGATAAAGAAGTTATTGCCAAATCATATTCTCTTGGAATTGAATATTACATTGTTAAACCAATATATTCCTCTGAAGCAATAGAAATCCTTAAAAAAGTAATTAAACTTATGCAATTTAAAAAATGCATAAGAAATGTTAAAAATATATTGAAGATTTGAGATTTTGATTATATACAAAGTGAAAATTCTTCTCTGATATTATATATATTAAGTTAAAAATCCTATATAAATATTTTTTATATAATTATCTCCTTATCAGTTTGTAATAATTCTTCAGCATTAGAATTAAGTTCCTCTATAAATACGTTTAATTCTAATAAATTAATTTCATTTGCAAAAACCTTGATAAATTTGTTTTATTGCAACTTAACCAACTTAACAAAATAACTTAGTAAGCTGGATGGTTTTTCTCCTTCATAAAAATAGTAAGATAGAACATCGTCAAACCATATTATTACAATACTTAATACATACCAGTAAATACTGTTTTTTAAGCATATTTGTCCCATAAAGTTAAATTTCTCTTGTGAATAGTCCCACAAATTAAAATGCAAATATAGGTTAAAAAATACTCCTGTAAGTAGCTCCACTATACAAATTAAGGAACCTCCCATTATAACCTGCTGCCACATTTTCAAATTATAATATTCAGGTCTATCATTCAAACTTCCAATTAATGCAGCACATAATCCTCCTATAGGAAACATCCAAAGGGAAGTCCACCCACATAAACTCCATTTACAGATACCACTAAAACCTGTTAATGCACCGCAGCATGCTCTAGAAATTATCTCTACATTTAAATAAATGCTTCCAAATATAAAAAAATGGATTATCTTGTTCTTTTTATATTTCAAACAAAACACCTCTCATGTATAAGTCCATATACTAGTTTGTTCTATTTAATTTCTTCTTATTACTTTTTGTGACACAAAAAACATCCCTAGTCTACTGTAAATATTGCTACAATAGACAAGTGGATGTTTCTATATTTAAAACCTGTAATTTTTCTCTGTCAAATTAACACCTAACTTTACATTAAAAATCTTATAAGGTTGCACATTTAATTTTTTAAACGATTTTAAACCTCTGAACTATTCCATCTAAAGTCACTGCCAATGTATTTATTTTCTCTATAGATTCAACTACATTCTCAACAGCTGATTCTTGCTCCTCCATTATTGCTGCAACTTCTTCTGTTGATGATGATGATTTTTCTATTATTGTAGATATTTCTTCATTAGACCTAATCAAATGATCCTTGCTTTCATTAACCTCATTAATATTGCATTCTAAATCTTCAATTTGAAGCATAGTATTAGAATTTGATTTACCGATAAATTGAAATGATTTCATGCATAATACCATTGACTTATTCACTTCCTTACCGGTAATTTTAGCTTCATCCATATTATCCTTATTTAAAGCTATTTCTTCTTGTATTTCGTTCAATATCTTACCTATTTTACGAGTTTCATCAAGAGAACTGTCTGCAAGTTTCTTAATTTCATCTGCAACAACCGCAAACCCTTTACCACTTTCTCCAGCCCTAGATGACTCAATAGACGCATTTAAAGCTAAGAGATTTGTTTGCTCCGCAATAGAATTAATTGTAGACATAATTTCACCTATCAAATTTGATTTTTTGCATAACTTATCTATATTATCACCTAAATTTTTTGAGATCTTATCATTTTTGTTCAAATTCTCATTAAGTACTTCAATAGATTCACAACCTTGCCCCTGCATTTTTTTCATTTCCTTTGAATACTTTCCAAGATTAGAAATACTTAAAACGGATTTTTCTATATCACTAGCAAGTAAATTTAGTTTGGAAAAGCTATTTTGTATTTTATCTACTTGTTCTCTAGTTCCTTTGGCCAGTTCATTAATAGTTTTCGTAATAACAGCAATAGAAGACGTTGTCTGTGATGAAGACACAGCCATACAATCCAAATATTGTACAATTTCTGTGGAATGTTGCTTTATCGTTTGAACTGTTTCTAATAGTTCCTTCCTAAGTAACTCCAAACTACCTCCCATAATACCTATTTCATTTTTATTAGATATTATAATATTTAAATTAGAACAATCATTTTTTGTTAAATCTAACTTGGCCATTTTAGTAATAAAATCAGTTGCCACTTCTATTGGTTTAGATATTCTTTTTCCCATACATAATGCAGCAACTGTTGAAAATATTATTCCTATTATAATAGCTCCTAAAATTGTATATATTGTATTATTTAAACTCTTAAGTACTTCTTTACTAGGAACAATAATCCCCACAATTTGCCCATTATATGCGGTATAATATGCAAATAACATTTTTTGCCCTTCAAAGTTTATTTCAATAACTGATGACTTATTATTTTTTATTTTACTTATTACATTTTTATATTTTCCACCATTCATAGTACCTAAATTATATTTAGATGTTATGCTTTTATCAACTATAAAAGTATAGTCGCTGCTTAACAAAAATGCCCTGCCAGTATCATACACTCTTGTATTTAATATCAAGCTTTTTAAATCCTCAAAAGACATATCTGCTCCTACTACCCCTACTAGTACATTATTAAGATATATAGGTGCAGTATATGATATCACATTTATATTTCTTAAAGAATCAACATAGGGTTTAGACCAGAGTCCTTTTCTTAACTTAATAGGATCATAATACCAGGACATTTTACTATCGCCTTTTTTATAGTCTGCAAGTGTGTATAAATTAAATTTAACATTACCTTGATTTTTCACATCGTCATATTCATACCCTATATCATAAGTTTCATGTCCTCCTGTAAATTTCGGATCAAAATTTATATATAAATCTACGATATTTTTATTATTTTCACCTAGGCTTTTCATTAGTAACCCTATATTATTTTCATATTTATTCATATAATTTGTATCATTAATTTTTGAAACGTCAATACTCTGCAGAATTGCTTTTGACAATTCACTAACTGTATTCTCCATTTTGGCAGGTTGTATAGAATACTCATTTCCTTTACTGGATGCTATATTCAACAGTTTGTCAATTGCTTCCGATTTAATTACCTGCGTTGATTTTATAATGCTAACACCGCCTACTATAATAGCAACTAAAATAAAACAAACTACTATAGTAGAAACTATTTTTGTTATGATTTTATTCTTCAACTCAAGACCTTCCTCCTTAACGGACTAAGTTCATTTCATGTACTTTTTTAAATTAATACCCAGTGAAACTTTAAATCTAAATCATTTCACTGGGTCAATTCCAAAAGACTATATTCTATTTTACATTTTTTCTACATTTGTGATTGTAGTATCATAAACTCTTAATACATTTTAAACTGCTGGTTGTTGTTGTGTAATACAGTGAATATTTCCTCCACCATATACTACTTCTCGAGTATTAACTCCAACTACCTTACGTTCTGGGAACATAGCTTGAACCTGTTTCAATGCTAATGCATCATTTTCATCTTCATACTGAGGAACAATAACCCCACCATTTACAATTAAGAAATTCATATATGAAGCAATACAAATGTCTCCGTCTTCCCTTGGCATAGTTCCTTCAATGGCATCTATAGCAAAATCACCTGAAATTGTAACTGGTTTCTCTGGTAAACACAATTTGTGAACCTTTAATTTACGTCCCTTTGCATCTGTTGCTTCACATAAAGTCTTGTATGCTGCCTGTGCCTCTTCGTAGAATGGATTTTTCTTATCATCTGTGTAAATACAGGCTACTTCTCCAGGACGTATGAAACAAGCTACATCATCAATGTGTCCATTAGTTTCTTCTGGGTCAATGCCATCTTTAACCCAAATTACTTTTTCACAATTCAAATAATCGCAAAGCTTTTTCTCTATTTCTTCTTTACTCATATGAGGGTTACGACCTTCACTTAATAAACACATTTCAGTTGTTATTACTGTACCTTCTCCATCTATATGAATTGAACCTCCTTCTAATACAAAACCTGTAGTCCTGTATGTATCAATTCCTTCAATTTCACATACCTTACGTGCTACTAAATCATCCTGGTCCCAAGGGAAATAAAGTCCATCTACAAGGCCACCCCATGCATTGAATTCCCAGTCACATCCTCTAATTCCACCCTTATCATTAATTATAAAAGAAGGACCGCAATCACGAATCCAAGAATCATTACTTGCTATTTCAACTACTCTAATTTCTGATGGTAACTGCTCACGGCAATTTGCATATTGTTCTTTAGAAACACACATAGTAACTGGTTCAAACTTATTGATAGCTTTTGCTACTTCAGCGTATGCTTTCTGTGCAGGTTTTGCTCCATCTCTCCAGTTATCTGGTCTTTCTGGCCATAACATCCAAGTCCTTGTATGTTTTTCAAATTCTCCAGGCATTCTGTATCCATCCTGTTTTGGTGTTGTTCCTTCAATTCTTTTTGTCATAATTATAACCCTCCTAATTTTAGATCAATATTTTATGTTAATGTTAATTATTGATTTTGCTTTACTAGTTCTTCATTTTTAATTTTTTTCACTCTTATAAAAATTTCTTCAACTCCATAACCTATAATAGCTCCTACTGTAATTGGCAATTTCGCTCCAATATCATCTGCAGATAATGGCACAGCAGTCAAGATGATAGCTATTATAGCTATTGTCATTGGAGCATATGCTGCTAGTTTAATAACAAAATTACTTCCACCAACCTTAAACGGCCTCTCTTTATCAGGATCAATTTTACGAAGCTTTAAGAAAGCTGGAAACATTGGTACATAGCTTGACAAAAACATAACTAAATTTAAAGCAAAGAAGCTCCAAAATAAATCTTGATTAGGTATAAATGGTGCAATTACAACAACAACAGTTGCAACAATACCATTCATTATAGATACTCCTATAGGCATACCATTTTTTTTACTTTTTCCAATAAATACTTTTGGCATATTTCCATCTTCTGCCGCATATTGAACTACATTATTAACACCTAATGACCATGAAATCATATTTCCGAACAATGTAAGCATAAATATAAAAGCCATAACTCCAATAAACATCCCAGTTTTTTGACCTGTCAATATCTGGAGAGCATCAATCATTCCACTGCTTGTGCTAATTTGAGATGTAGGTATTGCAGCACTAATACCAAAACTTGAAAATATATAAATTGCAGCTATAACAATACCACCGATAATAATTGCCTGTGGAATTTGCTTTTTTGGGTTTTCCATGCTATCTGTAAAAGTACATACAACCTCAAATCCCAACATATTGAATATTATTACTGAAATAAGTGATATACTCTTCATATCCAAAGTTGGTAAAAAGGACCTTACAGTGAATGGATTAGCCACACCATGTGTCATAGCGCCATAAATTCCTAGACCTCCAAGTGTGAGTGCCAAAAGCATTTTTAGAACTGCTGCTCCATTAAGAATCCATACACTATCACTTACTGGATAAAAGCTAATAAATACAACAATCCAAATAAATGCAAGTTCTATTATAATTGTTGGCAATGTTGGTATTGCAGCACCTGTAATTATTTGTAAAATTTGAGGTATCATAACGGCCAAAGAAGCCATCCATAGTGGAAAATTGAGCCAGTAATACCAGGCTGTCCTAGATGCCATTCTATTTCCAAAAGCTCTCTTTACCCAATCATACATACCTCCTTGTCCCTCATAAGTCGTACCAAGTTCTACTGCTATTAATCCATAAGGTAATAAAAATGCCACTATAAGTAATATCCACCAAAAAAACTGCTGATTTCCAATTGCAGCTACAGGAGCAGCTGCTTCTGCTACAAATACTACACATATAACTGTTAAAATTACATCAAACATCCTAAACTTTTTTTTATCACTATCCATTTTAAATTTCTCCTTTCCTACTTTAATTTTTTAATTTTCTTTTCACTTCTTGTTCTTATAAATTGTTTACATGTTGTCTTATATAACCTTTATTCATTACACTACATTCCGGAAATAGCATAATTTAGATTATTTTTAGGGCCTAAATTTTATTTTCCATATTACTACATTTAAATGTTTACAATATTTTTATTAAGCAATCCTTGTGCCAATAAAAAAAAGCCTTGAATTGTGCCAATTCAAGGCTTTTTTTTATACTAATTTAAAAAATTATGTCAAAGTGACATAAAAATATATAAACATCATATTATATCTAGGTTTCTGGAATCAAAAATATATTTCATATTGAAATATATGATAAAACTATATACTTTAAATATAAAATGCAATATCATCTAATTGTATTTTACTGTACAAAAAATTAAAATTAGTATGTTATTATATTTTTCATGCTAATTTTAAATATAATAACATACTAATCTTTATCAGGAAATATTAATCATGTCGGGGGGCTCGAGGTGATATTTAGCAATTTTTCTATAAACTGATGACCTGCTTATTCCAAGAGCCTCTGCAACTCTAATCTTTCCAGCTTCATCCCATCCAAACCAATCTAGTGTTTTTATAAGCACCTCCTTCTCCATTTCCTCAATTGGCACAATACCCTCTGGCTTTATTTTTACTTTATCTTCTTCTTTAAATTCCTTTGGCAAACTTGCCTCAGTTATACAATTGCTATTTTCAAAATTCATTGCATATTCAATTACATTTCTAAGTTCCCTTACATTCCCTTCCCACTTATGAATTTTAAATAATTTTTTAACTTTAGGACTTAAACCAATTATATTTTTTCTAAACACCTTGCAATACTTTTCAATTAAATAATCACTTATGAGAAAAATATCATCTTTTCTTTCTATCAAGCTGGGAATTTTAAAACATATTACATTTAGTCTATAATATAGATCTTTTCTGAATTTACCTTCCTCCACCATCTTTTTAAGCTCTATATTTGTTGCCCCTATTATCCTAACATTTACACCAACTTCTTTATTTGAACCTATTCTGCATATTTTTCTATCTTCTATAGCTCTTAATATTTTATTTTGCATAAATTGGCTCATATTTTCTATTTCATCTAAAAAAATTGTTCCTCCATCAGCTTCTTCAAACTTTCCAACTTTTCCATTGGAGTTTGCACCTGTAAAGGCTCCCCTTTCATAACCAAAGAGCTCACTTTCAAGAAGTGAATCAGGTATAGCCCCACAGTTAACTACTATAAACTTCTTATTCCTCCTTGGTGAAATATCATGAATAGCTCTTGCAAACAGTTCTTTTCCCGTACCTGTCTCTCCTAATAAAAGAATGGTAGAATCGTATCTTCCAACTATTTTAATTTTTTCCTTGAGATTTAGCATAACATCACTTTCACCAATAATTCTAGAAAGATACTCTCTCTCTTTACTATTTCCTACACTTGGTTTCTTTTCAACAGTGCATAAAACATACTTTATTTTTCTTTCTTCTGTTAGATGTTTAATTGTATATGTAATATTATCTTCTAGATCAGTCAACTTTACTTCTTTATTTTTTCCGTCATCTTTACAAAAATCCTTTTCTATACCATCTATAAATTTTTCAATTTTGCTCATATCACTATCAGTATTAAAAATATTTCTGCATTTTTCATTGAAGTAAGCTGTATTTTTAATTAAATCAAAAAATATTACGCCTTTATCATACATATTCATGATATTGATATACTTATCAAGAATACTGTTACCAAAAGTATTTTTTTCATCATAATATTTCAAAATGACCATATACAACATCCCTTTTTTAACTTAATTTTTTCAATTTGTAAACTAATAATACTTTTTATAAGCAACATTTATACCAAATAAAAAAACCCTATAAATATATGATTTAAAGGGTTTTTCATTATATTAAATTATAAATTCATCTCAATTTGACATCTCAATTTGAAATATCGTTTACACTGTATTCAAGACCATACTTTACAACTTTTCTGTAAACTGATGACCTGCTTATTCCAAGAGCTTCTGCGGCTTTAATCTTTCCAGCTTCATCCCATCCAAACCAGTCTAGCGTCTTTCTAAGTGTTTCTTTTTCCATTTCTTCAATTGATATAATATCTTTTGGCTCTATTTTTACTTCATTTTCTCCTATAAACTCATTTGGCAAACTTGCCTCAGTTATGTAATTGCTGTTTTCAAAATTCATTGCATATTCAATTACATTTCTAAGTTCCCTTACATTACCATCCCACTTATGAGTTTTAAATAACTTTTTAACTTCATCGCTTAAATCAATTATATCTTTTTCAAACATCTTACAATACTTTTCAATTAAATAATTACTTATAAGAAAAATATCATCTTTCCTCTCTATCAAGCTGGGAACTTTAAAACATATTACATTTAGCCTATAATATAGGTCTTTTCTAAAGTTACCTTCCTCTACCATCTTTTTAAGCTCTATATTTGTTGCCCCTATTATTCTAACGTTTACATTAACTTCTTTATTTGAGCCTATTCTGCATATTTTTCTATCTTCAATAATTCTTAATATTTTATTTTGCATAAACTGGGTCATATTTTCTATTTCATCTAAAAAAATTGTTCCTCCATCAGCTTCTTCAAACTTTCCAACTTTTCCATTGGAGTTTGCACCTGTAAAGGCTCCCCTTTCATAACCAAAGAGTTCACTCTCAAGAAGTGAATCAGGTATAGCCCCACAGTTAACTACTATAAACTTCTTATTCCTCCTTGGTGAAATATCATGAATAGCTCTTGCAAACAGTTCTTTTCCCGTACCTGTCTCTCCTAATAAAAGAATGGTAGAATCGTATCTTCCAACTATTTTAATCTTTGCCTTGAGATTTAACATGACATCGCTTTCACCAATGATTTCAGAAATATAAGCACTTTTTCCGATGTTTCTTTTATTGGATTTCCTTTCAATAGTACATAAAACATACTTTACTTTTTTTCCTTCTATTAAATGTTTAATTGTATATGTAATATCAGCTTCTAGACCTATCAAACTTACTTCTTTATTTTCTCTATCACCTTCACAAAAATCTTTTTCTATACCATTTATAAACTTTTCAATTTCACTCATATCACTATCAGTATTAAAAATATTCTTGCATTTTTCATTGAAGTAAGCTGTATTTTTAATTAAATCAAAAAATATTACGCCTTTATCATACATATTCATGATATTGATATATTTATCAAGAATACTGTTATTAAACGCATTGTTTTCATCATAATACTTCAAAATAAACATATACAATCACTCTTTTCTTATAATTAGCTTTATAATATCATAAATTTCTACAAACTTCTACAAATATTAAAATTGAATTTTTAATTATATCTTACTTAATCATTTGGTATAATTTATGCTTCACTATTTAATTTGAAGGAGTGATTTAAATGGAAATAATTGATTCACATTTACATTTTTCAAATATTAATAGTTTTAAAGAAGCAGCTTTAAATTTATCAAAAGTAAACTACTCCAGTACAGGATTAAAGGAGGAATTTGAAAAAAACCACATAATCATGGGCATAGGTATGGGATTAACAGAAAAACAAATTGGAGGATTTCCTGATTCAAATTCTCATAATCCTATGGATTTAGATCTTGAGGAAAAAGTACCTGATAATCTAGTTTACTGTTTAGGAATTAATCCACAAAAATTGAATGATGAAGAACTATCAAGAATTGAAGAAAGAATTAAAAATAGTAAAGTAGTAGGATTAAAAATTTATCCGGGGTATTACCCTTATTATGTTTGGAATAAAATATACGACCCTATATATAAATTAGCTTCATCTTATAAAATACCCGTTGTCATCCATGGTGGTGATCCCTATTCAAGCAAAGCCCTTGTAAAATATTCTCATCCCATACACATAGATGAGCTTGCAGTAAAACATAGAAACATAAACTTCGTTATTGCTCACTTTGGAAACCCCTGGATAATGAGTGCTGCTGAAGTGATATATAAAAATTCCAATGTTTACACTGATCTTTCAGGACTTCTAGTAGGCAATAAAAATGATATTGATGGATTTAAAAACGATAAATATTTTATCCAGCATATTCAAAGAGGAATTACATTTATTAAAGTTATTCCAAATTGGTATGAAAAATTTCTATTTGGAACAGACTGGCCGTTAGTACCTATAAAAAGTTATATTGAACTTATAAAGTCCCTTTTTGATGAAAAATTTTATGAGTATATTTTTTATAAAAACGCTTTAAAAGTATTTCCTAAATTGAATACCTTTTTTAAGTAAATGTTATGAGTATTTAACTCATAACATTTACTTATTCTATTCTTAATGGGACTATATTCTTATTGAAAATAACTACATTTAACATTATTATAAGAGTATCACAATATTAAATACACTAGAGGATCCGGAGGGATAGAATGAAAAAATCAAAGTTAAAATCTGATAAAGTAATAACATTTTATGAATACATAATGAAAAGATTCTTATTAATAACAATTTTATGTGTAGCATTGACATCAGTAATTTATTATGTATATTGTACAAACATAATGATAAATGATACAAAAGATGCCCTAAAAAAGGTTGCAGTAGCATCTCAATATATTATAAATGGAGACGAACACGAAAAAATAACTACTGATACCTCAAAGCAATATAAAGACATGTGTAATATTCTTACAGAATTTAGACGTAAAAGTAATGTGTCTGATGTATATACTATGATAAAATCAGATGACTCCCATACAAAGTTCATACTTGCTTCCTATGATGCACAATCAACCTTTATGAAAGACTATATGTTTAATGATAAAATGAAGTCGGCATACTACAATGGGAAAGTTACAGTTTTAGATACTCCTATTACTGACCTTGAGGGCACATTTTATTCAGCATATGCTCCTCTTTATAATTCCAAAGGAAAAGTAGTAGCTTTAATTGGAGTAGATATATCAGCACAACAAATAATAAATTTAAAACATAAAATATTTATAACATTTATTTTATTGTTTTTACTAACCTGTTTAATTGGAATACTTATTAGTTATTTCTCTGTTAAACCTATAAATAAGGTTATAAAATCATTAAATTGGCTTGTATTAAAAGTTTCAGAGGGTGATTTCTCCTTAGACTTTGATGAATCTATTATTAAAATCAAGGAAATAAAAGATTTTACTCATACTATTAACACTATGAATAAGAATATAAGCTTTCTAATAAAAATAATTTCTCAAAATTCCAAAGAGATTGAATTAAAAGCTGATAAATTGAACTCTTTAGTAGATAAAGTAAATTTATCTGCGCAAGTAATTACATCAATAGTTGAAGAAATGGTTTATACCTATGAAAATATAAGAAACTTTACTATAGAAACTATAAGAAAAAATAAAACTAATTATACAACAAACATTGAAAAAACTTATACTGGTTTTAAAAATTTAGTTGACAATTTTAATGAAGAAATTAAAAAAGTTACTGACAACTTTAATAAGTTGAAACTTGTATGCTTAAATAATACCAAAAACCCTGACACCAAACTTATTAAAAGGTATATGGATAATCTTGATAGCGAATTAGAAGAGATAAATAGTATGTTTAATCTGTCATTAGATGTTTTGCATGAACTAAATGCCAATGATATAAGAAATAATAAATTGTCAGAAAACGAACTATTTAATTATAACAATAAAATAATTGAAAAGTTTGACAAAGTCAATAGTGCTAATGTTTATATATCTGATGGCATAAACGATCAGGCAAAAGCAATTGAAGGAATTCTCGAAGAGATAGTAAATTTAAAAGAGATTTCAAATAATTTAAATAAGAACCTTAAAAAAATTAACTACTATAAGAAAAGCTAATAATTATATTTAGATAATATTAAAAAGTACCATATAAATTTCCAACCTGGAATTTTATATGGTACTTTTAATCTAACAAATATTTCAATAGGTTTTATTATAAAGTAATTACTGTACCACTAAGGCCTTTCATAGCAAGTGGTGCCTTTTCTAAAGAAGCGATTACTGATTTTCTTCCAGCTTTGCTAGTCGCAAACTGAACTGCAGCCTCTACTTTAGGGAGCATACTTCCTGGAGCAAAATGACCTTTACTAGCTAAATTTTTTGCCTCTTCTACGGATATTTCTTTTAGTTCCTTCTGATTTGGCTTTCCATAATTGATAGCAACACGATCAACTGCTGTTAAAATAAACAGATAATCTGCATCTACAAGTTCTGCCAATTTCGCAGAACCAAAATCTTTATCAACAACTGCTGGAATTCCTTCATAATCACCATTTTCATTTAAGACAACAGGAATGCCGCCGCCGCCACAAGCAATTACTATAAATTCATGGTCAAGCAAATTTAATATAGAATCTTTTTCTATAATATCAACTGGCTTAGGGGATGCAACCATTTGCCTGTAACCCCTTCCCGCATCTTCTTTCATTACTAATTTAGGGTCTTCTTCCATCATCTTTAATGCTTCTTCTTTTGAATAAAATCCCCCAATTGGTTTTGTCGGACATTTAAAAGCATTATCATTCTTATCTACTAACATTTGTGTTACTACAGTTGCCACATGCCATGGCATTCCCTGCTTCTTTAGTTCTTTTTTTAATCCCTTTTGCAAATGGTATCCTATATATCCCTGACTCATAGCCGTACACTCTGGTAACTCAAATTTTGCAACTTTATCATTGTTAGCTGAAGCAATATCAAGTGCCAGACTAATCATTCCTACTTGAGGACCGTTGCCATGACTTATAATTATTTCATGCCCCTGTTTGATTAACCCAATTAAAGATGGAGCTGCATTATCTATCATTTTTTGTTGTTCTATTGGAGTTTTTCCTAAAGCGTTTCCCCCAAGGGCAATTACAATTCTTGACATATTCTTTCTCCTTTATTTGTACAAATTTCTATAGATAATTGTTCCTATTAGCCAATAGAATTTAGAACTACTTCCAATTCAGCTCTAGACTTCATTTGTGCAACTTTATCTTCTTTTTTTGCATTTTGGTTTAAGAAATATACAAGTAATCCTCTCATAGCTGTCAATCTGTTTTCGCCTTCATCAAACACGATAGAATAATCAGCATCTATTACTTCATCTACTACCTCTTCTCCTCTTGTTGCAGGTAGGCAATGCATAAATTTTACATTAGGGCTTGCTTTTGCCATCATCTCTTTAGTTACTTGATATTTAGGATAGAATATTGCCATTCTGTCTTCTTTAGAAAGTTCAGCATCATATAAACCATACCAAACATCAGTATAAACAAAATCTGCATCCTTTAATGCTTCATCTTCATTATCTGTAATCAATAATGATCCACCAGATACTTTACAGTTCTCTTCTCCAATCTTAGTAAGTTCTTTCTTTAACTGATAACCTTTTGGTCCATATTGAACGAAATGCATTCCTAATTTAGTTGTAATAAACATTAAAGAAGCACATACCTGAGTAGCATCTCCTACAAATACAACTTTACAATCTTGCAACTTCTTTCCTTCTGGTAAATGTTCTACCATAGTACAAATGTCTCCCATTTCCTGAGTTGGATGATTGTAATCAGACATACCATTAATTACTGGTACTGTAGCATTCTTTGCAAGATCAACTACGCTTTTATGTCTGTCTACACGTGCCATAAGAATATCTACTAATCTAGATAAAACACGGCTTGTATCCTCGATAGTTTCATGTCCTCCCAATTGAATCTGACCTGGAGCTAAATACTGGGCATGTCCACCAAGTTGTTCCATTGCTGTTTCAAAAGATACCCTTGTTCTAGTTGAACTCTGTTGAAAAATCATTCCTAATGTTTTATGTTTAAGTAACTGTGGATAATATCCATTTTTGATACATCTTTTCAACTTTAAGGATAAGTTAATAATATCCATTAATTCTTCCTTTGTAAAATCATTTGTATCTATAAAATCTTTTACTGCCATTTTTTCTTCCTCCTAAAAATTAATGTTTTGTTATGAATTTTTTATTACTACTTGTAAAAGTTTTCTCACATAACTATTTAGCAATATCCATGCCAAAAATTAATTATAAGGAAATGGCTATTTTACTGAAATACCATACTTGAAATATTAAATAACTTATTTCAATTTGGGATATGTCACAAAAGTTTACTGTGTTTAAATCAGTTCATATATTTCAAAATGACATATACTTTTTATATATTAAAATGACTAGTCAATACTCCATAAATTTAGGGGATGAACATAGATTTATTTTTATACAAATCTATGCTCATCCCCATCCAAATAAATTTTTGTAATTATACCTTCTTAAAAACTACAGTTTCAGCAATATTATTTATATTTCTCCTAAGTTTTATAAGACCTATATTATCTCTAGAAGGATGAATTCTATTTGTAAGTAATATAAACGCAAACTGGTTTTCAAAATCTATAAGCACTGAAGTGCCAGTAAATCCTGTATGGAATATACTTTTTCTTGATGATAAGTCCCCCATACTATTTATATATCCTAGATTATTTTTAACCTGCCACCCTAAACCTCGTTTTTCATTAAGCCCATCAGTATTATATTCCATTATCATCTTTATTGAATTTTCGCTAAGAATCCTCTTATCATTGAGTATGCCTTTATTTAACATCATCCTGCAAAACTTTCCTAAGTCCTTTACAGTAGAAAATAGTCCTGCATGACCGCTTACTCCTTCAAGAATATGCGCCTTCCCATCGTGAACTGTTCCTCTAATATATCCTCTTGAATTCTTATATTCAGTAGCTGCACATCTATTTTTTAAATTATCCTTTGGATTGTAACAAGTGTCCTTCATATTAAGTGGTTTAGATATATTTTCGCTAAAATATACGTCAATAGGACCTGCCACCCTTTCTATGATAAGTCCTAATAAAATATATCCTATATCGGAATACAGAACTTTTTGACCTGTTTTATACTCCAATTCCATAGAAAATACACTTTTTATAATATCCTGTTTATTTTTACATAGTATCTTATAATCATCTATATCAGCAGGTAACCCAGATGTATGTGTTAATAAGTTATATATTGTAACATCCTTATGCTTAAAATTCGGTAAAATATCACATACATTTGTACACAAAGTAATTTGTCCATCTTCTATTAATTTTAAAATAATAGTAGTGGTAGAAATAACTTTGCTTAAAGAGGCCAAATCATAAATAGTATTTATATCTACCAACTCTTTTGTTGGAAGTAATTGCAAATAACCTTCTGCACCAAATTGACTTTCCTCCCTAGTTACTATTCCAAAGCATGCTCCTGGAAATACTCCATTATTTACGCACTTTTTAATATATTGTTTTAAATATTTAAATCTATTTTTATCAATCATACAGCTACAGATCCTTTATCAAATTCATAAAATTACTTTCAGGTTCATCTGGAACCATTCTTGCTGTAATTTTTAATCCCATAGAACTCAATTTTTTAAAAGCCTCAACATCTTCCTTTGATACATTTACTGATTTTTTAACATTTGTACTTTCATCTTTAGGAGCCATATTTCCTACATTAATCATAGGGAGTTCTATTCCTTTTTCCAGAAGTCTAACACAATCTTTAGGGTTTTTGAAAATTACAAATACCTTGTCATTATCATACTTTCCTTCTTTAATTCTTACAGCAGCTTTTTCTACTGTAAGCACAGACAGATGTACACTAGGTGGAGTTGCAAGTTTCAAAACATATTTTTGTGTTTCACTGTTGCAAGCTTCATCGTTAACTACCATTATTCTGCTGCATCCTAGTGTATTAGTCCAAACAGTAGCAACCTGACCATGAATTAATCTTTCATCTATTCTCACATGAATAATTGACATTAATATTACCCTCTTTCTTTCATATATCTTAATAAACAGAGTTCTTGGCATCAGATGGAGTTTTTAAACTCCATCTGATGCTTAGAAATCGTTATCCAGGGACGTAGCTGCTCTTTACTCCAACTTGGAGAAGTGGGAGTATTAGAGCAAGTAGTCATCGGATAAATAACATAAGCAGTATTTTACTACTAATACTGCCTATAGAAAAACATTATCCTAGTATCTTAAGGTTATACAAAACAATTCCCAGTGCGATTAAAAATAATATAAGCTTTGTAGAAGTCATTTTCTTTTTTCCAAGAAGCCAATATGATAAAAGGACTATGGCAAGTGGAATAAGACCTGGCATTATTTTATCCAGCATATCCTGTGCCACAAGTTTTACACTTCCTGACTTGAACACATATGGAACCTTTACATTTATAACAGAAGGTGCTAACGCGCCAATTACTATCAAACCTAGTATGGATGCCCCTTCAGTTAATTCCTTGAGTCTTCCACCAACACCTGTTATTATTTTCTTACCTTGATTATAACCTATATGAGTAAATTTGTACCTAACCCACCACATCGCAAAGGCAGGAATAAATGGTATTACTACTCCAAAAACACTACCTTGCATAGCCATATATGCTGCTATACTAAATACTATTGTTCTATATATAGCAACAAATACTGTATCACCAATTCCAGCAAGCGGTCCCATTAAAGCTGTTTTAAATGAACTTATTGCATCCTCATCCTTTAATCCGTACTGCTCTTCCATTGCTATATCTGCACCTAATATAAGATGTGACATGGCTGGAGTTGTATTAAAATATTGTAGGTGTATCTTTAGTGCCTTTTTCATATCATCTTTATTTTTGTATAACTTTTTCAATACAGGAATAATAGCAAAGCAATAACCAAGCCCCTGCATTTTTTCATAATTGAATCCAATCTGTAATCCAAATAATGCTCTCCAAAAAACTTTAGTTATATCTTTCTTTTCTATTTTTTTAGTTCCGCTATCCTGAATCTCTTTATCACTTTCATTTTGATTTACAACTTTAAGTTCATCAGTCATCTATGTCACCTCCATCAGATAAAACTGGTTTAATTTCCTTTTTAAGCATGAGATAAATTGCTGCAATTGCAAATCCTACTAGAGCAACACCCATCATTGGAATCTTTCCATAAGCTACTAAAACAAATCCCAATATATAAAATGGATAATATTTTTTAAGTGATAAGTATCTCATTAAGATTGCAATACCCATTGCTGGAAGAATGGCACCTGATACTTTAAGTCCACCCATAAGCCAATTTGGAATGTATAAATTTATTGCTTTAACCACTGCATTACCAAAGAAAAGTCCTAAAAATACAGGTAATCCTCTGCTTATGGCCCATGTTGCTATACATAGAAGATTCATCCTTGATACTCCATCTACATTTCCATCCTCAGCATATTTATCTGCTTTATGCTGAAAAAATATGTTAGACAACCTAGCAAGTATATCCATCTGAGTAAGTAATAATCCTATAGGAACTGCTACTCCAATAGCAAAAGCAACCTTTTGATGTGATATAATTGCAAATGCCGTTCCAATAATTGCAGCAGACATAAAATCTGGTACTGATGATCCACCATAAGTTGCAACACCTAAAACCATTAATTGTAATGTAGCTCCTACAACAAGTCCCATTTTAATATCTCCTAAAATAAATCCTGTAAAAAATCCAGCAAACAACGGGGCTGAAGCTGATGTGGAAATTCCTAGTCCATCAATGATTGAGTAAGATGCATATATAGTTAGTATTAAAATCTGCCATAAAGCTAATCCATGCATTAAAATCACTCCTTATTTTTATTATTCATCTAAATTATTTTTAATGTCATCCTTAATATCCTTAATTCCGTCTCTTCCCACCTCAATAAGATGCTCTTTCAATTTTTCATAGTCATCATACTTGCATATAGCAAATTCTACCACCATAATTAAATTTAACCCACTAAGTAAAGTAACATCATCCCTTTTAATCAACTTTTCTACAGCTACATTACAAGGTGTACCACCTAATAAATCTGCTATAACAACAATATGATTGAATCTTGATGATATTTTTTTCATTAGTTCATCTAATTTTGTACTCGTCCCCAGCATACCATCATTAGCTTCCATATTTAAAGCATATGCATTCTTTATCTTGCCAACAATCATCTCTGCACTTTTTAAAGTTTCACGTGCCATATTGCCATGACTTGTAAGTATTAATACTGTGTCCTTCATAAAATCCTCCTTTCATATTACCTGTATAACTGTTTATAGCAAAACTAATACCAAAGATGTTTATAATTTTTTAATCAATATACACTAGTGTTTTCAGGGGTTTAAAAAAGTAAGAATACACTTTAATAATGAAACCATTATAGTATTCTTACTTTTGAAACACTTTAATACACTAATTTAGCTGTCACTACTTCTATATTCTATTTGTGAACTCCACTATGAATGTAAAAATAGCTTAGTTACTTTTCTAAACTTTCATTTATTATTAGATTTATATTTTTTATTTCTTCATTATTAAGTTTTATTCCAAAGTCTTTATAGACACTTTTAGCAAATTTACTTTTAATAATATGAACATTATCTTCTTGCTTCTCGTTAAATTTAAGCCTTTCTATTGCATATGCTATATGAATTGCAAGTAAAGTATATATCTGATTGTTAAACTTAGTACGTTTTTCCTCTTCTATTTCTTTTATATATCTATCCACATATATCATTATTTTGCTACCAGAAAAAAATTTTAAATTTTCATCTAGCACACTGCTTATTGCACCGTAGGCTACAGTTCTATCATTAACCATTTCTTCAAAGTCAACTATCTGATTTTCACTTACAATGCTTAACACTTTCTTTAATCCGCTTCCTGTTACAAAATCCATAAGATTTATAAATGGTATATCAGTCATTCCTGGATTTATACTTCCAACTATAGCTGCAATGTTTCTATTTCCCGCCAGCCTTTTGATCTTTTCAACATCTTCTTTTTTATTGCTAATATTTATTTCAAAAACCTCTACATTCCTTATGTAATTTATTTTGAATGCTTTTAGTATAAGTTTTTTCAGGTAAATTGCAGTTCCCTTTCCTGTACTACAAGTAGTAAAAATAACTTTTTCTTTATCCTTAGAATCTGTAATTTCATTTTCAGTATTAATTAAAAGATTTTTACCTATCTCAATCACTGATAATGCCACATTTTTTAAAGTTGAATATGGAAGCATTGATTTATGTGAAGCCTCCATTAAAATTGGCATACTTAAGTTATCAATTGTTATAACACTTATTCCAGTCTCTTTTGTAATTTCACTTCCAAATGTCTTTAAAGATCCCATATCCACCATCAGAAGTATACCTTTTCCTTCATCTATATGTTTACATATACCAATTGCTTTTTTCAATACATCAGAAGGTTCATCCTGGAGACTCATGTCTATACCCACTACATGATTTGTATCCCATAAGGTATTAACTACACTTACCATATTTGTAGCAACATTGTCACCATGAGCTATGACTACAATTGGAATTTTCTTTAATTCACTTTTTTCCTCTCCTGTAAGATGAAGTATCATACTTATAAATTCTATTTCATTTTTTGGTATTTTATATTCAGCTATTGATGATAACCTCTCATATATATATATAGCTATTTTGTATTCAATAGGGTTTTTATCCTTTACATCTAACATCTTTATAGAACTGCTCTGTGCCCTCCTCTCATACATGGAATTTATGTGAAAAGCCAGTGCCACAAATGTATTTTCTGATATATAGAACTTAAACTTTGTTTTAATTTCCATGCATAATAGCTTGAGGTTGCTAACTATTTTATCATCTATAAATTTAGATAGTTCAGATTCTTTAAGTCCCCGGGACATCAATCCCCTATTGTATGCAATAAAATATTCTTCTAAATCTTTGTATAGATTATCTTTCAGTTTTTCTTTTTCCATATTTGTGTGCTTATATTTATTAAATTTTTCATCAAGATAAACATATACATTATTGGAAAAATCATCTTCATTATAATCAATATTGAATCTTTGCTTTTTTCCTTGAAAAAATGTTTTATCTTCATAACCTATAATTTTTAAAATTTCTTCTCTTCTCGCTTTATTGTTGAGTAAAATACCTTTAACATTTTCTGGTAAATAGCTTAATACTATTCTAATACTGTCCTGATTTATAAGATATTCCATATACCCCCTTGAAGAAGCCAGTTCAATACAAGATTTTATATCTCCTACATTTGCCGGAGGCAAATACATTGCCAGAGCTGTAAGTACATCACTACTTACCTTTATCGGCATTTGAATTCTCATTGATTCTTTGTTGAAAAAGTGAGATATTAACTTCAACCTTTCTCCTACAGGTCTTTCACCTAAACCTGGCATCTTAATTACAATAGGAATTCTTCTATAAAACGTTCCTAAAAAAACCGACTCAGGGGGCTCTGTAGTAGCGGCTACTGTAAGTATATTTACACTTTTCTCTTCAGTACCACCAAGTCTTCTAAACTTACCTTTGTCCAAAAGTGTAAATAACATTTCCTGACCTTCTGGCGGAAGCCTATGAACTTCATCTAAAAATAAGATGCCACCATCAGCTTTTTCAACTAATCCACATCTGCTTGTATCACTTCCTGTATAAGCCCCTTTCACACTTCCAAATAAAATTGACATAAGAAGTTCCGGGTTATTAGAATAATCAGCACAGTTAAAAGACACTAAAGGTGCCTTTTCCTTTAAAACTTTATTTTCTAGAGCAAATTTATACATATAGTCTACAAACATAGTTTTACCAGTGCCTGTTTCTCCTAATATCAATGTGGATAATCCATGAGGAGGATATAAAATAGCTGCCTGAGCCTGTTTTACTTGAGAATTTAAGGAACCATCATAACCAATAAGCGATATAAAACAATTAGCAATTCTTTTTGTTTTTCTATAATTGTTTTCCTTAAAATCCAGCTTTTTGTTATAAAAATTATTATTTAATGCCCACTCTTTATCTACATACAAAGTAGGTCTCCCCTCAATTTTAAATACACTACCTTCTTTATACAATTTGTTCAAATCTGCTGAAACATTACTTCTTATAATATTAAGATCTGCTGCTATCTTACTTGCAGAAAACCCAACATCTTTTATATCATCTTCCATATTATTTTCTAAGAATTTTAGATTAGTGCAGAGTTTTTTTAAATGTTCATATATTCTATCTTTTCTTAACATATATATCACTCTCAATCTAAAAATATTATATAAAAAATACGCTGTTGACATCATTATTTGTCAGCAGCTTGAAGTATTACATTAGATCTAGTGCCTTTTTTACATATCCATTCGCCTTTTTTAAAAGTTCTTCTGCATCTTCTTTTTGAAGTCCTGTTTTTATAATTACTATACTGAGCTTCACATCATTATTAGTAGCTTGAAGTACTTTTTCTATGGTTTCATATGCTGCACCAGTTGCAAGTTTTACTATTCTTCTTGCCCTTGCTACAAGTTTTTCATTTGTTGCCTGTACATTTACCATCAAATTTTCATATACTTTACCGAGTTTTATCATAGTTCCCGTAGTGAGCATATTAAGTATCAGTTTCTGAGCTGTACCAGATTTCATTCTTGTAGAACCCATTATTACTTCAGGACCAACCACAACTGCTATAGGTACATCTGCTATATTTGCCATTTCACTTTCAGGATTCATAGTTACACATAACACTGCCGCACCAACTTTTTTCCCATATTCCATAGCACCTATTACATAAGGTGTCCTTCCCGATGCAGCTATTCCACAAACTACATCTTTACTTGTTAAGTTATTTTGAATCAAATCCCTTTCCCCAAGCTCTTTACTATCCTCTGCTCCTTCTACTGCCTTAAATATGGCTGTTTGTCCTCCTGCTATCATTCCCTGCACCATATCATCACTTACTCCATAAGTGGGTGGACATTCTGATGCATCTAATATACCAATTCTTCCACTTGTTCCAGCTCCAATATATATAAGTCTTCCTCCTAAGCTAAGTCTTTCAGCAATTACATCTACAGCCTTTGCTATACTTTCCTTTGCTTTTCCTACAGCTTCAGGAACTTTTTTGTCCTCCTCATTTATCATATCTATCATTTCCAATGTACTGACGTTATCTATGTTCATAGTATTTGGATTTCTTCCCTCAGTCACAAGCTTTGACAATTTTTCAACATTCATTGTTATCCTCCTTAGTTCACTGCACAATAAAATACTTGTCTCATAACAAAATATGATTAAACTTACAACAATTTTGCAGCACCTTTATCTACAATTATAGTAGCATCTGAATGAAGCTGTAAAATTGAAGCAGGCACTTCAGGACATATCTTACCTTTTACCGTTTTATAAATTGCATCTGCCTTAACTTCTCCATTTGCTAGTAATACTACCCTTTTTGACTGCATTATGGTCTTAATTCCCATACTTATAGCCGTTGTAGGGACTTCATCCTTTGAATTAAAAAACCTAGCATTAGCTTCAATAGTCATTTTATCTAACTTGACCAAATGAGTTTCTGCTTCAAAATTAACATCTGGTTCATTAAAGCCTATATGCCCATTAGCTCCTATTCCTAAAACCTGAATATCAATTCCACCCTTATTTTTAATTTCGTCCTCATAATTCCTACATTCTTCATCAATGTCCTTTGCGGTACCGTTTGGAATATATATTTTTTCCTTTTTTACATTCACATACTTAAAAAAGTTATTATTCATGTAGTAATAATAACTCTCAGGATTTTCCCTTTGAATTTTATAATATTCATCTAAATTGAAAGTAGTAACATCTGAAAAATCTACTTCTTTATCTTCATATAATTTTATAAGCTCTTTATACATGCCAAGAGGAGTATCCCCTGTAGCTAGTCCTAGCACACTGTCATGTTTTAAAATAACCTGACTACTTACCATGACTGCTGCTTTTTTACTCATCTCTTTATAATTATCTGCTATTATTACCCTCATTAAAATACCTCCTTCTTATTTTCTGTAAATTATTTTTCCTTCTGATACAGATAAATTTACTTTTAAATTTTCATCAAATATAACTAAATCTGCATCTTTCCCTATTTTTATACTTCCTTTTCTATCATCAATTTTTATAAGCTTTGCTGGGTTTAAACTTGCTAAAGCTACAGCTTCATAAATTTTAAGGTTTGTATATTTTAATATATTAAGTATTGCCTTATTTAAAGTTAAAATACTTCCTGCTAAAGTTCCATCAGTAAGCCTAGCAGAATTATTAGCTACAATTACTTTTTGACCTCCAAGTTCCCATTCTCCATCTTCCATACAACCAGCTCGCATGGAATCAGTGATTAAAATCATCTTGTCTTTTCCTTTAGCATTTAACAAAATTTGAAATATATCCGGATGTATATGTATTGTATCTGCTATTAATTCAAAACTTACATTACTTTTTAATACTGCACCTACTACTCCTGGGTTTCTGTGATGCAGTGGTGTCATGGCATTAAACATATGAGTAGCATGACTTATTCCAACTCTAACAGCTTCCTTTGCTGTTTCATAATCTGAATTTGTATGTCCCATTGAAAGTACTATGTCCGAGTTGTTTTTAACCGTTTTTATAAAATTAAACTCAAAATCTTCTTCTGGGGCCATAGTAATTATTTTAATTATATCTACGTAATTTTTAATAAATTCAAAATCAGGCTTCAATATGTAATCTTTTTTTTGAGCTCCCCTGTATTTTTCACTTACAAATGGTCCTTCCATGTGAATACCAAGTACTTTAGCTCCGTTTATATTTTCTTTCATGGCAAGTCTTACAGCATCCATTGCCTTGTATATCTTCTCTCTTTTCATAGTCATAGTAGTTGGTAGAAAGGCTGTAACTCCATTTTTAGCTATAGTTTCACTTATAATTTTAAGATCAGATATTTCACCATCCATAGTATCTTTTCCACCAGAACCATGAATATGAACATCTATAAATCCTGGTGAAACATATTTACCCCCAGCATCTATTATTTCATTCATCTTTTCACTAAGTCCCTGTTTTTCAAATCTTTCTTTATCTAGAATATCCACTATTTTTTCATGAAAAATCAAAACCTTGTTTTCTATAACCTCATCTTGTAAGATTATTTTTCCATTTATGATACACTTACTATTTTCATACATCATTTATCACTGACCTCTTTTAATTAAAAGTATATATTTCTGTTTATGTTAAAATAACTTCATACCTATAGTTATCACTTCTATATATAGATTTTGTATATTCTATAGGTCTTTCTTTTTCATCAAAGGTAGTTCTTCTAAATAATAAAGCCAAGCTTTCATTTTTCAAACCTAAAAGAGATGCCTCGTAATCATTTACTTTAGTTGGTTCAATTGTTTGTTTTGCCTTACTAGGAAAACATTTATATTTTGTTCTAAATATATTATATAAAGATTTATTATCTATCATCTCTCTAGTCATATCTCTAAACATATAATAGGGAATCCATACAGTTTCAATAGCTATTGGCTCCATATTTCTCATTCTCAGCCTATTGATTTTTATTACCATATTTTCACTATCAGGAAGGTTAAAAATTGTCTTATGCTTTTTTGTAGCTTTTTTACCTGAAAATTTAACACCTTTGTATTAGTCTTATGTCCCTCATCTTCCATTTCTTCTGTAAAACTTTTAAGCCTTGAAAGTTGTCGATTTACCTTAGCCTCCGAGACAAATGTTCCCTTCCCTTGTTTCCTATATATAGCCCCTTCATTTACTAGGGACATTATAGCTTTATTTACAGTCATCCTGCTAACTCCTTGAACTTCACACAATTCTCTTTCTGTGGGAATAGCATCCCCTGGCTTCAATTCTTCATTTTCTATCATTTCCTGTAAAATTTCCTTTATCTGATAGTGAAGTGGTAACGGATTATCTTTTGAAACTTTTCTCAAATCTTTTCACTCCTATTCATCAACGTTTACTATATTAGTATATCATTATGTTGTCATGTTGTATATACCAATTATTTTTAACCAACAAATCTTAATCATACACATTAAACTTTTAGTTGTTAATATATAAAATTAAGTTGTTTTTAAAATATAAGTATCTGCTGTACAATTTAGTTGTAAACGTATTATATTAATTTCTACAATTTTAATGGACAATCAATTCTAAGCTGTAATTAGATTTATCATAGTATGAAAAGGCCCTAATCTTTTTCATGTCTAAAATTATAATATTAAATTTTATTTCTATACTTAGAAAACCTGAAAGGGGGAATATAAGTGAGTATCAACATAAAATCATCAGAAGTTGAAATTAGAGAATCTCGATTAGGTTCAAATAATGAATTCAAAGGAACTGCTAGGGAGTTATGTGACAAATCTACGCAAAATAGGTTTTGTGGAAGAAACCGTTCCTTCACTCAATGTACTGAATGTAGTTCAAGTAGAGCATTGTCTATGCTTGTAATGATACAGGATGCTGCAATAATAAACCATGCCCCACTAGGATGTAGTGCAGATTTTGCCGAATTTAATTTTACTAATAGAGGAGAACAGATAAGAAGGAAACTACCTTTAAAAAATGTAAATTTATTGAGCACAAATCTTGAGGAAAAAGATATGATCTATGGTGGAGGAGCAAAGCTAGAGGCAACTATAAGAGATGCATATATAAGATTTAAACCAAAAGCAATATTTGTAACAACCTCTTGTGCATCCAGTATCATCGGAGATGATGTGTCAGGTATAACTGATAAACTAGAAAGTGAATTAGGTATCCCGGTTGTATACATTTCCTGCGAAGGTTTTAAATCTAAAATATGGGCAACGGGATTTGACTCTGCTTTTCATGGCATTATCAGAAAAATAGTCAAGCCATCCGTTAAAAAGGAAAAGAAGTTAGTTAATGTTATAAACTTTTGGGGTAGTGATGTATTTACTGATTTGTTTAGACGAATAGGTCTTAAGCCTAATTATATTGTACCCTTTACCACTATTGAGCAATTAGAGAAAATATCCGAAGCTGCTGCCACAGTAGAAGTTTGCCCTACTCTAGGTACCTATCTAGCTGCAGCTTTAGAACAAGAATATGGAGTTCCAGAGGTAAAATCACCACCTCCCTATGGTCTTAAAGCTTCAGATCAATTTTTTAGGGAACTTGGGAAGGTAACCCATAAAGAAAGAGAAGTTGAAATACTTATAAAACAAGAAAGAAAAAGAATTTCAGAAAAACTTGAAGAATTAAGAGATAAATTGAAAAATAAAAAAGTTTATGTATGTGCTGGAGCTGCCCATGGACACAGTTTACTAGGACTGATGAATGATCTTGGAATGAATGTTGTTGGCGCAGGAATATTCCATCATGATCCCCACTATGACAATGGAGATGAAAAATGTGATGTTTTGAAACATGTAGTTGACAATTATGGAGATATTAAAAACTTTAATGTTTGCAATAAACAAGTCTTCGAATTGGTGAATACATTAAATAAATTAAAGCCAGATGTATTAATTGTACGGCACGGTGGTTTATCGGCTTGGGGTGTAAACCTTGGAATACCAACTTTGTTAATTGGAGATGAACAATTTGGTATAAGCTATCAAGGAATCTTGAACTACGGTAATAAAATTTTAGACACTCTTGCAACTAAGGAGTTTGTAGGCAACATTGCTGCTCACTCAGATTTTCCATATACTAGCTGGTGGATGAACCAAGATCCTCAAACATTTTTAGGGAGGGAAAAAATTGAATAATAATGATGATAAGCAGCGTTCAGAAAAATGGAATTCTACCTTATTTTGGTGGCGTAATAATGCAAACAATATAGTTGAACAACCCCGGCATTTTTGTGCACTAGGATGTCAACAGACTGTAGCTGCTATTAAGAAAGCTATTCCCATAGTTCATTCAGGCCCTGGATGTTCATATAAACTCTTCCGTGGATTAAGCACATCATCAGGCTATCAAGGAGTAGGATATTCTGGTGGAAGCTCCGTTCCTTGTACTAATTCGACAGAAAAAGAAGTAATATTTGGTGGAGAAAATAGATTAAAAGAAGTAATAGATGGAGCATTAAAAGTTTTAAAAGGAGATCTATTTGTTGTTTTAACTGGATGTACAGCTGATATTGTAGGTGATGATGTAAAACATATAGTTAAGGAATATCAGCAAAAAGATATTCCAATAGTTTTTGCAGAAACCGGTGGATTTAAAGGAACTAATTACAAGGGTCATGAATTAGTAATTGAAGCTATAATAAATCAATTTATTGGTGATGTTGAAGTAAAAAAAGAAAAAGGATTAGTAAATGTTTTTGCATCAATTCCCTATCAGGATAGCTTTTGGTCTGGAAATTTAGCTGAAATAAAGCATCTGTTAGAAGCAATAGGTCTAAAGGTAAATATACTTTTTGGACCAGAATCTGGAGGAGTTAAAGAATGGAAAACCATTCCTAATGCAGAGTTTAATTTAGTACTATCTCCCTGGGTAGGATTGAAAACTGCAAAACTGCTTAAAACTAAATATAAAACTCCTTATTTCCATTACCCCGTTGTGCCTATAGGAGCAAGTGAAACTAGTAAATTTCTAAGACAAGTAGGAGAATTTGCAGGACTCGATAAATCAAGAATTGAAAGTCTAATTAAAAAAGAAGAAAAAAATTTTTACTACTACATAGAAAGAGCTATTGATTTTTTTACTGAATTTCGCTTTAGTATGCCAGATAGATTTTTTAATATAAACGACTCTTTTTATGCACTTGGCATTAGTAAATTTTTGCCAAATGGACTTGGCATTCTCCCTGGAGAACAATACATTACAGAAGATACACCTAAAGAATATCAAGAATTCATAATAAATGAATTTAAACACTTGTCAAAAAATACTTCATCTAAAGTAATCTTTGAAATTGATGGAGGCAAAATATCTCATAAATTAAAAGAATATGATTATGATGGACATACTCCTCTAATTTTAGGTAGCTCCTGGGATATTGATATAGCTCGACATCAAAATGGATTTTGGTTAAATATATCTTTGCCAGTTATGCACAGATTGGTTTTAGATAGAAGCTATATTGGATACAGCGGAGGACTTCGATTGACAGAAGATATATACGACAGCATTTTAGGAACATATAAGTACTAAATAATTATACCTTACAAAACGGACTGTATTTTATTAAAGTTTTAACTTATTTATAGGAGTGAATGAAATGCCAAAAAAAATAAAGTCAATTGCAATATATGGTAAGGGCGGTATAGGTAAATCTACCACAACGTCAAATATCAGTGCAGCACTATCTAAGATGGGTTATAAAGTAATGCAATTTGGTTGTGATCCTAAAAGCGATTCAACAAACACATTGAGAAATGGTAATTACATTCCTACCGTTTTAGATACACTACGAGAAAAAGATAAAGTAGATGCACATGATGTAATTTTTGAGGGTTTCAATGGAGTCTACTGTGTAGAATCAGGAGGCCCATCCCCCGGAGTAGGCTGTGCAGGTAGAGGTATCATTACCGCAGTACAATTTTTTAAACAACAAAGAATTTTCGAGGAATTGGATTTAGATTATATAATATATGACGTTTTAGGTGATGTGGTATGCGGCGGCTTTGCAATGCCAATACGAGAGGGAATAGCAGAACATGTATTTACGGTTTCCTCCTCAGATTTCATGTCTATATATGCATCTAATAATTTGTTTAAAGGTATTAAAAAATATTCTGATTCTGATGGAGCATTACTTGGCGGTATTATAGGAAATTCTATTAACAAACCTTATGACAAAAAAATACTTGATGCTTTTGCAGAAAAAACAAGTACACAGGTAATTGAATATATCCCAAGGTCAATTACTGTTACACACAGCGAACTGCAAGGTAAAACTACCATTGAAGCTGCCCCGGATTCCGATCAAGCTAAAATTTATACTAGATTAGCTAAAAAAATAGTAGTTCATACTGAATCAAAAGTACCTTCCCCTCTAAGTATTCAAGAACTAAGAGATTGGGGTAAGCAATTGGCAAATTATTTACTGAAACAAGAAAATCAATAACATGGGGAGAAAATATTATGGAAAATACAGATATAAATAAAAGTATGGATTCATCTCATGCTTTAAAAGTTCACCCTTGTTTTAGTATGGGGAATGCTTCGAATTATGGAAGAATTCATCTTCCAGTAAGTTCTCACTGTAACATACAGTGTAAATTTTGTAAAAGAGTTTATAATGACAGCGAAAATAGGCCTGGTGTTACAAAGGAAATACTAGATCCAAAAGACACTATAAAAAAAGTTGAAAAAGCTCTAGAACTTTGCCCTCAAATAACTGTAGTAGGTATAGCCGGTCCGGGCGATAGCTTGGCTACTCCTCAAGCAATTGAAACCTTTAAACTTATTCATAGAGCCTATCCCACCCTTATAAAATGTCTTAGCACTAATGGCCTTTTACTTTATAAGTATGCCCAAGAAATTTATGATGTAGGAGTAAGAACTATAACAGTTACTGTAAATGCTGTAGATCCATGTATTGGAAATAAAATTATATCTTACATAAATTACAAAGGCGGAAAATATTACGGTAAAGAAGCATCAAGCATTCTCATAAATAATCAGCTAAAAGGCATAGCCAAAATAAGTAAACTCGGAGTTATAGTAAAGGTAAATTCGGTATTAATTCCAGGCATTAATGACCAACATATAGGGGCAATCGCTAAAACCGTTAAAGATGCAGGAGCATTTCTATACAACATCATACCACTTATACCTCAACATGAATTCAGCCATATTCCTGCTCCTACATGCCAGCAATTAAATAAAGCAAGAATAACAGCTGAAAAGTATATTTCTGTATTTAAAAATTGTAAACACTGCCGTGCAGATGCATGTGGAATACCTGGTAAAAAAGACTTTTCAAATGAACTTTATGAAATCACTAGTTATCCTGAAACTTTCTCTCACGGCTAATATATAAATCTCATAAAATAAAGCAGACATTTTAGATAAATGCCTACTTTGTTTTTTATCTTTAAATATTTAATTTTTTACGTTTTGACTCTATCCTTTGAAGCATTTGCTCCGCTGCCTTATCTGGATCAGGTTCTACAAAGAATTTTGAACCATAGTCATCTTCCATCTTATTTAACAGATAATCTGCAACAAATGGACCTCCAGTTACAGGTGGAACAACACCAAGCCATGTATCTATACCGCTGCCTACTACATACATTCCTATAGCTACTGCTTTTTCTGACATCCATTCAGGAGCAGCTCCAACTACTGGCAAATCACTGATATCCAATTTTAAATAATTTGCTAGCTCACCAACAAGTTGTAAATTACGGCTGATGTCAACACATGAACCTTGGTGAAGAACCGGTGGAATATCCAATAAACCACACACTGTTTTAAGTCCAGGACCAGCTATCTCTTTAGCTTCTTTTAAAAGCAACCCTGCCTTTGCTGCTGCATGAGCCGCACATCCTGTAACAACTACTATTACATCATGTGCAATTAAATATTTGATCATTTTTACTATAGGTCCATCATGTTCAACTTTTGGATTATTACAACCTACAAAAGCAGCTGCACCTCTTATAACACCCGATAATATAACATCTGCAAGAGGTTTAACTGTTTGAAGCTGACCTATATTTGAATTGACAACCTTGTCAAGTGTGTCAACTATAGCTTCAGTACTAAATCCAACCACTGCATCACATTTTTCATGAGGAATTAGAACCTTTTCTCTATCTCTATTCTTATAATTTAATATAGCTTCTTTCAATATCTGTTTTCCACATTCATAAGCATTGTCTTCATCAAACTCAATATATAATGAATCTGTTATCTTGGCTTTTGGTGATGTTGTTATAAATTTAGTATGATAAGATTGAGATAGTTTTGCAAGTGATGGCATTATGCACTGAACATCAACTATCAATGCTTCAACTGCACCTGTTACTACAGCAAGTTCCTGTTGAAGGAAGTTTCCTGCCATCTTAATACCATGTCTTAGTGCTATTTCATTTCCTGTACAACACATACCACAAAGATTTATTCCATCTGCCCCCTGAGCTTTTGCAAGAGCAATAAGTTCAGGATCTTCAGCAGCTGCAACAACTGCTTCTGAAAGTACTGGTTCATGTCCATGCAGTATAACGTTAACTGAATTTTCCTCTAATACACCTAAATTAGCTGTAGTTTCTACTTCTGATGGAGTTGTAAATAGAATATCACTAAGTTCAGTTGCAATATAAGAACCACCCCATCCATCTCCAAGGGATGCTCTCATTGACATTTTAAGAATATTTTCTGCATCTCCTGAACATCCAATGTGAGTTGAGTGCATTATACTAACTATATCTTTATCAATTGCCCTTGGAGTTACACCAAGCCTGTCCCATACTTCTCTTCTTTTTTTAGGCAGCGCTGTAGGCAAAGTCAAATTCCCATGCGGTTTTCCATACTCATTTAATGTAGCTGCGGCCAAATCATGTGCTACATCATAAATATCCCTTCCTTCAGTTTCAATTCCAAATCTCTTTGCAACAGCTACAAGCTTTTTTTCATCTCTTATATTTATTTGTCCATCTCTTGATGCGTTTTCAAGATAAAGGCATATTGACCTACCATGATCTGAATGTGATGCAGCTCCAGCTGCACACATTCTTGCAAAGTTTCTTGCAACTATAACATCTGCTGTAGCTCCGCAAATACCTCTTGATACTCCTTTTCCTGGAACTGGGCTTACCCTGCAAGGTCCCATAGCACAATTTCTACAGCATACACCAGCTAAACCAAAACCACATTGTACTTTCATTTTAGCTTTTCTATCCCATACAGTTTCTACACCATCTTTTTTTGCTTTTTCAATAAGCTCTTCCTCAGCCGCTACTATTTCTGATCTTCTGTCTTCCATTAATAAAATACCTCCTTAAAATATAATAAATTTATAACCCAGATTGTATTTTTTAATTATAGTTAAAATTTAATTGTCTACCAAATTTGTAAAGGTTAACATGGAAGGGGTAAAAATTATTAATCTTTTTTTAACTAAATAGGGTTTTAGGTATTTTTAAGATTATACAATGTATCTTTATGAATTTTTTTATAAGATACTTTTGCTATTTTATATAAGAAGGATATATTGTATTTAATATAATTTTTCTCATTATTATACTAATAATGAGATTACCCCTAACATATTTGTGTTTATGTTTAAATTATACGACATATATTTACATTTGATAAACAACTTAAATTTACACTTATACAACTAAAAGTTATAGCTTTAAAATTTAAAAGAAGGCTAAAAACAATTGATTTTCTCTATTTTAATCTACATTATTATTGGTCCACGCCTTATATAGAAGTTTAACAGCTGGATTAATTTCAGATAATTTTACTCCTCCAAATCCCAACATAACAGTACCTTTTAAACTGTTCTCAGGATATTTCCAAAACTTCGACGTAGGATATACTTTTACACCAACTTCATGAGCTCTTTCAATTAACTCCTTTTCTGATACATTTCCTTTTACCTGTACTAAAATATGAAGACCAGCATTCATCCCATAAATAGAAATTTTGTCTCCAAACATTCTTTTCAAACTTTCAACTAGTGCATCATGTTTTTTCTTCTGCATCCTATTGGTTTTTCTAAGGTAGCTTTCCCAATGCCCTTCTTTCATAAAAAGTTCTAAAGTTTTTTGGATAATAAAAGGGACAGAAGGTGGATACCCATCAAACATTATGGTAAACTTATTTAACATACATTTTGGAATGATCATGTATGATAAACGTAATGTTGGAAATAGAAATTTCGAAAAACTGCCAATGTATACAACCCTATCACTACAAAGAGATTGAAGAGACTGCACAGGTTTTGTATTATATCTAAGGTGGCAGCTATAATCATCTTCAATAATTATTGAATTGTTTTTAATTGCCCATTCTATAAGCTCCAGTCTTCTAGAAATAGGCATTATAATTCCTAAAGGATATTGATGTGATGGAGTAACATGTACAGCTTTGGTATTTGTAGAATTTAGTTCCTTTACATTTAATCCCGATGGATCAAGCGAAATAGGCTTCACATTAAATCCATGATTTTCTAAGGTACGGCGGGTTATATGATGTCCTGGTTCTTCCATTGCAATTGTGGTAGTAATGTCCCTGATAAGTTGGCAGAGCATACCTAAGCAGTAATTTACACCGGCCCCAATAAAAATTTGATCTAACGTACATTCTACTCCACGATAATAATGAAGATATTTTAATATCTCTTCTCGAAGATTAATTTCTCCAAAAGTTGGACCATAACTTGTCATCTCACTAGAGAAAATTTTTATGCACTTATTTGTAAGTTTTCTCCACTGCGTCATAGGAAGTTCACTCTCATTTAATTTTCCATATTTAAAATCATATTGAATTAATGAGTCCGAATCATCTGGCAGCATAGGCTTATTATAAGAAACTTCTTTTGTACCATGAATATAGGAAAGATCTAACTTTTCAACATAATATCCACTGCGAGGTTTACTAATTAAATATCCTTCCGAATATAGTTGCTGATAAGCTATATCTACAGTATTTCTACTTATATGTAAATCACTGCATAATTTTCGGCTTGATGGCAGTTTACTACCTGGCTTTAAATCACCACTTAAAATTTGCTCTCTAAAGTGCTGGTACAACTGAATATATAATGGGACATCACTTTTATCTTTTAAAACAAACATGCGTTCACATCCTTTTAACCCAAAATCATGATTCTTTAAGAATACTCTTTTCTATAGTTGGCCTCATTCTTTTTTCTAAATCTGGCACTTTTACATATAACACTAGTGTTTTACAATAAAGTTATATTAATTTCTTATTTTATCAACATAAAACGGTATCAACCAATATTTTATATTATTATATCATAATAGATAAAAGTATAAGACTCCTCATATTATACTTTTAAAATTCCTTAAGATATTATAAAAAGGCAGGTGTGATGAATTGGAGATCAAACAATTAAAATATTTTCTAGAGGTTTGCAAACATAAGAGTTTTTCAAAGGCTGCTAAAGAAATTTATATTACTCAACAGGGCTTAAGCAAGGCAATTAGTAATTTGGAAGAAGAACTTCAATATCCTTTACTTCATACTACACCTAAAGGAATCAAAATAACAAAATATGGGCAATACTTACAAAAACGATCGGAACATATTGTACAAGAGTTTGATTTGATTTTAGATGGCATGAATAAAATGGCTAATACCAATGAGGGAACTCTAACCGTATGTTTTAGCTTCGGAGTTCTCAATGCTCTATCACCAGATATTATATCCGACTTTCAAAAAACTTACCCTAACATTAAATTAATTATAAAAACTTATCCTGATTCAATTTGTGAAGAAGTTGTTATGAATGAAAAAGCAGATTTAGCTGTTTCAATTGGCCCCGTTAATGAAAAAACTTTTAATTCTACTGCCATTAAATCTCAGTATCCTTGTATTTTAGTAAATAAAAAAAATCCATTGTCTAAAAAAACATCAGTGGATTTTAAAGAATTAAAAAATGAAAAATTCATTATTCTTAATGAAAAATTTCATTTTTATCACAACTTTATTAATAAATGCAAAGAATCAGATTTTGAACCAAATATAGTCTTTACTACCTCAGAAATTATTACCGTTCATAAACTAAGTCATTTTAATAAAGGTATTGGCATAAGTATTGATTTTATGGCTAAAGATATTAACTATGAGGACATTTATCCAATTCCTTTTAAAGATTCTTCTTTCACATGGGAAATTTGTTTAATAACTAAGAAACGTCGATTCGAACCCAATTTAGTGAAAATATTCACAAATTATATGCTAAATCACTAAAACTAATATACATGTGTTATTTATGCTAATTAAATTTCTTTAGATACTTCTTCCAATACTTCAGCGGTTGAAGAAAGTTCTTAAATAGATGAAGTTATTTCCTCTTTATAAGCACTTTTCAACTATATTTTTATCCGATGACTACCTGCTCTAATACTCCTACTTATCCAAGCAGAAGTAAAGAGCAGCTCCGTCCTGTTTTCCACCTCTAGTAAGCAATTAAATCATAAACTAATGTTGTCCAAAATTACACTAAATTCAAGTAAAGACCACAAAAAACACCCACTAGGCTATTGTAATATCACTACAATACGCAAATGAGTGTTTCTGTATTTAGAGTCCATCAATTTCTTGACGTTTCTTTTCTGGTGCTCCTAGCAGGATTCGAACCTGTGACCTACTGATTACGAATCAGTTGCTCTACCATCTGAGCCATAGGAGCAAAACACAATACTATTTTAATACAAAATTCTATTTTAAGCAAATATAAAAAAAGCTTTTTTATATTATTATCATAATCATCCAAATATGATTAATTTCTTAGCATATCTTCAAAATATATGGATAATACTAAATTATATAGTTAACTCTAACATTAACTAATAATATCTATGTAATTCATTTATCTTTAGACTTTGACTTTCTTTGACCTTTATTGTACTATAATAACTGTAATAAGGATTTACAAAATATAAAAGCAATTTAGCAAACATAGAAAATAAAATCTATAAGGAGGTATTCATTATGTTTGATATGGTTCCATTTAGAAAAAACAATTCTTTAAAAAGAGGCGATGCATTCGATAATTTTGTAGATTCATTCTTTGATAATGACTTTTTCACACCTATGAATATGAATGGTTTTGGCAATGGTTTTAAAGTTGATCTTAAGGAAAATGAAACTTCTTATGTAATTTGTGCTGATCTACCAGGAATAAATAAAGATTCTATAGACTTAGATTTTAACAATAACTATTTGACCATATCTGCAAAAAGAGATGATTCTGCTGAAGATAAAACTGAAAACTTTGTAAGGCGTGAAAGAAGATATGGTGAATTCAAAAGAAGTTTTTACATCGACAATGTAGATGATTCAAATATTACGGCTTCTTTTAAAGCTGGAGTTTTAAGAGTTGATCTTCCAAAACTTAATAGAGAAAAAAGTAACGGCAAAAAAATAGATATACATTAATGAAATTTGATAATTTTCAAAAAATAATAGAATTATATTTAGGAGGTATTCATTATGTTTGATATGATCCCATTTAAAAGAAACAATTCTTTAAAAAGAGGCGATGCATTCGATAATTTTGTAGATTCATTCTTTGATAATGACTTTTTCACACCTATGAACATGAATGGTTTTGGCAATGGTTTTAAAGTTGATCTTAAAGAGAATGAAACTTCTTATGTAGTTTGTGCTGATCTACCAGGAATGAATAAAGATTCTATAGATTTGGATTTCAATAATAATTACTTGACCATATCTGCAAAAAGGGATGACTCTATAGAAGATAAAAATGAAAACTTTGTAAGACGTGAAAGAAGATATGGTGAATTCAGAAGAAGTTTCTACATTGATAATGTAGATGACAAAAACATTACAGCTTCTTTTAAAGATGGAGTTTTAGAAGTTAGCCTTCCAAAACTTTCACAAGGTAAAAGACAAGGTAAGAAAATAGATATACAATAAAAAATTACTTACTATGAAATTAATATAACCAGACTAAAAAGCACTGTAAATAAACTTTACAGTGCTTTTAGCTATTCCTGATGTATAACATCTAAATTACCAAACTTACTGAACTGACCCATCCATGCCAATTTTACAGTGCCTGTAGGACCATTTCTCTGTTTTGCAATAATACATTCCGCAACATTTTTATCTTCTGTATCCTTGTCATAGTACTCATCCCTGTACAAAAACATAACTATATCTGCATCCTGCTCTATTGATCCAGATTCTCTTAAATCTGACAACATAGGCCTATGGTCCGTTCTAGCTTCAGGCGCACGTGATAATTGGGACAAAGCAATAACAGGACATTCCATTTCCTTTGCTAGTGCTTTTATGGATCTAGATATCTCTGAAACTTCCTGCTGCCTATTCTCTGAGCCTTTACCTCCACTCATAAGCTGTAGGTAATCCACAACTATCATATCTATACCATGTTCCATTTTTAATCTTCTGCATTTAGACCTCATTTCCATAATGGATATACCTGCAGTATCATCTATAAATATCTTTGCAGCAGCAAGAGGCCCTGAAGCCCTAGCTATATTTTCCCAATCCTTATCTTCCAAATTTCCCGTTCTTAAATTCAACATATCTACATGTGCCTCGGAACATAAAAGCTTATAAGCTAATTGTTCTTTTGACATTTCAAGAGAAAACATAGCTATTTTTTTACCTTCCCTTAAAGCCGCATATTCCGCTATATTTAAGGCAAAAGTTGTTTTACCCATAGAAGGTCTAGCTGCTACAAGTACCATATCTCCCTTTTGAAAACCCGACGTCTTAGCATCTAACTCTCTAAATCCAGAGGCCACTCCTGTAGTTTCACCTTTATTGTTGAATAACCTCTCTATTTCAGTAAATCCTCTTTCAAGTACAACATTCATAGGCTCAAAATCAGAAACTTTTCTATTACTTGACAAATCAAATATAGATTTTTCAGCCATATCAATGGTTCCTGCAACATCATCTTGGTTTTTATAACTTTCTTCTATTATCTTGGTAGAAGCCCTAATAAGTTTTCTCAGGACAGATTTATCTTTTACAATTTTTATATAGGATTTTAAATTAGCAGTGGACACTATTGATCCGCTTAGTTCACTTATATAAGTTATACCACCTGCTGCTTCAAGTTTTGATCTCGATTTTAAGTTTTCAGTCAAAGTTATTATGTCTACAGCTGTATCTTTTTTATATAAATCAAGTATCGAATCAAAAATAACCTTATGTGAATCCTTATAAAAATCCTCGGTGTTTAGAACTTCCATAGCTTCAACTATTGAGGTTTTATCAATAAGCATAGATCCAATTACACCTTGTTCAGCCTCTATATTATGAGGTATGCTTCTAATAGATGTATCCATACAGATGCCTCACTCCCTAGAATTAAATGTTACCATTTGTTTAATTGATCTACAGGTGAAATAGCAATTGTTTCAAATTAACACTTTGCTTATTTATAATCAGAAGATCAATTCCATAAGTTCCTCGATATTTGATACAGCCTTAACTTCTATATCCTTAATATCATTAGGTACTTCTTTCAAATTTTCTACAGGTAGTAACATTGTCTTTATTCCCTTTCTTCTGGCACCATAAGCTTTTTCAAATATTCCACCTACAGGTTTTATCTTTCCTCTTAAAGATATCTCTCCTGTTACAGCTACATCTTGCCTTAAAGGTTTTTGTAAAAGGGCGCTTATAATACACACTGTAATAGCAGCTCCTGCTGAAGGACCATCAATCCTTCCCCCACCTATTACATTTACATGGATATCATAATCACACATATCTTTATCTGTTATCTTTCTTATAACTGAAGCAGCATTAAATACAGAATCTTTTGCCATACTTCCTGCTGTATCATTAAATCTTACAATTCCCTTGCCCTTTTCTTTAGCTTCAAATGTAACGGCTTCTATTTCTATAGTAGAGCCTATATATCCACTTACTCCTAGTCCATAAATATGTCCAACTTCATAGGTAGACTTTGAAGGAACTTCTTCAAAAGGTACAAGTCTACTTATAGATATAACTTTCTTTAAATCCTCTACTGAAATTTTAACTTTATCATTTAAATCATTTATTTCATTATTATAAAGGACATATCCATAGACATCTGATAATATATTAATAGCTTTTCTGCCTTCAATTGTATATTTACTTATAAATTCAGAGACCCCGCTCTCAATTTCAATATTAAGTTTTTCAGCTGCATCTTCCACTATTTTCTGTATATCCTTCATAGAAAGCGGCTCAAAATAAACCTCAGTGCATCTTGATCTAAGGGCAGGATTTATTTCACTTGGCTCTCTTGTAGTAGCTCCTATAAGTAAAAAATCTGCAGGAGCCCCCTTCTCAAATAAATACTTTATATATTTAGGTATATTCTCATCATCCGGATCATAATATGAAGATGAAAACTCAACCCTTTTATCTTCCAGTACTTTTAGCAACTTATTCTGGAGCATTTCATCCAGTTCTCCTATTTCATCAATGAAAAGCACTCCACCATGAGCTTCTGTAACAAGTCCAGGTTTTGGTTCTGGTACTCCTACCTCAGCTAAGTCTCTCTTAGTTCCTTGGTATATCGGGTCATGTACAGATCCAAGAAGTGGATTTGTAATTTCCCTAGGATCCCACCTTAAAGTACTTCCATCTACCTCTACAAACTTGGCATCTTTTCTAAAAGGTGTAAACTTTAACTTTTTTGCTTCTTCTAAAGCAATTCTAGCTGCTGTAGTTTTACCTACTCCCGGTGGTCCATATAAAATTATATGCTGCGGATAGGGTGATGCTATTTTAGACAGTATAGACTTTATAGCTCTTTCTTGGCCAATTATTTCATCAAAAGTTTCTGGTCTTAGAAGTTTTTGAATGTTTTTGCTAAGCCCCTTAGAATCCAGTACCTCAAGTTGAGCATACTTTTTCAAAGTTTTTGCGTTTTCAGGTCCTTTTCGCTTTTTTATAATACTAAGTCTAACCTCATCCATATATTTATCCTGATGTTCTGTAAGGTTTTTCTCTACTTCCTTTTCAATTTTAGTTCTTACATATCTTTCTGCTAATGTTTCTGCTATCCAATTATTTGTATTTTCTATCGCATCATATACATTTGATTCATCTGGTATCTCAGTCAATCCTTTTCCATCACTAACTATTTTATTTAGAGCATATATTCTTTCAAATAAATTCTCGCTATTCATATAACCTTTTAAATTATACCTTACTACTCTAGAGTTTACAGTACCTTTATCCATTATTTTTTTCAAAAGATCATATAAAACTTTTACTTGAGTATTTATTGGAATAGAATCATTTAATTCCCTATTTAATCCATCAACAAATTGTAATTTCACAAATTTTCCTCCTTATTTCTCTGCAATAACTACTTTTATTTTAGTGGATATCTCAGGATACAATTTAACTTCTACATCATAGGTACCAAGTTGTCTTATGTTGTTAACTGCTATTTTCTTTTTATCCACATTTATATGAAATTTTTTGTTTAATTCATCTGAAATGTCTTTTCCCGTTATTGATCCAAACAACCTTCCATTTTCTCCTGATTTTACATTTAATTTTATCTCTTTTCCCTTTAAGCTAGCAGCAAGTTTTTGTGCTGCTTCTATTTCAGCAAGTTTTTCTTTTCTCTCTGCTTCCTTTTTGTTATTCAATATATGGAGATTTGACTGATTTGCTTCTTCTGCAACTCCCCTTGGTATTAAATAATTTCTAGCATATCCGTCTGAAGCATTTATTACTTGCCCCTTTTTCCCTAAAGTTTTTACGTCCTTTAATAATATAACTTTCATCTATTCTTCACTCTCCTTAGTATATTCATTTATAGCCTCATCTAATTTTTCTATAGCCTCATCTATGGTTACAGATTCTAATTTAGCTCCTGCCATAGTCATATGTCCTCCCCCTCCTAGGCCTTCAAGTATAATTTGAACATTTATATCCCCTAAGGATCTAGCACTAATAAATACTTCATCTTTTATTTTAACAAAAACAAAGGATGCTTGAATACCTGTAATATTTAGTAGCTCATCTGCTGCTTGGGCAGCTAATAATAAATTTGCCATTTCTGGAGGACATACTGCTATAGCAATACCATTATTTATCTTTGCTGATTTTATAATTTCAGCTCTCTTTAAATAAGTCTCAAAATCATAGGAAAAAAGCTTTTTTATATCTATGGTGTCTGCTCCCAATCTTCTTAAAAATGAAGCGGCCTCAAAAGTTCTTACACCAGTTTTAAAATAAAAATTCTTTGTATCCACACATATGCCTGCAAGAAGTGCTTCTGCCTCTATTGGCTTTATATTTGGTTTTTCTACCATATAAGGCAACATTTCAGTAACCAACTCAGAGGTAGATGAAGCATAAGGTTCAATGTAACTTAAAAGAGAATTTTTAATGAGATCTGTAGTTCTTCTATGATGATCTATTATAACTATTCTATCAAACTTCTTAACTAATTGCATATTTTGTACATGTCCTTCACTATGTACATCTACAATTATAAGAAGGCTATTTTCATCTATCTTATCTTCACAATTTTTGCTGTGTATAAAAACATTATCATATTCCTTCTCTTCTTTTATCTTATCTAATATAATTTTTATGCTTTCATTACTATCATCTAATATGATAAAGCATTCTTTATTCATTAAACTGACTACACTGCGAATTCCAACCGCAGATCCTAAACAATCTATATCTGGCTTCATGTGTCCAATTATAAATACATTTCTACTATCCTTTATTATATCTACAAGAGCCTGAGCTATTACCCTAGCCCTTACTTTAGTTCTTTTTTCAATTTCCTTAGTCTTTCCTCCATAAAACAAAAGCTTATCTCCATTTTTTACAACTGCCTGGTCTCCTCCACGTCCTAGTGCCAATTCCTTAGCCGATACTGCATATTTTTCATTCTCTAAAGGAGTATCACCGCCCCTGCCAATTCCAATACTTAAAGTTACTGCAAGTTTATTCCCCATATTTATTTCTCTAATAGTATCAAGTATTTCAAATTTCTTTTCCATTTCTTTTTCTATGTACTTATTTTGTATACAAAATACATATTTATTTGATTCATACTTTCTTATCATAGCATTTAAATTTTGAGCATAGCTATTTATAGTTCTCTCTATTTCGGCTATTATAAGTGGTCTATCATCTTCTTCCATAGGCTTTACTACATCATCAAAATTGTCCACTTCCATTAACATTACTGCATCTTTGTTTGCATTTACTGAATTCATAATTTTAAAGGGTTTTGTTACGTCATAGAAATATAAGAGTATAATTTTATCTTTAGAGTTTTCTGAAGTATCAACTATATTAGTATATATATCATAATATTTATCCTTAATCTTTATATATCTAAATATAGTTTCCCTTCCATTTGCCACCTGCTTAACATTAAAATCTCTTACTACATTCTTAATATTTTGACCTAGTATGTCTTTTCCTTCTAGTATAGAGGAAAAGTTTTGATTATACCAGAGTACATCACCGGTGATTTTTATTATAACAAGTGGAAAAGGAAGTTTTACGAGTGTATTTCTGGTAGCTATATCAAGTTGAGATGAGAAATCTTCTATAAACTTTTTCCACTTACTTTTTTTATATTCGGTATTCTTTACATTGTAAATTACAAGAAATGCATATAGACAGATAGCTATAATTCCAACTATCCTATGCCCATATGCCATCAATATTAAAATAAGAAGAGCAATTATTACCATGTACACTTTATTACCCTTTATAAAGTAATTGTACTTATTATCCATTAAATGAGCCCCCAGTTACTATTTTTTCAATCTTCTATAAGGGTCTAGTTTTCTAAAGTCAAATACCATGTCTATAAATCCAGCCAAGCCATACACTAGGGACAGCTTAGTCATAACTGTAAATACTATAATCAAAACAATAATTTTTTTAGATACCTTATACCTATTCATAAGATAGTATGTAACCAATGATACTCCATCTAGTAAAAATACAAGTTCAAGTATAAGTCCTGAAGAATTAATTAAATACTGCCCAATTGCCATATTGCTTCTGTTAAATAATATTCCTAAAACAAGCACAACACCAACTAATGTTCCTATTCTTGTATTCATATACCATTGATTAAAAGGTTTTGCCTCATTAACTTCATATTTTAACTTTTTAAGCACAGCCCTTGTTATTGTGTAATTTAGATATGCCAAAATAACTGAACTAGCTATAATTACTCCTGGAATAAGTCTCATAATATATTCTGGTGTAAACATCTTAACTAATTCTTCTATAGGTGCCAATTGACTACTTGATACCCCTGCCTGCTGATAAATACTTTTACTTATCTCCATAGATTGGTTGAAATTTTGCACTATTTTACTTACAAAACCATATATTCCATCATTACTCATTAAAACTATGTATATAGTCGTATAAATTGTTGTGCCTAAAGCCATTGCTATGGAAAGAACGATAATTGTAGTTCCAAAATTTTTTTTATTTTTTACACAATATCCTAGTGCAACTCCTGTAAGTCCAACCATTATTATTGAAGATATTGCATATATAGGTTTATAAAACATTGCTATAAATATACCACTAGCTATTACAGAAATCAAAGTAACATTATAATTATGTCTAATATACAAAATCGTTATAGGTATTGGTACTATAAAATTAGCAACTATGGAAACTATAGGTACATATATGTTTACAAGCATTATTATTACTGTAAGTGCTATTGTAAGCCCTGCTTCTGCTAGGGCTCTTGTGTTATATGTCTTATTCTGCATTTTTACCTCCATTATTCCCTTTCTTTGAGATAACTATATAGTTTACTTAAATCTTTGCCATCCTTTTCTATTTTGTCTTCTTCAATTATACCAATTTTCAATTTCTTTTTCATAGTTTGATCTACTGATTTATGTGAGTAGCCAAGCCTCTCTGCAAGTAAATATAATACTATTATTCCCCCGGAAATACAGTCTAGTATGGATTCTTGTGCTACATTACTGCCTCTTGTAAGCAATTTAAAAAAATCTGCTACTATACATAAAAGATTAGCTTTTAGATCTTCTATTATCTTAACATTATACATTATGTTGAAATTTTCTTTTTTCATACAATCATCCTCCTAGCCTTTAATTATATTTTAGTTGCTTTCATAGCTTTATGCAATAAATTAGCATTGATTATGCTGCCAAATCATACATAAATTAAATCTATAGTAAAAAACTAAATATAATTTAAAAAAAGTGAAGAATAAAAATTCTTCACTTTATAGACTACTCTGTTGTAAATGGCAGTAAAGCTATGTTTCTAGCTCTCTTTATAGCTACGGTAAGTTCTCTTTGATGTTTTGCACAGTTTCCAGAAATTCTCCTTGGAAGGATCTTTCCTCTTTCTGTAACATATTTTCTTAATTTATTTATGTCTTTATAATCTATAAATTCAGATTTGTCCATACAAAAAGCACAAACCTTTCTCTTAGCTCTTCTCATTTTGCCGGAATTTCTTCTTCCGCCTTCTCTATTAGTTGCCATAATGCTTTCCCCTCCTTACTTTTAAAAAGGTATATCTCCATCATCTACTGGAGTAATATCTTCTCCATAAATATTCTCATCAAAGTTTTGAGTTTTTCCAAAATTTTCAGATGAAGTTTGATTATATGAGTTCTTTACAGATTTCTCTCCCCATTCTAGGAATTGAACTTCTTCTGCAATAACCTCAGTAACATATCTTCTAGTACCATCTTTAGCTTCATAATTTCTAGTCTGGATTCTACCACTAATACCTATAAGTTTTCCTTTACTCATATAATTTGCAGTAGATTCAGCTTGTTTTCCCCATACAACTATAGGAATAAAATCTGCTTCTTTTTGTCCTTCTTTAGAAAATCTTCTATCAATGGCTATAGTAAAAGTGGTAACTGCTGTACCATTTCCCGGTGTAAATCTCAATTCTGGATCTTTAGTTAATCTTCCAATTAAAACAACCTTATTCAATCAAAACACCACCTATTTTTCATCCTTTACTATTATATGTCTTATAACTGTATCTGTAATCCTGAATACTCTGTCTAACTCTTTTGGTAATTTAGGATCAGCATTAAAATTTATTAAGGTATAATATCCTTCGTTAACTTTGTTTATTTCATAGGCAAGTTTTCTCTTACCCCAAATATCAACGTTTTCTATTACTCCTCCACCATTTTCTATTACACCCTTAAACTTTTCTATGTTAGCTTTGCAAGCTTCTTCATCTAATGATGGCTGTAATATAAATATAGTTTCATACTTATTCATTGATTCCACCTCCTCCCTTTGGGCTAATGGCTGTGATTTCACAGCAGGGACTACAGTTATTCATTTTACTACTTTTTTAACATTAAATCAATTAATTTTTTTAATTATTGTATCCCTTTTTCATCAGGTGAATTTTGCTTAATTATCTTTTTTACACTTTTCTCAAATTTATTTCTTGGAAGCATAACTATTCTTCCACATCCGCAACACTTAATCTTTATATCTGCCCCAAGTCTTATTACTTCCCATTCATTACTACCGCAAGGATGTCCTTTCTTCATTTCAACTACATCACCAATGTAATAAATTTTTTTCATGTACTATTCCCCCTTTAAATTTTTTATTACTAAATAAGGAGTTTTTATGTTTTCCTTTTTTAAAGTTTCTCCTATTTCCCTCCTAAGTTTCATCTCCATATCCCACTGCGTCATGGCCTTAGCTTTACCTGCTACTCTAATAGTTACTCTGTTATCTTTTATATTTGTTATTCCCTGAACAGTAGGTGCTTGGGTAATGGAACTATTTTCTTTAGCAAAATCCTCACATAATTGTGTCATTATTTCTATGACTTTTTGGATATTCTCATCATAAGAAATTTCCACATCTACTGTAATTCTTATGCTCCCCTTAGAATGATTGGTTACTTTTGAAATAAGTCCATTAGGTATTATATGAAGATCTCCATTAAAATCCCTTATTTTAGTAACTCTAAGCTCCATACTCTCTACGATGCCACTTTTATCATCTATACTTATGTAGTCTCCTACGGAAAATTGATCCTCAAATAATATAAAAAATCCATTTATAATGTCTTTTATAATGCTTTGAGAACCTAATCCAACAGCCACACCTCCTATTCCTGCAAAAGTTAAACCAGTTACACCTGCTTTAGGTGATATGACTGTAATTATTGTAAATATTCCAAAAAAGTATACTGAATACCTTAATACACTTTTTAAAATAGCTCCTATAGTTTTAGCCCTTTTATCATTCAATGAAATTTTAAAATCTTTCTGTCTTGAAACATATCTATTTATTATTTTGTTTCCTAGTTTAACGATGAGATACATAACTATAAGTATAAATATCACTTTAATAATTATCCAAATAAAATTATACATAGCTTGTGTGGATATGGATAATTTACCTATACTAATATTATCTCCATACATACTAACTTTAAGAAAAGAAAAAACACCACTTTCTTTCATGTTTTACCTCCAGAATTATAAGCAAATTTGCTTATACCCTAAATTACTTCTTTCATAAATATTTTTAATAATTAACTTTTCTTCATTTATCAAACTTTTTACTGTATCTATATCCTTTCTATCAATTTTTATGCTTATACCACAGCTTTTAGTTATAACTATTGGTGTAGGCATTATATTTATGTCTATTCCCTGTTCTTTTAAAATCTTTTCCCCATTTATAGCTCCGTGAGTATTTTTAAAAGTTACTACATAATATTCTTTCATAATTATAATCTCAGTTTATTAAAGCTGAACCTCCTTGTAAAATTTTACTATTATGTTATATACAACAACACTAGATTACTTTATAATTATTGTATAAAGATTTACTTTTAGTGCATAATTTTAATAAAATTCTTTAAAACAAATACTTATTTTTTATATACCATTATATCAGAAATATGTTTTTTATGAATACATCATACAAACTTAACTAATAATTTACTTTAAAATTGTAAAATCTATGTACCCAACAATATAATTATATAACAAAACACGTTTTATTTTTCATATAAACATAAAAAATATGTTTTATTTAATTTATTAGGAAAAATCAGAAAAGGAGTCTCTTAAATCGTGAATGAATTGATAAACAAAATAAATAGAATTAGTTTATTTATTATACTTTATACTATAACTTTTTTAGTGTTCTTCAGTACACTTAATTACACATTGCCATTTGTTTTAGCTTTTGTTTTTGCTCTAATACTAAAAAGACCTACTCTTTTTATTTCGAGAAAACTTAGAATCAGCAATGCACTATCCTCTTTAATTACTACTATAATATTTTTTACCATAATAATAACAGTATTGTCATTTGGAATAACGGTAGTTACACAAGAAGCCATACAATTGGGTAAAAGCACTCAACTATATATTTCTAGGAATTCTGATAACGTTTATAACTCTTTTTATAAATTACAAAAATACTATAACAACTTAGACCCTTATATAATAAATACTTTAGAAAAAAACTTTACAAATTTTATTACTAAATTGTCGAATATAGCAGTAACTGTTTCAGGTAAATTAGTTTCTTCTTTAATAAACCTATTGACTACAATTCCTTACATATTAATGGTAATATTTTTTACACTACTCGCCACATACTTTTTTACTAGAGATATGACTTCTTCTAAAATAAATATGAATACTTTGATACCGCAAAACAAAACAGATAAGATATTAAAAATATATAATGAAAGTAAACGAATGTTGGAAAATTACATACTATCCTATCTTATAATAATTTTAATAACTTTTTTGGAAACACTCATAGTATTCTCAGTATTTAAGATTAAATATGCCTTAATCCTCAGTATAATTTGTGCTATAGCAGACTTGCTTCCTATCATAGGAATTGGCGCTATATATTTGCCTCTTGCTATTATTTATCTTGCAATATTTAATAATTACATCACGTGCACAGGATTAATTATATCTTACATTTTGGTTTCAGTTATAAGACAAATTATAGAACCTAAAATAGTTTCTTCATCTCTTGGTGTACATCCTGTAGCCGTATTAGCAGCATTATTTATAGGCTTAAAAGCAGACGGACTTATAGGCATAATATTTTGCATATTTTTAGTTGTATTTTTTAATATATTTCATAAATTAGACATGGTGTAAAATTTTATAATAAAAAATGTAAATTATACGTATAATTAACCTCCATATGGCAAAAATCATAATATAGGAGGTTTTCTTATGATTAAAAAATTAACATTAGATTCCGCATGTAGAAATTCCGTATACACTTTAAGAGATAAAATAAGTGATGAAATATATCCCGTTGTTAAATCAGGTAGAACTATCGTAATACTTTGTATAGGAACAGATCGGTCTACTGGAGATAGTTTAGGTCCAATAGTAGGAGATAAATTGAAGTTTCTAATGAGGAATAAAGTTGAACTATATGGTAATTTGCAGTATCCAGTACATGCAAAAAATCTTAAAAATATTATAACTGAAATAAATTCTAAATACAACAAACCTTTTATAATAGCAATTGATGCTTGCCTTGGCACTATTCAAGATGTAGGCAAAATAATAATAGAAACAAAGCCTCTTACCCCCGGATCTGCAATGAAAAAATCATTACCTCAAGTAGGAGATTTAAGTATAACAGGCATCGTAAATATCTGTGGAGCCATGGAATTTATGGTATTACAAAATACCCGATTGTTTACTGTTATGCAACTTGCAGATACAATTTCTAGAGGGTTATATCATTCCATATTAAAGACTATAGGTGGTAAAAAGAATACAAGTTTTTTTCAAAATATAGAAGCTTAATGTTTTACTTATACTAAAATACTCTATCCCTAAGTATATACTCTATTTCTTCTATATTCTTTTTTCCTAAATCAATTATTAGAATATCCTTATTTTTTATATTCAAATTTGCAAGTCCATCATCTTTTAGCTTGCAAATTATAACATCATATTTAGTATCTGAATCATCTGTTACTATTATATATCCTCTTTTTTGCAATTCATCACTTATATGACTTAGATTTTTAGTAACATATATTTTTATATAAAGAACCTCCTTAAAAGATAATTTTCCCTTAAGGAGGTTCTTTATGTAAGTTATTATATTTTCTTATTTACACATTCTTCTAAAACTTGCTTTTCTTCTTGAGATAACTCATATCTTGACATTCCGCTATCAATAGGTTTTGCATAAGTAGTACTCTCATCTCTTCCATATATTCCTGTAATTATTACACCATCATTTTTCCCATCTAGCAGTGCAATTGAAAAACTCAAGTCACTTCCTACATCCTCAAAAGCCCTGTATCTTATAATGGATATTTTTTGAATGCAGTCCTTTATTTTTAAATTTAAGCTATTGTAAAGTTCTTTCATGTCTTTAGATTGTTCTTTTACATCATCTATATTATCTAAGTAACCTACAATAAGTTCTTCTAAATTTTTATTGTTTGAACCTCTCATGATTTTTCTATATCTTTTTTCCAATCTGCTTAAAGATGTAAAAATCACCATATTCATAATTAACAATATCAATACTAATACAGCTAATCCAATTATAATATAAGGTTGTAAACTTCCTATTAAGCTAATAATGTTTTGCATTTCTTTCTCCTTTCATAAAAATGTTTCACATGAAACATTTAAACAAGACTTATCAAATTTTTAGTATATCTAATATTCTCTGCAAATCTTCTTGAGAATAATATTCTATTTGTATTTTTCCTTTATTCTTTTTATCCATTAGTGAAACCTTAGTGCCAAATAAATCTTCTAGCTTTTCTCTTATATCTACATAATAGGGATTTGCTTTTTTTATATTATCATTCTTAGCTGCCTTACTAGAATTTAGATTTTTAATAATTTTTTCTATATCTCTAACTGTTCGATTTTCATCTATTACATTTTGTGCTAATTTATATTGTAGTTCTCCATCGTCCACACCTAAGAGTGCTCTACCATGGCCTTCTGTAATAACTCCATCTATTATATATTCTTGAACTCTGCTGTCTAAATTCAAAAGTCTCATACAATTAGTAATTGCAGTCCTAGATTTACCTATCTTTACACTCAATTCTTCTTGAGTTAAATTAAAATCATTAATTAATCTCTTATAAGCTAAAGCCTCTTCTATTGGATTTAAATCTTGTCTCTGTATATTTTCTATAAGGGAAATTTCTAGAATTTCCTTATCAGATAAATTCATTATGATTGCAGGCACTTCTTTAATATTAGCTAATTTTGCAGCTCTCCATCTTCTCTCACCTGCAACTATGCTATATGCATCATCTCCTGTTTTATTAAGTATAAGTGGTTGTATTATACCATGCTCTTGTATTGATTGAGAAAGTTGTAATATTTTTTGTTCATCAAAGTTTTTCCTAGGCTGAGTTTTATTTGCACTTATTAAGTCAATATCAATAAGTATTGTATCCTTTTTACTTTCTGCATTCTCTTCTAATGCATTTTCAGGTATCAATGCTCTAAGTCCTTTACCTAATCCATATTTTTTATTCAAACCTCACTCACTCCTTTTGCCTATGCAAAAATTCTTTAGTTAATCTTTCATAAGCTTTAGCACCTTTACATTTATCATCATAAAGTACTATAGGTAGTCCAAAACTAGGAGCTTCAGCTAATCTTATATTTCTAGGTATGGTACTTTTATATACTTTATCTTTAAAATATTTTTTTACTTCTGAAATCACTTGAGTAGACAGATTAGTTCTCCCATCACACATACTCATAATAACCCCTTCAATTTTTAAATTTCTATTTAAGGATTCTGTTATCAATTGTACTGTGTTGACTAGTTGTCCAACACCTTCCAAAGCATAAAATTCGCATTGGATAGGTATAATCACACTATTTGATGCTGTAAGTGCGTTTACAGTCAAAAGTCCCAAGGACGGAGGACAATCTATAAATATAAAATCAAATTTAGCTTTTAGCTTTTTTAGACTATTCTTTAATATATTTTCTCTATTTTCTTTATTTATTAATTCCACTTCAGCTCCAGCTAGTTCTATAGTTGATGGGACTATAGAAAAATTATCTATTAACTCACATTTTTTTATAACATTATCTATTTCAACATCTGAAGTTAATATATCATATATAGAAGCTTCTAAATTTTCCTTATCAATTCCCAATCCGCTAGTAGTATTACCTTGAGGATCAATATCTATATTCAATATTTTATATCCTTGCATAGCCAAATAAGCACTTAAATTGATACAAGTAGTAGTTTTACCAACCCCACCCTTTTGATTAAATATGGATATTACCTTCATTTAAATTTCCTCCTTCCAGCTTTATATATTCATCTTTTCTAATTATATATTTTTATTTAAAATAATAAAAGAGTTTTTATTATTAATTAACATTTAAATTTCTATAAAAAAATAAAATGTTTCATGTGAAACATTTTATTTTTTAGGAATAGTAATTATAATCTGAACCTCTTCGTCTGAATCCTCCGAAGTATACTTTGCATTCAGCCCATATTTATCAAAAATCTGCTTAATTGTATTTATATATACTTTAGGAGAAAATATTCCTTTTATTTTCTTTCTTTTATTTTTTTTATTACTAGTGAGCTTGTCTAATTCTTTATTAATAAGCTCTTCCGTTTTTTTTACATTCAAAGATTTCTTAATTACAATTTTTAATATTTTTTTCTGAATCTCTAATGTTGGAAGTTTTAATAAAGCTCTTGCATGCCTTTCAGTTAAATTATTCTCTAGTAACATAATTCTAATTTCTTTATCAAGTCTAAGAAGTCTAATTTTATTTGCAATAGTAGATTGTTTTTTTCCTATAGTTTCAGCTAGTTTCTCTTGAGTATAAGAATGATCCTTTATTAAATTATAATATGCTTCTGCTTCTTCTAAAAAATTCAAATTTTCCCTCTGCAAATTTTCTAAAAGTGCAATTGCAGCAGATTCTTTATCACTTATATCTACTATTATTACAGGGACTTCAGTAAGCCCTGCTTTTTTTGCTGCTCGCAGTCTTCTTTCCCCAGCAACTAATTCGTACTTATTTTCACCTAATTTTCTTACTGACAGTGGTTGAACTATTCCATATGAACTTATAGATTGAGCTAACTCTTCTAAACTTTCTTCATTAAAATATTTTCTTGGTTGATATACATTAGGTAAAATTAAATCTACGGGTATATAATTAACGTTCTTTTGCATATTTAACCATCCCTCTTATGTTTCCTATTGTTAACATTTCTTCACCGTTTTATAAAATCCTTCTAATTTATATAATTTTTATCCGACAAATTATTGCATTTATTTTAGTGGCTTTTTAGAAACTATACCTGCCTTTCTTGGATACATATTTGGTGTTCTCTTAACTTTTTTTATTACGACTAAATTATGATTAAGATCATCATTTTCTATTCTTATTATATCCTCTATTTTCCCACCTAAAATACTAACAGCTTTTTTACTTTCCTTAATCTCATCCTCAACAGATGGACCTTTCATAGCCACAAAATATCCACCTAATTTTATATAAGGAATACAAAACTCACTTAGAACAGTTAAATTTGCTACTGCCCTTGAAACTGCTGCATCAAATTTTTCTCTATACTCAATATCTTTAGAAAAATCTTCTGCTCTTCCGTGTATACATTTTATATCATTTAATTCAATATCTGATATAACTTGATTCAGAAAGTTTATCCTCTTATTTAATGAATCTAAAAGTACTACTTTTATTTGAGGATTAACTATCTTCATAGGTATACCCGGGAATCCAGCTCCTGTTCCTATATCTATAACATTAGAAATATCTCTTAATGGTGAAAATTTAAATATTTTTACACAATCTATAAAGTGTTTTTTTATTATATCTTCATCTTCTACTATAGTAGTAAGATTAATTTTGTTGTTCCAAAATTTTAATATATCCTTATATTTTATAAATTTATTATACTTTTCTTCATCAAATTCTAGTCCTACATCTTTACATGCAGTATCTATAATTTTAAAATATTGCATATTTAGTTCTCCAATCTACCTTCATTTACAGATCCTTATCTCTATATTTTTTCTCCATATAAATTAGTAAAACAGAAATATCTGCTGGAGAAACTCCTGAAATTCTAGAAGCCTGACCTATACTCATAGGTCTTATCTTTTTTAATTTTTGGGTAGCTTCTATTCTCAATCCATTTATCTTATCATAGTCTATGTCTTCAGGTATAATTTTATTTTCAAATTTTTTAAATTGACTTACTTGTTCTAATTGTTTCTCAATATACCCCTCGTATTTGGAAATAATGTTAACTTCTTCTTGAATATCTTCCCCAAGCTCTGGTCTATCTACATCAAGTGGTTGTACCTTAAAATAGTCAAGCTCTGGTCTTTTAATAAGCTCATACAAACTTGTAGTTTTCTTCAATTCAGAAGAACCTATAGAACTTAAGAAATCAACTACTTCTTTTTTAGGCGTTATGTGAATATCTTTTATTCTTTCAACTTCTTTCTCAATGTTACTTTTTCTTTTTAAATATTTTTCATATCTTTCTTCGCTAACAAGTCCTATTTTATGTCCAAGTTCCGTAAGTCTCAAATCTGCATTATCTTGTCTCAGTATTAGCCTATACTCTGCTCGTGACGTCATCATTCTGTAAGGCTCCTGAGTTCCCTTTGTAACTAAGTCATCCACTAAAACACCTATATATCCATCTGATCTCTTTAAAATAAGAGGTAGATTGCCTTGTGATTTAAGAGCAGCATTTATACCTGCAATTATTCCCTGAGAAGCAGCTTCCTCATATCCTGAACTTCCATTTAGTTGACCTGCACCAAACAATCCTTCAACTTTTTTAAATTCCAGTGAAAGTTTTAGTTGTGTTGGATTTATACAATCATATTCAATAGCATAACCTGTTCTTAAAAACTCTACATTTTCAAGTCCAGCTATAGTTCTATACATAGCAATCTGCACATCTTCTGGCATAGAAGTAGATGCCCCATCTACATATAGTTCGTCCGTATTTTCACCTTCAGGCTCTATAAATATCTGATGCTTTTCCTTGTCTGGAAATCTCATTACTTTATCTTCTATTGAAGGACAGTACCTAGGACCTACAGATTTAATAGAACCATTATAAAGTGGAGATCTATTTATATTATCTCTTATTACTTTTAAAGTATTCTCTGTAGTATACGTTAAATAACAAGATATTTGACTTCTATCTAAATTTCCACTCATAAAAGAAAAAGGAACTATTTTCTTATCACCTGGTTGTTCTATCATTTTTGAAAAATCAACGCTTCGCTTATTTACCCTAGCTGGTGTACCAGTTTTAAACCTTCTAAGTTCTATACCAAGATCAAGCAAACTCTGGGAAAGGTCATTAGCAGGCATAAATCCATTTGGTCCCGAATTATAACTTACGTCTCCTATGATAACTTTACCCTTTAGATAAGTGCCTGTAGCCAAAACCACAGTTTTCGTTTCAAAATATGCTCCATTCTTAGTTAATACACCACATACTTTTCTGTTATCATCTGTCCTTATACTTAGTACTTCTATTTGTCTTAAAGACAAGTTACTTTGTTTTTCAAGTACCTCTTTCATTCTAATTGAATAGTTTTTCTTATCAGCCTGAGCCCTAAGTGAATGTACTGCTGGTCCTTTAGAAGTATTAAGCATTCTTGACTGTATAAAAGTATGATCAATATTTACACCCATCTCTCCACCTAAAGCATCTATTTCCCTTACTAAATGCCCTTTAGCAGTTCCACCAACATTAGGATTACAAGGCATAAATCCTACACTATCTAAATTCATTGTACACACTAAAGTCTTACAACCCATTCTAGCAGCTGCAAGTCCTGCTTCACAACCTGCATGACCTGCTCCCACAACTATTACATCATATTTTTCTGAAAAATACTCCAATTTTTAACTACCTACTTTCCTAAACAAAATTGTGAAAATATTTTATCAATTATATCTTCTTCTAAGGTGTCTCCAGTTATTTTCCCAAGATTATCCCATGCATTTCTTATATCTATAGATGCCAAATCTATAGCAGATGTATTCTTTAATGCTTCTAAAGCTTCAATACAACTTTCCTTAGCTCTTATAAGTCCTTCCTTATGTCTAGCATTAGTTATAAATAAATCTCCTGGTTTAACCTCACCTTTAAAAAACAAGTCTTTAATACATGTTTTTATCTTATCCAATCCTTTACCTGTCTTTATTGAAGTTTTTATTATACAACTGGAATCCAAATTACAAATGTCGTCTAAATTTATTTTATCATTTATATCAATTTTATTTAATAGAATTATATATTTTTTATCTTTTATATAATTCATAATCTCTTTATCTTCATCATCCAATTCTTCACTTGAATCCAGCATTAATATGACTAAATCAGCTTCATCTATCTTTTGTTTAGATCTCTCTACACCAATTTTTTCTACCAAATCCTCTGTTTTCCTTATTCCTGCAGTATCAATTACCTTTATAGGAATTCCATCTATATTCATATATTCCTCTATGACATCCCTTGTTGTACCTGGTACATCTGTAACTATTGCCCTATTTTCTCTAATTAAAGAATTTAAAAGTGAGGATTTACCTACATTAGGTTTTCCTACAATTACTGTATTCAATCCATCTCTGACTATCTTACCTTCTTCTGCAGTGCTTAATATATGATTTATTTCGTCTAATATTTCCTGTAATCTCATGGAAACCTTCTCTGATGTCATTTCTTCTAAGTCTTCTTCAGGATAGTCCACTGTAGCTTCTATATGTGCAATTACCTCCAAAAGCTTTTCTCTAAGTGCGTTAATTTCTTTAGAAATCTTACCTGTAGATTGCTGTACAGCTGACTTCATCGAAAGTTCAGTTTTTGCTCTAATTATATCAATTACCGCTTCCGCCTGACTTAAATCTATCCTTCCATTTAAAAATGCCCTCTTTGTAAACTCTCCTGGCTCTGCAATTCTAGCTCCAGATTTAATAACTTCCTCGAGTACTTTCTTAGTTGCCACAACTCCACCGTGACAATTTATTTCAACTGTATCTTCTGAAGTATAACTTTTAGGGGATTTCATAAAACTAACAAGTACTTCATCTAGTAATTCACCACTACTTTTTTCTACTATATAACCATATCTCATAGAATAAGGTTTCATATTCATTAAATTTCTATTATTTTTTCCTTTAAATATACTATTAACTATTTTAAGTGAATCACAGCCTGAAATCCTTATAATCGATATGCCACCTTCACCTAAAACAGTAGCTACAGCTGCTATTGTATCAAACTCTTTCATTATTTCACTTCCTCAAAATATAATTTATAAGTATACTTCTACACATAAAATAATCTACATCTAGCTAATGTCTAAAATTATTATGGGAAAAATAATTATTTTGTATCTCCCATTTATTTTTCTAAATGTAAAAAAGAAAGCCTTTAGGCTTTCTTTAAATCCACTACAACTCTTCTAAAGGGTTCCTGACCTTCGCTATATGTATTCACATAAATATTATTTTGAAGGGCAGAATGAATTATTCTTCTCTCGTAAGGATTCATTGGTTCTAACTTAATTATTCTACCTGTCCTCTTAACCTTTTCAGCTACTCTTCTAGCAAGTCTCTTTAGTGTTTCTTCTCTTTTAAATCTATAATTTTCTGTGTCTAAAACAACTCTCTTATATTCTGTATCATGATTTTTATTTATTACAAGACTTACAAGATACTGAAGTGCATCTAACGTTTCTCCCCTATATCCTATAAGTATTCCCATTTCTTGACCAGTTAAATACATTTTTATGCCATTTTTGTCTTCTTTTATTTCTATTTCAGCCTCTACCTTAATTTTATCTAAAATACTTTTCAAAAATGTTTTAGCTTCATTTATATAATCTCTCTTAACCGTAACTCTTATTTTGGCTGGCCTCGTTCCTATAATATTAAAAAAACCTTTATTGCCTTCATCTAAAACTTCCATTTCCACTTTATCTTCTTCAACTTTTAATTCAGAAAGTGCAGTTTTAAATGCATCCTCTACTGTCTTCCCAGTCGTTTCTATAAAATCCATAACACATGGCCACCCCCTAAGCCTTAATATTTCCTTTTTTCATTTCAATCTTTTTCAAAACAACAGTTTGTGCTATTTGAATTAAATTACTAACAACCCAATAAAGTACTAAAGCTGCTTTAAACTTTATACTCATAAATACCATAACTGCAGACATTCCTATATTCATATTCTTTGACTGCTTTGCTTGTTCGCTATTACCTGACATCATTAGATATCCTGATAAGAAAGTAGTTATGCCAGATAAAATAGCAAGGAATATATCCGTTTTAGCTAAATCTTTTATCCACAAAAAACTAACGCCATTTATTCCTGATAGATTGTTAAAAACATAATAGAGAGCTATTAGAATAGGCCATTGAATTAGAAGCGGTAAACATCCACTAAAAGGACTTGCTCCTTTTTCTTTATATAATTTCATCATTTCTTGCTGTGCTTTCTGAGGATCTTTTTTATATTTCTCTTGTAGCTTTTTTACTTCTGGCTGAATTTCATTCATTATAAGTGAAGATCTTGCTTGTTTTATACCTAGTGGAAGTATTATAATTCTAATTATTATAGTCATTAAAATTATTGCGATACCATAAGACACATTCTGATTAGGTATGACGGAAGTTACACTATGATGTAAAAACTCAAAAAACTGAACAAAAGCATTATTTAGATATTGCAAAATACTAAACCTCCCGAAATTTATTTAACTGGGTCATATCCTCCCTTGCAAAATGGATTACACCTCAATATTCTCTTTATAGACATAAATCCACCTTTTATAGTACCATATTTTTGCAATGCTTCTACTGTATACTGTGAACAAGTAGGGTAAAATCTACAACATGGACCCTTCAAAGGTGATATATATTTCATATACAATTTAACTAAAAAAATTAAAAATTTTTTCATTTATTATACAAACCTGCTTTTTTAATTAAATTTTTCATGGAATTCTCTATTTCTATATAACTTTTACCATTTGACAAATTCCTAGCTATAAATACTAAATCATATCCAACTTTTATGTCTTCAATATTCAACCTAAAATTCTCTTTGATTAATCGTTTAATTCTATTTCTAATAACACTCTTTCCTACCTTCTTACTCACTGATATACCTAATCTATTTATACCCTTTTTATTTCTGTAAATATATAATACTAATAGATTATTAGAAAAAGATTTTCCTCTTCTATACACAGCCCTAAATTCTGCATTCTTTTTTATTCTGTAAACATCCATATGTTTTGCTCCTTTTTTCTGCTTGCAGAAAAAGGCCACAAAAGCGGCCCTTATGCTGTTAATCTCTTTCTACCTTTTTGTCTTCTTCTTCTAATAACATTTCTTCCTGACAAAGTTCTCATTCTTTTTCTAAAGCCATGCTCTCTTTTTCTTTGTTTCTTTTTTGGTTGATAAGTCATCCACATACTATAACACAACTCCTTTCCAATTTAGCATTTATTTTTTCTTTACTTATTATATATGGAGCGCAATAAATACATTACTCTCATGTAAACTAACATTTATAAAAGCAATCAATTCACCTAATTATAAATCCTAAAGTTTTACTATTAAATTATATATTCACTAAGTTACAATGTCAATACAAAATGACGACTACAAAAATGGATAAAAAACATTACCTGTTAATATTTTTTATCGGTTTTTGTGGATAACTTCTTGAATAGGTAGTTAGGTTTTGATATTATAAATAGAGACCTGTTAATAACTTTAAAAATATATAACTTATCCACAACTGTGGATAAAAATGTGCATAAGTTGTTTTATTTTATATAAACTTCCTATTCATTTATACATTTTTAACTATTTTACTAACATTATTCATTGTAGATAATGTTAATATTTATTTTACGGTTATTGTTTATAACTTTTTTTATTTAAAAGATATAAACATATTTATAAACATGTGAATATTTTTATAAACATATGTCAAGAAAATATAATGACGTTTATAATCATGTAAATATGTTGTGAATTATTTTTCTAAGACTGGAGGATACAAAATGAATGCCCATCCAAAAGAAATATGGGAACAATCTTTAAACATAATAAATGGTGAAATTACTGAAGTAAGCTTTAACACATGGATTAAAAGTATTACTCCTGTATCTATTGAAAATGACACCTTCATATTAAGTGTACCAAATGACCTTACCAAAGGCATATTAACTAGTAAATATAAAAATCTAATAACTAATGCTCTAAAATTAATTACTTCAAAAAAATACAACATTAAATTTTTAATTGCCTCTGAATCAGAAGAAGCTTTAACATTAGACAATACTAACAAAAAACACAATAAAAATTCCGTATTGGTAAATGATGAAATGTCAACCATGCTAAATCCAAAATATACTTTTGATTCCTTTGTTATAGGCAATAGTAATAGATTCGCTCATGCAGCTTCACTTGCTGTAGCTGAATCACCTTCAAAAGCATATAACCCTCTATTCATATACGGAGGCGTAGGACTAGGCAAAACTCATTTAATGCATGCTATAGGACACTACATATTAAACAATAATAGTAAATCTAAAGTAGTATACGTTTCATCTGAAAAATTTACAAACGAGCTTATAAATTCAATAAAAGATGATAAAAATGTAGAATTTAGAAATAAATATAGAAATATAGATGTACTCTTAATAGATGATATACAATTTATTGCAGGTAAAGAAAGAACTCAAGAGGAATTTTTTCATACCTTCAATGCATTATACGAAGCTAATAAACAAATAATTCTATCCAGTGATAGACCACCAAAAGAAATCCCTACATTAGAAGATAGACTTAGATCTAGATTTGAATGGGGACTTATAGCAGACATTCAACCACCAGACTTTGAAACTAGAATGGCTATATTAAAAAAGAAAGCAGACGTGGAAAATTTAAATATTCCTAATGAAGTAATGGTGTATATAGCTACTAAAATTAAATCTAACATTAGAGAACTTGAAGGTGCCCTAATAAGGATAGTCGCTTTCTCTTCACTTACAAATAAAGAAATAAGTATAGATTTGGCAGTAGAGGCTTTAAAAGATATAATTTCAAGCAAACAATCAAAACAAGTTACTATAGACTTAATACAAGATGTAGTTGCCAACTATTATAACTTAAAAGTAGATGATTTAAAATCTGCAAGAAGAACAAGAAATGTAGCTTTTCCAAGGCAAATAGCTATGTACTTGTGTAGAAAACTTACAGATATGTCTTTGCCAAAAATCGGAGAAGAATTTGGTGGAAGAGATCATACTACCGTAATACATGCCTATGAAAAAATATCAACTAATTTAAAACAGGATGAAAGTCTTCAAAATGCTATAGGCGATTTAACAAAACGACTAAACCAAAATTAAATATCAACAACTGTTAATATTATTTAGTAATAACACTGTGCATAAAAAATATTAATATTTTTTTTTCTAATTATGTGGATAACGTCAATTTTTATCAATTACTTATCCACAATTATTTTTCGCATTTTTTTATTCAATATCAACGCATTCAAAGGTTATCCACATAATCACAGTCCCTACTACTATTATTACTAAATTTAATTAATTATCTATGTTCTATATATCTTTCTACATTGTGAATAAAGGAGGACATTAAATGAATTTTATATGTACAAAAACAGAATTACAAGAAGCTATTTCAATAGCACAAAAAGCTATTACAGGGAAATCCAGCATGCCAATATTAAATGGTCTACTTATTACAACCTGTAAAAATCAAATTAAATTAACTGGATCAGATATAGACCTCAGTATAGAAACAAAAATAAATGCAGAAATAAAGGAAGAAGGATCTGTAGTAGTTGATTCTAGAATATTTGGAGAAATTATAAGAAAATTACCTAATGACAATATAAATATTTCTACTACAGAAAATAATTCAATAGAAATAATATGTCAAAAATCTAAATTTAATCTAATTCATATGAATGCAGAAGATTTTCCTGAAATACCTAATATAAATGAAAATATTATTTTCTTAATACCTCAAAAAATACTAAAAGATATGATAAAAAGTACTATTTTCGCTGCAGCTCAAGATGAAACCAGACCTATACTTACAGGCATTTTATTTGAAATCAAGGACAAAAAATTAAATTTAGTAGCGTTAGACGGATATAGATTAGCTTTAAAATCAGAATATCTTAATACAGAAAACATAATAAATGCTGTAATTCCAGAAAAAACATTAAATGAAGTTTCTAAAATCTTAGAAGATAATGATAAAAATGTAAATATAACTTTTACACCTAATCACATACTTTTTAATTTAGATAATACTAAAATTATATCTAGATTACTGGAAGGTGAATTTATAAAATATAATTCTATAATTCCAGATGAATTTAATTTGCAAGTAACAGCTAAAAGAGAAGAACTTTTAAGTTGCATTGAAAGAGCTTCACTAATGGCTAAAGACAGTAATACCAATTTAATAAAGTTAGAAATAGAAGAAAACAACATGATAATAACTTCAAATTCTCAATTAGGAATGGTCAGAGAAGAACTAAACATATTATTGCAAGGAGACACACTAAAAATTGCATTTAATTCAAAATACTTAATAGATGTTTTAAAAATAATGGATGAAGAAGAAATTATTATGAAATTCTCCAGCAGTGTAAGTCCATGCGTAATCAAAAATAAGGATAAAGATAATTGCACTTATTTAGTACTTCCTGTAAGGCTTTTAAACAATTAAAAATAAAAAAATTGGAGATAATAGAAAATGAATGAAATTAAAATTAATACAGATATAATAAAATTAGATTCTTTTCTAAAATGGTGCGGGGCTGTTTCACAAGGCTCTGAAGCTAAAATGTTTATAAAAGATGGAATGGTAAAGGTAAATGGAGAAGTGGAAACGAGAAGAGGAAGAAAACTTTCGCAAGGATTTACAGTTGAATTTCAAGAAAAAACTTATAAAATTATATAGGTGCAATTAGAAATTTAGTATTAAATGTGCATTATATATTGTGATATAATTATAAATAGGTGTTTTTATATGTATATCAAGTATTTAAAACTTATTAATTTTAGAAACTATAAGGAACTAGAAATAGAATTTGATAAAAATTTGAATGTATTTATAGGAGATAATGCACAAGGAAAAACGAATATATTAGAGAGTATATACTATTGCAGTATAGGCAAGTCACCAAGAACAAATAAGGATAAGGAATTAATAAATTGGAATGGCAAATATGCTTATATAAAAGCTGGGGTATATAGTTCATCACACAACTTAAATGATAAAAAAATAGAGATAAAGATATTCAAAGAAGGCAAAAAGGGAATAAACATAAATTCTATAAGGGTAAATAAACTGTCTGAACTTATGGGAATTTTTAATGTAGTAATGTTTTCTCCAGAAGATTTAAAAATAATAAAAGAATCTCCTTCTTTCAGAAGAAAGTTTTTGGATATAGAGCTGTGTAAATTCAGTAAAAGATATTATTATAACTTAGTTCAATATAACAAGGTCCTAAGTGAAAGAAATTTATTGCTTAGAAAACGGAGTAGCAGTAATAGTGATATTCTTGATATATATGATATCCAATTGTCTAAATATGGTGCAGTTATAATAGATCTCAGAAATAAATACATAAACAAACTTAGCAAAATGGGTAAAATTATTCATGAAGATATAACTTCACAAACTGAAAAAATAGAATTTAAATATGTAACATCTATAACAGACTTAGATAATATAGAAAACAGCTTGTTTAAAGTTTTGGAAACTAATAGACAAAGGGATATAGAAAAAGGTATTACCCTCTATGGTCCACATAGGGATGATTTTGTTACGAGCATAAATGGTATAAATGTAAGAAACTTTGGTTCCCAAGGACAACAGAGGACATCAGTTCTAACTATGAAATTTGCGTCTCTTGAAATAATAAAAGAAATTACAGGAGAATATCCCGTTTTGCTACTGGATGATGTTTTATCTGAACTAGATGCAAATAGACAAAAGTATATATTAAATTCTATAAATGAAATACAAACATTTATAACGGGTACAGGAATTGGCGGCATTAAAAAAAATGTAAAAAAAGAAAATCAAATATTTATTGTAAAGAGTGGAAAGATGAATAGAATTTAATTTTGAAAGGAGATTGTTATGTTTTTACATTTAGGTGAAAATATAGTTGTTCCGATAAAAGATATAATTGGAATATTTGATATTGAAACTTCAACATATAATTCTGATACAACCCAATTTTTAAGAATGGCTGAAGAAGATGGATTTGTTCAAAAAATTACAAAAGATAAACCTAAATCATTCATTATTGCGGAAGTAAATAAAAAAAGTAGAATTTATTTATCACCTATATCTTCATCCACACTAGCTAAAAGGTCAGAAATTTTATGTTACGAACTCTAAAATAGGAGGATATAGGTATGATGCAAGAAAAAAAGCAAACTTATGATGAAAATCAAATACAAGTATTAGAAGGTCTTGAAGCTGTTAGAAAAAGACCTGGAATGTATATTGGAAGTACTAGTTCAAGGGGGCTTCATCATTTAGTGTATGAGATAGTTGATAATAGCATAGATGAGGCACTGGCAGGATATTGCGATAAAATAAATGTAATTATACATAAAGATAATTCTATAACAGTTACGGATAATGGTAGAGGAATGCCTGTTGGAATGCACCATAAAATGAAAAAACCAACTGTAGAAGTTATAATGACTATACTACATGCAGGAGGAAAATTTGGTGGTGGCGGATACAAAGTTTCCGGCGGACTTCATGGAGTTGGAGCATCAGTTGTAAATGCTCTGTCTGAAATCTGTGAAGTTGAAGTAAAAAGAGAAAGCCATATATGGAGACAGGTATTTAAAAGAGGAAAAGTAGCAAGTGGACTTGACATAATAGGTGATAGTGAGGAGCACGGAACAAAAATTCACTTTAAACCGGATGCAGAAATATTTGATGAAATAGAATATGATTATGATACATTGGCTCAAAGGCTTAGAGAATTGGCATTTTTAAACAAGGGTATAAAAATAAGGTTAGAAGATGAGAGAGATGATAAAGAAGAAATATTTCACTATGAAGGTGGAATAAAGTCATTTGTAACTTATCTTAATAGAAATAAACAACCAATTCATAAAGAGCCTATATACGTAGAGGGCAAAAAAGATGACTACTCTGTAGAAATTGCTATTCAATACAATGATGGGTATACTGAAAATATTTTTGCTTTTGCTAATAATATAGATACAGTAGAAGGTGGAACTCATTTAGCTGGATTTAAGTCAGCACTTACTAGAGTATTTAATGATTATGCAAAAAAATTTGGTATATTAAAAGAAAATGACAAAAATCTATCAGGAGAAGATATAAGGGAAGGCCTTACTGCAGTTATATCTGTAAAACTTGTAGACCCTCAATTTGAAGGACAGACGAAAACAAAACTAGGAAATAGTGAAGTGCGTGGTATAGTTGACAGCATAATGGGAGAGTCATTAAATAATTTTTTACAGGAAAATCCTCAAGTAGCGAAGATGATACTTGATAAATCACTTATGGCATCACGTGCTAGAGAAGCGGCAAGAAAAGCAAGAGAGCTTACAAGACGTAAATCTATACTTGAAAATACTTCTCTTCCAGGAAAATTAGCAGATTGTTCATCTAAAGATCCTTCTGAATGTGAAATATATTTAGTCGAGGGTGATTCCGCAGGTGGATCTGCAAAACAAGGTAGAAATAGAAAATTTCAAGCTATACTTCCACTTCGTGGTAAAATAATGAATGTTGAGAAACAAAGGCTTGACAAAATACTTGGTTATGAAGAAATAAGAGCCATGATAACGGCATTTGGAGCAGGTATAGGAAAAGATTTTGATGTAAATAAAATAAGATACAATAAAATAATAATAATGACAGATGCAGATGTAGATGGTGCGCACATAAGAACATTATTACTTACTTTTTTCTTCAGATATATGAAGGAGCTTGTTGAAAAATGTCACGTTTATATAGCTCAACCACCTTTATATAGAGTAGCTAAAGGGAAGAAGGAATACTATGCATATTCAGATGATGAATTAGACGTATTGCTTACTGAAATAGGTGGGAAAGACAGTAATGTAGATATACAAAGATATAAAGGACTTGGAGAAATGGATTCAGAGCAACTTTGGGATACTACAATGAATCCAGAAACAAGAACCCTTATTCAAGTAAATGTAGAGGACACTATGGCTGCTGATGAAATCTTTACTATACTTATGGGTGACAAGGTAGAACCTCGTAGAAATTTTATACAAGAAAATGCTAAAAAAGTTGTAAACTTAGATATATAAGTAGAGAGGTGTAATAGATGTTTGATGAAGGAAAAATTTTACCAGTAGACATAAGCCGTGAAATGAAGAAAAGTTATATAGACTATGCTATGAGTGTTATTGTAAGCCGTGCACTTCCAGATGTACGTGATGGATTAAAGCCAGTTCACAGAAGAATACTGTACTCTATGTATGAGTTAGGACTTACTCCTGAGAAGGGCTATAGGAAGTGTGCAAGAATTGTAGGAGATGTTTTAGGTAAATATCATCCTCATGGTGATACAGCAGTTTATGATGCTCTAGTTAGATTGGCACAAGACTTCTCTATCAGGTATACTCTAGTTGATGGTCATGGAAATTTTGGTTCAGTAGATGGAGATAGTGCGGCAGCAATGAGGTATACTGAAGCTAAAATGAATAAGATAACACTTGAAATGCTAAGGGGAATAAATAAAAATACAGTAGATTTCGTCCCAAACTTTGATGGTGAAGAAAAAGAACCTTCAGTTTTACCTTCAAGATTTCCTAATTTGCTTGTAAATGGTTCTGCTGGAATAGCAGTAGGTATGGCTACAAATATACCACCTCATAATCTTACTGAAGTTATAAATGGTGTCATAATGATAATAGACAATCCAGATATAACAATTAGTGAGCTTATGACATCTATAAAAGGTCCTGATTTTCCAACTGCAGGAATAATAATTGGCACATCAGGCATAAGAAGTGCTTATGAAACTGGAAGAGGAAAAATATTAGTAAGGGCTAAAGCTGAAATTGAGGAAGTTAAGGGTAGAAATAGAATAATAATAACTGAAATTCCATATCAAGTTAATAAATCGAAGCTTATAGAAAATATGGCTGACCTTGTTAAGAATAAAAAAATAGATGGAATATCTGATATTAGAGATGAATCAGATAGAGATGGAATGAGAATAGTTATAGAATTAAAAAGAGATGCAAATCCTAATGTAACTCTTAACCAGCTGTACAAACATACAAGGATGCAGGATACTTTTGGAATTATAATGATTTCTCTTGTAAATAATGAACCAAAAGTACTGAATTTAAAGCAGATGCTTGTATATTATTTACAATTTCAAGAAGAAATTGTAACAAGAAGAACTAAATTTGATTTAGATAAAGCTCAAGCTAGAGCTCATATTCTAGAAGGATTAAAAATAGCATTAGATCATATAGATGAGGTAATACGTCTAATAAGATCATCTAAAACTACAGAAAATGCTAGGAATGGGTTAATGTCTGAATTTAGTCTTTCAGAAAAACAGGCTCAAGCTATCTTGGATATGAGACTTCAAAGACTTACAGGTCTTGAAAGAGAAAAAATTGAAAATGAATATAATGAATTGATGGAAACAATAAAACATCTGAAGGAAATACTAGAAAATAAAGAATTGCTGTTGAAGATAATTAAAGATGAATTAATTGAGATAAGAGATAAATATGGTGATGAAAGAAAAACTGAAATACAAATAAGCAATGATGATATAAATATTGAAGATCTTATTGAAGAGCAGGAAGTAGTAATAACTCTAACTCATTCAGGATATATAAAAAGAATTTCTGCTGATACCTATTCTTCCCAAAGAAGAGGGGGAAAGGGAATACAAGCAATGTCTACAAAAGAGGATGATTTTGTAGAGCACATATTTATTACATCAACCCACAATAATATTTTATTTTTCACTAACAAAGGTAAAGTGTATAAATTAAAGGGTTATGAAATCCCTGATGCGGGTAGAACGGCTAAAGGAACAAATTTAGTTAATTTAATACCTCTACAAGGAGACGAGCAAATTCAAGCAGTTATATCCTTTAAGGAAGTTGATAAGGACAATTATTTTATCATGGCTACTAGATGTGGATTGATAAAGAAGACTAAGATAAGTCAGTATGCTTCTATAAGAAAAAATGGATTAAATGCTATAAATTTAAAAGATGAAGATGAACTTATAGGAGTTAGAATGACTACAGGTAAGAGTCAAATTCTTATTTTCACTAAAAATGGATATGCTATAAGATTCAGTGAAAATGATGTAAGACCTACAGGAAGAAATACGACAGGAGTAAGAGCCATAACTTTAAGAACTGGTGATATAGCTGTAGCTATGGATATCGTAGATAAGTCTCAAGATGTTCTTGTAATTAGTGAGAATGGATTTGGTAAAAGAACTCCAGTATCCGAATATACTATTCATAGAAGAGGTGGAAAAGGAATTATCACTTACAAAGTTACAGAGAAGACCGGTTTAATAGTTGGTGCTAGAGTTGTAAAAGATGAGGATGAAATGATGCTCATAAATAGCAGTAATGTAGCTATAAGGCTCAATGTATCTGAGATTTCTGTTACAAATAGAAATACTATGGGAGTTACTCTCATGAGAACAGATGAAGAACAGAGGGTTGTTGCAATTGCTAAGATAAATTGTAGTGATGATACAGATGATAAACAAGTAGAGGAATAGTAGGTGCATTTAAATTAAGCAGAATTAATACTATTTAATTTTATATGTATGATATATAAAACGTGTTAAATGGTTTAAATAAAATAAAGGGACTGTCGCACTAAAAAAATTAGTGTGACAGTTTTTGTATAAAAAAATAAATCTCTCACTCGGAAGAGTGAAAGATTTATGGTAAAATTAATATATGACAAAATACATTAATTTACACAAAAATTATACTTCAAATCGTGGAAATTATCAATTAAAACTTCCACTAAATATTGAGTACATGATTCCAGATGATGATTCGGTGCGTTTGCTAAGTCAATTTATTGAGGAGATGGATTTAACAGATT
>NZ_LITT01000064.1 GCF_001636845.1 Clostridium ljungdahlii
CGGCTTATATCATTTTTATATTTTCTTGTTTTTGATATTTCATAATTTGCTGGTTTAATATATGATAACTGTCCGTTCTCTTTAACATAAACATAGTTTTCTTCACTTTCATAACCTGCATCCGCAGTAATTTTAAAATACTTAAAATACAAGAAGTTCTCCATAGTTCATTTTTAATGTTTATAATTCAATCACTTTTAACATTTTTAATTCCTTCTGGGAGTGGATTAGCTATGACTACTATGCCAATCATGATTCCATTATCCGAAATAATACATTTAAACAAACAAATTGCTATATTAGCCTTCCAATTTGGTGATGGTTTTGCACATTTGGCTTTTCCAACTGTAGCCGTTGTAGTTGGTTACTTAGCATATACAAAAGTTTCCTTTGGAAAATGGTTAAAATTTATATGGAGCTTTATAGTACTAGTTTATATTGCTGCATTCTTTACACTATGTATAGCTTTTATGATTAACTACCATTAATAAAATCAAGACATCTATCTGCGCATGTATTAATTTTAAAATTTTTATTTAAAAGAAAAGCTAACATCAAAAAGGTTAGCTTTTCTTTTAAATGTATGTTTACTAGATTGAATCATTAATAACCTACAAATAGATTATTTATTGTACATAATGTATTTACTACTGAAAATATTATGACAGCAGCTAAATTTGCCGTAGTTTTATCCTGATCAAATCTAGGAGAAACCTCGCATATGTCAAAACTTACTACTTTGTTGGATTTTAATATGTATTTTAAGAATTTTAAAACTTTTTCTGGGTCAAGTCCTAGAGATTGGGTAGCACTTACTCCAGGTGCGTAAGATGAAGTAAATACGTCAGAGCATATTGTTATGTAAATATCATCATGTTTTTTAATAAAATCATTCAGCTTATCTAAGGTATTCCACTCAGTATCGTTAGTTACATCTTTGGCTAGTACATATTTTACTCCAAATTTATGTGCTGTTTTAAAAAGATCTACAGTGTTACTGTGATTTTGTATACCCATGCAAAAATATGAATAGTCAATTCCCTTGTCTACATTGAGATCGTGAATTTGTCTGAACATTGTTCCTGAACTGGAACCTTTTTTATAAGGTCTGAGATCAAAATGAGCGTCAAAATTTACAATGCCAATGTCTGGAGCTTTAGTATGGTTACTTAAGTGATTTAATACTCCCTTGTAATTTCCAAAAGTAGTTTCATGGCCTCCACCTAGAATTATGGGGAAGAGATTTAAACTTAATATTTTAGATACTGCTTTTGAAAGTAGTTCCTGACTTTCTTCTAAAGAATTATCATCACAAATAATATTGCCAAAGTCAAATAAATTAACGTCTTTTGTAAAAAAGCAAGGAAGGTTTGCCATTTCTTTTCTAATACTTTCCGGACCTTTTGAAGCACCTGTTCTCCCATTATTACGTCTTACACCTTCATCACAGCAGAATCCAATAAAGCCAAATCCCAGCTTACCAGTATAAGGAGAAAGATTATCTTTTCTTAAATCAATGCATTTAATCCATTGATGCCATCTGAAAGCATCAAAATTAGTTTCACTATCAACTCTGCCTTTCCATAGTATTTTGTCCATAGGTTTGTATTTAGAATCAAACATTTTAAAAAGTCTCCTTCTAGCTAAATTTGTAGTATAAATATATAGTAGCATATATATATTTATAGTATATAAGATTTTGATAAAAATGAATGAATTTTTTTAGTAAAATCTTATATTTGTCTTATAAATGTAATTAGTTAACAGTATAAATATTATGTAAATTAAAAAAATGTAAACCAAACTAGATATTACAAAAAATAAATGATAAAATATAAAATATAAAGAATTTAGGAGGGAAAAAATTGAAAGAAAAATATACAGCAGCAATTTTGTGTGGCGGAAAAAGTAGTAGAATGGGATTTGATAAAAGTAAAATAAAAATGGGAGATAAACTTCTAATAGAACTAACAGCTGAAAAATTAGAAAATATATTTGATGAAGTGTTTTTTGTAGCCGAAAACAAATACAAATTTGGAAATATAAAATATACTGTAGTAGAAGACTTAAAAAAAGAATATGGACCTGCAGGTGGAATATTTACAGGACTTAATTACTCCTCGTCACCTTATACATTTTTTATAGCCTGTGATATGCCTTGTGTAAATCTAGAATATATAAAATACATGATGAATTTTACAAAAGAAAAAAAATTCCATGTTATAATGGCTCACAATGGAAAAGATATAGAGCCATTGTATTCTTTTTATTCTAAAGATCTTGTACCTTATTTTAAACGGGGTATAGATGCTGGAAGATTATCTATTAGAAAAATAATAGAAGGCACTAATATAAAATATATACCAGAAACTATAAAAGAAAAATATGATAATTCACTAAGCATGTTTACCAATTTCAATTACAAAAGTGATCTAGACAACATATATGGTAAATACACACAAGATTAATGCTATATTTCTTTACAAATTAAAAAGACACAGACTAAAATATAAGTAGTTAAAGTCTGTATCTTTATATAAGTTTACATATCTATTATGTCTTTTATAACCTCTCCACCTATTATCATTCCTGCTACAGGAGGTACAAAAGAATTACTAGCCGGTATCTGACGTTTGGCAAGGCATTTTCTAGATCCTCCTGCACATACACATCCTTCCTTACAAGTTACAACCTCATCTATCTTGGGCTTTCTAGGGATTTCTTCTGAATAAAGTACTTTTACCCTATCTATATCTCTTTTTCTAAGTTCATGCCTCATAACTTTAGCTAAAGGGCATATTTTCGTATCATATATATCAGCTATCTTAAATTTAGTAGGGTCTAATTTATTTCCAGTACCCATGCAGCTTATTATATCAACATTGTGTTTTTTACACCACATTATTAAGGATATTTTGGAAGATACAGTATCCACTGCATCTATTACATAATCCGTTTTATCTGGTATGATTTCATCTATGTTGTCTTCCTTTACAAAGGTCTTGTAAGCTTCTATTTTACAATTAGGGTTTATATCTAAAACCCTGTCTCTTAAAACATCTACTTTATATTTACCTATTGTATGAAAGTTAGCTTGTATTTGTCTATTTATATTTGTTAAACAAACAGTATCATCATCTACAATTACAATGTGGCCTATACCTGCTCTGGCTATAGCCTCAAGGCTAAAACTACCTACGCCTCCTAATCCAAATATAACCACTGTACTGTTTTTCAATTTTTCCAAAGCTTCTTTACCAATTAATAATTCAGTCCTTGAAAGTGAATGTTGTTTCATTAAATAATCTCCCTCTTATCTATAGTAATATCATAAAAATTATATAATTTTACCTATTTTTAAGCAATAGATTTTTTGTAGTAATTTTAAAAACAATAATCGTATAAGCATTATTAAATTATGAAATTTTTTCGAAAACTTAAATAGTCTGGAGTAATAAATTAGAGTTAATGTTATAATATAAATTATACAACTTATGGCTATAATATATTTTAACAATTAAATGAAATGATTTAATTTTAAGAGGTGTTTTTGTGGTAAAAATAGGTTTATGCCAAATGAAAGTTTTAAGTTGTTCTAAAAAAAGTAATATAGAAAAAGCAAAAAGCATGATAGTACAAGCTACCGATAAAGGGGCAGATATAGTAGTTCTACCTGAAATGTTTAACTGTCCTTATGACATCAAAAATTTTAGAGAATATGCAGAAGCAGAATATTGTTATGGAGATACATTAGAAATGCTTTCCTCTGTATCAAGAGAAAAAAGGATACTTTTAATAGGAGGTTCTATACCAGAACTTGACCATAAGGGGAATGTCTATAATACTTCCTTTGTATTCAATAAGGATGGAAATTTAATAGGCAAATATAGGAAAATACATTTATTCGATATAGATATAAAAAATAAGATGACTTTTAAAGAATCTAAAGTTTTAACTCCAGGTAATAAAATTACAATAATAGATACAAAATGGGGAAAGATAGGTATAGCGATTTGTTATGACATAAGATTTCCTGAACTCATACGATTAATGGCTCTTAATGGTGCTAAAATAATATTTATTCCAGCAGCTTTTAACATGACTACTGGTCCAGATCATTGGCAACTTTTGTTTAGAAGCAGGGCAGTGGATAATCAAATTTACATAGCAGGAATATCACCTGCTAGAGATATAAATTATTCCTATGTAGCTTATGGACATTCTCTTGTAGTAAATCCTTGGGGAACAATAACAGATATATTAGATGAAAAAGAGGGAATACTAATATCTGAATTAGACTTAGACTATATAAATGATGTTAGAGAGTCTTTACCCATTATTAAAAACAGAAGAAAAGATATATATGACCTAACTTTTTTGCACTAAAAATTAATAAGGTGCTTAATTATTAAACTGCGTGTTGTAATTCAATCAGATATAATGAAAAGAAATAAGTAACTTTTCATTATATCTGATGAACAGGTGAATGTAAAAGCTTAAATTACAGCTTTATGGTTTTATCTGAAGAATTCATTTTTTCAACTATATCATACATATTAGTTATTTCACCTACAGATAATTTTTCTTTTACACCATAAAAATCAAGGCAAGTTCCACAGCTGTATATGCTTACTCCTTTTTTATCGAGCACTTTTAAATTGTCAATGCAATCGGAACCTTCTACTGTTAGTTTTACACCACCATTTAAAAATATTAAGTTAGTTGGAAGATATTCACTTTCACTCAGCGCATATAGATAACTTTTCATTAAAGTGGTCCCAAGTTTATCATCGCCAAGTCCAAGTTTATTATTTGATATAACTATAGTCAGTTTCTGTTGATTAGACTCACATAGCTCACAATTACTAGCATCTTTTTTAATAGTTATATAGAATAGATCTTCCTTTTGTTCTACTTTGGCAGTAAAACTATTGCTCTTAGCAAACTTGCATACATTATTTTTTGAGACTTCATTGTCCACAACAACAGTAGCAGTTCCTTTTTCTATGGAATCAAAGTATTTTTTAGTATTTATTACTGGTTGAGGACATTTTAGACCTTTACAATTTATTATATGTTCCATTATTTTATCACCCCTTAAAATATCTATGTTTCAGGATAATTATAACATAGTTGAAAATATGCAAATTATATTTTTTAGTAATACAAAGTCACTTGACTATTAAAAAAAATTATAGTATGGATATATATATTAATCAGAATATTACAACAAATACAGTATGACTAAAAATTTGTGGTATTATGATATACGATAATTATGTTTATTCGTTATATAAAATAATAGAGTAAATATATTAAGGAAGGATTTTATGATGAAAGGGTTTATTTTTAATTCTACATTTATTTTCCAAATATTAGTTTGTATACTTGCATCTTACTACCTAATACTTTCTCTATTTGGATTATACAAAAAAAAGGATAATGGCGCTGAAAAATGCACACCTAAAAATACTTTTGCACTTTTAGTGGCAGCTCATAATGAAGAAATGGTAATTGCACAAATAATAGAAAGCTTAAAAGACATTGATTATCCTAAAAATATGTATGATATCTTTGTGATTGCAGATAATTGTGACGACAATACTGCATCTATATCAAAAAAATACGGTGTTAATGTATGCGAAAGAAAAGTTCCTGATAAAAAAGGAAAAGGTTATGCTCTTGAGTGGATGTTTAACAAAATATTTAAAATGGATCGTAAATACGATGCAGTAGCTATCTTTGATGCAGATAATTTAGTTTCAAAAAATTTTTTAACTGAAATGAATTATAAATTGTGCAAAGGATATAAAGTTGTTCAAGGTTACATAGATAGCAAAAATCCAAATGATTCATGGATAACAGGTTCCTATTCAATTTCTTTCTGGTCTACAAACAGACTTTTTCAACTTTCTAGATCAAATCTTGGATTGTCAACTCAAATAGGTGGAACTGGATTTTGTATGAAAACAGATATATTGAAGAAATTAGGTTGGGGTGCTACTTGCTTAACTGAAGATTTGGAGTTTACATGCAAACTAGTATTAAATGGCGAAAAAGTTGGTTGGGCTCACAATGCAATAGTTTATGATGAAAAACCTTTGACCTTAAAACAATCTTGGACTCAAAGGAAAAGATGGATGCAGGGTTTTACTGATGTTGCTTCTAGGTTTTTCTTTAAGCTTATAAAAAAATCTATTGTAAACAGAAGCTTTACAGCATTTGATTGTGCAATATATACAATACAACCTTTTGTAACTTTATTACTTGGAGTTTCAGCACTCTTAACTATACTGCAAAACAACAATCCACATGGCCTAAATATATTTGTTATAAATTCGCTGTTTTCATCGATTGAATGGAAAATTTTTAGTATATTTCAGTTTCTATTTACTCCCTTAATAATGCTTTTAGAGAGTAAACTTTCTAAAAAAATGTTTTCTGTATTTGCATTGTATTCTTTAAATATAATTGTGCTTTCATATGTATTTACGTCTCCAACTTTCTATGAAATGTTAATTGGAAATATATTATATCTCTTAGTGTTTTTAATAGGTGTATCTTTATTATGTGGTAAAAATTGTTTTAAAGTTTTTATATGGTATCTTTTATATGGTATCTATACCTTAACATGGATACCTATAACAATACAGGGTATATTGGACAAGAATAATAAAGAGTGGAATCACACAAAACATATAAGACAAATAAGTATACAGGAAATGGAATAATATAAATAATCCTTAATGGCAATGTCATTGAGGATTATTTATATTGTATACATAAATTATGAGCTGTGAATTGAAGAACTTATAGGTAGGTGTTAATTATGGTAGAAAGATTACAAAAATATATGGCTTACTGTGGTATAGCTTCAAGGAGAAAATGTGAAAGCATAATATTGCAGGGAAGGGTTAAAGTAAATGGAGTAACTATTAAAAGCTTAGGAACAAAAATTGATGACAAGATAGATATAATTACTGTAGATAATGCAGAAATTGAAAAAGAAAGCAAAACAGTATATATACTATTGAATAAACCCACAGGATATGTTTCTACAGTTAAGGATGACCGCGGAAGGAATACTATTTTAGATATTGTCAAAGTAAAAGAACGAATATATCCAATAGGTAGATTGGATTATAACACTTCTGGTATCATTATACTTACTAACGATGGAGAAGTGTACAATAAAGTAGCACATCCTAAAATGGAGAAAAATAAAGTCTATGTTGCAGTTATAAAGGGAATCCCTTCAAAGGAAGATATAGAAAAATTTAAAAATGGAGTGAATATAGATGGCTATATAACAGCCAAAGCAGATTTTAACATACTTAATATAAATAAGAGCAAGAATAATTCCAAAGTTAGGATAAAAATACATGAAGGAAAAAACAGACAAATAAGAAAGATGTGTGATGCCATTGGCCATCCTGTAATATCTTTGACTAGAATTTCTATAGGTAATATAAATGTAGGAAATTTAGAAGAAGGAAAATGGAGATATTTGAATGATGATGAAATAAAATATATAAAAAATTAAATTTGTGTATTGCTTTATTCCTAATAAAAGTATCAATTATCAAGGAATATACAAAAAATTAAGGGAAAAATTAGATAAACAAATGAATAATCTATTGAAAATTTGGTCAATAGATGTTAAACTGAAGTAAATATTGCAATAATTATAGCAATGAAAGAAAGGAATGAAGCAAATGGAGAATGTTGACAACCATGACCTGATACGAACAATTCAAGTTAAATTTCCTAGATTGAGTAAAGGACAAAAATTAATAGCTGAATATATATTAAAACATTATGATAAAGCTGCTTTTATGACAGCTGCTAAATTAGGTGTAAGTGTAGGTGTAAGTGAATCAACAGTGGTTAGATTTGCAAATGAACTTGGATTTTCAGGATATCCTAAATTGCAGAAATCTCTTCAAGAACTAATAAAGAATAAATTAACTACAGTGCAAAGAATTGAATTGTCAAATGATTTTGTAAGTCAAGAAAGTCCATTAAAAAGTGTTTTAAAATCAGATATGGAAAATATAAGAGCTACACTAGAAAAGATAAATCATAAAACTTTTGACGATGTAATTACAAACATATTCAAAGCTAAAAAAATATATATAATAGGTCTTAGAAGTTCCACTGCAATTGCAGATTTTTTAGGATTTTATTTAAATTTGATATTGGATAATGTAAAAGTTGTTGGATATGGAATAAGTGATATTTTTGAACAGATGATAAATTTAACTGGAGATGATTTAGTAATAGGTATAGGATTTCCAAGATATGCAGTAAGAACTATTGAATCTTTAACATTTGCTAAAAGTAGAAATGCAAAAGTAGTTGCTATTACAGATAGTCTTCTATCGCCACTTGCAGCAAGAGCAGATTACACATTAATAGCTCAGAGTAATATGGCTTCTTTTGTAGATTCACTAGTTGCACCTTTAAGTGTAATCAATGCTTTAATCGTAGCTGTAGGTATGCAAGAAAAGGATAAAATATCTTCCACTTTTTCAGATTTAGAAGACATTTGGAAAGAATACCAAGTATATTCTTTTAGAGAACAAAATTAAAAATGAATTTTCTACAAGGGACGAATTTATTTTGAATTTGTCCATTTTAGATTAGGCATTTGAAAGAAAATAACAAGTCAAAGATGCGACGAATATCTTTTATCAGACAAGGAGGCAGGTTCCGCAGATAGTGAATCCTATCTAAGGGTTCTACCGACGCAGTATGATAAAAAATAGGCTAGCATACTGATTAGTTATTTCTTTGAAAATGCCTTATTATCAATATATATCATATTTATATTGAATAAATGATTATAGTATATTACTATAATAGAAGTGCTATATGTATTATATATGAGAAAATAAGGTGTGTAGATTAATGTCAAAAGTAATAGTAATTGGTGGTGGTCCCTCCGGTATGATGGCAGCCATAAATGCAGCAAAAAATAATGATGTCGTTTTAGTTGAAAAAAACAACAAGTTAGGTAAGAAAATGTTTATATCCGGAAAAGGAAGGTGTAATATAACTAATTCAAAAGATATAAGTGAATTTTTTGATTATATTCCTCGAAATCCGAATTTCTTATACAGTTCTCTTTATTCGTTTACAAACAATGATACTATAAATTTTTTCAATAATTTAAAAGTTAAATTGAAAGTTGAAAGAGGAGATAGAGTTTTTCCTGAATCTGATAAATCTTCAGACTTAATTGGTGCTATGGAAAAAGAATTGCTTAGAAAAAAGGTTGTTATAAAATTAAACTCCCAGGTTATCAAATTTATCTGTAGAGAAAATCGTATAGAATCAATTCAGCTTCAAGATAGCTCCATAATGAAAGGCGACTATTTTATATTGTGTACAGGGGGGATGTCTTATCCCCAAACTGGTTCTACCGGGGATGGTTATAAAATGGCAAAAGATTTAGGCCATACTATAACACCTATAAATCCCGCTTTAGTACCAATAGAAATAAGTGATGATTGGATCAAATCTCTTCAAGGACTTTCTTTAAAGAATGTAGAGCTAAGTATAATAGATCCTAAAAAAAATACATTATATGAGGAATTTGGAGAAATGTTGTTTACCCATTTTGGCATCTCTGGGCCTATAGTATTAAGTGGGAGTAGAGTTGTAGAGAACAAACATAATTTAAAGGCAGTTATAAATTTAAAGCCTGCACTTAGCTTTGAAGAATTAGATAAAAGAATACAAAAGGACTTTTTTAAGTATTCAAATAAAAGTTTTAAAAATTCCCTAGATGACCTGCTTCCTAAAAAGTTAATAGATGTAATTGTAAGTTTGAGTAATATAGATCCAAATAAAAAAGTTAATTCTATAACAAAATTTGAAAGACATACATTAGTAAATTTGCTTCAAAATTTATCAATGAATATAAAAGGACTTCGCCCTATAGCTGAAGCTATAGTAACTTCTGGTGGTATAACTGTTAAAGAAATAGATCCATCTAATATGAAATCTAAAATAGTTTCAAACTTGTATTTTGGTGGAGAAGTAATAGATGTAGATGCTTATACGGGAGGATTTAACATGCAAATTGCTTTATCTACTGGTTTTTTAGCAGGAAATGATATTGGGCATATTTAAGAAAATAACTAATTTTATATAAGATCATAAAATAAAGGATTTTATAGTTTTATATAGAATTATAATAGAATGTAGATATACAAATTTTTATCCTTATATTGACTATTTTAAGAAAGGCGGAATAACATTTTGAAAATATCTGTAGCAATAGATGGACCTGCAGCTGCAGGTAAAAGCACCATAGCAAATATCGTAGCCCAAAAATTTAATTTTATGTACATAAACACAGGAGCTATGTATAGAGCAGTTACTCTTATGTGTATAAGACAAAATATAAGTTACACAGATGTAAATAGAGTATGTGAAATCACAAAATCACTTAAAATGCATTTTGAAGGAGAGAAGTTAATTGTAAATGGGGAAGACTTAACAGAAAGTATAAAGCATCCTACAATAAGTAATACTGTATCCAATTATGCTGCAATTTCTGATGTTCGAAAATTACTTGTAAAGTTGCAACAGAAGATGGCAGGGGAATATAATGTAATTATGGATGGAAGAGATATTGGCAGTGTTGTTTTAAAAAATGCACCTTTAAAATTTTTTCTAACTGCCAGTCCAGAGGAAAGAGCTAAAAGAAGATATAATGAGCTGAGTGAAAAAAATATATCTGTAAACTATGACGAAATACTAAATGATATAATTAAAAGAGATCATATAGATTCACATAGGTCCTCTTCACCTTTTGTAAAGGCAGAAGATGCTGTAGAGATAGATTCATCTTTTCTCTCTCTTTCTGAAGTTGTACAAATAATTTCATCCTATATAAAAAAATATATTGAAGAACATAGATAAAATAATTAAGGTGATAAAATTGAACATTATTTTAGCAGACAAATCTGGATTTTGCTTTGGAGTAAAAAGAGCTGTAGAAGAATCCTTAAAGGCTCAAAAAAAATTTAATAAAAAAATATATACTTTAGGTCCTTTGATTCATAATAGTGATGTAGTAAATAAATTAAAGGAAAAAGGTATATATCCTATAGAAATAAATAATATAGATAATCTAAGGGAAGATGATGTGGTTATAATACGTTCTCATGGTGTTCCCGAAAAAATATTTTTTACTTTAAAAAACAAAAAAGTAAACATAGTAAATGCAACTTGCCCATATGTTTTAAATATACAAAGAAAAGTACAAGAATATTATAAATTAGGGTATTCTATATTAATAGTAGGAGATAAAAATCATCCTGAAGTAATTGGAATAAATGGATGGTGTGAAAATAAGGCTTTTATATCTAAAGATGGCTCTAATTTGGGAAAATTACCATCAAAACTGTGTATAGTTTCTCAAACTACGGAGAAACAATCTAACTGGCAAAAAGTACTTAGTATAGTAGCTAAAAAGTGCAAAGAATTTATTGCTTTTAATACTATATGCAGTGCCACAGAATTTCGTCAGAAGGCAGCAGCAGATATTTCTAAAGAAGTAGATATGATGGTAGTAATAGGTGGCAAAAATAGCTCTAATACCACTAAACTTTATGAAATATGTAAAGATAACTGCAATAATACTATTTATGTTGAAAATTCAGGAGAAATACCTGATGATATAAGTAACTGTAATAAAATTAAAACTATAGGTGTTACAGCAGGAGCTTCAACACCAGATTGGATAATAAAGGAGGCAATTTTAAAAATGAGTGATGACAAAAATTTAGAACTAAATGAGCAACTATCTTATATGGACAAAAATGATACACAAATAATATTAGGTGAAAAAATTAAGGGTACAGTAATATCTGTAAATCCAAAAGAAGTTTTTTTAAATATAGGATATAAATCAGAAGGTGTACTTCCAAAACGTGAAATAACAAAAAATGAAAGTGACAACTTAGAAGAATTAATTCATTGTGGAGATGAATTATATGTTAAAGTAATAAGAAGACAAAATGAAGATGGATATGTGGTATTATCTAAGATAGAATTAGAGAGGGAAAATGCTTATAAAGAATTAAAAGAAGCTAATGGAAATAATCAGGTATTAAAGGTTATTGTAAAAGAAGCTGTAAATGGAGGTCTTGTTGCCAATTATAAAGGTGCTAGGGTCTTTATACCTGCTTCTCATGTAGAATTATATCATGTAGATGATCTTTCACAATATGTAGATAAAGAACTTGATGTAACTATAATTGAATTTAAAGAAGAAAAGAAAGGTACCAGAATAGTAGCTTCAAGAAGAGACCTTTTGAGAATGGAAAGAGAAAAAATGGAAGAACAGACTTGGAATGTGCTTGAAAAAGATACTGTAGTAGATGGTGAAGTCAGAAGATTAACTGATTTTGGGGCATTTGTTGATGTACAAGGAGTTGACGGGCTTCTACATGTATCTGAACTTTCCTGGGGAAGAGTTGGAAAACCAAGTGATGTTTTAAAAATTGGAGATAAGATTAAAGTTTACATCTTAGACATTGATAGAGAAAAGAAAAAATTATCTTTATCTCTAAAAAAGCTCATGGAAGACCCATGGATCAACGTAGACATAAAATATCCTGTCGGCAATGTAGTTCTTGGTAAAGTAGTCAGATTTGCAAATTTTGGTGCATTTGTTGAATTAGAGCCAGGTGTAGATGCATTAGTTCATATATCCCAAATAAGCCATAAGAGAATAGATAAACCAGAAGATGTACTTAAAATAGGTCAGGAAATAAAAGCAAAGATCCTTGAAGTAAATAAAGATAGCGAAAAAATAGCTTTAAGTATAAAAGAAGTAGATGAAATCTAAGTTAAGTATTTTTAATTTACTACCCTGAAGTAAGGATTAGAAAATAAAAACTATGTATAAATTCTAATTTCTTATACAATATACATAGGAAATAAGAGCAATATTTAATTAAATAGAGCTATTGTAAACTAATATTTTAATAGTTATATTTATATTGACTTTTCTCTTATTTTTGATAAAATTTAATTGTTGTATTTTTTTCTAAGGGGGTAAATTAAAGCATGCATGAATTAGGAAGACATATTTTAGCAGAGATTTATGGATGTGATGCTAAAATATTAAATAATAAAGATTTTATAGAAAAAATTATGATTGATTCTGCGATAAAGGCAGGTGCCGAAGTTAGAGAAGTTGCTTTTCATGAATTTAAGCCTCAAGGAATAAGTGGAGTAGTAATAATATCTGAATCTCACTTAACTATTCACACATGGCCTGAACTTGGTTATGCCGCCGTAGATGTGTTTACCTGCGGAAGTAAAATAAATCCTTGGGATGCATGTAATTATATGACTGAAAAGTTCCATGCCAGAAATATGACAGCAACTGAAATAAAGAGAGGTATATTTGAGCAAGTTGTAGAAGTAAAAGCTTCAAATATATAAGAGATCATCACCTGAGATGGTCTCTTTATATATTTGACCAAGATTTATTTTAAATTTATACTTATATTAAATAACAATCCTATGGGGAAAAATAGAGTATGTATAAATGCGTGAAACTAACAAACAAGAATCTAAAGTATTTTAGGGAGTTAAACAATAAAAGATATTTATTTAATCCTGTAAACGAGGATTTTTTTAAAACCTATGATAGGTATAATTTTGCTAAGCAGCTAATTTTAAGAAGAAGGGTAAAACTTATTAAAAAAGATTTACACTATATAGGCTATATTTGGTCTGATGTCTCTTATAATAAGATGCGTACTATAAACGCCATGAATGTATTATGCAACTGCATTGCACCAGATAGTTTGCCTTATAAGTATCTAATAAACACTATAAAAGAGCCTTGTACTATAAAATATATGTGTCAAAACAATAATTATAATTTCAACTTATTAAAAAGTATTGGATTTAAAAAAAGAGAGGGAACTTTAACCCTTTATAAGAATTTACTTGAAAATATACCGTTAATTTTTGACGAAAAGCTTCAATTCAAAATATTTCAAAAGGGAAAGGATGAACAAAAAAGATGTGAAATACAAAATGAAATATTTAAAGCTGATACGAGAATTCCTTTGACTTTAGAGGATATATATTTTGATGAAGCTCAAGATTACTATTTTGAAAGAGGGGCAATTTTTCTAAAGCAAAATAATGAGTATATAGGTTATGGTCAAATTATAATGGAAAATGATGTACCTGTTATAGTGAATTTTGGTATATTAAAACAATTTAGGGGGAAAAAATATGGTAAGGCATTGTTAATCTATCTTTTAAAAATGATGTACTCCAGTGGATTTAATAAAATAATAATAAAAGTAAAGAGCTCTAATTATATAGCCTTACAATTATATACTAGCATGGGATTTCGTATTGAAAGTGAAAGGTATAACTGGATATTAGAAAAAAAAGTTTCCATAAATAATTATGGAAATTTTTTTATAATCATTTATTCTTTAACTTTTGATACTCTTCTAGTGCTACTTTGAGAAGACCCATAGCATCTTTTAAATCATCACAATTTAAACAATAAGATATTCTCACTTCATCTTTTCCAAGACCAGGAGTAGCATAGAAACCACCTGCTGGTGCTACCATTACAGTTTTACCATCTTTACTAAACTCAGTTAATAAGTATTTAGCAAAATCTTCTGCATCTGGAACAGGTAACTTAGCAACTATGTAGAAAGCACCTGTTGGCTTTTGACATACAACTCCAGGTATTTTTTTAAGGCCATCCATAAGTATGTCTCTTCTTTTTTGGTACTCTTTTCTAGTTTCAATGAAGTAACTTTCTGGAGTATCTTTTAAAGCTGCAGCACCTATCTGCTCTACTGTAGGTACACAAAGTCTAGACTGACATAATTTCATTATATTGTAAATAAGGTTCTTATTCTTTGAAGCTACAAGACCAATTCTTGCACCACAAGCACTGTAACGCTTTGATATACTGTCTACGATTATTACTCTGTCTTCAATGTCCTTCAAAGTAAGGGCTGAAGTATATTTTAATCCATCATATACAAATTCCCTATAAACTTCATCTGCAATTAAGAATAAATCATGTTCTTTAGCTATATCTCCAAGCATCCTGAGTTCTTCTGCAGTATACACTGTTCCAGTTGGATTTCCTGGATTTGAAATCATAAGAGCACGTGTTTTATTAGTTATTTTGCTTTCTATTACTTCTTTAGGTGGTAAATGAAATCCTTCTTCAGCCTTTGTTAAATAAGGAACCATTTTAGCTGAAGCAACTTGTGCAAATCCGTTATAATTTGTATAAAAAGGCTCAGGTGAAAGTATTTCATCACCAGGATCACATAAAGTTATAAAAGTAAGCATTATGGCCTCACTTCCACCATTAGTTATCAAAAGTTCATCTTTTGTAAATTCTGTACCCCATTTTTTATAATATTCTATAAAACTTTCTTGAAGTGCATCCATTCCTTGTGATTCAGTGTATTTAAGCACATTTTCTTTAAAATTTGAAATTGCCTTAAAAAATATGTCAGGAGTACGTACATCAGGTTGTCCAATATTTAAGTGATAAACTTTTGTACCTCTCTTTTTAGCTTCAGCTGCATAAGGTGCCAATTTACGAATAGGTGAAAATTGCATCTTTAAAATTCTGTTTGATAATTTCATATAATTTATCCTCCAACTATTAATTTTAACCAAGCTAAAGATAATTTAAGCTAAAAATTTCTATTTAATTAAGCTTTCTGTAGGAATGTGCATTGACTTAAATTGAAACATACTTTCATAATAAGTGCTTTTAAAATAACTCCTGTCTCCAATGCAATCAGCCCTTAGCTTATTTTTTCTCTCTTGTAATTTTTCAAAATCTTTTATATCATACATATTATCCACTCCCTTAAGAGAAGTTTAACCCAAAGGGAGTGGTTTTATTCATATATTAATAGTATTTAGCAAGAACTTTTCCTAATCTTTTGATTCCTTCAACGATTTTGTCTTCAGACATACATGAGTAGTTTAATCTAAAGTGATTTTTATGTCCACCATTTGGGAAGAAAGGACCTCCAGGAACATAGGCAACATTTTCTTTTAGAGCTTCTTTTAATATTTCAGCAGAATCTAAACCTTCTTTTAAATAAACCCAAGTGAAAAGTCCTCCATAAGGATTTGTGTGTTTAACTTCTTTTGGAAAATACTTGTCCATACTTTCCAGCATAAGCTTTCTGCGTTTTCCATATACTTTTTTAATTTCTTCCACATGTTCATTTAAATCGTACTTTTGCATAAAAAGTGCAGCTGCCCTTTGATCTAAAGTACTGCACTGCAAGTCTACACCTTGTTTTATAATAACGTATTTTTCAAGTATTTCAGGTGCAGCACATATCCAACCAAGTCTCAAGCCTGGGCAAAAAGTTTTTGAAAATGTTCCAAGGTATATTACCCAGCCATCTTTATCAAAACTTTTTATAGATGGATGTGTAGTGCCTTCAAAAATAAGTTCTCCATATGGATTATCTTCAATTACAGGAACCTGATATTCTTTAGCAAGCTCTGCAATACGCTTTCTCCTATCATCTGACATAGTTATTCCTGTTGGATTTTGAAAATCTGGAATTGTATATATCATTTTAACTCTTTTATTTTTCTTTAATTCTTCTTCTAATTTTTCTATTATCATACCATGTTCATCCATCTCTATTTCAGTAAAATTAGGTCGATAAGCTTTAAATGCACCAATAGCACCTAAATAACTTGGGCTTTCACATATTATAGTATCTCCCTCATTTACAAATATCTTAGCTGAAAATTCAATTCCTTCTTGAGATCCAGATGTTACAATTATATCATCTCCAGTTACATCTACACCTTCACGAGACATTCTCTGCTTTGCTATTATATCTCTTAAAGGCTTAAAACCTTCTGTTGTACTATATTGTAAAGCAACTTGTCCATCCTTTTCCAAAACCTCTTGAGTAACTTTCTTCATTCCGTCTACAGGGAATAATTCCGGTGCTGGTAATCCTCCGGCAAAAGAAATGACTTCAGGCATCTCTGTTAATTTTAAAAGCTCTCTTATTTCAGATGCTTTTAAACCATTTGCCCTTTCTGAAAAATTTATTTTCATAAAAAAACCCCCTTAAGTAAATATTTTGTCATACAAATATCTATTTATCGCCACCTTATAAATAGATATATTACAATAATAAAGTTTTTGAATGATTTTTTCAATAAAAACTTTATTATTGTATAATTCTGAATACGAAATTTATTCTATATATTTATTATACTTAAATTTAAAGAGCTATGAAAGTTAAAGTCATGTTATCACATTCTGATTTCAGAGTAAACAAAAATGCATTAAAAAATACAAAGTACGGCGAATTAGATATTTCAGGAAGCGAAATATAAGTGTATTCATATAATATATTAAAAAATAAAATTATGAGATTAAATAAAATTTTTACATAGATGGAGGTAATAATATAAAAAACCTTATCAGAGATTATGCCACTGCTGCATTTAGATTTTATGCTAAACAAAATATGTCAGTGGATAAATAAAAGGAAAAAATATATGATGAAGCATTTGATATATGTTAAAAATAAGTTAGAAAAATGAAGGAGATGTTTAAAATGTCAAATGAAGCAGAAAAAGTGTTTTTATATGATTTAGTTCGCACTCTTAATAAAAAATATAACTATGAAACAGAATTAAGAAATAGAATAAGTCAAACTAGTAAGCTTATAATTGAATATTTTGATATTCTTCAAGAAAATTTAAAAAATATATGTGAAATTTCTAATGGAGACATTATGATAAAATTAAATGAATCTAATGACATTATTGCTAGAATTAAAATATTTAGTGATGAACTAATATTTAAAAGGGAAAAAAATATGATAGATGTATTGCTGAAAGGGACCGCTATAAATGGTGATTCTAAAGATGTTAGAATCAATTATATTGACTGCCAACCTGATGAAGTTAATATTAATTTTAAAGTAATGGATGATATATTAAAACAGGCCTTTAAAGATGTGATTGAAAATATTAAAAAAGAGCTTAAATAAGCTCTTTTTTAATATTTAAATATAATGTTTAAATATAATGAATAGCATAGAACTAGTTAAATGGATTAATACTTTAATAAAACATAATAATATTAAAGAATTTTATGACTCTGATACAATATGGAAACTAGTAAGAGCATACAGAACTCAAATCTATATTATCAAGTACTTAGCTACAGGATTTTTAAAATATTATATTTACAAAGTTCTGCTATTATATTAAAAGTAAGATAAACATAGTCCATTGAAAACAATCTTAATGAATTATGTTTATTTTCAGTTACTTATTATGTTATAATACAGTGTAAAGCTAAGACTATCGGAGGTTATAATACATGATAAATAACATAGAAAAGGCAACTAAAAATTTCTTTATTGAAACCTGGGGCTGTCAGATGAATGAAGAGGATTCTGAAAAATTATCTGGTATGTTAAAAAGATTAGGATATAAAAGAACAGAAGATAGATCTTCTGCAGATTTAATTATATTTAATACCTGCTGTGTAAGAGAAAATGCAGAACTAAAAGTATATGGAAATCTTGGAATGCTCAAAAAGCTAAAGATTAAAAATCCAAATCTCATAATAGCCATATGTGGATGCATGATGCAGCAAAAAGACATGGCAAAAAACATAATCAAAAGATTTCCTTTTGTAGATATAATATTTGGGACTCATAATTCTTATAAATTTCCTGAATACTTAAATAGAGTTCAGCAGGAAAATACATCTGTAATTGAAATACAAGACAAAGAATCTGGAATTGTAGAAGGGCTTCCAATAGATAGAGAAAGTAATGTAAAAGCCTTTGTTACAATAATGTATGGATGTAATAATTTTTGTACCTACTGCATAGTTCCCTATGTAAGAGGAAGAGAGAGAAGCAGAAAACCTGAAGATATTGAAAAAGAAATAAAAGAATTGATTTCAAAAGGTTATAAGGAAATAACCCTCCTTGGACAAAATGTAAATTCCTATGGTAAAACTTTAGAACCTAAAGTAAGTTTCAGTGATCTCTTGAGGAGAATTAATTCTATAGATGGTGTTGAAAGAATTAGATTCATGACATCCCATCCCAAAGATTTAACTGAAGATGTAATAGATGCAGTAGCTGAGTGTAGTAAAGTATGTGAACAAATACATCTTCCTGTTCAGTCGGGTTCAACTTCTCTTCTAAAAAAAATGAACAGAAACTACTCAAAGGAAGGGTATCTAAATCTTGTTAAAAAGATAAGAGAAAAAGTGCCAGATGCCGGTATTACTACGGATATAATAGTTGGTTTTCCAGGTGAGACGGAAGAGGATTTTGAAGAAACATTAAATCTTGCAAGAGAAGTACAGTATGATTCAGCATTTACTTTTATATATTCCAAAAGGAAAGGTACTCCTGCTTATGATTTTGAAGAGCAGATTCCAGAAGATATAAAACATGAAAGATTTAATAGACTTGTTGAAGTTATAAATGAATCCTCCGCTAGAAAAAATAAAGCTTACGAGGGAAGAACGGAAGAAATATTAGTAGAGGGTACAAGTAAAAATGATACTACAAAACTTACAGGTAGAACAAGATCAGGTAAGCTGGTAAACTTTGAAGGTAATAAAAAAGATATAGGCAAATTAGTTAAAGTAAAAATAACAAAAGCAACTTCTTTCTCACTTTTAGGTGAGGAAATACAGTAGCAAGGAGGACAGTAAAGTGGCATTAACTCCAATGATGCAGCAGTATATGGAGGTAAAAGAAAGTTATAAAGACTGTATACTGTTTTTTAGATTAGGTGATTTTTATGAAATGTTTTTTGAAGATGCAAAAATAGCATCTAGAGAACTTGAATTAGTGCTTACAGGTAGAGACTGCGGCCTAAAAGAAAGGGCTCCTATGTGTGGAATACCCTACCATGCCGCAAATTCATATATAGGAAGACTTATAAACAAAGGATATAAGATAGCTATATGTGAGCAGCTAGAAGATCCTGCTCTAGCAAAAGGTATAGTTAAAAGGGGCATAATCAAGGTTGTAACTCCTGGGACTTATACGGACTCTACTTTTTTAGAAGAAAATAAGAATAATTATATAGCGTGTTTGTACATAAATACCAAGACAAATATTTCTGCACTGTGCTTTGCAGATGTATCCACTGGAGAATTCAATTGTACGGACACTCCTTTTAATTTATCTATAATTTTAGATGAAATATCAAAATATTCTCCAAGTGAACTAGTGATTCAAGATAGTATAAGTATTGATCTATTGAATAAAATGAAGGATATTTTTAATGGTTCATTCACTAAATTAGATGAAAGCTATTTTTCAGACGAAACTAAAAATATGTTAGAGGATCAGTTTGAAAATTTTGCAGGGGAAAATTATAGTAATGAAATTATAAAATGCTGCGGCTCTCTACTAAAATATATAAGGGAAACTCAAAAAAATGATCTATCTCATATAAATAAATTTTCCTATTACAATATAGTAGATTACCTCACTATAGATGGGAATTCCAGAAGAAATTTAGAAATTACAGAAAGCTTAAGAGAAAATAATAAAAAGGGATCTCTCCTATGGGTTATAGATAAAACAAATACATCTATGGGAGGGAGGCAGCTTAGAAGATGGCTGGAACAGCCCCTTATAAATAAGGTTAAAATAGAAGAAAGACTGGACTCTGTAGAAGAAATTTCAAATAATATATCCTACCATGAAGATCTAAAAGAGGCTTTAAAAAACATATATGATATTGAGAGATTAGTTGGAAAAATATCTTCTAAAAGTGTAAATGCAAAAGAGTTGAATTTTTTAAAAAACTCTATAGAAAAAATACCTGAAGTAAAATCCATACTATCCAATTTTCATACAAAATTATTGAAGGATATGTACGAAAACTTGGATGAACTAAAGGACATATATTCACTTTTGGATAAATCTATATTAGATAATCCTGCAATATCTTTAAAGGAAGGCAACCTTATAAAAAAAGGATATAACAGTGACATAGATGAACTTAAAGAAATAAAGGCTCATGGTAAGGAATGGATAGCTTCTCTTGAGAACTCAGAAAGGGAAGTTACTAAAATAAAATCTCTTAAAATAGGTTATAATAAAGTATTTGGTTATTATATTGAGGTTACTAAAAGTAATTTAAATCTTGTACCAGAAGGTAGATATATAAGAAAACAAACTCTTACAAATGCAGAAAGATACATAACCCCTGAATTAAAAGAAATGGAAGATAAAATATTAGGTGCAGAGGAAAAACTTATAAATCTAGAATATAGTGTCTTTATAGAGGTAAGAGATAAAATAGAAAATGAAGTAGATAGAATGCAAAAATCCGCTAAAATAATTTCAGAAGTAGACTGCTTAAGCTCCCTTGCAAGAGTTGCTATAGAAAATAATTATTGTAAACCTGAAATAACAAATTCAGATAACATAATTATAGAAGAAGGTAGACATCCTGTAGTAGAAAAGATGATTGACTCTGGAGAATTTATATCAAACGACATAAACATAGATACTTCCGAGAATCAACTTCTTTTAATAACAGGACCTAATATGGCAGGCAAATCTACCTACATGAGACAAATAGCTTTGATTGTTATAATGGCCCAAATTGGCAGCTTTGTGCCAGCAAAAAATGCTTCCATATCTGTTTGTGATAAGATATTTACAAGGATAGGTGCATCAGATGACCTGGCATCGGGAAAGAGTACCTTTATGGTGGAAATGTGGGAGGTTTCAAACATACTTAAAAATGCAACTAATAAGAGTTTGATTTTACTGGATGAAGTAGGCCGTGGAACAAGTACTTATGACGGTCTTAGCATAGCTTGGTCGGTAATAGAATATATATGCAAAAACAGCAAACTAAAATGTAAAACCTTATTTGCCACCCATTATCATGAACTAACTAAATTAGAAGGTAAGATAGATGGAGTCAAAAATTACTGTGTATCCGTTAAGGAGATGGAGGATAATATAGTTTTTTTAAGAAAAATTATAAGGGGAGGAGCCGACCAATCCTACGGCATAGAGGTTGCAAAGCTTGCAGGACTTCCAGAAGAAGTTTTAAAAAGAGCAGGAGAAATATTGAATAGCCTTGAAAGTAAAAAACTAAAAGAAAATAAACGTGCTGATTCTGAAATTGCACTAGATGTAGAGTATTCAATAAATGAGAAAAAAACTCCTCTCAAAAATAAGGAGACAATTATAGAAAAAGCTCCTATACTTGAACCAACCAGACAATTGGGATTTTCAGATATAGAAAAAACAAATTTAGTAAAAGATATTACAGATATAGATATACTAAACATGACTCCTATGGACGGATTTAATAAACTTTATGATATAATAAGAAGAGCAAAGTCCATAAGATAAAACTTAGTCATAAGGAATGATGTATGGTGAAAAGAATAAATTTACTTGATGAAAATACTTCAAATAAAATTGCCGCTGGAGAAGTAGTTTAAGGCCCTTCATCTGTAATAAAAGAGCTTCTTGAAAATAGCATAGACTCTGGAGCTAAGAACATAACTATAGAAATAGAAGATGGTGGAGAAAAATCCATAAAAATAATAGATGATGGATGGGGAATACATCCTTTGGATATAAAAAAAGCCTTTATGCCTCATGCCACAAGTAAAATAAGCACTGTAGAGGATTTAGATAAAATAAGTACTTTAGGGTTTCGTGGAGAGGCTCTATGCAGCATAGCTTCCGTATCAAACACCATGCTTAAAAGTAAAGCAGAAGGTTTTGATGTGGGAAATGAAATAATTATAAGTGGAGGAGCCTTAAAGGAAACTCAAGAAATTGGCTGTAACAAAGGGACTACAATTTTAGTAGAGGATTTGTTTTTCAATGTGCCTGCCAGGAAAAAATTCTTAAAATCCCCAAGTAGGGAAGCTGCAGGTATATCGGACATAGTAACAAGACTTTCTCTTGCCAACCCAGACATATCCTTTAAATTTTTTAAAAATGGGAAAAAGGCTTTGACAACTTATGGTACGGGAAAAGTGATGGATGTTATACGATGCGTATATGGGAAAAATATATATGAAAATATAATTCCTGTGGAAAAGCACAGCGATGTTATCTCAATTTTTGGATACATAGGTAACTCCGAAATAAGCAGGGGAAGCAGAAATAACCAAAGTATATTCATAAATAAGAGATATGTTAAAAATAAATCCATAACTTCTGCTGCAGAGCAGGCTTTTAAATCATTCTTAACCATAAATAAATTTCCTTTTTTTATATTGTTCATAGATATATTTCCTGAATTTGTAGATGTAAATGTGCATCCAGCCAAATGGGAAGTTAAATTCAGCGACTCCAGAATGGTATTTAAATTTGTATTTGATGCAATTCACGAGGCTTTAAGGGAAAGCTTAAAGGATTCCTTTACCATTGATTTAAAGGAAGATGATTTAAAGCCCAAAAAAACTGAAACTGAAATTAAGGAAGTTCAAATACCAATAGATTTGAGATCTCCAAATGAGGGGATTTATGTAGAAAAAAATGAGCCTGGCTTATTTAAAAAAAGTAAAGAAAGCTCAAATAAAAATGAATTTGTAAAAGAACCTAAGGTATCTTTTACTGCTAAAGAAAATGCAGTATCTAAAAATAAACCAGAAGAAACTAGAGTAGCTAAATTTCCACCACTTAGAATAATAGGACAATTTCATAGTACCTATATAATAGCAGAAGATAACAGTAATCTTTATATGATAGACCAGCATGCAGCCCATGAAAAAATTCTATTTGAAAAATATAAAAAGAGCATACAAAAGGGTATGGTATTATCCCAAGTTTTAATAACTCCTGTAGTAATGGAACTTACAATTAAAGATTATAATTGTTTTATAGAAAATAGAGATTTATTTAAAAAAACTGGTTTTAATATAGAATTATTTGGAAATAATACAATAAGTATAAGAGAAGTACCTATGATACTTGGAAAACCTGATATGAAAAATTTATTTATGGATATATTAGATAATTTAAAAAACATGGGATCAGGCAATACCTGGGAAGTTAAATATCTTTCACTTGCAACCCTTGCCTGTAAAGCTGCCATAAAGGCAAATTCTAGCATTTCAGAAATAGAAATGAATCATTTAATTGAAGAACTGCGCTTTATAGATGACCCATTTAACTGTCCCCACGGAAGGCCCACTATAATAAAACTTACATTAAATGATCTGGAGAAAAAATTCAAAAGAATACAATGAGGAGAGACATGAAAAACTTATTTATACTTTCGGGACCGACTGCAGTTGGAAAAACTCATATATCTATAGAACTTGCTAAAAAATTAAAGGGTGAAATAATATCTGCAGATTCCATGCAAATATACAAGTATATGGATATAGGTTCTGCTAAAGTTACAGAAGCTGAAATGCAGGGGATTACCCATCACTTAATAGATTTTATTGAACCAGATAAGAATTTTAACGTATCTGAGTACAAAGCCTTAGCTGAAAATGCAATAGATGAAATATGTAAAAAGGATAAACTTCCTATGGTAGTGGGTGGTACTGGACTTTATATAAATTCTCTCATTTTAAATTACAATTTTACAGATGCAAAAACAGACAAAAGCTATAGAGAATGCCTGGAAAATTTAGCAGAAGAAAAGGGGAAGGAATACGTACATTCCCTTTTGAAAGAGGTAGACATAGATTCTTACAAAAGATTATATCCAAATGACTTAAAAAGAGTTATACGTGCCCTGGAAGTGTATAAACTCACAGGGAAAACTATAAGTGAGTACAACGCAAATACCAATTTATATGACATACCTTATAACATATATTATTTTGTACTCACTATGGATCGGGCTAAATTATATGATAGAATAAATAAGAGGGTAGATTTAATGATGGAAAATGGCCTTATAGATGAAGTTAAAAGTCTAAAATCCATGGGATATACCCCTGATATGCAATCCATGAAGGGTATAGGCTATAAGGAAATTTTAGATTATTTAAATGGAAATTCTACCTTAGATGAAGCTATCTACTTAGTAAAAAAGGGAAGCCGAAATTATGCCAAAAGGCAGTTAACCTGGTTTAGAAAAGATAAAAGAGTAGTTTGGATAAATAAGGATAATTTTAGTTGTGACGAAGACATTGTAGAACATATAATACACGTCTTTAATATAATGAAAATTTAAATTCATTATATTGTATGAATATAAATAAAAGTTACGGAGGGTGAGAACTATGAGTAAAACAGCTAATAACTTACAGGACATATTTTTAAATGGGGCAAGGAAAAATAAAATTCCAGTTACTATATACTTAACAAATGGATTTCAAATTAAAGGAAATGTAAAGGGTTTTGACAACTTTACCGTTATAATGGATTGTGATGGCAAACAAATGATGGTATATAAACATGCGATTTCAACTATGACACCTATAAAGTGCATTTTATTTAACAATTTTTCAGGAAATGAGATATAGGGGGAATGGACATTTGTCTATTCCTTTTCTATATGTTAATATGACATTTAGTACATACATTTAGGAGGTAATATTTTTGCTAAATATAACAAAAAAAGTACTTAAAGATAAATATAAAATAAGCGATAAGGTAATTGATTTATATGAAAAGGCTTTAAATGATGTGAAAGACCAATTTCAATACTACGATGAAATAAGGGAATTCAATCAATTAAAAGTTTTAAATGCACTGCAAGAAGAGGGAATAAGTGAATCTCATTTTACAAATTCATCTGGATATGGATATGGAGATATAGGTAGAGATTCATTGGACAAAGTCTATGCTAGAATATTCAATTCAGAGAGTGCCCTTGTAAGGCCTCATTTTGTAAATGGGACTCATGCTCTTGGCTGTGCACTTTTCGGAAACTTACGTCCTGGAGATACTATGCTTTCAGTATGCGGTGATCCCTATGATACCCTTCATGAAGTAATTGGCATAGAAAACAAGGGTTCCGGTTCTCTTAGAGAATATGGAGTAAATTATGAACAGGTAAATTTAACTGATGATAACAAAATAAATTTTGAGGACATAAAAAAGCATCTTGAAAATAATCATACAATAAAACTGGTACATATACAGAGATCTACAGGTTATGGCTGGAGAAAATCTCTTCTTATATCTGAAATCAAGGAAATTATAGATTTCGTTAAAGGTATAAATCCTAATGTAATATGTTTTGTAGACAATTGCTATGGTGAATTCATAGATACCATAGAGCCTACAGATGTAGGAGCTGATTTAGTAGCAGGTTCGCTTATAAAAAACATAGGTGGTGGAATAGCACCAACTGGTGGATATATAGCAGGAAAGAAAGACTGCGTTACAAAAGCGTCTTACAGGCTAACTGTACCTGGAATAGGTGGAGAATGTGGTTCTACTTTTGGAGTTATGAGACTTTTATATGAAGGTTTATTTTTTGCACCTCATGTTGCCATAGAAGCACTAAAGGGAGCTATATTCTGTTCTAGAATAATGGAACTTTCAGGATTTGAAGTACTGCCTAAATATACGGATAAAAGAAGCGATATAATACAGTCTATTAAGTTTAACGACAAGGAAAAGCTTATAAATTTCTGCCGTGGAATTCAAAAGGGATCTCCTGTAGATTCTTTTGCCCAGTGTGAACCTTGGGATATGCCTGGATATTCAGATCAGGTCATAATGGCTGCTGGAGCTTTCATACAGGGAGCTTCTATAGAGTTGTCTGCAGATGCACCTATAAGAGAGCCTTATATAGGTTATCTGCAAGGTGGACTTACTTTTGACCATGCTAAGATTGGAATATTGATAGCTCTGTCAAATATATTTTAGAGTTTCTAAGTAAAAAATCAACTTATACTGCGAATATTTTTACAACCTTCATCCCGGTTAAATATTTAAATGTGCTTCATTATTGTAAAAATATCTCTACGTATAAGTTGATTTTTAGGTTTAGAAATTTGAGGTGAATTTTGTCAGTATTATTCCTATGTATAAGTTAACTTTTTTAATGAAAAACCCTATAATTAATATAAAGAAGATTACATTGATTTTAAAATTTTAATAAATATGTGAGGTGGTAATATGTATACTTGTGCTATGTGTAAAGAACATTTTTGTAAAAAAGGAGAGCTTGAAAATTTACCTTCTAACTGTCTCTGCAGGGAAGATGAGGAACAGGAAAAGATAAAGAAGTTGTACCTTGAAGATGAAAATGCTAAATTGTCTTATAATTCAGCATTGGTAGAAGCAGAAGGTTATTGTAAAAAAACAAGACTTGAGGAAATAATGGATTTTGCAAACAAGTGCAACTTTAAAAAGTTGGGATTAGCTTTTTGCGTAGGCCTTAGCAATGAGGCAAGGATGTTATCTTCAATACTAGAGCATAATGGGTTTGAAGTTAATTCCGTAATATGCAAAAATGGAAGCATACCTAAAGAGTTTTTAAATATTAAAGACAGCCAAAAGGTAAGACCTGGTACTTATGAGCCCATGTGTAATCCAATTGGACAAGCTGATTTTTTGAACAAAACTAAAACAGATTTAAATATCATTTTGGGTTTATGTGTGGGGCATGATTCTTTGTTTATAAAATATTCTGAAGCACCTATAACGGTTTTTGCAGTTAAGGACAGGGTTCTTGCACATAATCCTCTGGGAGCTTTATATCTTTCGGAAGGATATTATAAGAATAAGTTGTACAAGTAAATGAATTTGATAATACTGCGTCATTGTTTTTTTAAGGAAGACAATGACGCTTTTCAATTTTTGTGAGTGATAATGTTTTAATACAAATAAAAACATTTCTATTCTTTTATATATTATAAAAAAGGAATGTAACTATGGAAAAAGAAGAAATTATTAATGCGTTTTTAAAAGTGGTTCCCGTTCTTAAAGATATGTTGTTGGATGATATAGTAGTGTCTGTTGCGGACACTACGAAAGTTCTATATTATAGACCAGGTGACACAATAGATATAAAAGCTAATGTAGGAGATAAATTGTCACCAGGTGAGCCTTTATATGAAGCAATTAAAGATGGAAAGACATATAGTTCAACAATTTCTAAAGAATTAAACGAAATAAGAAAATTAGCTCAATTAAGTAATCAATCATCAGAAAAAGTCTCACAATCTTTATCAGAGACAAATAAATATATTAGAAATATTTTCAAGGTAATAAGTGAAGCACAATCTATTTCCGAAGGACAAGCTGCCTCTACTCAAGAAATGAATGCCACATTAGAAGAGATTACTACAAGTGCTCAAACATTAACAGAGATTTCAAAGACTAAATAAGTCTAAATATAATTGCAATTTACACAGTATAGTGTGAATTGCATATTTTTTTGAATAAAAATAATGTCTAATAAATAATCACAGTGTATAAATAAACGTATCAAATTCAGTCATTATGTAAGCTGAATTTCCACAATGTATATGATATTCTAACATTAGTACAAATTAACATAAATTTTTATTTTGTATTAAAAGGAGGATATGAAAATGAGTAAAAAATTAATTGATGCAATGGCGGACTTAGATGAAGACGTTGTTTTAGCAGAAGTAAAGGCACAAAAAGAAAGTGGAACACCAGTATTAGATATTATAGCAGATTTGCAAGAAGGCATGGAAATTGTAGGAAATAGATTTGAGAAAAAAGAATACTTTTTATCTGAACTCATTATGTCAGCTGAAGTGTTTAATGAAGCTTCTGAAATTATTGGAGGATTGGGTGAATCTTCAGTATCAAGCAATGGAATATTTGTAATGGGAACTATTTATGATGATATACACGATATAGGAAAAAATATAGTAACTACTGTAATGAAAAGTAACGGCTTTGATGTAAAGGATTTAGGTGTTGATGTGCCTACAGCAAAATACATTGAAGCTATAAAACAATATAAGCCTAAGGTAATAGGAATATCATGTCTTTTAACTACTTGCTTTGATAATGTAAAACAATGTATAAAAGAAATAGAAGATGCAGGACTTAGAAAAGATTTAAAGATTCTAGTTGGAGGTGGACCTGTAGATGAAAATGCAGGAAAATACATGGGAGCAGATTTAGTTTGTAAAGATGCACAACAGACAGTAGATTTCTGTAAAAAAGCTATGGAGGTAAAATAATATGAAAACTGCAGAAGAATTATATAATGAACGTTTAAACAGAGTTAAAAAGGCAATTAAATTGGAGAAGACTGATAGGACACCTGTTGTTCCATTTGGAATTTGTATTTTTCCAAAGTTAACAGATGTGAAAATGTCTGATTTTGTAGCAGATTTAGATTTGTCAAATAGAGTTATATTAAAAGGAATGAAAATGTTTGGAGATGTTGATGCATCACCAGCTTCGTTTTGTTTCGCATCAACTATGGGAACTACATCTTTTTCAAATATGAAGCTTCCTGGACGTGAACTTCCAGATAATATGCTCTGGCAGGTTGATGAACGCCAATTGATGACCACAGATGATTATGATACTATAATAAATAAAGGATTTGAAGCTTTTAGAAATGATTATTTTGCTTCAAAGATAAACTTAGATTTAGATGTATTAAATGAAGTAATAACTAAATGTCCTCAGTATATGAAAAATATAAATGATGAAGGATATCCTCTTTATGGTGCAGTACAAATAGTACATCCTATTGATTACTTGAGTGTAGGCCGTACACTGGCAAAATTTATGATGGATATAAGAAAGATGCCTGAAAAAGTAGAAGAGGTAATGGACATAATTACTGATGCAAACATTAAAACAATGAAACAAGCTGTTAAAAATGCTGTTGATCCTTTAGGCGTATTCATAGCTATGGGGAGAGGATGTCCTGATTTCTATAATCCTAAACTTTGGGAAAGATTTGTATGGAAAAACCTCAAAAAGATAACTGATGCTATAATAGAGACAGGAGCAGCTGCAAGTTTCCATGCTGATTCCAATTGGGAGCGCGGACTTGACTATTTTAAAGAATTTCCAAAAGGTACTTGTGTATTTGAAACAGATGGTACCACAGATATTTACAAAATTAAAGAAAAACTAGGAGATCATATGTGTATTAAAGGAGATGTTCAAGCTTCAAAATTTGTTCTTGGAACTCCTGATGAAGTATATAATTACAGCTCTCGCCTAATAAAAGATATGGGCCCGGGATTTATTCTATCATCTGGCTGTGATATACCTGCAAATGCAAAGATAGAAAATGTGAAGGCAATGATTTCTGCTGCTTCAGGCAAATAAAATATATTAAAATTTAACACTATTGACTGAAGCAAAAAAATTTCACTTTGATAAAGTAAGTTTTTAATCAAAGTGAAGTTTTTATTTTTATCATTTAAATATGAACAGAGTTCTAAGCATCAGGTGGAGTCAAAACGCAACCTGATGCTTAGAACTCGTTATCCTATGACTACCTATTCTAATTGATGAATAAATATAATTTAGATATACTAATCATATAGATGATATAATAGATTCCAGATAATAGTAGAGGAAGTGATATTTTTTATTAAAAAAGCTTTTTCAATATTTAAAGAGGAATAATTGGGAAATGGTCTTTTTCGCTATAACAGTAGAAAAATATTGTATGATAAAATATAAGCTTATTAGCAATGGTATTAAAGTAAAGACTAAAATAATAAGACACAATGGAAGAAAAAGTGGACATGAATACTATGAAATATATATCGAATCCAAAGAAATAGAAAAAGCTAATAAAGTTATTCATAATACAATGTTGATCTAAATCCTAGTGATTCTTAGGTTCAGATGGAGTTTGATTACAATGATGACTTTCTCCAGCTGAGCCTAAGAAGAGAACTTCCATAATAAAAAATAGGGTTAATTACTGGTAGCGATCGGATGAATCAAATAATCATATTTATTTTTAGATAATTAATCAATATACTCTTAAGTACTTAGTGTAGTTAAGATACATTGATTTCATCAAGGGTTCGACCTTTAGTTTCAATACCAACTAGAGCAACTACTACTGCAACTACTGCGAACACTATAGTTAGCATAAGAAAGACATAAGTGAAGCCAGCTTGTTTACCTTTAGTTTCATATACCAATCCAACGATGTAAGGAGCAGCGATGGCACCAATTCGGCCAATTGCAGCTGCCCAACCGGCTCCACTGCCCCTAACACGTGTAGGATAAACTTCCGGTGTATAAGCATACACTGCACCCCAGGCTCCTAGACTGAAAAAGTAAAGTAGGCATCCGAAAACAAGCACAGTAACTGCAGATGTTGCTTGGCCAAATAAATATGCTGATAAGGAGGTACCTATTAAGTAGACCACTAGAACTACTTTACGACCAATCTTTTCTATTAGATAGGCTGCACTGTAATATCCGGGCAGCTGAGCAATACTCATAATTAATGTAAATTGGAATCCCTTTACTAAGCTGAACCCTTTGCCAACAAGCAGAGTCGGAGTCCATAAAACAAACCCGTAATATCCAAAATTAATACCTAACCATAGAACCCACAGCACAATAGTACGCCTAAAATAAGCTTTAGACCATAAATCAGCAAGAGTGATATTACTCATTTTTTCATTTTTGGGCAAATCGGTTACAGCTATTTCATTATTAATTACTCCAGCCTGTTGTTCCATTTTACGTACAATTCCATCTGCTTCTTCCAAACGTCCTTTTTGTTCCAAGTATCGAGGAGATTCTGGAATATTTCTTCTTAGATAGGCTGCATACAATGCTGGCATTCCTCCTAAGAAAAACCCAATACGCCATCCATATATTGGTATCAAAAGGTAAGCAATTAAAGCTGCAGCAATCCATCCCCAAGCCCAGAAACTTTCTAACAAAACAACCATCCGACCGCGGGATTTAGCAGGTGAAAATTCACTAACCAAAGTAGATGCCGCTGGCAGCTCTCCACCCAGTCCTAATCCAGTTAAAAATCGCAGCAACAATAATATATTAAAGTTAGGAGAAATACCGGATACAGCACTGGCTAATCCATATAGAACAAGAGTAAATGTAACGACTGTTCTTCTGCCATATCTGTCAGCGACCATTCCAGCAACAGCGGCACCAATAGCCATTCCCACTGCCGAAGCGCTTCCGAGCAAACCTAAATCGGCAGGAGTAAGTTTCCATGACTTTCCAATTGAAGCCATTACACCAGCCATCATGCCTTGATCCATTGCATCAAACAACCATCCGATACCTGACAAAAACAGCACTGTCCAAAGCATGGGTGTGACCGGCAATTTTTCAATTCTTCGCGAAATACTACTCATTTAATTCACATCACTTTCTTAAATAGCTATTTATTTTTTTAATTCTTTTAAATAACTAACTTCTTATTATTTTTTGTATAATACTATAGAATATTTACGCCAATAACGACTTCTTACATAAATACTCACCTCTAATAATATAAATTTTATAACTTCAACATTTATATTATACTGTATATACACATGTAAATTCAATGTTTTCTCATGTTTTATATGAGCTTTTAAAAATAGGAAACAAAGTATTTAAGATATAGCACGAAAAACGCTGCTAATTTCAAAGAAGTATTTAGAAGATAACATTCCACATATAGATATGTTATATAAAAAATAATATTAAAAAATTTATTTGACAATAGGTTAAATTAGTACTACAATTAAGAAAATCAAATTTAAAAACTATGACAGGAATCAAGTAGGTATATAATATTCAAAGAGAGTGATGTTTGCTGTAAATTCACAATATTTATATATTGAAAACTCATCCTTGAGTTATTAGCTGAAATATCAGTAGGCTGTATCGGTTGAACCCGTTATTTTATAAAGAAAAAATTTGGATGGTACCGCGGTATTGTTTCTCGCTCCAAGAGAAACAATACCGCTTTCTTATTTTAACAACTTAATATTATAAAAATAATGATAGGGACAAGTAGATATAATTATACTTTAAAGAGAGTGCGCATGGTGAGAAAACACATTTATATTATATTGAAACTCACCCTTAAATTGCAATCTGAAATCAGTAGGACTGTGCCGGCATGAAGCCGTTAAACTATTTAAGTAATAAATTTGGGTGGTACCGCGATAGACCTTTCGCCCCATGGGAAGGTCTATTTTTTATACTCAATTTTAGAAAATAATTTTTACTGGCCAGTGAAATTATATATAAAAAAATTAATTTTGCACTTATTGGATGGAGGTATTTTAATGGAATCAGTTAGTTACATTTCTGAAAAGATGGATTATGTTCCAGTATCTAAGTTACATTACAAGATATTATGGCTTATAGGCCTTGGAATATTTTTAGATGGTTTTGATGTATATCTGGCAGGTGGAGTTTTAGGAGTATTATTAAAAAGTGGATGGTCAAATATTGGCTTAAATGCTACTTTTATCTCTGTAACTTTTTTGGGACTTTTAATAGGTTCACTTCTTACTGGATTTTTAGGGGATAGTTTCGGACGTAAATTTTCCTATCAGTTGAATCTTTTAATATTTGGAGGAGCTTCTCTTGTGGCTGCATTTTCTCCTAATATGATTTTTTTAATAGCTTGCAGAGGAATAATGGGGATTGGTCTTGGCGCTGAAATTGTTACAGGATATGCATTACTTGGAGAATTTGTACCATCAAAAACGAGAGGAAGGTGGGTATCCATGCTTTCTCTTATAACAAACTGCTCTACTCCAGCAGCTGCATTTCTAGGATATATCATAATACCTAGATTTGGATGGAGATGGATGTTTGTATTTGTAGGAGTATTTTCCCTAATTGTATGGTATCTTAGAAAAAGTATGCCTGAATCCCCAAGATGGTATGAATCAAAGGGAATGGAAAAAGATGCACAGGATGTAGTAAATATATTTTACAGTGCAGCACAAGAAGAATCAGGAAATCCAATATCCCAACCCAATGTAGCAAAGAAAGTACAGAATAAAAATGAGGGAAAATTTTCTGATTTATTTAGTAAAAATATGATCTCCAGAACTATTGTAGGATGCGTAGTTTTAATTGCAATAAACACTTTGATATACACTTTTGTAAGCTGGGCACCTACGTTTTTCTTGAGAAAGGGCATAAATATTTCTAAATCTCTAGGATATACAACTATAATGATGATAGGTGCACCACTTGGAGCTTTAATTGGCAGTTTTATTGTAGATAAGCTTGGACGTAAATGGTGTCTTACTGTATTTATGCTTGCAGCTGGTGCACTTGGATATGCATATGCTTCGCAAAATGTTATGGGAATAATATTAACAATGGGATTTTTCTTAACTGTAATAATATATATTTTACTTACACTTGGCCTTGCTATCTACGTTCCGGAATTATTTCCTACAAATATAAGAATGAGAGGTTCTGGATTTTGTAATGCTATTGGAAGACTGGCAACTATATTCAGCCCTTATGGAGTAGCATGGATACTTAAAAATTATGATACCAAAGTTGTCTTTATAACACTTGGATTTATACTTATAATAGTAGCATTTGTTATCGCCTCTTTAGGAGTTGAAACAAAACAGAAATCTTTAGACGAAATATAGTATTCCTAATGTAAGTATAAAGTTAAGCTAGTTGTTTCCAATATAAAAACTCCACCGCTGAAACTTTTCATTATTTTAAATGGTGGAGTTTTTATAAACACAAGATAGGCTACAGCAAATCTGGTTTTATAGGATAGGCACCAAAGCTTCTTGCCGTATCCATAAGTGCCTGTATATTTTCAATTGGGGAATTTATAGGAATTTGGCATCCTGTACTAAGTACAAATCCTTTTGGATTGTCATAAGCTTTTTTGATACAAAGCTTGCTTTCACGTACAACATCATCATAAGTCCCATACCTTACAGCATCTACTGGAGATACATTACCAACCAAACAAACCTTGTCTCCAATAGCTTTTTTAGCCTTTTCTAGATCCTCAGTATTATCAATACTCAATGTGGTTATTCCTGTTTGTATTAAACTATCCCATATTTCTTTGCTTTTACCGCACACATGCATGGAGGTTCCCATACCATTTTTTTGTCTCATTCTATCTACACATTTTTTTACATAGGGCATAGAAAACTTATCATATAATTTTTTGCTTATTATACTTGAAGAAGAAACAGGGTCACACATTTCAAAACCAATTCCTATATTTGCTATAATATCTATAATCTTAAAATTAGATTCTGTTACTATCTCTAAAAGCTCATGAACTTTTTCAGGATATTTAATCAGCGCTTTTAAAAAATTTTCAGTTCCTAATAAATCTGACGCTGTTGTAAAAGGAGCTGGAATCGAAAAACTTACATTTACTTCTTTACCTAAAGCATCGTTCACCATTTTTACTGCTTCAAGTCTTATTGGAAGTTTCCCATCTTTATAGGGATCAGCAGGGGAAAGCTTTGCTACATCATTGATATCCTTTATGGCAGGTTTGTCTACGTATGAAATAGCATTTTCAGGATATATAACTTTCGTTCCCATAGCTTCTGCAATTTCTCTAAGAGAAACACCTACCCCAACACTATCATGTCTAAATTTTTTAAAAAGAGCTATTTCAAGTTCAGCAGTTACATCCGCATTATGATAGTATTCATAAGTAGTTTGCCCAATAAAAGGAGCTAAAGTAACGCCCATCATGGGAGTACATGGTATCCTATCAACAGGTTCACCTTTTGATAGGGCTTTCATTCTTTCTTTTGGAGTCATCGAATCCTTTTTAATTTCCATATATAATTAAACACCTTCTTAAATTTATATTAAAATAATCATATGCTTATGGTGATAAATAAATTATAGCATTTCTATAAAAGCAGCAACTCTAGTCTTAATCTGACCTACGTCTGTTTTTGAATAATCTGTTTCGATAGCCATATAAGGCACTTTTTTCTCTTCATTTACAAATTTCTTTATTCCATAAGATTCTACACTGTATGGATGACAAGACTGAAGTATTACATCTACTACTCCATCTATTTTATAGTCATCTATAAGTTCTGAAAGTAAATTTATTCTATTGTTGTTTGGAGTCATACAGGCACAGCCTATTTTTAAATATTTTTCAGTAATTGCATCTATTGGATCTTTAGTTTCATCTACAAGTTTAGAGATTTCCTTAACACCTGTACAATCTTCATAGCATACTACTACTCCACCGTTATCTTCTATAGCATGTACAACTTTTTCTGTAGCTTCACCCATTGGACAGCCTGTAATCAATATTCTCTTTGCATTTTGTGATATTTTTCTTTCTCCCTTATCATAAGCATCTTTAATTTTTGCTGTTGTATTATGTAAGTCATTGATTAAAGCTTCCTTGTCCCATTTAAAAGACGATCCATTTAAAATTTTAAGTAATTCTATGCCTGTTATTGGAGGAGGGCACATTTTCCCTAATTCATAAAATTCCTTTAAGGCTTTTCTTTCTCTATTACGAAGCTTTATAGAATTTTTTAACTTTTCATTAGTTATAGTTATATTGAATTCTTTTTCAAGCTTTTCCTTTAATTTTATCAATTCATCTTTCCATAATTTATAGCTATCAGCATCATCAGGCATCTGCGGCAGGTGCATTACATGTACATTCTTAAATTTACTTAAGTATTCATACATCTTTTTCTTTCCATCACAAGTAGTTTCTCCCACAATTAAATCTGAAAAATAAAAATAAGGGCATTTATCTGTCATAGCAAAGCCGTAACTTGATTTAATAAGCGGGCATAGATTCCTAGGTAAATGCTTTTCTGCATCTTCTATGGTTTCATCACTTTTTGAACACAGTGAAACAGCCAAAGCTCCTGAAGCATTTATAATTTCCCAGGGGGTAAAAGTACAAAAAGTTCCTACAACCTTTTTACCCTCATCCTTTAGATTTTTTATAGTTATAAATCCTTGTTTTCTAGAATCGCTAAAATCATTAAATATTTGGGGTAAATCATTCATTTATCAATACCTTCCTTACTTTTAATTTTTAATGGATTACATATTTTAATATTATCACAGATTATATCGTTAATTTTATCTATAAAGAAATCTTATATTATTTAAGTTGATTATTTGTTTTATGTATAATTATTGTTAAATTTTCACATGCAGGGATATAATTGAATTAGAATTATACTGTTATGTAATATTACATACTGCAATGGTGAGGAAAGATGTTATAAATGTAAGGTGGCAATTTTCGGAAATTTGTCTAAAAAAACAGAAAAAGAAATAAAGCATACTGAAGACTCTTATAAATAAAAATAAACTAAATAAAATAAGTGCTATTAAAAATAGTAAAGTTGTCAACGAGAGACGATTTTCAAGATCATTTTGTAAAAACTTTGAATTTTTAATTGTATATATAAATATAAATTTAAGAAGGGATATGATTTTATTATGAAGGATGATTTATTAAAGGAACTATCTGATTCTGTATTAAATATGCAAGAGGAGGAAACAATAGAGATATCAAAAAAGTGTGTAGAAAATAATATCAATGCTTATGAAGCTATAGATAAAGGATTAGCTGACGGCATGAATAGAGCTGGAAAGCTCTATGAAGAAGAAGAATATTATATACCTGAACTACTTTTGTGCTCTGATGCCATGTATTCTGGTTTAGATATATTAAAGCCACATTTAGAGAGAGAAGAAACTGAAAGCAAAGCTAAAGTAGTAATTGGTGTAGTAGAAGGAGATACTCACGATATAGGTAAAAACTTAGTTAAAATAATGATGGAAACAGAAGGATTTGAAGTTATAGACTTAGGAAGAGATATACCTCCTATAGATTTTGTAAACAAAGCCAAAGAAGTAGGAGCCTCAATTATTGCACTATCAACTCTTATGACTACTACTATGGACGGCATGGCTGAGGTAATAAACCTTTTGAAAAAGGAAGGTTTAAGAGACAAAATATCAGTCATGGTAGGCGGAGGCCCTATATCTCAAAGCTTTGCAGATAAAATAGGAGCAGATGCTTATACCTTAGATGCTTCAAAAGCTGCTAAACGAGCTAAAGCTTTAATTAAAAAACAAACAGCAGAAATTATATAAGGAGAGCTAAAAATTATGGAAGATCAAATGACACCTATAGAAAGATCTATAGCATTAAATAAAAAGCAAGAAGTAGATAGATTACCCTGCAATCCTAATATAGCTAACGGCGTAGCAAGAATTTATGGCTGCAAGATTTCGGATTTTAATACTAGCGGACAAGCTATAGCTGAGGCACAAATAGCAGCGTATAAAAAATTTCATATGGATGGAGTAAGAGTATTCACAGATTTATATGCTTGGGCAGAAGCTATGGGATGTGAGCTTACATTTCCAGAAGATAATACTGCTGATCTTTTAAAACCGGCCATAAAAAATATTGACGATATATGTAAAATAAAGATAGCAAATCCTTATAAAGATGGTAGATTGCCCGTATATATTGAGGCAATGAAATATTTAGTTGATAAAATTGGGAAAGAAGTTGCTTGCTCTGGAGGTATAGTAGGACCATTTTCAAATGCCTTTTTCCTGGTAGGAATAGAAAATATGACAAGACTATTTTTTAAAAATCCAGAGGCCGTACATAAACTTTGTGAGCTTTCCTTACAGACATGTATAGAATACGCAAAAGTTGTAATGAGTTTAGGACTTTCTATTACTATTTCAGAACCTTTATCCTCTTGCACTGTAATTAGTCCAAAGCATTTTGAAAAATTCTGCATTCCTTATTTAGAAAAGCTTGTACGATTCATACAATCTCAGGGAAAAACATGTGTGCTCCATATATGTGGTAAAACTAAAAAAATATGGCCCTACGTTGGAAAACTTTCTGAAATAGGTGTCAGTGGTTTTAGCATGGACAATGTAGAAAGTTTAAAAGAATGTAAAGAAGAACTAGGCGATAAAGTAAAAATAATGGGTAATGTAGATCCTTCAAATATAATGTATGGAGGCACAAAAAAAGAAATTGTAAATACAGTTGCGAAATGTGTATTAGATGGATATGATAGTTTAAAAGGTTATGTGGTAATGTCCGGGTGTAGTTTACCTGTAGAAACCCCTTCAGAAAATATACAATTAATGATGGATACTGTTAGAAAAATTGGATATCCAATAGATGTTGAAAAGGTAAAATCATTTATTGTATAACACAAATAATTAAAAAAGAATAGTACAAATTAAAATGTTTAGTAAATCCAACGAATTTAATACAAAGTTTTTAAAAAAATAAGGTTAAATACTATTTTAGCCTTATTTTTTATTTTATTATCTAAAATATATTTAACAATTTAAAGTATATACTATAATATATTTAATAAACTAAAAAAGAGGTTTTGCTTAATATGGATGCTATAGATGTTAATATATTAAAATTACTAAAGGAAAATTCGAGAATTTCAGCTTCAGAAATAAGCAGTAAAATTAATTTATCAATACCTGCAGTAAGTGATCGGTTGAAAAAACTTGATGCATCAGGAGTAATAGAAAAATACACTGTAATTATTAGTAATAAGGAAATGAATAAAAATATCACAGTAATAATGTTTGTAAGTCTTAAAAATCCAAATTTTACAGACAAATTTGTAGAATTTGTTCAAAATGAAAATGAAATAATTGAATGTCACTACTTAACGGGTGACTTTGATTATGCATTAAAAATTGTTACTGAAGACACAGAAACTCTTGAAAAGATTTTAAATGAAATAAAACTAATTAAGGGAGTCTTACGAACTAAAACTATAGTTACACTTTCTACTATTAAGAATAACTATTCAATACCACCTGATGAAATCTAAAAATAGTTCAATAGATAAATACTGTTAAATCAGGGCAAACGCATGAAAAGTTATAATCTCTTATATCCCAAGAGTAATTCTGGAATAAATTCTATCATTGCTAAATTTTCACACATATTAGTATGATTTAATAACTCCTTTTAAAGCTATAACAGATCTCCTAATTAAAAACATTTCAGATGCAATTACACCACCAGGTAAAAACATAACTTTACAGTAAAAAATATATTTAAATTTAAGCAAAAATAGGGGATACAGGTATATTTTAAAAACCTCACTTGTATTCCCTAAAAAAAATTAATCTTTACTATTTTTCTTCATTAATATTGCACGATTAATTATTGAATAGCCGTACTTTTTTCGTATACTATCAATGGCATTTTCTATTTTGTCGACTTTATCCGCATCTCTCATACAGATTTCTTCACGCTTAATTTCTTTCATATTAAAAAATGATATCTGCTGTATACTAGTATCTCCACTAAATCCACTAAGACTTATCCCTAATAACCGTATTGGCAATCGTAGGTTCCAATTTTTCTCAAGAAGTTTAATTCCTGTAGAATAAATTTCCTTAACTAAATAAGTTGCAGGTACCGTTGTTTGCCGAGTAATAGTTTGAAAATTAGAATATTTGATACTAATTTGTATTGTATGGCCCTTTTTCCCGTATTTACGTGCAGTCATTCCAACTTCATCGGAAAGCTTCATCAAAATAATTTTAGCACGTTCCATATCTGAAATATCTTCACCTAGAGTGGTGGATTTGCTAATTGATTTTATATCTTTTTTTAAATGTGGCTTTACGGAAGAGGTGTCTATACCATTTGCAAGTTGATGAATCTCAGCACCTATTTTGCCAAGTTTTTTTATAAGATGTCGTCTATTAAAAAGTGCAAGATCACCAATAGTCTTAATTCCCATTCTTTGAAGCTTTTGTGCAGTTTGCTTGCCAACTCCATACATAGACTCAATAGGGAGTGGCCATAGCTTTACTTTAATATCCTGTCTCCAAAGCTCTGTAACACCTGAAGGCTTTTTCATATCAGAAGCCATTTTTGATAAGAACTTATTTTGAGATATACCTATAGAACATTTTAAATCTAACTGGCTGTTAATGTGATTCATAATTCTTTTAGCTGACTCAAACGGCTTCCCAAAGATTCCTTCACAGCCTGTCATATCAAGCCAGGCTTCATCAATACTATTTTGTTCAATAGAAGGAGTATACTGCGAAAGTATACTCATGACTTCTCTGGATTTTTGCTTATAAAATTGATGATCTGGAGGAATAACGACCATATTTGGGCAGAGCTTTAAAGCTTGATGTAGAAGCATAGTTGTTTTAACTCCAAATCTTCGTGCTTCATAATTTGCAGTTAAAATAATACCTGCTCGATTTTTAGGATCCCCAGCTACTGCAGCAGGCTTATTTATGATTTCAGGATGGCGTGTTGCCTCACAACTTATGAAAAAAGCATTCATATCTACAAGAAAAATAACTTTCTGCATATTTACACCTGTACTTTACCTCTTTATATATTTACACAAAAATATCTAGTACCTTCTATATATTCCTACTAGCCTACCAATTATTTTACAATCATCCACTATAATAGGAGACATACTTTTGTTTTCAGGCTGTAACCTTATATGGTCTTTCTCTTTAAAAAACCTCTTTAGAGTAGCTTCATTGTCAATTAAAGCTGCTACTATATCTCCATTTTCTGCAAAATTAGTCTGTTCTATTATAGACATATCTCCATCCAATATACCTGCATCTATCATACTTTCTCCTTGTACTTTGAGTATAAATAACTGATTTTTATTTTTTACATATTCTATTGGAAGGGGGAATACATCTTCTATATTTTCTACTGCTAAAATAGGAATTCCTGCCGTTATAGTTCCTACAATAGGTATATCTATTAGTTCTTTTTTAGTAGTTTTAGGAACGGATCTCTTAATAATCTCTATGGTTCTAGATTTTGAGGAATCTCTTTTTATAAAACCCTTTTTTTCTAATTTTTCTAGATGACTGTGAACAGTAGAAGTAGATTTTAAACCTACGCCCGCACATATCTCTCTAACAGAAGGGGGATATCCTTTCTCCCTAATTTGAGTCTTGATAAATTCATATATTTGAAACTGTCTATCTCGATTGTGTTCTGTCATTGAAAACACCCCTCTAATTTACTTATGTGAATTATATCATATAAGTTGACAAATATCAAACTTATGTTCTATACTAACTTTATTAATACACATATTAATATAAAATTTAAAGGAGTACTATGTATGAATAGAGAATATTGCATATTTGATGAAAAAAAGCCCTGCAATAATTGCGGCGAATGTGAAATCTGCGATTTAGATTCAAACAAGAAGTGTGACAACTGCGGCAAATGCCTTGAAATGGAAGGGTATGATATGAAGGCCATAAAAATTGACCAAATTATAGATGATAAAGATGAAATAAGAGAATATGAGGAAGAGACTTCAGAGAGTACAGATAATACTAATGACTCTCATTATCAATTAGATGATGAAGAAAATTCACAAGCAGATCTAAAAGACGACGAAATCAATGTCCAATTCATTGATGACATAGATGGATTAAAGGAAATTCTAGAAGACAGAGAAAAATATCAAGATATAACTTATGAAGATTATCCTGGACTTATAAAAATTAAAAAGAAAAAAGAAGCTAAGTAAGAAGTACGTCTGTTCTTTGAAAGAGTAGGGAACAGACGTACTTCTTTATTCTTCTTCATTGCTTAAAGGATTTGAATTCACTGCTTCTCTCAATTGTTCATCATCTACATGAGTATAAATTTGAGTAGTAGATACATTTTCGTGGCCCAATATTTTTTGAAGGCTTCTAATATCTACATTTCCATATTTATACATAAGAGTTGCAGCCGTGTGTCTTAATTTATGTGGAGTATATTTATTGCTGTCAAGTCCTGCATTTTTTAAATATTTCTTGAGCATCATTTCCACAGATCTTTTATTTATCCTGGTGTGATTTTTACTTAGAAAAAGGGCATCCTTATCTTTTATTTTATCATAATCCTTATTTCTAATTTCAAGATAATTATTTAAAGCCATCAAGCAGGCTTTGTTTAAATATATGGTTCTTTCCTTATTTCCTTTTCCAACTACAGTTAATGTATCTTCCTTAATCTTTGATACATTTATGCTGCAAAGTTCTGAAAGCCTCATTCCACAGTTTAAGAAAAAGGTTATGATGCAATAATCTCTTTCTTTAAATTTGCCATCTATAGAATTTAAAAGGATTTTGCTTTCCTTCAAACTTAAATAAATAGGATTCCTCTTATCTATTTTAGGAGACTCTAGCTCTAAAGCTGGATTTGTATCTATTAATTTAGCTTTACTAAAAAGATACTTAAAAAACGATTTTAAGCAAGCTACTTTTCTAGCTCTAGCATAATTGCCATTATTTCTATAATTTTCGGCAAAGGATATAAATGCATATAAATCACTTAAAGTTATTTTACATATAAAATCCGTATTTATATCACTTATATCTATATTTTCAAATTCATAATTTTCCTTAACAATTCCTCTATATATTTTTAAAAATCTAAAAAACATGGTCAGATCAACTTGATATCCATCTTGTGTATTTTTTGACTTACCTCGAATAGTTCCAAGGTAATTTAAAAAGCCATTCAGGCATTGTGGAAGTTCAGGATTATAAATATTACTTAAATTATACTGCATACAGCCATTCCCCTTTCTAAAATTAGGTATAACTTCGCTAAATGGTTATTTAGCGAAGTTAATATTCTATAAAACTAAGTCAAAATCCTCCTTATATGCCCTTATATTGTATGAATAATTTGTTAATTATATTTTATTCTCATATTTTATGATGATAAATGTCATAGATTTTCTCTCAAATTATGAGCTATTTCATGCTGCATGCTTTCCATGTATTAATTTGTAAAAACATCTCTTACGCATTAAATTTTTATTTCAATTGATAATATTCTCAATTCATATTTTTAACTTTGAAAAAGAATATTTTAAATTGGAATATTTCATTTTTAATTTAGAGTTGTATATATTTTATTGTATGAAAAAGTAATTTTTATCAAATTGAAATATTTCCACAATATGGGCATAACTTTGTGGATTCATTTTTCTACTTTATTCTTTCTTATCTATTGTTGTAAACCTTTCTGCATAATATTTGCAGAATTATGATTTATTTTCAGATATTATATACCCTCTTATTTATAAAATCAGAAAATAGAAATACTCCTAACTTGTATTTTATAGTCGAAAGCTTTTTTAAAAATATTTTTTTCAACACAATTCATATGTTAATCAAGCGATTCTTAAACTCAGGTGGAAGATAAGAGTGTTGCGTATGGTAGGCATCAGATAAACTCTAGCACAGCCTTTTTATAAGTTCATCTTATACTTTACATAATATTTATTCTGAAAAGTAAAAAATAATATTTTATAAAGATTGAATAAATCCAAGAAATTATGGCAAAATATACAAATGTAAATATTTAATCATAAAAGATTGGAGGAATCGCTGCTTAGAAATTTCTATGTTCTTCTCTCCTATTGAAAGCAGCAACTTATATATGAAACTAGGTATTCCTAAAGGATTATTGTATTGTAAATATCACACTTTTATAGAAACGTTCTTTAAAGAACTTGGAGCTGAAATAATAACATCCCAAGATACAGATAAATATATACTTAATCTTGGAACAAAGTATTGTGTAGATGAAGCATGTCTTCCAATAAAGGTATTTCATGGTCATGCAGCTTCAATAAAGGATAAATGTGACATCATGCTTATTCCTAGAATAATGCAACTACAAAAAAGAGAATTTATATGTCCTAAATTTTGCGGCCTTCCAGAAATGATAACAAATGACATTCCCAATATGCCTCCATTGTTAAACTACCCTATATATGCTTTTTCTAAAACAAAGCGTAGAAACTGGTTATTAAAAGCTGGTTTGATATTTACTAAAAATATTTTTAAAATAAGTGCTGCCTATAAAAAAGCATTAAGTACCCAAGAAAATTATAAGTTATCAATAGATACCAGTGATTTTCCTATAAAAACTGCATTAGTAAGTCATCCTTACAACTTATATGACACCTTTACCAATATGAATATAGCAAAAAAATTAAACAAACTTGGTATCGGCATAGTTACAGAGGAAAGTATAAATGAAAGCATAATAAACAGTGAGGTAAACCATCTATTTAAAAAGCCATTTTGGCATTTTGCTAGAAATTCTTATGGTTTTTCCACTTATGCAGCAGAAAATAAAAAAGTAGATGGTATAATATACATCTCTTCTTTTGCCTGTGGAATAGATTCTGTAGTAATTGAACTTATTAAAAATAGGTTAAAAGATTTTCCTATGCTCATATTAAAAATAGATGAACAAACTGGAGAAGCAGGTTTTAATACTAGATTAGAAGCCTTTTCAGATATGCTTAAAAGGAGGTGTACAAATTTATGAAAGTAACCTTTCCCCATCTTGGAAATACATGTTTTGCAGCAAAAGCTGTATTTGATGGACTTGGTGTTGATTATATAATTCCGCCATTGAGCAACAGAGAAGCTTTAGAAATTGGATCATTTTATTCTCCAGAGGAAATGTGTCTTCCTTTTAAAATAATGATAGGAAATTATATACAAAGTATAAAACAAGGTGCAGATACAATATTAATAGTTGGAAGCTGCGGCCCATGCAGATTTGGAGAATATTGTGAACTCCAAATGAATCTATTGAAAAAATTAGGCTATAACTTAAATTTTGTAGTTCTAGATTATCCAAAAGATATAGGATTGAAAGAACTTATGAGAAGATTGCTTTCTATTGGATCAGTTAGCACGAAAAATACAGTAGAAAAGTTAAAAGTAGTATATCAAGGACTTAAGATAATAAATCTAATGGACAATATAGATAAAAAGGCAAAATTATTATCAGGCTATGAAATAGAAAAAGGACAGTGCAAAGATATATTAAAAAGTTGCAAATTAAACTCTTTTAAAACTACTTCACCAGAAGAAATGATATTTACTATAAAAAGCCATATGAAGCAGTTAAACAAAGTACCAATCTCTAAAAATGAAAAGCCTTTAAAAATTGCTATAATCGGTGAAATATATACTATAATAGAACCTTTTTCAAATCTTTTTATAGAAGAAAAACTTATGAATTATGGAGTATCTACAGCTAGATATCTTTCTCCAAGTTGGTGGATTAAAGATATGGCTTTATCTCCATTAAAGTTGAATTCACTCAATTTAAGAAAAAATTCTAAAAAATATTTACCTTATTATATAGGCGGTCATGCAAGGGAATGTATAGGAGAAGCTGTTTTAGCAGATAAAAGCGGGTTTGATGGTGCTATACAGATTTTTCCTATGGGATGTATGCCTGAAATTGTATCAAAATCCATACTTCCAACTATATCAAAGGATAGAAATTTTCCTATACTTACATTAATAGTAGATGAAATGACCGGTGAAGCTGGATATATAACAAGAATAGAAGCATTTTTAGATTTACTTGAAAGGAGAAAAAAGAATGTATTATATGGGAGTTGACGTAGGCTCAGTTAGCACAGATATTGTAATAGTTGATGAAAATATGAACTTACTTGAATCACTTTACTTAAGGACAAAAGGAAGGCCTATAAGTGCAATTCAAGAAGGATTTAAATTATTGAAAAATAAATATAGAGATACGGACATAAGTGCAGTTGGAACCACTGGAAGCGGAAGACAAATTGCTGCTTCTATTATAGGTGCTGATATAATTAAAAACGAAATAACTTCTCATGCCATTGCTGCCTTAAACCTAGATAAAGATGTTAAAACCATAATAGAAATAGGTGGTCAGGATTCTAAAATAATACTTTTGCAAAATGGCATTGTGCTAGATTTTGCAATGAATACAGTATGTGCAGCAGGAACAGGTTCCTTTCTAGACCGTCAAGCTGAAAGATTAGATATCCCTATTGAACAATTTGGAGAATATGCTTTAAAGTCTACTTCTCCTGTAAGAATAGCAGGGAGATGTGCCGTATTTGCTGAATCAGATATGATACACAAGCAGCAATTAGGTTATAGTAACTCTGATATAATAAAAGGTCTTTGCAATGCTCTTGTCAGAAATTATTTAACCAACGTGGCCAAAGGCAAAGATATAAAATCCAAAATATTTTTTCAAGGAGGAGTTGCTGCAAATATAGGAATGAAGACTGCTTTTGAAGAAATACTAAATAAAGAAGTAGTAATCCCCCAAAATTTCAAAGTAATGGGTGCCATTGGTGCATCCATTTTAGCAAAGGAAGCTTTGGAGAAAAGTAATAAGATCACTAACTTTAATGGATTTAATTTAGCAAATGCTAGTTTTACATCTAAAAGCTTTGAATGCAAAGGATGTCCTAATAGATGTGAAGTTGTAAAAATATCAGGCACTAAAAAAACTATGGGCTTTTTTGGTGGAAGATGTGAAAAGTGGAATAAAACTATTTCTGCATAAATGCAGAAATAGTTTTATTCCCTAAAATAAGTATAGGTAAATTAATTCCACATATCTTTAGTTATATATTCCATATGTTTTTTCCTATTTTGAGTTTCTTCTAGATCTATAGTTATTTCATCTCCATTTACATCAAGTACATATCCCTCTTTTGCCTCAATGGGTAAATTTATTCGTTTTATATCCATCATAGTTTTATCTTCCTTTTCACAAACGGCATAAGGTCCCTCAAACCTATCTATTATAACTTTCATAAAAATAATCCCCCATTTCATAGTATTATGTATTCCCATTATATTACTATTATACTACCTATTTTTTAACTTTAAAGTATTTATTTTAAAAATTTTTAGTTACATTTTCCTGTATTTTTCTAACAACAACCGCAGAAATCTTGCCTGGCAGTAGCTTAGAAAATAAAACAGCTATTTTATTAAAAGATCCTGGTATTATAACAGATTTATTTTTCATAAATCCTCTATAAGCTATCTCAGCAGTTTTTTCAGCACTCATAGCAGTTTTTATATCTTTTTTACCTGCATTTTTAGAAAATCCCGTTTTAGTAGCTCCTGGGCACAGAGTACATACTTTTATGCCATATGGTTTTAGCTCATTTTCAAGGGCTTGAGAAAAGGATAGCACATATGCTTTAGATGCATAATATACTGCAATATAAGGTCCTGGCTCATAAGAACCTGTAGATGCCACATTTAATATACTCCCCTTCTTTAATTTTATCATCTCTTTTGAAAATAACTTCGTTAAATAGGTAATAGCTTCAATGTTTAAACCTATAATTTTTTCATCTTTGTCTATATCAATTTCATGAAAAAGGCCGCAGTAACCTGCACCTGCATTATTAACAAGAGTAGTTACTCTTATTCCTAGTTGCTGTACTTTCAGAAATAGATCTTTTACAGATTCTCTTTTTGAAAGATCTTCTTTTATTATATGTACATTAATATTATATTTTTTTATTAAATTTTCTGCTATTTCTGCTAATTTGCTTTCACTTCTAGCTACAAGTACTAAATTATACCCATCCTTAGAAAATAGTTTTGCAAGTTCAAGTCCTATTCCACTTGAAGCTCCTGTAATTAGAGCAGTCTTTTCATTATTTAAAGTCATAATAAATCTCCATTTTATTTATTGCTAGTTTATACTTTTTATTTTAAGTAGTTTTGTTTTTATTTACAACTGTTGTTTATCATTATTTTTGGTTTACTTTATTTTTAATTTACATAATATTTATTATTTTAACATAACATATTTCATTACATTCTTGTTTAAATAAAGGTCATAATTATCATATTAATTGATAATTATGACCTTTAAGTCTTTTCTTAATTATATTTTTATTATTAACATTGTTTATATTGTGGTTCCTCTTGCTGTATGAACTTTTGTCTTCCTTGAAGTATTTGAAGAGCGTCATCCAGATTTGTTGCTATTTGGTGAAAATCTTTTTTAGCACTTTTGTCCTCTGTCTCCAGTTCAAATGTCTTCATAGTTGCAGCTGCACTTTGAATTCCTGCTATTGCTTGCTGCATTTGAGTTCCAACTGTCATTTATTATCACCTCCTTTAAATTACCCTTTAGGTTTAAATATTAAAGCCCCTATAAATCCAAAAATAACAGCAGCAGAAATACCAGCACTGGTAATCTCAAAAATTCCTGTTAGCACACCTATTATTCCATATTCATCTGCTTCCATCATAGCTCCTTTAACTAATGAATTTCCAAAACTACTTATTGGTATAGAAGCACCAGCACCAGCAAATTTTACTAAAGGATCATATAATCCAAATCCTCCAAGAACAGCTCCAACTACTACAAGAGTAGTTGTTGTATGTGCCGGTGTGAGTTTAAATACGTCCATCATTATCTGACCTATTACACATATTCCTCCACCTACTAAAAATGCCCAAAGAAACTTTTCCATATGAATGCACCTCTCTTCTATGCTTCTATAGATACTGCATGAGCTACAGATGGTATACTCTCTTTTTGCTGATATGACATAGGTGACATAAGTGCTCCTGTTGCCACTATCAATATTTTATTTAACTTTTTTTCTTCATTTCTTTAAAAAAATGTCCATAAGTTACTGTAGCAGAACATGCACATCCGCTGCCACCTGAAAATACAGGTTGATCTTTGTTATATATTAGCTTTCCGCAGTCTTTAAATACTCCTTCTTGAAACTTAAATCCATCCTTTTTTAAAATTTCTTCTGCTATATCATGACCTATTTTCCCCAAATCTCCTGTAGCTATTATGTCATAATAAGAAGGATCTCTGTTTAGATCTCTAAAATGAGCTTCTATTGTATCTACTGCCGCTGGTGCCATAGCAGCACCCATATTAAATGGATCAGAAATTCCCATGTCTACTACTTTACCTATAGTAGCTGATGTAACTTTAGGTCCAGTACCTTTCCCAACTACTGCAGCTCCTGCTCCTGTTACCGTCCATTGAGCTGTAGGCGGCTTCTGCCCGCCATACTCTGTAGGATATCTAAACTGTTTTTCTGCAGCAGCATTATGACTGGATGTTCCACAAAGAACGTATTCTGCTGCACCATTATCTACAAGCAAAGACGATATAGCTAACCCTTCCATAGAGGTTGAGCAAGCTCCAAATATACCTAAATACGGTATGTTTAAAGTTCTAGCAGCAAAACTACTGATAACTATCTGATTTATAAGATCTCCGCTTATGAAAAAATTTATACTTTCCTTTTTCACTTTTGCATTTTTTATAGCAATCTGACAAGCTTCCTCCAATAATTTTTTTTCAGATTTTTCGAAACTATCCTGTCCAACCCATATATCTTCATGAAGCAGATCAAAATCTTTAGCTAAAGCACCTTTTGCTTCAAACGGTCCTCCTACTGCACCACATCCAAGTATAGTCGGTTTAGATTCAAATACCCATGATTGATGACCTTGAATCATTTACATCCCACCTAACCATTTAATAATTACTTTTATAGTAGCAACTACAAAAGCAGAAAAAACTCCAAAAGTTATTACAGGACCTGCAATTTTAAACATATTTCCTCCTACACCAAGAACGAATCCTTCGCTTCTATGTTCTATGGCAGCAGATGCAATAGAATTTGCAAAACCAGTAACAGGAATAGATGTTCCTGCACCAGCCCATTGTGCAATGTGATCAAACACTCCAAACCCTGTAAGTAATACAGCAATTATTATTAAAACTGCAGATGTCGGATTACCAGCATTGTCCTCTGTAAATTTAAAATACTTTATAAATATAATTTGAAGTAACTGACCAAAAGCACAAATACTCCCGCCAACCAAAAAAGCTTTCAAACTATTTTTAAGAACATTTCTTTTTATCTCTTTTGTTTTAGCTAAATTTTGATACTCCTGTTGTACGGGAGTCAACTTTTTATTTTTTTATTAGACATTATATCACCTTCTATTTCAATAAATAGGGTTTTAACTTTACTAATACATTCTTTAAAATATCAGAATCCTTTTTATACATATCTTTTATCTTTTTATCCTCAGTTTCAAGTGCAAATGCCATCAGATCTGCCTGAGCCTTTTCCAGATTGGCATAGAGAATTTTTCTAACATTTGATTGGGGAGTTTGAATTAAATCATCAAATAAATCTATGTAGAGCTCGCCTTTTGAATTAACCTGACCTATAAATACATTATCCAAAGATACACCTTTAGATTCTAACTGTACATCAAGCCATCCTTGATTTAGTCCTAAATTGCTCAAGGATTCATTTATTATATTTCCGTCCAATATTACAGTCTGCGGTGCTCCTTCTTGACATACTTCTATCTGAAGATCATTTGGAGTAAGTGGCCTTTTATCTGATTTCATGAGTATATTTATATCTCCTGTAGACTCCATCATGGCAAATTCCACATCTGCTAAATTAAATACATTTTTTGAGCGAAGTTCCCTTAATAAGTCTTCGCCGCTGCATCCAATTTTACTTAAATTTTCTTCCATTACTTTTCCTTCTTTTACAACTACGACTCCTTTACCCTTTAGTAAATTGCTTATAAACTTACTTTTCATAGAAGCATATTCTAAAATTAATGGAAGTAACATCCATACAGCTATGGCCAGAATACCAATTACCCAGTTATATATAACATTTATACACGTTAGTGCTATTAAAACCGCTATTACACTATAGTTTATAAAATTAAAGGGGGTTATCCTTCTGGGATACTTTTTTCCCATTATTGTTATAAAAAACAAGGTAACAAAAAATAGTACCGTAGATTTTAACAAAATTGTAATCCAAATTTTCATATATTATTCCCCCAAATCAGTTCTGTTTATATTGAGGCTCTTCATATTCTAAATATTTTAATCTATCATTTAGATTCTTTGTAATACCATCTACAGCATCCAGTGCCTCTTTGTACACATTCTTTACTTTTTTATCCTGCTCTTGAAGAGAATATACCCTCAAAGTACTTTCAGCGCCTTTAAGAACAGCCAGTGTCTGTTTTACTTGAGATCCTACAGTCAATTTATTAAGCCCTCCCTCACATTTCTTATAAAATTGCTAACCAACTTTTCTAATATAGTTTTACCCTGTTTAAATAGAATTATTACATATAATTTATGTACACTTATATTTAAATTTTTTAAATAAAAAAAGACCCCAAAAACAATAATATTTTTAAAGGTCTTTTTTTATTTACTACATATAATTAATACGCTATTTCTGTCTTTATAACTTTAAGGTCTTCTTCACCTCTATTGCAAAATTTAATATTAAAAGGATCACCATTAACCAAAGTGGTTACAGCTAATGTATCTTTATTGTTAAGATACACCTTCATACCGCTAATATAAGCTTCCACTTTTTCACCCAAAATATAAAATACATATGTAATTTGTTTTATATTTTTTTCTCTATTAATATATTCGCCTGGATTAAGTTTTTCTTCATATATTTTTTTACCTTCAAAAGTGTATGTCTCTATTTTCCCCTGGCAGCCAGGAGCCATCATTAAGTTAAAATCTGTTACCTTTCCAAAACTTTTAGTATTCCAATCACCCATAAAACTATCCTGTTCAAAAGGCTTTAAATCTTTTTCATAGTGTCCCTCATGATGGAGAGTTAACTTTCCATCTATGCTCATTATGATTCTAGCAATTCCAGGTAAATGAGTGAATACAGATTCTTCATCTATAACCTTAGCAGAGCTTAATCTCCATTTAAAATTTCTATCAGCATATTTTGCTTCATAAGGATATATTAAAAGTTCCGTAGTAGTCCCTCCCGACCATCTGCTTGTCTTATATTCATCCGACCTTATAATTTTTACTGTATTCATCATATTACACATCTCCTCATACATATAGGTTTAATTCTAGATAAATTATATCACAACAAATTTTATTTTAATTTCTATTCCAAAATAAACAGGAAGTAAATGTGCCTACTATTATTATCCCTAGTATGGTTTCCATAATTACCATAAAACGCACTATAATAGAATTAGGCAAAATATCACCATATCCCAATGTGGTTATAGTTACAGCACTAAAATATATAAAATTCTCTATTGGATATTTGAAATTTCCACAAACTACTGATTTAAGTACTAGAGGACTATTATCCAAAAATGATATGGAATTTTCAACAAGCTTTGAAAAATAAAAGCTTAGTGGATAATAATAGTATTCTTCTTTAAAAAATTTACTTTTAAGCATGGTATAGTCATTTACCCACATATATTTAGTATCCACTTTGCTTAACTGATTTGCTTGACTTTTTTTATAGCACTTAAAGCTTTTATAGATTTCATTTTCATTTACTGTATAAAAGCATATTTTTAATTTGCAACTGCTAAATTTACTATTAACCCTATCTTCTCCCATATCTTCTACACTTATATGGGTTACGCCCTTATCTTTTAACAATGTACTATAATAGTTGGCCCATAATTTTCCTAAAGGCTTATCAAAGGAAAATACCTTTATAGAAGAACCTGAATCATCTACAATTTCTAAATTTGCAAAAGGTCTTTTGTATTCATCAGAATTTATTAAATCTTCTACAGTGCTTTTCAATTCTCTGCTTTTAATTTTAATGTTTAGATTTTTTTTAAATGCATCTATTTTTGTAGTCATATTTACATCTCTTTGAAATACAAAAAAATCTCCCCTAGAATTATTTGCAATGCTCCAATAGATAAGCCCAAATAAAAGTAATACAGTTACATAGGAAAATGCCAATACAGACAAAATGATTCTTTTTCTAAGTTTATATATACTAACAAACTTTTTCATAAACATACCTCTATCTATTGTATATATATTTATACTTTCTGAAAAAGTTTATTATCACATTTTCCTATTAATTTTTCACCTTAATCTAACTGTTTCTAACCTTCAACTTAGTCCCTTCTTTTGAGTCTATTATATCTATTCCCATGGATTTAAGTTCATCCCTAATAACATCTGCCTTATGCCAATCCTTATGGTTTCTTGCATCATTTCTCTCACATATGAGTCTTTTAATATCTTCTGAATCCAACTTTTCTAAATTATGATCGTTGGGTTTTAAAAGATCCAGTGAAAAAACAGTATCAAAACTTTCTATAAGTAAGCTTTTTTCCTTATTTGTCAATTCATTATCCTTTATAACTTCAAATAAGACGGTAAATGCATTTGGTATATTCAAATCATCACTTATCTTTTCCTGAAACTTATCTTTATACTTATTAACAAGATCCTCATCTGACCTTTCATTTTCTTTTACATTTGAAACTATATCTGCAACTTTCTCCTTTAATTTTTTGTAAGCTAGCTGTGCTTGCTTTAATGCATCAAAACTAAACATAAGCTGTTTCCTATACCTAGATTGAAGACAAAAGTATCTATAATCCATAGGTGAGAAGCCTTCCTTTTCAATTTTAGAAAGAGTTAAAAAATCACCTTTTGATTTAGACATTTTGCCATCAGATAATACTAAAAATTCTCCATGCATCCAATAATTCACCCATTTGTGCCCAAGCACCGCTTCTGATTCAGCTATTTCATTTGTATGATGTACTGGAATATGGTCTACTCCACCACAGTGTATGTCTATTTTATCTCCTAAATATTTTATTGACATAGCAGAACATTCTATATGCCAACCAGGAAAGCCTTTTCCCCAAGGAGAATTCCACTGCATTATTTGATCTTTAAATTTAGAATTTGTAAACCAAAGTACAAAGTCTAGTGGATTTTTCTTATTCTCATCCACATCTATTCTAGCTCCTGCTTCTAATTCTTCCATACTTAAATTGGCTAGTTTATTATAATCTTTAAATTTATCAATTTCATAATACACATTCCCCTTTGATGTGTAGGTATATCCCTTTTCCTCCAGTATCTTAATTATATCTATCATATCTTGAATATGATCTGTGGCCTTACAAACTATATCAGGTTTTCTTATATTAAGTTTATGGCAATCCTCAAAAAAAGCATTCTCATAAAATTTAGCAATCTCCCATACAGTTTTATTTTCACGTTCAGCCCCTATTTGCATCTTGTCTTCACCTGTATCTGCATCAGATTGTAAATGTCCTACATCAGTTATATTCATAACATGCTTAACTTTATAATGACCATATTCAAAAGCTTTCTTTAATATATCTTCAAAAATATATGTTCTTAAATTTCCTATATGAGCATAATTATAAACTGTAGGACCACAGGTATAAATTCCAACTTTCCCTTCATTTACAGGAACAAATTTTTCCTTTTTTCTACTCATTGTATTATAAACGTAAAAATTCATAGTATATCTCCCCTTACTAGGCATAAACTGTTAAAATTGTGTTATAAATAAATATTATCACAATTTTAATATAATTCAATAATCTCACATGTCCTATTTTACATAATCCCTTATATAATTGTGAAAATCCCAAAGATGTAAAAACCTTTCTGCACTACTATATCCTGATTGAAAAAGTTTCATCCTCATTTTTCTGGATATATTAAATTCTGTGCTTCTAACTCCTAATGTTGGAATAAATACAGTTCTAACTGCATATTTATCCTTCACATACACCTCTTCATTTTTATCTATCATAGTCCCAAATATATCAAATAAGTAAGAGATGAAATCCATCTTTTTTGATTCTCCATAGTTTATATCCTCTTCCGCTAACTTAAATCCTATTGTAGGAAACTCCGGGACTTCCTCTGTATCAAATATCCATATTGGAAAATTACTGAGTATGCCCCCATCAACTATATAGCTGCATTCACCTTTATAATAAAATTTCACCGGTTTAAAATAAAGTGGAATACTTATACTCATTCTAACTGCTTCCGCTATTTCAAACTTCATAGGATCTATACCGTATTCTTTTAAATCATCTGGTAATATTATCATTCTCTTTTTAGTTATATCTGATGCTACTATTTTAAGAGGTGACTTTCCATTTACACTTATATCTCCAAAAGTTCTTTTTCCCTTTTTAGATATGAGTTCTCCAATATATTTTTTTACAGCATCTGAAGAATATATTCCCTTATCTTTAAAAAGTGTAAAAGACTTTTTAATTAAGGAAAGTTCTCTTATCCATTTTTTTTTAAAGAATACATCTTTGTCTAGATTCATAGCTATATTTTTCAATTCTTCTCCACTATACCCTACTGCTAAAAGTGAAGCTATTACCGCTCCAGCAGAAGTTCCTGCAAACTTGTTCCACTTATATCCCATTTTTTCAAAACAACATACTGCTCCTATAAGTCCTATTCCCTTCATACCTCCACCTTCAAATACAGCATTTGCTATCATAAAACCACCTCAATATATAAATATGTAAATTTTCATATATTGGATACTTAAAAATCAATTATAGAATATTATTCAAAATAAATGGGAAACTATAATTATTGATGTTATGTTAAAAGAAGGGAGATTGTCAAAATGCGAATTGAAATTTACTATAAAGGCATTAAAAACGCCAATGAGGCTGTAAAGAAACTTAAAAATGAAGGATTTAGCCATACCGCTGTGGATTTAAATGACAATTATATAGACCCCTTAAGCTCTAATTCAGATTTTGGTATAAATTTTTCAAATGTAATAAATTCCTCAGGAGTTTCCTATACTTCATCCGGAAAAACTCTTCCATCCACAAGTCCTATGATAAGTGGTTTCGGTAGTTTTAGAGACCTTGAAAACACATCTTATAAAGTAATTGTAAATTCTAATTCTATGGATAATGAAAAGTTGAAAGAAACCATAAAAAAAACTGGCGGAAAAATCAAAAATTATATTTCAAATAGTGAAAGTAAAATTGGAGATAATAGTTTACTTTAATTTTAAATAAACATAATAATTTTTACGTTAATTAAAAACCTCACATAAGTGTCTTAAAATTTTATAACTTATTACGTGAGGTTTTCTTTTTAAATTTTCTGATTATCACTCTGTGCAATTGCTACATCTAATTTTCATAACAACCCTCCATAATAGCAAGAGCTGCAGCTCCGACAGCTCCAGAATCTTCTCCTAAAAGGGCAGAAAGTATCTTAGTATTTTCACTTATAGATTCAAAACATCTTTTTTTCACAACCTGTTTTACTTTACTTAAAACTATACTTCCACCTTTGGAGACTCCTCCCCCTATCACAACTACTTCCGGATCAAAGCAAGTGACTACATTTGCAACACATATTCCAAGATAATTTAAAGCTTTATCCAATATATTTTTAGACACCTCATCTCCAAGTTCTGCCTCTTTAAACACTTCTTTTGAAGTTATATCCTTATATTTAGAAAGAGAAGTACACTCTCCTATTTTTACTGCTCTTTTTCCTTCTCGTGCTATAGCAGTACCAGATGCAAGTACCTCTGCACATCCATAATTTCCGCAGTTACATAGAGGACCTTCTTTTTCTAAAGTCATATGTCCTACTTCCAGTGCATTTTTAGTATTACCTCTGTATATCCTACCATTTAATACAGCTCCTCCCCCTATTCCTGTAGAAACTGTTATAAACACCATGTTTTTACTTCCCTTGCCTGCACCAAACATATATTCTCCTAGTGCCGCTGCATTTGCATCATTATCCAAATATACAGGGATCTTAAAATTATCCTTTATGGGTTTTACAATATTAAAATTTCTAAAAGGCAAATTTGGGGTACATATTATCTCACCTTTGTCTATATCAAGCGGACCTGGAGATCCGATTCCCACGCCTACTATTTTTTTTCTGTCAACTTTACACTCCTCAATTACCTTTTCAATAATCTCTATCATCCTATTTAATATGAAGTTTTCCCCTTTTTCCGCTTCCGTTGGCAGAGTAACCTTATATATTACTTGTCCCATGAAATTTACAACAGCAGCACAAATTTTGGTACCACCTAAATCAACTCCAACTACATATTTATCTTTCAAGTTATCTTATCTCCTCTCCATATAATATTTCCATTAAAATATAATATATCACATATTTATATCATTAACTAATTTTTATAAAAAGGTATATATCTACATAAAGTTACTCAAAATAACTTAAATTAGAGTTATTAAGTTAGATTAATATACACATATTATAGATATGTATCTTTTATATATTTTGGAGGCAGTATTATGTTAGAAAAATTTGTAGATGTTTTAATTGGTAAACCACTGCCAAATGAACAAACGTCACATGAAAAATATAACATTTTGTTCGGATTAGCAATTATGGCTAGTGATGCTATTTCATCAGTTGCATATGCAGCAGAAGAAATTTTAGTCGTATTAATAGGCGTATTAGGTTTAGCCGCCTATAACTGGCTTGGATGGGTTTCATTAATGATTATAGGCTTATTGTTTATTCTCACCATATCATATGTTCAAATTATCAGGGCATACCCACAAGGTGGAGGTGCTTATATAGTTGCCAAAGAAAATTTAGGTATAAGACCAGGATTAGTTGCTGCATCTGCATTATTAATAGATTATATATTGACGGTTGCAGTAAGTGCTAGTGCTGGAGTTGCAGCAATAATCTCAGCTTTTCCTGCTTTAGAAATTCATAAGATTTCACTAGTAGTGGGATTAATTATCATACTTACTATCTTAAATCTAAGAGGTGTTAGTGAATCATCTAAAATATTTAGTATACCTACTTATTTATTTATATTGGGTATGATAACTATGATTATATATGGTTTTATAAAATACTCTATATATGGTGCAACTGCACCTATGATAAATACTCCTATTAAGGCAACGGGAGCATTAAGTATATTTTTAATTCTTAGAGCTTTTTCTTCTGGATGTTCAGCATTAACGGGATTAGAAGCAGTAAGTAATGCAGTCCCTAACTTTAAAAAGCCTAGTCAAAAAAATGCCAAAATAGTTATGATATTATTATCAAGTTTAATATTGTTTATCTTTGGTGGTACTTCACTACTTGCTAGATTTTACCATGCTATACCAACAAAAAATGTTACAGTTCTATCTCAAATAGCATTTGGTGTATTTGGCAGAAACTTTATGTACTATTTTATACAGATTACTACATCCATAATATTAATAATGGCATGTAATACAGCTTTTACAGGGTTTCCCATGCTAATGTACGTTGTTGCTAGAGATGGATTTGCACCAAGACAATTTACTATGAAAGGTAAGAGGCTAAGTTTCTCCATAGGTATTGAAGTATTATCCCTTATTGCAGGGGTATTAGTACTTATATTTAAAGCAGATGTTCACAGCCTAATTCCTCTGTATTCAGTAGGTGTTTTCTTGTCCTTTACTTTAGCACAAACGGGAATGGTGCTGCATTGGAAGAGTAGTACTGAAACTGGATGGAAAAAGCGTGCTTTAATTAATGGTATAGGTGCCATAGTAACTATAATTACAACACTTATAATTATATATGAAAAAGCATTAGCTGGTGCATGGATAGTTATTGCTTTAATTCCTATACTGGTTATTATTATGGCATCTATAAAGAGACATTATAATAAAGTGGCAGAACAGCTGAGGGCATCAAAAGAAGATATATCAAATATAGAGTTAGGTAAAAAATTTACACATATTTGTATAATTCCTATTGCAAGTTTAAATAAAGCAACGTTAAACGCTTTACAATATGCTAGGAGCATAACACCAGATGTAATAGCTTTAAATGTATCCATTGATAAAACTTCTATAGAAAAACTAAAAACTAAATGGGCTGAGTTAAATACAGATATATTACTAGTAACTAAGTATTCTCCTTATAGACAAATAATAACTCCATTGCTCAAGTATATAGAGATCATATCAAATGCAGCTTCTGAGAATGAGAAAGTAACTATAATATTGCCACAATTTATAACACATAAGTGGTGGGGAAATTTTCTTCATAATCATACAGGATTTTTGCTTAGAGAAAATTTACTGAGGAATAAAAATATTGTAGTATCAACTTATCCTTATCATTTAAATGATGAAGAACTTTAGGTGCCTGGCACCTAATGGGAATATTTTTGTCCCACTCGGTGCCAGGCACCATTATGTAAAAAGTGCTTTCACGGTTTCGTGAAAGCACTTTTTGCAAAGACTATATATGACAACTACGCCTCTACACTTTTTAATTTATCTTCATGATCTTTATGATCTATAATGGATTGGTAATACTTTTCACCCTTTTCCTTGTCATATACATGTTCCCAGTTAGCAACAAATATACTAGCTAAAGAATTTCCAACAACATTTACTACTGTTCTTCCCATATCTAAAAGACGATCAATTCCAGCTATAAAAGCAAGACCTTCTATTGGAATACCACAAGTTCCAAGTGTAGCTAACAATACTACAAAAGAGGCTCCTGGGACACCTGCTATTCCCTTTGAAGTTATCATAAGTACTATTACTAAGCTTATTTGAGCTCCAATGGAAAGATGTATACCATATAACTGTGCTATAAATATAGCTGCCATAGATTCATAAAGCGTGGAACCATCAAGGTTAAAAGTATAACCTGTAGGAACTACAAAAGATACAGTAGCACTTGGGCATCCGTACTTCTCCATTTTTGTCATCAACCTTGGAAGTACTGTTTCTGAACTAGCTGTACTAAAAGCAAGCAAAAGCTCATCTTTTAATATTCTTATTATTCTAAATATGCTATTTCCAACCAACTTTGCTGCTATTCCCATAAATACAAGTATAAAGAAAATCATACCCGCATAAACTAATATCATTAGCTTTCCTAATGGAATGAGAGATTTAAGGCCAAAATTGCATACAGTGCAGCCAATTAATGCAAATACACCTATAGGTGCAGTTTTCATAATCTGATTAGTTACCCAGAACATTGTATCTGCTACACCCTGGAAAAAGTTCAATATAGGTTTTCCTTTTTCTCCAATAGATGCAACTCCGAGTCCAAACATAACAGAGAAGAATATAATTGGAAGCATATCTCCTTTACTTAAAGAATCCATAATATTTGTAGGGAAAATATTTATTATAGTATCTACAAATCCCTTATTAGTAGCCTTTTTTGCAGTATCAACGTAACTAGCGATGTTTGTCTTAGTCAAGCTGCTCATATTTACACCTGTACCCGGATGGAATATGTTTGAAAATAAAAGTCCAACAATTAATGCTATAGTAGTCATTATTTCAAAATATATTATAGTCTTTAATGCAAGAGCTCCTACTTTCTTCATATCACCTACTCCTGCAACACCTACTATAAGACATGATACTACAATAGGTATAACTATCATTTTAATCAGCCTTAAAAAGATAGTTCCAAAAGGTTGAAGATATTTAGGTAAATTTGGATTACCATAAAAAATAGCACCAACTATAACTCCAAGTATAAGACCAATTAAAATTTGAGTGGCTAGTCCACCTTTAAGTTTTCTTTTTTTCTTTTCCATTCTAATCCCCTTCCCATCTTTTAAATAATTATATCGTTTGCTTTGTAAACGATTAATGTATGTACATATTTCCAACACCTCAATATTACAACTTGACATACAAAAAACTATATTATTATACTGAAATATATAAAAAAATTTTATCAATTTTATAAATAAAGAATATATTTGCATATACTAATTTAAATTTCAAACTAATTAAAATATATAATTAATAATATTTTTGTAGAAGTTTGTCAATCTTATTTATTTAATTTATAATATATGGGGTCTTATTTTTATATAATTAAAATGAGGTGTGTTTACTTGAGAAATACTGTATCTGCCTTAAAAGAAGATTTATTTATTTTAATATTAATAATAGTTTCAATACCAATAGTTGGAGAATTTAAATTTTTCCCATTAAATAGTACTTTTCGTGTTAGCTTCAGTCCTGTATTATTTTTATTCTTCCTATTTTGGGTTAAAAAGCTTCCCATACCTCTATATGGAATTGTAGCTGGTATATTTACTGTTATATTTAGAGTTGTTCTCGACTGCGTACTTCAAAGTGGATTTGAATTTCATCAAGCTTTTTTGATAAATTCTCCTGCATTTTTTTACTATTTAGTTTTTTCGTGTTTATTTTATTTAACAAAAATAAATAACTTACACAATAATCCTCTTTTGATGGGTGCTTTAGCTGCCTGTATAGACATACTTTCCTCAACTTGTGAACTTGTAGTGAGGTTTTTAGTACTTAGAAATTCTATTTCAGTTTATGCCTTTGGGTTGGTTTCCATAGTAGCAATTATACGATCTTTTTTTGTACTCGGGTTTTTCAACATAATAAAATTAAATGAAATGAGAACAGCCGCTAACCAGCAAAAAGAGCAAAATAGATATATGCTGCTGCTTATTTCAAACTTATATGCAGAATCTGTACAATTAAAAAAATCCCTAACCTTTGCAGAAAATATTACAAGAGACTGTTACACTTTATATGAATCTTTCAAAACCAATTATTCAAAATTGAATAGAGATGAATTGTCACAAAGCTTATTAAAAATTGCAGGTCAAGTGCATGAAATTAAAAAGGACAACCAAAGAATATATTCTGGACTTTCTAAAATGATTTTATCCGAAAATTCTAAGGACTATATGAATCTTGAAGAAATCGGCAATATAATAGTAGATACAAATAAAAAATATTCTATTGCTCTTGGAAAAAACATTGATTTTTCAATAAATATAACATCTAGCGGCATCCCTGATCTTCATATTTATACTGTACTGTCACTTATAAATAACTTAGTATCAAATTCTGTAGAGTCCATAGAAAATACAGGTACTGTAAAAATCTATATAAGCAAAATAGAAGACTTAATTAAATTTCAAGTCTCTGATAATGGCGTAGGAATACCTGAAAAGAAAAAGGATCTCATTTTTAAGCCCGGCTATACAACAAAATATAATAAGCTAGGAAAACCATCAACAGGAATAGGTCTTTCTTATGTAAAACAAACAGTTACAAATTTGAAAGGAAGAATCATGCTGGAAAGCACATATAGTTCAGGTGAAACTACTTTTACTATTGAGCTTCCAATTAAAAGTCTGATAAAGGAAGGATGATACAAACATGAGATTTTTTATTGTAGACGATGATGAAGCTATTCGTTCAATGTTATCTGAAATAATTGAAGATTACAATTTAGGAGAAGTTGTTGGTGAGGCATCAAATGGCGTCCCCATATCAAGCAGCTTTCTATGTACTAAAAAAATAGACATACTTATAATCGATCTTTTAATGCCAGTTAAAGATGGTCTTCAAACTATAAGTGAACTTGACCCTTCTTTCAAAGGTAAATCAATAATGCTATCCCAAGTAGAAAACAAAGAAATGATAGGAAAGGCTTATTCTTTAGGCGTACAATACTATATTACAAAGCCAATAAATAGGCTTGAGGTAATTGGCGTTATAAAAAAAGTAATTGAACAAATAAAAATTGAAAAATCCATAAATTATATTCAAGATACCTTAAACTTTTTAAAAATGGATACACGGGATGATAAAAACAGTTCAAAATCAAATAAAGGTATTTTAGAATACAGTGAATTTATATTAAATCAATTAGGTATAATTGCTGAAAGCGGCAGTAAAGATCTACTATCCATTGTAGAATATTTATATACCCGTGAGAACGAAAAAACTATTGAAAAGGATTTCCCATCTTTAAAAGAAATATTCACTAAAACCTCTGAAAAGAAACTTGGACAAAGTTCTTCTTCAATTGATATAAAAAAAGAGGTAAAAGCATCAGAACAAAGAGTTAGAAGGGCCGTACTTCAGTCACTAAATTATATATCCTCTCTTGGGCTTACAGACTATTCCAACCCAAAATTTGAAGAATATGCTGCTGAATTTTTCGATTTTACAGAAGTGAGAAAAAAAATGCTGGAACTAAAAAATAATACTCCCCTTAGTCAACCTATACATATAAATGTTAAAAAGTTTATCAAAGTTTTATATATAAAATCAAAAAACTACAAAAACAATGATATATAAACAGAGTTCTTGGCATCAGGTTGAGTTTTGACTCCACCTGATGCTTATTAACAGGCTTCTTAGTGCTTCAGCAGTTAGAAGGCGTTATCCTTTAGGAAAAATCGTTATCCAGGCGCGTAGCAGTGCTTATCCCCCACTTTGGTAGAAGATGGGGGTGTTAGCAATGGTAGCGATCGGATAAAAAAATAGTATCAGAATTTTTACTAAAATTCTGATACTATTGTTCTATTTTTACTAAGTACTCTATTTCTTGGGGGCTAAAATCATAAACATATTATTCCCTTCCAATTTAGGTGCTCTTTCCACTACTGAGCTTTCATCTAATTTACTTAAAAATGTGTCGAAAACTTTCCTACCTAAACTTGTATAATTATTTTGTCTCCCCCTAAACCTTATAGAAACCTTTACTTTATTTCCTTTGGTCAAAAATTTTCTCGCATTGTTTGCCTTGATTTCTATATCATTTTCCTCAATAGTAGCACTTAATCTAACTTCCTTTAACTCTACAATTTTTTGATTCTTTTTAGCTTGTTTTGCTTTTTTAGATTGCTCATAAAGAAATTTACTATAATTCATTATCTTACATACAGGTGGTTTAGCCTGCGGCGAAACTGCTACTAAATCCATACCCTGCTCTCTTGCCATATTTAAAGCATCTTTAGTATTTACAATCTCACTTTCTTTTTCTCCTACCAATCTAATCTTGTCTGCCCTAATTTCTTCATTTAAGTTATTTTTTTTATTAATAGTATACACCTCCACAAATTAAAGTTTACCTATTTACTATTATATATAAGCATTCAGTCTTGTGCAACCACAAAATATGGTTATTCATCTCATTTTCTCAATATTTTTCAATTGTAATAATAAATATGATCTTTAGTTTTCCTAATCTATATATTTTCTATTATTGCTTTAATTAGTTTTGTAAACTTTTCACTGGCATAGAGGGAATTTTTTATAACTTCTTCATGATTTAGGGCTTGTTTCAATATTCCTGCTGCCATATTAGTTATGCAGGATATTCCAATAGTTCTCATATCACTGTGATTTGCCACAATCACCTCAGGAACTGTGGACATTCCCACTGCATCTCCTCCTAATACACTTAACATCTTTATTTCAGCTGGCGTTTCATAGCTTGGCCCACTCATGTAAGCATATACTCCTTCTTGAATTGATATGTGCAATTCACCTGCCACCTTTTTTACCATTTCTCTAAGATGACTATCATATGCCTCAGACATATCTGGAAATCTAGGTCCAAATTTCTCCAAGTTCTGTCCTATTAAAGGATTTTGTCCTGATAGATTTAGGTGATCCCTTATAAGCATCAGATCTCCACTTTTATAACTTTTATTTATTCCTCCTGCAGCATTAGTTACTATTAGATTTTGAATTCCCAACATTTTCATAACTCTAACAGGAAAAGTCACTTCTTTCATTGAATATCCTTCATAATAATGAAATCTACCCTGCATGGCAGCTACTACCTTACCTTGAAGCTTTCCTATAACAAGACAGCTCTTATGACCTTCCACTGTAGAAATAGGGAAGTTTGGTATTTCACTATAAGGATATATTTTTTTGTCTTCAATTTCATCTGCAATATGTCCAAGACCCGATCCAAGTATAAGTGCTATCTCTGGTTTTAACTTTACTCTAGAACTTATATAATTTGCAGCTTCCTCTATATTTGAGCTTAAATCCGTATCATTTTTTTTAAACATTAAATGCATCTCACTTCCTCTCTGCTAAATTTTATTATAGCACAAAATTTTCAACTATTTTATAGATTTCATCCCATATATTTCTTTACAGTATTGTACTGTTTCCTGAATTGTTCTAGGGAAAAAGTCTGCCTTTACATATTCACAAACCTGTTCATCCAATACTCCCCCTCCAATTAATATCTTAACCTCTTTTCCAAACTCTGTATTTCTTATAGATTGTATACATTCCTTTAAATTTTCAAAGCAATTTGTTAAAAGACATGAAATGGCTACAACCTTAGGATGATATTCTTTAATTGCCTTAATAAATTTCTCAGTTGATACATCTGTTCCTAGATCAATTACTTTAAAATCATTACTGCTCATGGCAGTACATACTATGTTTTTACCTACATCATGTATATCTCCATAAATAGTTCCCATAACAAATACCCCATATTTAGCTGTGCCAGATGGCATTAAATCTTTAAGTATTTGTGAAACTTCTTTAAATATTTCTCCTGATATAATAAGTTCAGACATAAAGTATCTTTTTTCTTGAAATCTTTTTCCTACAATTTCAATACCCTTTTGCAAATAACCTACAATATCCATTACAGGTACATTTGCTTTTATAAGAGCATTTACTTCTTCAATGACTAAATCTTCATCAAGTTCTGCCATTGCATCTATAAGTACTTTGCTCATAAAAAATATCCCCCTCATAATTTATACTTATGTATATAAACTATCATAAATACATCCATAAAGCATCATACAATATGAAGAAATTTTAACGTAAAAGTAGACAATATGTGTAATATGCTTTTCTAATAATAAATTAACTCTTTTATTATGTCAAATAATAGGTTATTATGATACTGAGAGGTGTTTAATATGGGAATGAATCTGGGTACTTTCCTAGACAAAATAAAAAATTATAATCCTAGGTTATATATTTCACAAACAGAAGGAATAACAATTAAATATGTTAAACTCCTTGAAAAAAATCAAACTTTATTTGAGCCAGACCATTTGTATGTATGCGAAACCTTTAATTTTAAAAAAATTCCATCACAAAAAGGCGCTGTAAATATACTTTGTATTAAAATTGACGATCTTCAATATAAACCGGATAAAAATTCCATAATAAATTTAATAGTTTTAAATACTACTATGGATATATTTAAAACTTTCAATGAAATACAAAGCATCTTAATAAATTATCAGGAATTTAGTATAGCTTCAACAAAACTATTAGATGCTTTAATAAGTGGAAAAGGACTTGAATATATAGTAAATACGGGATGTGAGATTCTTAAAAACCCTATATGTATCCTAGATCTTAGCTTTAAGCTCATTGCATCTTCTAAAGATATTAAAGTAGAGGATCCTGTATGGATTGAGCTTTTAACTAAAGGCTACTGTTCCTACAACTTTGTACCTAAGTCAAATGTTCGAAATTTTATTGATGTAGTACACAAAAGCAGTTCTCCTATTTTTATAGGAAAAGATAAATTTAGAATTCCACGTATAATATCAAATATTAAAATTAACGATAAAGTAGTTGGATATGTAACTGCATTGGAATGTCAAAAACCATTTTCTAGAAATGACATAGAATTTATCTTTCTTTTATGTAAAGTAGCTGCTTCTGAAATGCAAAAAAACAGTTCCCTACAAAACATAAAAGGATTGAAATATGAAAATTTTATCATGGATTTACTCAATGGAAAAGAAACGGACAAACGAGTTATTGAAGAAAGGTCGAAATTTTTAGATTTACATTTCAAACCTAATCTCTATATACTTGTAGTAAATGTGCCTCAAAATAATTTTGTAAACATCCCTCTTCACAGGGTAAGAGATTCTATTGAATATATGCTAGTAGGAAGTAAATCTGTCATATATGAAAATTCTGTTGTCATACTAATAAGTCAAAAAAATAAAATATCAGATATTGAGCATAGTTTTAGTAAAGTCATAGACTTCTTTAAAAAAAATAATATACATGGTGGTTTAAGTAGATGTTTTCATGATCTAGCTAATACCAGAAAATACTATGAGCAATCTTTAAAAGCTATTACACTTGGTATGGGACTGAAAATAAATAAGTTTCTTTTTTTCTACGAAGATTTAGCAATATTCCACCTATTAGAAACATGTTCGTCAAAAAGTGATTTAAAAAATTTTTGTCATGATTCAATATTTAACTTAATGAGATATGATAAATCCCATAGTACCAAGTATTTAAAGTGCCTTCGTTTTTATTTGTCAAATGAGAAAAATCAGTTAAAAACATCAAAAACCTTAAATATTTGCAGGAGTACTTTAGTCCATCGTATAGAAAAAATTCAAGAAATTATGGGTGTTAATTTAAATGATGTAAAACTTACATTTCATCTCAATTTAAGTTTTATTATACTTGAATATATTGATGAATTTAAATAGGTTGTTTATATTTATCAATATAAATTTCATATCATTGGGGGTATCTTAAATGAACAATTACATAGTTACTTTTAAACCTGAAAACCGCAGAATATCTGTCTGTGAGGGAACTACCCTTAAAGAAGCTATCACAGCTGAAGGATTAGATTTCGATTTTCCCTGTGGTGGAATGGGCACCTGTGGCAAATGTAGAATTAAAATATTAGATAAAAACTTAAACGCTACAGAAAAGGAACTTAAATTTTTAGAAGGAAAAGAACTTAGTGAAGGTATACACCTTGCTTGTGAAACTAAGGTATATAGTGATATAACCGTTCAACTAAATGAAAAGAAAAATGAAGTTTATAATATACTCCAATCATCCACAGAAAAACTTTTACTATTAAACCTCTTATTGAAAAAGTTTACGTAGAAGTAGACTTGCCTTCTTTAGATAAGCAAAAATCTGATTTAAAACGTTTAAAAGAAAAATTAATGCTGAAAAAGCCAAATTATAAAAATATTAAAATAAATATTTCTGTTTTAAAGGAACTTCCCGTGAAACTTCGTGAAGCAAACCACCATATAACTGCAGTTATTCACGGCAATGAGATTATTGGTATAGAAACTGGAAATACTGAAAAGACTATGCTTGGTGTAGCTTTTGATATTGGTACCACTACTATTGTAGCTTATCTAATGGATCTACATACTGGAAAGAAACTTGCTGTTTCTTCAGCAATGAACCCGCAAATAAAGTTCGGTGCAGATGTAATTACACGTACAACTTTTGCCAACCAAAATGAAGATGGTGTTAAATTAATGCAATCCACTCTCTTAAATGTATTAAATAAATTAATTGAAGATAGTGTAAATAAAGCAAACATGTTAAAGGAGAACATATATGCAATTACCATTGTGGGAAATACCTGCATGCACCATCTACTTCTAGGTCTTACTCCAAAATATATTGCATATATACCCTATGTTCCTGTAATAAGCGAAACTCTCGAAGTAAAATCATCAGATCTTGACCTTCACATTAATCCATCAGGTAAGGTATTTGTACTTCCAAATATCGCTGGATTTGTAGGAGCAGATACTGTAGCTGTAATTTTAGCCTCAGAAATGGATAAAAGTGAAGATGTAAAATTAGCTATCGACATAGGTACTAATGGTGAAATAGTCCTTGGATCTTCAAAGAAACTTGTATCCTGTTCTGCTGCAGCAGGTCCTGCTTTTGAGGGTGCTCAAATAAGCAGCGGTATGAGAGGTGCAAAAGGCGCTATAGATCATGTAAGCTTTGGAAAATCTCTAAACTACACTGTTATAGGAAATGAAAAGCCTGAAGGTATTTGCGGATCTGCTCTACTTGATATTGTAGCGGGACTTGTAAGACTTGGAATAATAAATAAAAGAGGAAAGCTCTTATCACCTGCCGACTTTATAAATCCAAATGCAATTCCATTTAAAGATAATGTAGTAACCTATGAAGGCGCAAATGCCTTCTTAATAGTTCCTCCATCAGAGACAGCACATGGACGTGCTATTATGCTTACTCAAAATGATATAACTTCACTTCAGCTAGCAAAAGGAGCTATATCCGCAGGTATAAACATACTTATAAAAAAGTGTAATATAACTACAAATGATATAAAAGAAGTGATTTTAGCCGGTGCTTTTGGAAACTATATGAACCCCCATAGTGCCTGCACAATAGGTTTAATTCCACCAGAGCTCGAAAATAAGATACAATTAGTAGGAAATGCTGCTGGTACTGGTTCTATGCTTGCCCTACTATCAAATGAAGAATATAAGCATTCTAATACTATAGCCAGTAAAGTAACTTACGTTGAATTAGGAGCACAAAAGGATTTTAACAGAGAATTTGCTCATGGGATGCAATTTCAAGATTATAAATAGAAAGGAAAAAATTCATCAGTTTAATTAAACTGGTGAATTTTTTTCTTTCTACCTGCCTGTAGCTGCAGAATTCATTGCTTTTACATTTTCAACTTACTTTACCTCCATAATTTTTTTACAGAAATCTACTGTCTGCTGTGCATCTTTGCAGACTAAATCTGCACCCATGTATTTTCCTGCTGCCTCGTCTACAGGGCCACCTCCAACTAGAATTTTTAAATCTTTTCTAAGTCCTGCATCTTCTATTTCCTTTATACATTGTTTTACGTTATCAAAGCAAGTAGTCAAAAGGCATGAGATTCCTATTACCTTAGGCTTGTACTGTTTTATAGCTTCAATATATTTTTCTGTAGGTACATCAACTCCAAGGTCTTTTACGTCAAAGCCATTGCTTTTCATTACAGTAGTTACAATGTTTTTTCCTATATCATGTATATCATCATAAATAGTTCCCATTACAAATATGCCGTTACTTGATCCTGAAGCTTCTCCTAATCCTCCAATGATCTCTGATGCTTCATTAAACACTTCTGCAGACATAATAAGTTCAGATAAAAAATATTCCTTTTTTTCAAATCTATTACCTACAATTCCCATTCCTTCCTGTAAATCTGCTATTATATCTAATACTGGTGTTCCATTTTCCTTTTGTGCTTTTACCTCTGCCAAAACAACATCTTCATCCAAATCTGCCATTGCGTCAACTAATTTTTTATTCATTTTCATATCCTCCCTTTAATTTAAATTGAATATAATATCTATCAAGCACTTCATTATTTATTAAAATAAATACTTTGAAACTTTTTCTAACTTCTAAATAAATCATTCATTAAAAAGTATAAGTCCTACATAAGAAAGTGTATTTAATCCATTGTAATATGGAATTCCTGCGCCTTTTTCAAGTGCCATAACATCAATTCCATAAGCCTCAACAGATGAAAGGGCTTTATCTGGATATCTGCACTTTTCTCCATCAAGATAGGTGCATCTTTTACACACTGTGCAGCACCCTGCATTTAAAGCTAGAATGTTTTTAAACTCATATTTGTCTTTTATGCTGTTAACAATATTTCTAAATATTTTTTCATGAACATCTTTAGAGGCAGCCATACCTCTCCAGTCAAAAGAATTAGACAACTTATGAACTGTCTGTATTAAAAGTCCTTTTCTATACTGTCTAACTTTTTCTATTAATTCCGATATAGGGCCAATAGCTGGTGGACCCATCCAATTGGTGTCATAATTACCACAAACATTTTTCTCACAGGCTTTTCTGTAATCTTCATGGAATTTAATTTTTGATGTATCTATAACTGCTGCATAACTTGCATCTAATTCAAGTGCATCTTTAACCAACTCGTCAGAATTAATTTTCATATATTAGTTCCTCCTAAATTAGAAAATATTAAAATATATTTAATTCATGTAGCACAAAAGCTCTTCATCCAATTTTTTTAACACTACAGATTTTAAAGTTTCCTCATCAGTTCCAAAAACAATGGCTGTCATATTTACAGTAATATTTTTTATATCATAATCATTATTCTCAGAAAAGGTTTTAACATTAATTTTTTTGCCTGTAGTCGCAACCCATAAATTAAAATCCTTTTCATCCTTTACAAAGATTTTAATATGACCTATAAAATGCTTATTTTCTATGGACCACTTTCTTAAATTTTCAATCCAATGTACAAAAGATTCCTGTAACTTATCTCCTTTAGCCTCTTTTTTAAGTTCAAAAGACTCTGTATATGAAAAAACAGCTGGTACCTCATTTAATTCCCCATATAAATCTTCTTCATTTTCATCACAGTGATGATGGTGGTGATGTTCCTCACAATGGGAATGGTCATGTTCATGATTATTCATTGCTTTTAGCCACCTCTTTCCATATACTATCATTTATATCTTTATTTGCAGATACCCTATATAAACTAGCCTTTGAATTAACTTCTTTTACAGAATGTTCTATATTTTTTAATTGCTCCTCTGTAACTAGATCTATCTTATTTACAAGTATTGTACTTCCATCTGATATCTGTGATTTTATAAGTACCGGTGCTATTTCAGTAAGTTCTTCAAATCGTTCTGCATCAACTACACTTACAATCCGTATGCTTTCTATTCCCTTACCATATTTATTAAGTGTACCTAAGATTTTGCTAGGATAAGCCAGGCCCGTAGTTTCAATAATTACCCATTCGGGATCAACTTTTTCACGAAGATCATTTAAAGTAATTATGAGGTCGGCTGAAAGCTGACAACAAATACACCCAGAAAATAATTCTTTTACACTTAATCCTTTACTTTTAAGCACTTTGTCATCAATACCCGTTTCTCCAACTTCATTTTCAATTATTACAAGATTTTGCTTATTGAGGCTTTGCTTTTCAACTAAAAAATGTGCTAGTGATAATATTAAACTTGTTTTACCAGAGCCAAGAAATCCTCCAAAAATAATTAAATTCATTTAATCACACCATCCTTTTCATTGGAACTAGAGTTCAAATTATTTTTTTGAACTTCAGATCTACCATATATATGTTCCATTGAGACCGTTTCATAAGGGTTAATTATTACAAATTCATCATTCCAAGGACCAGTTAAAAGCTTTTTAATATAGCTAATTGTTCCAGGAATTACTTCCTGTTTTAATTTTAAATCTGCTGCAATCTGGTGAGTTATTTTTATAAAGTCTTCTGATTCACCAGTTTCTGTTTCAATAACTCCAAGTCTTTCATAATTCCCTAGCATTATTTTATATACCTTATCTGCTTTAGCTTTTCCAAATCTTTTTATTGTATCCTTGTATTCAGCCCATATGTTTCTTTCAGAATTCAACCATCCTTTAGTTAAAAAATAAGTTTCCTTTTCTTTTGAAATATTTTTTCGTCTTTCACTAGAGCCAAGTAATAAAGTAATACAATCATCTACTCGTGGAAAAATAACTTTATAATCTAATGATTTTAAGCCTATGACAGCATTCCCGCAGTAACCAAAAGCTAAAAGCACCTGATCTACATTTGATATACTATCTAATTTTTTTTGTATACACTCTCTTAATTCTCCTGTATTAAGGTGCAGCCCTGATTCTATCCATAATATAGGATAATCACAATGAATTTCATTAATTACCCTTTCTAATTCCTCTTTAATAGTCCTGCATGCCACCACAACAGTTCTCATGTTACTCATATAATCCTTCACGGAATGCTTTAATGAACTTTCTTGAGAACCTGTCTTGCCCAAGCAATGTTTGTGATGCAAGTAAAGCACCCCTCATTTCTTTGTTTGTTGGATCCATAATATATGAGTCCATTCCACGAGCCATAGTTTGAACCATAAATAATCTATTCAATACTTTTCTTGCTGGCAAGCTATATGATATATTACTTAATCCGCAGGTAGTATGTACTCCCGGATAACTTTTCATTATTTTTTGTATTGCAGCCAGTACTTCTATTCCATTATTTTGTCCTGCACTTATTGGTTTTATAAGTGGATCTATATATATATCATCAAGAGCTATTCCTTCTCCAGTAAGTTTTGTTATAATGGAATCTGCTATTCTAATCCTATCTTCCTGTGTCTTTGGCATTCCTGTGTTATCAATACAAAGAGCTATTATTTTGGAATTAAATTCTTTTACCAGTGGAAGTATTGTATTCCACCTTTCATCCTCTCCTGTTATGGAATTGATCATTGGTTTTCCATTTTTTACTTTCTTAAGTCCAGCTTTTAGAGCTAGAGGGTTAGGGCTATCTATACATAATGGAAGGTCTGTTGCCTGAAGAATATTTTCAACCAGCCATTCCATGGTTTCCACTTCAGTTTGCATAAATGTTCCACAGTTTACATCTATATAAGTTGCCCCTGCTTCTTCTTGTTTTTTTGCAATTTCCTGTATATAGTTTCCATCTTTTCTTTCTACAGCTTCACGTATAAGCTTTCTGCTTGTATTTATTAATTCTCCTATAATTAACATATTTTAACCTCCTTTTATTTTTATACCATTTTCATAATTTTCTAATAAACAATTTAATTAAAACATTTACAATTTAACTTATAATAATTATTTCTTTTAGCATTAAATAGCTGCTTACAAATCGCTTATTAAATATAGAATAGCACATATTTTTTTGAAATTCACCCTACATAATGCAGAATTTGAAATTGTTAATTTATACACACTGTGTACATACTTATTTTTCTAAGTAAAAATAATTCATCCATATTAAATATTTTATCCGATGACTACCTGCTCTAATACTTCCACTTCTCCAAGTGGGAGTAAAGAGCAGCTACATCCCTGGATAACGATTTCTAAGCATCAGGTGGAGTCAAAACTCCATCTGATGCCAAGAACTCTGTTTATTAAATTTAGAGGAAGAATTTCTCTGTATGATTGATTTTAAAATATTTATGAATTATTTTGAATTATTTTGAATGTTTTTGAATTAAAATGATTGTTTTTTAGAAAATTTTATATTATAATGTTTACATAAAATACATTTAATGATTAATACTAAATTTTATCTAAGAAAGAAGGTGAACAATTTTGCTAACAGAACAGCGCCACAAGATAATATTAGAGAAATTAAAGCAAAAGGAAATTGTAAAGGTTAATGATTTAGTAAACCTTTTAAATACATCTGAGTCTACTATAAGACGTGATTTAACTTATCTTGAAAATATAAATGCTCTAAAGAGAATTCATGGTGGTGCTACAATGCCAAAAGGCCGTCTCATAGAACCAACTTATAACGAAAAACAAATTCAAAATGTAGAGCAAAAAAGAAAAATAGCAAAATTTGCAGCATCTTGTATAGAAGAAGGAGATTGTATATATTTAGACGCAGGAACTTCTACTTTTGAAATAATTCAATATATAAATAAAAAATCTTTGATAGTAGTAACTAATGGGTTAAATCATATAAATGCTATTATTGAAAATAATATAAATGGATATATACTCGGTGGAAAAGTTAAAAATAGTACAAAAGCTGTTATAGGATGTGATGCACTTAAAAGTCTTGAAAAATTTAGATTTGACAAATGCTTTTTTGGGTATAAATGGCATTCACCTAAAATACGGATTTACTACTCCCGACTCTGAAGAAGCTATACTAAAAGAAAATGCCATTAAACATTCAGATCAAAGCTACATCCTTGCAGATGAGAGCAAATTTGGAGAAGTAAGTTTTGTAAAGGTAGGGAATTTAGATCAGGCTTCTATAATTACAGACTGTAAAATAGAAAATTATGAGAAGTATATACAAAAAACTAAAGTAAAGGTTGTGACAGATTAATGATATATACAGTAACCTTAAATCCTTCAATAGACTATGTTATACAAACTGATAACTTAATTTTAGGTTCCATAAATAGAGTTGTAAATGAAAAAAAATATGCCGGTGGAAAAGGAATAAATGTGTCTAGAGTTCTTAGCAACCTTGGAGCATCAAGTAAAGCATTGGGATTCATAGGTGGATTTACTGGCAAATTTATAGAGGATTCTCTTAAAGATTCTGGGATTCTTACAGATTTTATACAAGTTAATGAAGACACAAGAATAAATATAAAACTTAAATCCAATGAAGAAACTGAAATAAACGCTGCAGGACCACATATAGATAGCTGCAATTTAAATAAATTATTTAAAAAAATAGAGAATTTGGGATCTGAAGATTTTATAGTACTTGCAGGAAATGTACAAAAGTCTATACCATCCGATATATACTCTACAATTCAAGAAAAATGTGTAAACAGCAAAGTTATAGTAGATACTACTGGAGATGCCCTTACTTCTACATTAAAATATAAACCATTTTTAATAAAACCTAATATACATGAGCTTGGAGACATATTTGATATAGAAATTAAAGATATGAAAAATTGTATTTATTATGCCAATAAATTAAAAGATATGGGTGCCCAAAACATAATAATTTCAATGGGAAAACATGGTGCTCTACTTTTATGTGATGAAGGTATTTACACTGCCTCTGCACCAAAAGGAGAAGTAAAAAATTCTGTAGGTGCTGGTGATTCCGTTGTAGCTGGTTTTCTTGCCCAATATACAAGAAATTTTAACATAGTCGAAAGTTTTAGATATGGTGCTGCTTCCGGAAGTGCAACTGCTTTTTCTAAAGACTTATGTAAGAAAGAGGATGTTGAGAATTTACTTTCTGATGTACACATATCTAAACTTTAACATAAAGTAATTCTTCAGCTCAGGTGGAATTTGCTTATAGGAAATATTCTAAGTGCCTTTAGCACTTAGAATACGTTATCCTTTAAGGGAATAACTTATCCAGAGACACAGCTATCAAATAAAAAATTGTAATATATTTAAGATATTAACTCAATTGATGCAAATTGTATAAGTATTTATTTAAATTTGAAAACCTTTAATCTAACATTTTTCTTAACTCTAAAATAGAATGTTAGTATCAAATAATCCACAACTTTTCAATATTAAATATTAATTTATAATGGAGGTAAAATTATGAAAATCACTGAACTTCTAGAAGAAAGTACAATAAAGCTTAAATTAGACTCAAACACCAAATTAGAAGTAATAGACGAACTTATAAGTATACTCGATTCAGCTGGAAAATTAAACAATAAAGAGGAATATAAAAAACAAATACTTAAAAGAGAATCTGAGTTCTCTACAGGAATAGGAGAAGGTATAGCAATTCCCCATGCAAAAACAGCAGCCGTAAAAATTCCTTCCTTAGTTTTTGGAATAAAAAAGGAAGGATTAGACTACGAATCTTTAGATGGAACCGATGCCAAATTATTTTTTATGATAGCAGCAAGCGAAGGTGCTGATAATGAACATTTAGATACCCTTGCAAGATTATCCAGTATGCTTATGAATGAAAATTTCAAAAACAAACTTATAAATGCAAAGTCTAAAGATGAAGTATTAAATCTCATAGATAAACAGGAAGCTGAATATATAAAATCTAAAAATCACAGCACTGCATCTAAAGAAAGCAATATAAGTGAGTCCCCTAGTAAATTAGTATTAGCAGTTACAGCTTGTCCTACAGGTATAGCACATACATATATGGCAGCGGACGCTTTAAACAACAAAGCTAAAGATATGGGAATTGAAATTAAGGTGGAAACAAACGGATCTACTGGTGTAAAAAACAAACTCACTGATGAAGACATACAAAAGGCAGATGGCATAATTGTAGCTGCAGATAAACAAGTTGAAATGACAAGATTTAATGGCAAAAAATTAATCCAGGTATCCGTATCTGATGCCATTAAAGATCCTGAAGGACTTATAAATAAAGCTTTGATGGATGATATCCCTACATATCATTCAGATAAAAAAGTTGAAGGATCTAAATCAGATAAAAAGCAGCGAACAGGCTTTTATAAGCATTTGATGAATGGTGTTTCAAATATGCTTCCCTTCGTCGTAGGTGGAGGTATACTTATAGCTATATCATTTATGTTCGGCATTAAAAGCTTTGATCCTAAAGACCCGTCTTTTAATGTCGTGGCCAAACTATTACATGATATAGGTGGTACTTATGCATTTTCTCTTATGGTACCTGTACTTGCTGGTTTTATTGGAATGAGTATAGCAGATAGACCTGGTTTTGCACCTGCTATGGTTGGCGGTTTTATAGCAGCTAACAATGGAGCTGGATTTCTAGGTGGATTAATTGCTGGATTTTTAGGTGGTTATGTTGTTATATTACTAAAGAAAGCCTTTTCTGGACTACCTGCTTCACTTGAAGGTATAAAGCCTGTACTTTTATATCCGTTATTAGGAATACTAATTACCGGAGCTATAATGCTTTTGTTTATTGTAAACCCTGTAAAAGCTATAAATACAGCTCTGGAGCAGTGGCTTGGATCAATGGGAACAGCCAATAAAGTTATTTTAGGAATTATATTAGGTGGAATGATGGCTGTAGATATGGGAGGCCCTGTAAATAAGGCAGCTTATACCTTTGGAATAGCCATGATAGCTGCAGGTAAATTTACCCCTCATGCTGCAATAATGGCAGGTGGAATGGTTCCTCCTCTTGGGATTGCTATTGCTACTACACTTTTTAAGAATAAGTTTACAAGAGAAGAAAGAGATGCCGGAAAAACTTGTTATATAATGGGGGCTACTTTTATAACAGAAGGTGCTATACCATTTGCAGCTTCAGATCCTGCAAGAGTAATTCCTGCATCTATAGTAGGAGCTGCTGTTGCCGGAGGACTATCCATGATGTTCAATATAGGACTTCCCGCACCTCACGGCGGTATATTTGTAATACCAATAGTTAGCGGTAACCCACTCTTATATGTATTTGCTATATTAATAGGTTCTTTTGTAACTGCAGCCTTGCTTGGATTTATGAAAAAACCTTTGGATGAATGATTGTAATTACCCTCTCTCATATTTATACATTATGAGTATCTTCAATAATCATTATTTTTAGTTAATTATAAAAATATGCTTCCTTGAAATAAACAGTTTTATTATTTTAACTATTCATCACAAAGGAAGCATATAGAAATTTTAATTTTCTACTTTTCTTGCTTTAATTTCTTCTTGCATCTTTTCAAGACTATCAGGTGTAATTTTATAAAGTAACACAATAAAAATCAATCCTACTATCATGATAATTGCTGGAATTAATGCCATTCCATTCTTTATACCTGATATTAATTGGGCTGTAGGCTTCATATTTGCAACATACCCTGCGCCCACAAGAACAGCTGTTATAATAACACTTCTTAAAAATATTGCAATTTTAATTGGGAAGCTTATTAATGACATAATAAATCCTCGTGCATTTTTTCCAGTTTTCCATTCACCATATTCCACAGTAGATGAATACATAGCAACACCTAATGCATCAGGAATTCCATATCCTAAATATGCTACAAGCATCAATACTATAAATGAAACGTAATTCATTGGTAAAGCCCATACAATAAGTAATCCAATTATAAATATTAAAAGTGACAAAATATAAGTATTTCTTTCTCCAATTTTTTTAGCCAGCGGATTTGTAATAACAGCACCAAAAAGACACATTATACTGAGACCTGTAAAAAATACAGTAACTACTGCCAAATTATTAACAACATATTTAAAATAGTAAAATGCCATTCCAAAAATAATAAACCTTCCTAAATATCTTCCAAGCTCACCTAATAACAATCCTATAAGAGGTGGATTTACTACTATTTGTTTTAGCATCTCACTTATAGACATTTTTTCTTCTGCTTTACCTGTTTGAATTGAAACTCCAGCATTTGCATAGTCTTTAGTCATAAAAAATAATGTATAATAGCAAGCAATCATAATAATACCTGCAATTATAACAGTAAAAGTATATCCACTTGCAGGATTGCCGATAGCTTTGCCTATCATCAATATTAAAGGCATACTTACTAAAGAAAAACAAATAGTACCTAATGAATTAAACATACCTCTGTTTGATGCCATAGCAATTCTTTCTTCTCTTACTTCTGTCATAGAAGAGTTCATTGCTACATGTGCTGCATAAAAAATATTCCAAATTAAATGACTTACTATAAATCCTATTGAAATTATAATTGCATTTACCCCTGCAGAACCTATCTTGGAAAATTGTAAAATATAAAATAGTACTGCAAAAGGAGGTCCTATTAATAGCCATGAACGATATTTCCCCCACTTCAGGTTGGTTTTTTCCAATATAACTCCTGCAGTAGGAACCCATACAAGATCAAATATACTTGTTATCATCAATACAGTACCTGCTAAAGCTGCCGATATTTTTGCATAATCAGTTAAGAATGCAGCAAAATAATATACTTCTACATTTACAAGCAACTGAAACCCAAAGGATGGTACCCCATAAAAATTAATAATAGATTTTTTCAATTTCCTTTCCATAACATTCTCCTTTCATAATATATTTTAGAAATTAATATATGGATTCAACTAAGGTTCATTCAAAGTATAAATCTTAGTTGAATTTATACTTTACTTGCCTGTTGCAGCTGAAATCATAGCTTTTACATTTTCAACCTTAGCATTTGGAGGTATTGAACATCCACTAGATAAAATAAATCCATCTCCCATATCTTTAACAAGTTTTGAAGCATAATCATATACTTCATCAGGAGTACTAAGGACAAGCTTTGCAGCAGGCACATCTCCTTTAATACATGCAGTACTTCCGAGTACCTCTTTTATTTTATAAATATCTGTCATACCGTCTGTCTCAAATACAATCTTTCCCTTTGGAAAATCTTTAAAGTAATTGAGATCACGTTCCCAATTTCCATCAATATGGATGTCACATACAACACCCTCATCTATGATAGCATCTGCTGTTTCCTTAATATATTTCCATACAAAACGTTCCCATAACTTAGGAGAATAGAATTCACTAGCTCCACGTGCTGGAGACAAGAAGAAAACATCTGGTTTATTATCCTTTATTTGTTTTTTTATACCTTCAACTACTTCTGCCTGAATGACCTCAAGAACTGCCTCAACTTTATCCGGCATTCTAAATAAATCCATCATAAATTTGGCCATAGAACGTCCACCACTTAAATATTCGTTTACAGTTATAGCTACAGCAGGACTATATACAATAAAGCCAGCATCTTTGACATTCTTAATTGCCTGTGGTGCATACGCAAGTGCTTTCTTAATCTCGGGAACATTAACACCCAATCTGTCTTTTAAATAACCTGGCATAAAACTGCTCCAGCCCTTATTTATAATTGTGTCATAATCTTCTGGTTTCATCATTTCTGCTTCATCAATCTGCCAAAGCATGTCATCTTCAAGCTCTCGTCCTGGAAGCTTAACTCTTGACATAAATGTCAATGGAAATACAGGTCCTACACAATAAGCTGAATTTGTTCCATCCACATCTCCTAAATCTTTTAAAGAGTCTACTATTACTTTATTTGATGCTTCAATACAATCTTTTCCACAAATATCTGCCAATTTTAGTCCCATATGTCTAGCAGCAAAGGCATCATTCATAAGTATAACAGGTGTTCTATCTGTTTTTTCTAATGCTAGTGTTTTTCTAAATCTATTTAAGCGTTCTTTATATAACTCCTCTGTCGTTTTCATATTACTTCACCCCCATGATTTTTTTACAAAAATCTACAGTCTGCTGTGCATCTTTACAAACTAAATCTGCTCCCATGTATTTTCCTGCAGCTTCATCTACAGGTCCTCCTCCAACTAGAATCTTTAAATCTTTTCTAAGTCCTGCATCTTCTATTTCCTTTATACACTGTTTTACATTGTCAAAACATGTAGTCAAAAGACAAGATATTCCTATTACCTTAGGTTTATATTGTTTTATAGTCTCAATGTATTTTGATGTAGGTACATCAACGCCTAAATCCTTTACATCAAACCCATTGCTCTTCATTACTGTAGTTACTATATTCTTTCCTATATCATGTATATCATCGTAAATAGTTCCCATTACAAATATGCCCTTGCTTGATCCAGATGACTCTCCCAATCCTCCAATAATCTCTGAAGCTTCATTAAAAACTTCTGCTGACATAATGAGTTCGGATAAAAAGTATTCCTTTTTTTCAAATCTGTTTCCTACAATTCCCATGCCTTCCTGTAAGTCTGCTATTATATCTAATATTGGTGTCCCATTTTCTTTTTGTGCCTTTACCTCTGATAAAACAACATCTTCATCTAAGTCAGCCATTGCATTAACCAATTTTTCATTCATCATACTTCCCCCTTTAATAAAAATTAAATATTTGTGTTAACTTATGTTAACATTAGAATATCATGCATATTTTCCTAATTCAACTTACATAGTGTTTAAATTTATCACATTTATTTATACATTATGAATATTCTTATTAAATACTATTTTCAGCAAATTGTGAAAATATAATAAATAATAAAACGAACTATAAAAAATAGCCCCCTTATTCAATCAATATCAATCCATAACAATTCAATTCATTTTTGCTTTCATTTTTATCACCTTGTAATACCTCTATAGGGAAACCACTTTTCCTTACAGTTGCAAATACATCTATACCACAAGCTTCCATAGAAGGTCTTGCTTCCTGTGGATGTGCACAATGTTCCATATTGCATTTCTCACACAATCTGCAAGGCCCTGCACCAAATCCGAATGCCTTATAATAACCTGAAAGGAAAATTTCATTTTCTAATTTATTTATAATTTTTGTAGTAACTGCAAGATCTAATTTAGATTGCACAATCAATCCAGTACTATAACAATCAATTATATTTTGAGTTTCCTTATAAGAAGGAGTCTTTGGAGGACAGCAATAACTTGTATTATAATTTTTACAACCATACCTACACTTTAATATTGTCCATGCCCCTGTTTGTATAGTATCCGTACTTATTATTTTAGCATTATAGGCCCCAAGTTCCTTTGCTTTTTCTACATATTTTGTCATGTCATCTTTCATTTTAAATTTCTCCTTTTCCACAAATATGATTTTTACATATATAAATTATAACATTTCACAATTAGTGTGGTTAATTTATCCTAATATCTGATGCTGCTTTTTTGCATAAAATGATTTTAAGAATTCATATTTAAAATTTTTATGTACTTTCTTATGTATAAGTTAATTCCTTATTCCTAGCCATGTACTCTAAAATCATATAATAATTTAAAATTTACTTAGAATGTGATATTATACTTATATGACATTCTACTAATTTAAAAATTCATAAATCAATTTTAACAAAACTTAAATTATAAAAAGGAGAATTTATATGAAATACTATTCACTTATGGCTATCGGGCTGTATTTACTTATCTTACTTTTAATAGGCTATTATTCTTACAGGAAAACCCACGACATTTCAGACTATATGCTTGGGAGTAGAAGTCTAAGCCCTATGGTTACAGCATTATCCGCTGGTGCAAGCGACATGAGCGGTTGGATGCTTATGGGGCTTCCTGGTGCTGTATATACTACAGGTATTTCCAGTATGTGGCTTGGAATTGGTTTAACTATAGGAGCTTATTTTAATTATCTCTTATTAGCTCCACGTTTTAGAATTTATACAGAAGTCTCAAATGACTCTTTAACTGTTCCAGATTATTTACAAAACAGATTTAAGGATAATGCTAATATGCTGAGGCTTGTATCCGGAATAATAATTCTCGTTTTCTTCACTTTATACGTTTCTTCAGGTATTGTAGCCGGCGGAAAATTATTTAGGGACATCTTTGGATTTACATATACATCAGGGGTAATAGTTACACTGTCTATAGTTGTAATATATACATATTTTGGTGGCTTTTTAGCAGTAAGTCTCACTGACTTTTTCCAGGGAAGTCTTATGTTTGTAGTTCTTGTCATGGTACCTGTAGTTGCATACATGAATATAGGGGTAGATCCCGGAACTTTTGTAAGTAAAGTAAAACATATTAATCCAGCACTATTTGACATACTTAGAGGAACAAGTTTCTCTACTATTATTGGATTTTTAGCTTGGGGACTTGGTTACTTTGGACAACCTCATATTATTGTACGTTTTATGGCAATAAAATCTGCAAAAGAATTAAAATCTGCAAGAAGAATAGGTATAAGCTGGATGGCTATTGGACTTTTAGGTGCAATAAGCAGTGGACTTATAGGTCTTGTATATTTTACAATGCACAATCAGCCTCTAAAAGATCCTGAAATGGTATTTTTGCGTCTTGGTGATATATTATTCCATCCATTTATTACAGGTATAATACTATCTGCAGTACTTGCTGCTATTATGAGTACTATTTCTTCCCAGCTTTTAGTTTGCTCTAGTTCTATTACAAAAGATTTTTACCTTACATTTTTAAATAAGGAAGCACCTGAACACACTCAGGTATTTATAGGAAGAATATCTGTACTTGTCGTTGCCGCTGTTGCAGTTTTATTTGCTTATGTTCCAAATAAAACCATCTTAAGTATAGTAGGACAGGCATGGGCAGGTTTTGGTTCTGCTTTTGGTCCAACTCTTTTAATAAGTCTCTACTGGAAGAGAATGACAAAATGGGGAGCTTTATCTGGAATGATTGTAGGTGGTTTGACTGTTATAATATGGATTGTATCAGGGTTATCTGCTCATTTATATGAGATGATTCCTGGCTTTACCTTATCTCTCATATCCATCATAGTTGTAAGTCTTTTGACTAAAAAACCTGATGAAGCCGTAAATAAGGAATTTGAGACCATGGAAGAGAAGTTGAATTTAATGTAATTATTTAAATAAGAGATACTTAATGTTGTAAAGTTAGGTATCTCTTATTTTATTACCATCATACTCCTCATATAGTATTATTTATGTTGACATTGTTGGTCTATAATGATAGACTCAAAATATAACAAGTCTATTACTATAGACCGAAAGGAGATATATCGTGGAACAGTTCAACCTTTGTGAAAGTGAATATCGTTTTGCAAGTATTGTTTGGGAAAATGAGCCTATTGGCTCTGGTGAACTTGTAAAACTTTGCAAGCAAATTCTTGGCTGGAAAAAGTCTACAACATATACAGTTTTGAAAAAATTATGCTGTCGCAAAATATTGAAGAATGAAAATACAATAGTAACGTCAGTGATAAAACAAAAACAAGTACAGAAATTCGAAAGCGAGCAATTTATAAACAAGACCTTTAACGGCTCACTTCCTCAATTTATAACAGCATTTATGAATGATAAAAAATTAAGTAAAAAAGATGCTGAAGAGCTTAAAAATCTAATCGACAGTTACGAGGAGGAGTAGAAATGGAACTTTTACTACAAAGGTTATTTGTTGATGTAGTCAACATGAGCCTTACAGCAAGTTATGTTATCTTATTTGTTCTTGCTGCCAGATTAGTTTTAAAAAGAGCTCCTAAAATGTTTTCTTACGTCCTATGGATAGTTGTACTATTTCGGCTCATTTGTCCTTTTTCCTTTTCCTCTGCTTTCAGCTTTTTACAAGGAGCAAGTTTAGATTCAGGCAAAATGGAGTATATTTCTTCAAATATTGTGATGACTCCTCAACCACAGATTGATAATGGAACGAAAATGGCAAATTCGTCCATTAGCACCACTCTACCTGCTGCTATAAGTCATACCAGTGCTAATTCCATTCATATGGTTCTATTTGCCTTTTCAGTTATTTGGTTTTTAGGTATCTTACTACTAATTATTTACAATATAGTATCCTATGTGAGGCTGAATCATAAGATTTATACTGCAGTACTTGTAAAAAATAATATATTTGAATGTGAAACTATTTTATCTCCCTTTGTACTTGGATTTATAAAACCTAAAATATATCTGCCTATAGGACTTAACAAAGTAGAACAAAGCTATATTCTAAAGCATGAGCAAATCCATATAAAAAGATATGACTATATGATAAAGCTTATTGCCTTTTTAACATTGTGCCTTCACTGGTTCAATCCTCTTGTATGGCTTAGTTTTATGCTCATGAGTAAAGACATGGAAATGTCCTGTGACGAGCAAGTGCTAAAAGAACTAGGTACAGATATAAAAAAAGATTACAGTACGTCCCTATTATCTATGTCGATAAATAATAGGGCTATAAAAGGAATCCCCATTGCCTTTGGAGAAAATAATACAAAGACAAGAATTAGGAATGTCCTTAATTACAAAAAACCTGTTTTTTGGGTACTTTTAACTGCAGTAATTGCTGTTATATGTGTCAGCATTGGGCTTATGACCAATCCAAAAAATATTCAAAGCTCTCAAAACGACTTTGCCAAAAAAATATATAAATACCGAACTCCCTACACGGGGGATAATGGCAAAGTAGTTACTATAGTAAAAAATTTGATTGTGCCAGAAATATTAACCTATAAAAAAGTACAACTTTTTACAGATAAGGAGCCATACGCTATACAAATAACTTATCAAACCACCCGACAAGCCAAACGATGTTTTTTAACAAAAGATAATCAAACTGTTTTTGATCAAAATGCTGCTTTAATTTTTGCTTTAATAGGTAACGTAAAACAAGTAAACTTCATCTTAAGTAATGACGGTGATTATGATCAAACGATCCAGCGAACTAGAACCTGGGCAAATAGTACTATGAATAAAGATGTATATGGGAGCTCTTCTACCCTTGAAGGATTCATTACTTTATACAAAAATATCATGAATAAGTTTATAACATATAATTCTCTTCCTACTTTACTTGAAAGCGGTAAAGAAACAAATATTAAAAGTATGAATAATATTTTACAAACATCCAATTACGATAAAGTAAAAGTAAATAATCAATTCTACTATATGTATAAAAAAGATGGAAAATATTATGTAGAAAAGCCTCATAAATTTATCAATGAACTCACAGAAGAAACATATGAAAAGATTTATACACTAATTGTCTCCCAACACCGCTATGAAAATATTAAACATGAACTACTTCTTGATTCAAGAAAATACTCCATGCAAAATACCCTTAAAGACAGTTGTATTCTTGATGGTGATGGCTGCATTAACTCTGGTGGTGAACTAGCAAATAAGTTTATTTCTGATACTCAAAAGGGTAAAAAGTCATCTCTTAAAATTGTTCACCCTACAGGAGCTGGTTATGCAATCTTTACCAAAATAATTTATGATGGTAAAAGCTATTATGGAGTTGAGTATACTTTAATGAATTCATATACAGGTAACCACAGTTGTTATTATGAATTTAACTATAAATATCTGAAAACATTTGACTTTTCAGGCTATAAATTTGCCTATTTATTGCAAAATAATAATGTAACATTTGGGAATATAGATAAAAGTATATCCTCAAAAAATTCCAATGACTGGATAGACTTTCACTCTCTTTTTTCTTTTATAAAATAAACAGAATTCTTGGCATCCGATAAATATGGGGTTGTTACACTAAAATCTAATGTAGCAACCCCATCATCTAACTTTAATTCTTTTTAAATGTTGTAAATTTAATACTCATCCACCCAAAAATCAATCCAATGAAATTTGCTCCTGTAATCCAAATTGCTGCATTAAGCAGAGCAGGCATTCCTTTAACTGCCATATATGCTCCTGCACCATAGCCTACAAACATACATGAATAAGCATTAAATGATATAAGCGAAATATTCAAGGCAGGTATTTTTAGTGATATCATTAATAAAAATACTGTAATAAAAACTGAAACTATCGTAGCTGCCATAGCTGGCATAAAGCCACTAAATACATTTATAAGGACAAATGCTAAAATTGCAAGTATCGATCCGGTAATCATCGGTGGTATTCCCTTTCCAATAAGGTCTGGAGTTGCTCCTAAACTAAAATACCATGCCCAACCTATAAACAAAGCCCAAACAGGAACTTTTAAATACATAAAGAGACATGATACTGCTGCAAAAACTGCTACCGATACATCTAATGCTCCAATTTTTTTCATCTCTACTCCCCCTCCTACGTTTATCCAAAGTATCCATTCAGGTTTGTAACTGTTACACCACTGCTTTCTAATGATTTTCTAACTGCAGTTGCCACCATAGCCGCATTAGGTGAATCACCATGAATACATACTGTGCATCCATTGACATCAATTATTTTTCCATCAATTGTATCAATTTTTCCTTCTTTTGCAACCTTAACTGCTCTATCAGCTACTTCCTGAGGTGAACGGGCTTTTTTAACTCTTTCAAGCATCCAGTTCCCATTTTCATCATAGCCAAGATCAATCAAAACTTCTGGTGCTGTCTTTAAACCTCTCTTTTCTGCACGTTTTAAAGCCTCACATCCTGTATGAAGCATGATATAAAGATCTTTATTATATTCCTCAATGGTGTCAAGAAAAGTATCAATATACTTCTCCTGCTCACCAACCATACGGTACAATATTCCATGAGGTTTTACATGCTGCATTTTAAGATCGTGTAATTTTAAAAATGCATCCATTGCTCCTAATTGATATAACATATCGGATCTAAGTTCTTCAGCTGAAATATCCATCTGCCTTCTTCCAAATCCTTGCCTATCAGGAAGACCTATATGTGCACCTACTGCTACTCCATATTTTTTTGCCCATTTTATGGTACTTTCCAAGACAAGGGGATCACCGGCATGAAAGCATGTTGCAATATTTGCAGATGTTACATAAGGCATAAGTGCTTCATCATCTCCAAGAATATAACGTCCGAAGCTTTCGCCCATATCAACATTAATATCTATCTTCATACTGCTTCACCTCCATTAAACTTCTAAAATAATCATAGGAGATCCTATATCCATTTCATCCCACTCAGCAACAAGAATTTCTTTTACTACACCTGCTTTTTCTGTCTGGCAGCTCATTTCTGTTTTCATACAGTTAATAACCGCAAGCTCCTGTCCTTCTTCAACTTTGTCACCAACATTTACTACTACTCGAGCTACAAGCCCAGGCATATGTGCTTTTAATGTATATTCCATAATTTTACCCTCCTGTTTTTTTATTTTTTGTTTTTACTAATCAATAACTAAATCTGCTGCTTCAAACATTGCTTCTCTCTCTTTACGTGCTTTTATCGCATCTTCTACAGTAACCAGCTTAAGTTTTACTTTATCTCTTGCAGGTATCCCCTGTCCAATTTTCCAGAGATCTGCATTAATAACATTTGCAACACATACAAAGCCACCTAATGTAGGTCCATCTGCAATAAGCAGAGAAGGGGTATTTCCAGTTACATTAACCGCGCCGCGCATATTGTAACCATGATCAACAATATTTGAAGGGTGGCTTCCGCCTTTTCCACCATCCTCACGTGCCCAAAAATAATCTGGTACTTCCTGCAAACGATAAGCCGCTCTGTTTGCATTATGTGAGATTTTCATTGGTGTACTAAACAAATAATCCATTCCGCTTTCCGTTACATAGTCAGGTACTGAATTAGGTCCTGGAATAGTTCTTAATTCCCATTCATTCACGTATTCAGGTATATACTTAGGATTTAATTTTCTGCCAGCAATTCCTGAAGCATCTTTTCTATTCACCTTTATAACGTCATCTTTTGCAAGCTTGCGTCCTTCAAAACCGCCGTAGCTTCCAAAAAGACAAGTTGATTTACTTCCAAGATATTCTGGAACATCAATTTCTCCTGCTATACACACATAAGCTCTGAAACCCGCTTCTCCAAAGTGTGAAAATTTAAGTATATCACCTGCTTTAACTGCAATTGCTTCCCACATTGGTACAGCACTTTCATTAATTGTAGGGCTCATGTCACTTCCTGTTATTGCAATAACTCCGTCTTCTACAATTTCAAACTGGCAATAACCACCGGCGATTTCTAAAGCTGCGTCACCTTTTTTATTTCCTAAAATTAAGTTTCCAAGCTGTAATGCAAGGCTGTCCATTGCACCTGCGGCAGCCATTCCAAGTCCCATGTATCCAAGTCTTCCTGGCCAATCTTCTACCAAAACTTCAATTCCACCATTTATAACTTTAATCATATTTTTTACCTCCTTCTTACATTATTTATTAGAGCTTAGGTGCTATTTTGGAGCCTTGTTCCTGGCGCCTCGCAAATTCTTTGGCACCTTTAACAACTTCTGGTTTTGCAAGGAATTCAAGATAATCCTTAACAACAATCTGACTTTCCTGAATATCATATACGTAATCTGTTTTTTCATGAACATGATCATATATATCTAATATTTCTTTTTCTGAAACCTCTACGAATTTTATGCGATCCCCTGATGGACGGTATAAAAATGGTCCGTCTTTAAATTGTGGATGTTTCATTGATAACTGAAATGTAGGAATAGTACGTCCAAATAATTGATATCCACCACCAGTTGCTGTAGTATAGGTAAATAAGCAAGCTCCACCTATACCAACTGCTCCTTCTGGGGTCCATATACGCGGAGGATTGTATTTTGGTACAATCATTTTGCATCTTGGATCCATTGGCCAGAAAAAGCCACCACCCGGCCAGAAGCCGCATCCGCTATTATACCAATAAGTATCTAATAACATATGTTTAATATCGTCTACAGTGCATCCATTGCATAGAGCCATGTAATCAAGATTATATCCATCCTTGCAGTTTGGTGCATCAGGACGAATCTGTTTTAAATACATTTCAACTGCCTTTTTAGTTTGACTATCCTCAAAAGCAATTGGCAATGTAATTATTCTTGAATCAATTACCATATCATCAACACCAGCAATAGATTCTTCTGCATCTTTAATCTTGTCAATAAGTTCTTGTGGGGAAATAACGGTAGGATCAAAATGTATCATATTTGCTCTTAAACTTGGTAATGTCTCAATTAATCCCTTGATATTCATTTTCTTAACCTTTGCATCCACTGCCAGGATTCTAAAGGAATCCAGCAGTTCCGCCCTCTGTTCATAACCATATTCCACTTGAATAAAGCCATCACCTGCCTGGCGGAATAATATTTCAATTCTGTCACCTTTAGCAGGAAGAGTATCAATAATAACATCATACTTGCTCATACTTTTTCCTCCCTTTTTACATTTAATTATTGATTCAATTGTATAATTTACTTATAATAGAAAAGTGACTTACTTTTGCATACACTTACAAATTGCTTTTTCAAAAATATCTAATCCTGCTTCAAGCTGCTTGTCTGTAATTACAAGTGGTGCTAAAAAGCGGATAACATTTCCATAAACACCTGAGTTCTCAATCATAAGTCCATTTTGGACTGCTTCTTGAATAACTGCTGATACAATTTCAGGATTTGGATCTTTCTTTTCTTTGTTTTTTACAAATTCTATTCCAACCATTCCTCCGAGTCCTCTTACATCTCCAACAATCTCATACTTTTCTTTCCATTCCATATAGCGTTTCATTACTTTCTTACCTATTTCCATAGAGCGGTCAGCCAAATTATCTCTTTCCATAATTTCTATCACTTTTAATGCTGCTGCACATGCTACTGCATTTCCACAGAAGGTTCCTCCAATTGTTCCAGGTCTTACTGCCTCCATAACCTCTTTCCTTGCTGTTATTGCACTTAATGGCATACCAGCCGCAATAGACTTTGCAGTTGCTATTATATCTGGAGCTGCTCCTGCTTCCTTCCAATATTCAGAAGCAAACATTTTACCTGTACGGCAGAAACCGCATTGTACCTCATCTGCAACAAGCAATATACCATATTTATCACAAATAGTTCTTACTGCTTTAACCCATTCAATCGGAGCTGGAATAAATCCGCCTTCACCCTGAAGTGGTTCTACTACTATGGCTGCTACATACTCTGGTGGTGAAGCTTGATCAAATACTTTTTTAATACTTTCTATATAATAATTAATGGTTTCACTCTCTGGCATTCCTTCAGGCCTTCTATATAAATATGGGAATTCTGCACGATACACACCATCTGGAAAAGGTCCCATTCCATAGGCATAAGATTTTTTCGATGTCATTGCCATGGTCATAACTGTACGTCCATGAAATGCTCCTGAAAATACAATTATATTTGGTCTCTTTGTAAAAGCTTTTGCTATTTTTACTGCATTTTCATCAGCCTCTGCTCCGCTATTTGCGAAAAACGTTTTTTTATTTTCTCCCTTTACAGGAACAATGGAATTCATTTTTTCTGCCAGCTTAACATATCCTTCATGTGTAACAATATTAAACATACCGTGGAAGTATTTTTCTGACTGTTCTTTCACAGCTTCAACCACTTCTGGATGTGAAAATCCAATATTCAGTACGCCTACACCGCCAGTCCAGTCAAGAAAATAATTTCCATCAACATCCTCAATCATCGCACCTTCTGCCCTTTTTATTACAACAGGATATACACATTTAATCGCGGAAGGTACTGCCTCTGACCTTCTTCGTATTACTTCTGCTGCTTTCGCCCCCGGGACCTGATCAGTTATTATTTGGGGTAATTCTTCCTTCAACATTTTTAAGCCTCCTTAAACTGGTAACTAATTTTTTAAACATGGCATTTTGTATTAAATTATTTAATTGTTAAATTGTCAATTTTAAATCATGTAAACTGTTACAATTTTTTATAGTCATTTTTGCAAGAACTAAATTAATAAAATTCAAAATAAAAATTAAAAGCATAATATTCACTTCTTTTTCATCAATATTGAATGATTAAATACTACAATATTTCATTTTGCATAACAATAGCATATGAACACAAACTTTATTTATCTAATTTGTGCTGAATATACATAAGGCGCATGGATGAAGCTTTCCCATATCTTTTTTTCTTTGATATTGTATATTTTTTTAATAAAATATTATAAATTGTGTGATAAATTATTAAAAAAACTAAATAACTATTTATAATTTGTTAATTTTAAAAGGTGATATTTACGAATTATTGTTAGTTTTAACTACTACATGCCTAGTAAATTACTATCTGGGAAAAACTTATATTTGAAATGTTCAATTTAACATAATGTTTATCTTATATGGTTTTTCCAACATATAACAAGAACTATCTCATCTATATTTTAATATTGATAAGATAGTTCTATATTTTATCCGATGACTACCTGCTCTAATACTCTCACTTTCCCAAGTGAGAGTAAAGAGCATCTACATCCCTGGATAACGATTTTCCCTAAAGGATAACGTCTTCTAAGTGCTGAAGCACTAAGAATCCTGTTAATAAGCATCAGGTGGAGTCAAAACTCCATCTGATGCCAAGAACTCTGTTTATCACACATTTACAATCTCATATATTCTTTAATATAAAAGGCCATCCTTAAATTAAATTTATCCTCCGTTGAGGTTAAATCTTTTTTTAACAGGTCATGTATTTTTTTCATGCGGTAATTGATGGTATTGCGATGGTTATATAGGAAATTTGCAGTTTCCTGAATGCTGCCGTCAAAATCCAAATATACTTTCAGAGTTTTTAGCAGTTGAGTGTTATTTTTCCTGTCATAATCTATTATGGGATCAAGCATTTCAAAATATATATTTTGAAGTAATTCTTTATTAGATACAGAACTCAATATGCGAAATATACCAAGCTCATCAAAATACACACAGTCCTTATTTGAATCTTTAGCTGTTTTTAACGCATAGGAAGCAGTAGAGTAGCTAAAATAAAGTTTTGATAATGAAGAAACTTTTTCACCTATTCCTATTTGTGGTCTTAATATCGATGAGTTTAAAGTTATTTCATTATCAACTATTTCAAAATAGTTTTCCATAAGATTATTTAGCAATTTTTTTGGGCATTCCTGCAGAATCAAAATATAATAGTTATTTTTTAAAAATATGTGATATTTTATTGACAAAAGATTAATACAATTTTGTAATTTCAGCGGTGAACTAATATTAGTTATTTTAGCTGCATAATAAGAAGATTCTGTAGGATAACCATTTGAATTTAAAAGAGGAATATAATTTTTAACATTTTGAGAATCGAATATTATATTATAAAACAGCTTAGACAAAGTATTTTCCAGGTACTTATCCATAAATATCTTATTACAGTAATCCTGCATAATATCAGAAATATGTATTTCCCAAGGCATTATAAAAAGAGGAAAATTTTCTGAATTGCACAGTTCAATAACTTCTCTAGAAATATCCTTAATAAGAATATATTTATCAGTATTTATTAACAAACCGCTGCATTTTCGGTAAATTAATTCTCTAATTAATTCATAAAGCCAGCTTATTTTTGTTCCAGCTGACAAACCAGTAGTAATAACTAATTCATTTTCTCTTAGAAAATCTGCATTTTCTATATCTTCAGCAAGATATACCCATGTTATATCATTTATGAGGCCTTTTTTCCCTGCAATTAACTTGATCTTATATATTTCTTTTGAAGATGAATAAAATTCAGATAAAAGATAACTCATATTTTGACTCCCTTTTATAATTTAAAATTGATTTTTTAATAGTATATCATAAATTTTTTTATTTGTTTTGTACTCACAGCATAAAAAAATTAGGAAAATTTGTGTTTGTTTACTGTTGTCATAAAATTTAAAATATGCTATAGTTTAATCTAACAAGGACATGGCAATGTATCTGTTAGAGTTATTTTGCCATGTCCTTGTTTTTTATCTGCATAATTGTAAGCTGTTATGAGTGGTTATTATAGAACTGCATCAATAAAACAATAATTTATTTAAAAGGAGTGCTAACATGATAAAAAAAATTTTAATTGCAAATCGCGGTGAAATTGTAAACAGAATTATTCATACATGTAATAAACTTAACATTGAAACTGTTGTTGTATATTCAGACGCTGATAAAAATGCTAATTACATTAACAAAGCTTCAGAAAGCTATAATATCGGCCCCTCTGCACCTGTTAAAAGTTATTTAAATATTGATGCACTTGTAGCTGTTATTAAGAAATCAGGGGCAGATGCAGTACATCCCGGATATGGATTTTTATCAGAGGCAGCATCATTCGCTAATGCAGTTGCTGCTGCAGGTGCAAAATGGATCGGACCTGACCCTTCGATTCTAGAAAACATCGAATCCAAATGTTATTGCCGTATTATTGCTAATAAATTAGGGGTTCCGGTTACACCAGGAACAATTAAGCCAATTTCCAGTGTAAAAGAAATTTATGATACTGCAGAGAAAGTGGAATTGCCTATTTTACTTAAATTGGACAAAGGCGGTGGAGGTAAGGGAATAGAAAAAATTACTTATTTTGAATCTGAAAAAGTTACACAGGCTATTTTCGAAAGCATGCAGAGAATAGGAAATATGGCATTTGCAAGCGGAGATATTTACATTGAAAAAGCAGTACTATCTCCAAGGCACATAGAAGTACAGTTTATATCAGATGACTATGGAAATGTAGTCTGTTTAGGAGAAAGAGAATGTTCTATTCAGAGAAGATATCAGAAGATTATTGAAGAATCACCGTCAGCTGTAGTTACTGAAGAAGACAGAAAGAAACTTTATTCATATACACAAAAAATAATCAAGGAAATGAAATATTCTGGAGCAGGCACCATTGAATATTTAAGAGGTGCTGATGGAAACTATTATTTTATGGAGATAAATGCAAGACTTCAAGTAGAACATCCAGTATCTGAATATGTTGTAAATATGGATTTAGTAGAAAATCAAATTCATGTTGCAAACGGAGAAAAATTGCCATTTAAGCAGGAAGATATTAAACTAAAAGGACACAGCATTGAATGCCGTATTTATGCAGAAGACCCCAAAACATTTAAACCTTCTCCAGGTACAATTACAAGTTTATCTTTTCCTGATACGTCAGATGGAACTGTTCGTATAGAGCATGCTATTCATGAAGGATACAAGATTTCTCCATTTTATGATCCTATGCTCTGTAAACTTGTGGTTTGGGAAAAAGATAGAAATACATGCATTACCAATATGATAAAAGCATTGAAAGACTTTAAGCTAGAAGGAGTTTCTACAACCATAAATACTGATATTGCAATAATGCGAAATAAAAACTTTGTCTCCGGCAACTTTACCACAGCCTTTCTAGAAAATGAAAAAGTAAATATCGGATTAGAAAATTATGTAATAACTATTTCCCGTCAATTTGGGAGTCTGGGACGTCCCATTGCTAAAAAAATGGCTGAATTGTTAGGTGTTGAATATTACGACAGGGATATCGTAGAAGAAGCTGCAAAAAAGATGAATTTGCCTGTATCTACTATTGACAGTGGAGAAGAAATAGATAAAAATGAATACAAAAAAATGAAATTTCCACTAGGAACTAGTTCAGAAAAGATACAGGAAGAAATATTTGAAGCCCAAAAGAAAATCATCTGTGATCTGGCAGATAAATCATCCTGTATATTTGTAGGAAGATGCTCTGACTATATTTTAAGAAACCATTCAAATCATTTCAGCATATTTATCTATGCTCCATATGAGATACGAAAGGAAAATTGTATCAATATACTTCATATAAAGCCAGATGAAGCTGATAAGTTGATTAAAGAAGTTGATGAAGCACGTCAGCTATACAGCCTAAGTTATGCAAAATCATACAGTGATAATGTACTTTACAAAGACATTTTAATTAACAGCAGCCTGTTCGGCGGAGTTGATGAAACAGCAAAGGTATTAGTTAACATGATTAGAAAGAAATTTAATCTTGCTTAGTGGAAATGGGTATAGATTTGTGTAAAAAGCAAATCTATACCCATTCCAAATTTAAAGAGCTGAAGATTGTAAAAAGTATCCAGAGTATAAGTTAATTTTTCGTTTGGGAACTTTATACGCACTCTTGTGATACATCACCTTCTATGCTGCTTATAATTACAACTTGATCCGGCAAATCTTCAATTTCAATTTTAATTTCTGTAGATTCATCTACTATGCCTTTATTAAAATTTTTAAGATACTCATAGAGATTACATGAGTTAATATGACTGTTCTCATTTACATTCACAGTTAATTTATTTACTCTTAAAAATTTTTTTGATTTACAACATTCCATTAAACCCTTGGATATCTTACTCAATAATATGGTATTATCCATGTCTGTGTCCCTCCTCTAAATTTAATTTTCATACCCCCCTTACGGCATTTCATCTATAATTTAAAATAAGTTCTTTACTTCAAATATTAATTTTGTATTCCCATCTTTTAAAATATACTTTGTCTATATTAAGTATATAATTTATATTTATTAATATTCCTATTTATAAGTAATATTAACAAATATAAAAATATCCTTTTGCCTTTAATATAGTGATTCTAATTGAAATTTTAACTTATACATAAAATATACTAACAAAATTGAAATCACACTTAAAAACTTTTTTTATAAGTCTTAGTAAGGTATTTTAGAAAATCTTAGAAGCTTATATATGTCTGAGGTACGAGTTTATATAAGCTTCTTTAGATTTTCTAAATACCGAGCTTTAGACTTATAAAAAGTTTTTAGTGTGATGAAATTTGTTAGTATATGGCTAGTATAAGTAAACCTTCAAACTAGAAACTCTATATATTTAAGACAAAAGAGATATTTTTTATTATAAGTTTTCATTTAATCTTCCAGCTTACTTCCCCTTTGAAGTGCAGTAAGTCCAGTACGTATAATTTCCTTTATTCCATAAGGCTTCATTAGTTCAATAAAAGCAGATATCTTTTTTTCATTTCCGGTTATTTCAATTATCATACTTTTTTCATTCATATCTACTATTTTGCCTCTAAAAGTATTTACAGTCTCCATAATTAATAATTTATTACTGGTTTCTGCAGAAACTTTTATAAGAGATAACTCCCTATAAACAGATGCATCGGGGTTTAATTCTATTACTTTTATAACTTCAATCAATTTATTTAGCTGCTTACTTATCTGTTCAAACATATAGTCGTCTCCAATGGATACAATAGTCATTCGTGATATTTCAGGATCTCCTGTAACTCCTACAGTAAGACTGTGAATATTATATCCCCTTCTACTAAAAAGTCCGGCTACTTTACTTAAAACACCTGAATGATTTTCCACTAATACTGACATCACATACTTTTTTATAGTAATCACCTCTTTCTAAAAAGTTCTCTCATGAGGATCTACAATGCACTCTATTAAAAATGCCTTGCTTGAATCTAATGCTTCTTTAAAAACCCCTTCAAATTCAACATCATTTTCTACTCTCTTAGCTGTCAATCCATAGGCTTCTGCAAGCTTAACAAAATTTGGATTAGTCCTAAAATTCACTCCAAACTCTCCATCATATTTGTTATCTTGTATTTCTCTAACCATACCAAGTCCTGAGTTGTTAAACAACACTATAATAATTTTTAGATTGTTTTCGGCAATAGTCCCAAGTTCAAAAAGACTCATTTGAAATCCACCATCACCTGCAAAAGCTATAACTTGTTTATCAGGACATGCGATTTTAGCACCAATAGCTGCTGGAAGAGAATATCCCATAGTTCCAAGGCCTCCAGAAGTTAAAAACTTTCTATTCCCTGCCATCCTAAAGTTACGGGCACACCACAACTGATTTTGTCCTACATCTGCTGTTAAAATAACCTCTTCTCCTAATGTATCAGAAACAGTCTTTAATACATATTTGGGATTAACTTTATCTGTAGGCTTTCTTTGTATCTGCAAATCTTTCTTCCAATTTTTAATTTCTTCCATCCATTCTTTCGTCTGTGGAGGTACTATTTCCTTATTTAAATCTGATAAAATATTTGCACAATCACCAACTACTGGAATATAAGTGTTCAGAATTTTACCTATTTCAGCAGGATCGATATCTATATGAATTATATCTGCATCCTTTGCAAATTTTTTTACCCCACTAATAGTTCTATCTGAAGCTCTAGCTCCAATCAGTATTAGTACATCTGCATTTTGTACAACTTTATTAGCATAAGCAAATCCATGAGTACCTATTAACCCTATATAATAATCGCTGTTTTCATTTATACATCCTTTTCCCATAAGAGTATGGACAACAGGTATATGTGACTTTCTAACAAATTGCTCCAGTTCTTTTTGTGCATTTGCCAGTATAACTCCGCCACCTGCACAAATAAGAGGTCTCTTGCTAACTTTGATTCTATCTATTATTTTCTTTATTTGACCAGAGTGTCCTTTAACAGTAGGTTTGTATCCTCTTATATTTACACTTTCAGGATATTCAAAATCAATATCTTCTTCCATTATATCCATGGGTATATCCACAAGCACAGGTCCTTTTCTACCAGTTTCAGCTATATAAAATGCTTCCTTTATAGTCTTAGGTATGGATTTAGCATCTCTTACAAGAAAATTATATTTCGTAAAAGATTCTGTAGCACCTGTGATATCTAATTCTTGAAATACATCCCTTCCGATTAATGTAGACTTAACCTGACCCGTAATAACAACAAGAGGAATGGAATCCATATATGCAGCAGCAATGGCAGTAATGAGATTAGTTGCGCCAGGTCCTGATGTAACTATACAGACTCCCACTTCTCCAGTTGACCTAGCATATCCACTAGCAGAGTGTCCTGCAGCTTGTTCCTGTCTTACTAATATATGCTTCACATCTGATTTTCTCAAAGCTTCATATATAGGAACCACTGCAGCACCAGGATACCCAAATACTATATTTACATTTTCTTTTTTTAAACATTGGATAACTGCTTCAGCAGCTTTCATAGCCATCTCTCCTTGTAAATTCAATTTAATAGGATTTTTGGGTACAAAAAAACAGACTCCTTATGGGGTGAGAAGTCTGTTCACGGTACCACCCAATTTTATTACTCAATTTAATAACGGCAAAGCCGGCTCAGCCTACTAATTTCAGCTTACAGCTCAAGGGTGAGTTTCAATATTATATATCTGTGAGTTTACACCAAAGCTCTCACTCTCTTTAAAATATTATAATATCTACTTATCCCTTTCAAAGCTTTCATATATTAATACGTATTTTATACTTTCTAATCTACATTTACAAATAGTTTTTTAAAATTAAATTACTTAAATCAAATTTAAACTTGATACACACTAAGTATTGATAATTCAAAGTAATTAATATAGGTAATTTTAGATTAAAAATTAGCACAAAAAAACAGCCTTTCTCTTGAGGCGAGAAGTCTGTTCGCGGTACCACCCAATTTTATTACTTAATTCAATAACGATTCACACCGGCACAGCTTACTATAATTTCAGCTTACAGCTCAAGGGTGAGTTTCAATATGAAATATTTATGGGTTTACACCAGATCCCACTCGCTTTAAAATATACATCATATTTAATAGTCCCTGTCAAAGCTTTTATTATTTAAATATGAGTATATGTTACTATAAAACAATTTAAATGTCAATAGTTTATTCTGAATTTTTATTAAATAATATATTTACTCAACTTTCACATATATGAAATCTTTTTAAAGAACAAAGTTCAAAGTTCAAATATCAAGTAAGGATAATTTTCTTCCTAGCGTCAGAAAATATTAAAATTATAGATTTCCTGAGGTACGAGGGAAGTCATCTTTATCTGTTCTTTGTTATTTGAACTTTGTTATTTTCAAAAGCTTTACTTCTCAAAGTTTTTAAACTACAAAAGTTGAGTATATTTACAAATTAAAAGTACATTAAAAAACTCTGATTATTTAAGAACTGCGCCTGTATTTGCAGAAGTAACCAATTTTGCGTACCTTGATAAATATCCTGTTTTTATCTTAGGTTCAGGCTTTACATAGTTCTTTCTTCTCTTTTCAAGTTCTTCCTCACTTACTTTTAGCTCTAACTTTTTATTTGTAATATCTATAAATATAGTATCTCCTTCTTCTACAAGTCCTATTAGTCCACCTTCCATAGCTTCTGGTGATACATGTCCTATAGATGCCCCTCTTGTAGCTCCTGAAAATCTTCCATCTGTTAAAAGTGCTACATCTTTATCTAAACCCATACCTGCTATAGCAGAAGTTGGTGAAAGCATTTCTCTCATTCCAGGTCCGCCCTTTGGTCCTTCATATCTTATTACAATTACATCACCTTTATTTATTTCATTGCCAAATATAGCCTTAACTGCTTCTTCTTCAGAATTATATACTCTAGCTGGTCCTTCATGTACCATCATTTCTTTTGAAACTGCTGATTCTTTAACTACAGCTCCATCTGGTGCCAAGTTTCCTCTAAGTATTGCTATTCCACCTTCGTTGCTGTAAGCATTGTCTACATTTCTTATGACTTCATAATCAAGCACTTCAAAATCCTTTATAGTTTCTCCTACAGTTTTTCCAGTAACAGTAAGTGCATCTTCATTTATAAGACCCTTTTTAGAAAGTTCATTCATAAGAGCTGGTATTCCCCCTGCCAGATGAAGATCTTCCATATGATGTTTGCCACTTGGACTCAATTTTGTAAGACAAGGTGTGTGTTTACTTATTTCATGAAATAAATCCAAATTAAGTTCTATACCTGCCTCATGAGCAATTGCTGGAAGATGAAGTACTGTATTTGTAGATCCTGCCATAGCCATATCTACCGTTATAGCATTTTTAAATGCATCTAAAGTTAGTATATCTCTTGGTCGTCTATCGTTCTTTACACAATCCATTACATACATTCCTGCATATTTAGCCAATTGATTTCTCTCACCAGTTTGTGCAAGGGCACTTCCATTTAGAGGTAAACCCATTCCAAGCACTTCTGTAAGACTGTTCATACTGTTTGCTGTAAATAATCCTGAGCAGGAACCGCATCCAGGACAAGCTCTTTTAGCTTCTTCTTCAAGTTCCTCCTCTGTTACTTTTCCATCGCTGCAAGCTGCCACCTTTTCAATACAAGTGCTAAAATCAAGTGCTTTGCTATTTAGCTTACCTGCCCTCATAGGTCCCCCACTTACTACTACAGCTGGTATATTAAGTCTTGCAGCTGCCATAAGCATTCCAGGTACAATTTTGTCACAGTTAGGAATGAGTACTAACCCGTCAAAACCATGAGCTGTTGCCATAGCTTCAATTGAATCTGCTATTAGTTCTCTTGAAGCAAGAGAATACTTCATTCCAACATGACCCATTGCAATTCCATCGCAAACTGCAATAGCAGGAAACTCTATAGGAGTACCCCCAGACATTGCTACTCCAAGTTTTGCAGCTTTTGCTATTTCATCTAAATGCATGTGACCTGCAACTATTTCGTTTTGTGAATTTACTATTCCTATAAGAGGTCTTTCAATTTCCTCTTTTGTATATCCCATTCCATACATAAGTGCTCTTGCTGGAGCTGCCTTAATTCCCTTTTTTACTGAATCACTTCTCATTTTTAGTATCCTCCTTAATTCTGGAAATTTTTCGTAAAAAAATAACCGCCTGCCTAGGGCAAGAAGCTTTGCGGTACCACCCAATTTTTTAATTCTAATAACGGTAATACCGACACAGCTTACTAATTTCAGCTTGCAACTTAGGAGTGATTTTCAAAAGTTTCGTATTTATAAGTTTTCATCTTACACACATTCTCTAAAAATACTCCACTATTTACTCTTCTCCGTCATAGTTTTTATAATACATAATACATAATATATAATTTCATAATAATTTTCGCACATTTTATATTTATAAACCCCTCTTATCTACAAGTAATATCTACCTATAATTATTTTGCCCCTAAAAAGATAGATATTTACATTACAGTGATTAGGGGAAAGTACCCCTAATTTCTCCTGTAAACTTAAGTCATCCGCTAAATGATAAGCCCCCTTATTCATAAGCGTTATTCATAGTAATTTTTTATTGATATACTGTTAAAATATTACCCCAATTTAATAAATATTTTAATACTATCAAATGAACATTCTACTTTTTAACTACTCATTATCAGGATTTTCATTGATCCATGACATCATTGATCTAAGTTCTTTTCCAACCTTTTCTATTGGAGCATCTTGTTCCATTCTTCTTCTTGCTGTAAATCCTGGTCTTCCTGTTTGGTTCTCAAGAAGCCATTCTCTTGCAAATGTTCCATCCTGAATCTCTTTAAGAACTTTCTTCATCTCAGCTCTTGTATTTTCATTGATTATTCTCTTACCTATCTTATAATCTCCATATTCAGCAGTATCACTTACAGAATATCTCATTCTAGCTAATCCGCCTTCATATATCAAGTCAACTATTAACTTCATCTCATGTAGGCATTCAAAGTATGCATTTTCAGGAGCATATCCAGCTTCAACTAATGTATCAAAACCAGCTTTGATAAGTTCTGCAACTCCTCCACAAAGTACTACTTGTTCACCAAACAAATCAGTTTCAGTTTCAACTTTAAATGTTGTAGTCATAACACCTGCTCTAGTTCCGCCAATTCCTTTTCCATAAGCTAAAGCAATTTCTTTTCCTTTTCCACTGTAATCTTGATATACTGCATATAGACATGGAACTCCATTGCCTAATGTATATTCTCTTCTAACTATATGTCCTGGTCCTTTTGGAGCAATCATCAAAACATCTACAAACTTAGGTGGTACTATCTGATTAAAATGAATGTTGAATCCATGTGCAAAGAACAATGCATTTCCTTCTGATAAATTATCCTTTATGCTTTCTTCATAAATTTGTTTTTGCTTTTCATCTGGTAGAAGTACTGTTATAATATCTGCTTGTTTAACAGCTTCAGCTATTTCATATACCTTAAATCCATAATCTTCAGCCTTTTTCCATGATTTACTACCTTTATATAAACCGACTATTACATCGAGTCCACTTTCTTTTAAATTCAAAGCATGTGCATGTCCCTGACTTCCAAAACCAAGTATAGCTATCTTCTTTCCTTTCAAGAGATTTAAATCTGCATCCTCATCATAATAAACTTTTAATTTTTCCATAATACTTTCCTCCTGAATAATCTATTTATACTATTTATATATATTGAACTTCTTAATACTTTAAATATTTAAATAATATATTACTTGATGCTTAAAAAATGATTTTTAATTCGCATAATTAAGAATTTTATGACTATTGCAAGTGCACACATTCTATATTCTATAAATTATTTAACTGTAAAATAATTTATTTCAATTTTAAGAACCAGCATTTGAACAATTACCACTAATTTTTTGTATAAAAAAACAACCAACATTCTCTGCTTGGGGCGAGAAGTTTGGTCGCGCGGTACCACCCAATTTTTTACTCAAAGTAATAACGGTTTTACCGGTAAAGCCTACTTAGTTTCAGCTCACGACTCCAAGGCTACCTTCAATAGTCATATTTATGAGTTTTCACCAAAATCTCACTCTCTTAAGAAATACTTCCTATTTACTCTTCCCTATCATTGTCTTTGTACTCTACAATTGTACCAATTCAAAATATCAATTAGAAATAGCCCCCATGGATATAACTAATAAATATCATTTATTTTATTAATACTAAAATAAACCTAATTGGTTTTAAATCACTTTGAAAAATTTATTTATTTTTAAAATTTACTTTATCAATATTTAGTGTATGTGACGATAATAATACCTTATGAGAATAATGTCAATAGTTTTTTTAAACTTTTTTTGTTTTTTTATTGCACTATGTTTTTCTTACATTATATTACCGTAAAAAATATTTTTCATAATTTCATAAAAGCAAATACTCAATTTAACCTTTTAGCTTTTTAGAACTTATTGTTTAGGCTTATCCAAATATTTAGCCAAGCTGAAGATTGTAAAAATATTTGGATTGTAGCTTGATTTTCTATTTAGGATTTCTTTATAGAGTTAATTATATGTTTCAAAAAAATTGTTGACATACATATTTTTTTATAGTATAGTTAGTGCAAATAAAAAAACGATGACGGAGAAGAGTAAACAAAAATATGCTTTCAGAGAATGGGGATTTGGTGGGAACCCATAAGCTACAGTTGTTGAAAATCACTCCTAAGTTGCAGACTGAACTTTATATAAAGTAAGTTATGCCGGCACAGCCGTTATGTATACGAGTAATAATTTGGGTGGTACAGCGACAGACCTTCGCCCCATTGGGGTGTATGTCTGTTTTTTTATACTCTATTTTAAGTTTATTTGTTTTTTAGCTTTATTTTATCGAAAAAAGTTTAGTGTGTGTATGTAATTTAAATATTAAAATTTAATACTAATGTATTTTCATATTTATCTTTTTTATCCGATGACTATAAAATTGCAATTGTATTTTAATTTACTTTTACGTGTTTACTTTATTATTTAGTAGTGTATAATTTTATTAATTTTAGAAATAAGTGTATTATATAATCATTTCAAATTAAATTTTCAACTAAACTTAATATATCCTTGTTAAGTGAAAAGCTGATAATTGAAAGTGAAGAGTAAATGATAACTTTTCTCCTCTATATTACAAAAATTCAAAAGTAGTATTATGGGAAGAAAGTCATCCATAACCTTCAATTCTTAACTCTCGACTCTCAACTATATTATAGCCATATATATAGGAATAACTATCAAACTTAAGGCTGTTGTCAATGATGTAACTACTGCTGCATATTCATAATCAGCACCATATGCCTTTGCCACTATAGAAGTATTCGTCATTACCGGCATAGCAGCTTGTATTATAAACACTTTTTTCATAAGCTCAGGTATAGGGAAGAAACCTGCCAGAAATATTATTAAAACTGGTGATATAATGAACCTTCCTATTAGAACAAAAAATATATCTTTACTCATCTTTATTTTCTTTATATCCACATAGTAAATTGTTATTCCTATAAACAACATAGAAAGTGGTGTTGTCATATCTCCAAAGTATTTACAGGTATCCATAACAAACTTAGGAAGTTTTATTCCACAAAATATAAATATCATTGCTATTATAAATCCCATAAGTGGAGGAGAAAATATTCTATTTAAAGTTTCCTTTGAAAAAATACTTGTTTTTTTATCAGCTTGTCCATCTGAGCTTATTCCATAAGCACCTATTGTCCAAAAAAAAGTAGTATTTGCTATATAGTATAAAAGCACATAGGGAACACTTTTTGAACCGAACAATGCCAAATTTATAGGCAGTCCAATAAATATGGAGTTAGATACAAAAAACATAGACCGAAATGTACCAATTCTCTCCTTTTTCACCTTTATCATCTTAGAAATCAATATAGCTAGTATATAACCTATAGCCATAGATAAAACTGGTATAATAAGCCCTTTCCCTATATGATCTAATTTATCTCTTGTAAAGTTACCCATTAAATTAGAAATCATAAGGCAAGGAAGGGCTACATTGCACACTAATTTTGAAAATACTTTTGATATGTTCTCATTAAGCCATTTAAATTTTGTAAGCACATATCCTGTACATATCATAATTACTATGCTAAGCACACTTCCAATTGCATTTAATATTACCATCTGTTCATCCCACCATCTTCATCTTTAAATTTACCAAGTGCATCCGCTAATGCAAAAGATGACAGCTTTTGTCCAAAATTGCAGCTGTGGTACACGTAAGTATAGTTATTAATATAAAATTTTACAGTAATATCATAAACGTCATATTACATAATATATCCTTTTTTAATTAAGGTCAACTCACTTGTCTTATACTTCCTAATTTGGTCAGCAAAAAACTGAGTTATATATGGTATAACTCAGTTTTTACGATGGCTTCAATTAAATTAATGTGACTCACTATTTATTAACTTTTCAGAGCTAGAGACTATCTCCTGACTCTTAGCACTTATCTCTTGGATAGTTTCCGATATAGTTAATATATCGTTATTTATATTATCCATTTTACTCTGGAGTAAATCAGATACTTCAATAACCTTTAAAATAGATTGCATCATTGCATTTTCTTCATTTTTAGTAGATTGTGCAGTAGTTTTAGATTGCTCTGCTAGCTTTTTTACTTCATCTGCTACTACTGCAAAACCTTTTCCATGTTCATTTGCCCGTGCTGCTTCTATTGCGGCATTTAGCGAAAGTAAATTAGTCTGCTCTGAAATAGCCACAATACTATCTGATGAATCCGTGAATTTACCTAATTTTTCGTTTATCTGATGAATATTTTCCTTTAACTTACTTGATATATCCATTATTGACTTTAATTCTTCTACTATATCTTGAATTGCGGATGCACTTTCCTCATTTCCTTTACTTACTTCATTTATAGCTGCCAATAGAGTATTTGCAAATTTAATTATTTCATCTGATTTTCGTTGTCTTTCCTCAGCTAGTACAGTTATTTTGTTTATAGACTCTTTGACCTCTTTATTTTTTTCTTCCAGTTCGCTATATTCCATATTGATTTTTTTCTTCACATAATAAATACAATTTTCCTTAGAATTTATACCATTAAAAATCATCTTTACCATTTCCTTGCAAGTAGTATATCCACAAGCAGAACAGTTAAATTCTTTTCCTAAAGTTGTAGTTTTCATCATCTCATTAAATATGTTGTCATAATCTTTTTGAGTAGGTTCAATTATTTTTTTAACCTTCTGTGCAGTATACTTTCTTACGAAATCGTTTAAATTAAGATTTTTATCAAAGTACTCGTCTATTGATTTGATTTTTTTCTTAAGTAAACCAGTTTTTTCCTTTAACTTTTCCATCTTCATATTATGAAACCTATATTGAATATCATATTCCGTTAAATTATTTAAGGAAGCTGTACCTATATTGCATCCATTTTTGCAATTTAAAATATCCAGTAAACTAGGTAGAAGCTTATTAGCTTTAACTCTATCAGAATACTTATTCAAATACTCGATTGCCTCTTTATGTCCCTCTACTTGAAGAACATGTAATTCTTCAGTCCTAGCTTTTACATTTGCTTTTAATCCGCCTGGTAAACTATAAACAACCCCCAGAGAAGCAGGAACATTATCAAATTCAACTTCATCGTAATTGTTCAAATTAACATTATTATCTCTCAAATAATCTAAAATCTTTTTATAGGTTACATTATATTTCACATACCCATCTGTATTCTTATCATTTATTTCAATTAACTTGCCAATACAAGGTGACAGAAAAGCTATATCTTCACATATACGCTTATATTTTTTCAAATAAACAGCAGTACACATCATAGGACTGTGTATAGGCGCTAAATATTCTATTAATTCGGGCTTATATTTTTCAATATAATTAACCACGATAGGACAGGGCTGCGATATTAAAGAAGAAATATTATTCTCCTTCATTGCTTTTAGATAAGCCCAGGTAGTAATATCTGCACCAAAAGAAACATCATAAATTATAGATACTCCCAAAGATTTAAGATATCCAAAAAATTTCTTGTAATTTTTAATATTAACTATAATAGATGGTGCAGCTATTACTGTTACTTTTTTACCCTTTTTCAAATCCTTAAAAAAGTTTTCAGTACTATCTTTAAAATCTCTAGCCCCATGTTCGCAAACCTTTACACATTCACCGCACCCAATACATCTTTCCTCATCTATGTAAACCTTACTTACACCATTTTCAGTTATTGTAACATTTGCACCAAGAATAGGACAAGTTCTTATACACTTATTGCAACCTGTACATTTTTCTTTTAAAACAGTTATAGGACTTTTATTCACACTAAAACCCCCTCAATTTCCCCCTAAACTTCAATGAATTTTACTTGAAACTGAATCCTATTCTATTTTACAATAAACTAATTGGTATAACAATGCTATAATGATAATATTTACCCATTTTTTAAAAAAGCGTAAAAAAATATACCCTTAAAATGCTATAAAACTCACCTATTCAATTAACTTTATTATATTTAAAAGTGTCCTGTTAACAGGAGTATCTACACCATATTTCTCTCCTAACTTACAAACAGTACCTGCAAATATATCAACTTCAGTTTTTCTGCCATATACAATATCCTGACACATTGAGGTCCTGCTGTCACGTCCTAGAGTATTCAACACTTTTTGCCATTCTTCTATATCATTTTTGCTTAAATTAACTCCTACTTTTTGTGATAATTTTACCACTTCCCACATTGCAGATTCCATAAGTTCTTTAGCCTCATTTTTAGTTTGAAATACACCATAAGTTGCCCTAAGAACTGCTGAGGTTTGATTTATACCTACATTTACCATAAACTTATACCACAGAGCACGCATCATGTCTTCTGGAATTTTATAAGGAATTTTTGCATTGTCAAAGAGAGTCTTTACTTTCTGTACTTTTTCTGAATAAATTTTATTTACCTTTTCTCCAAAGGTTATGTTTCCAATATTAGAAAAACTGATATTGTTTTCCTTACGATTTCCATCAATGCCAATGCATAAGGCATAAAGCATCTTATCCATTCCATATTCTTTTCCTATAATTTCCTCACTAGTAATGCCATTCATGAGAGAAATTATGATAGTATTTTCTCCTACATGGTTTCTCATATCACAAATAGCTTGAGTTAACTGATTTGACTTTACGGAGACAATAATCAAATCTGCTGGCTGGCATTTTTCCTTTGGATCTATATACGTAAAATTATACTTTTTCCCGTTAATTATAAATCCACTTTTTTTGTACCTTTCAGCTCTTTCTTCTCCAGCTATAAATTTTATTCCTTCTGGATTAAAATCATACAATTTACTGGTGTAGGCACATCCAATAGCTCCTAATCCAATGGCAGATATATTTTTTATGGTTTTCATACTACACACATCTCCTTTTTCAACGTTATACTGGAAATTTAATATTCAAAAAGCCTGTGCTACTCACAGCACATAATGAGCTAACACAGACTCTTATTAGAAATTGATATAACTTCTAATCCACTATATTTCCAGGACTCAAAATACTATTTGGGTCAAAAGCTCTTTTGATATTCTCCATGATATTTATTTCAGCCTGACTAAATTGAAGAGGCATATGCTTCTTTCTAGTCTTTCCTGTACCATGCTCTGCTGTTATTGTTCCACCATACTTTATTGCAGTCTTGTATATCTCTTCTTTAAGCTGCTCATAATTAGCAGGGAGTTTGCCATTGTCACCCATGATAAAGTTGTGAATATTTCCATCTCCTATATGGCCAAGAGATACAATTTCATTGCCATACTCTTTAGTCAACCTTTTTACATCATCAAAGAAATCAGGTACAGAAGACGGTGGTACAGCTACATCCATAATATCTGCTATATTATCCTTATAAGGGCCATATGCATTGCTTCTTATCTGCAAAAGATGCCTCTGATCCTTTTCAGTTTCCGCTACAATGCTATCTACAGAACCATGTTTTTCACATATTTCTACAAGTTTTTCACTATTAGAATACAAATCATCTTCACTACATTCATCCAATATGAACATCAAATCTACAGAGCCTTTAGCTGCAGGCCAGGTAGTTCCAAGCTGCTCTGCTGCCTTTTCAGATATTACTCTATCCATGTATTCAATGGCAAGAGGTGTGATTCCCTCTTGCAGTATTTCAGGTACTGCATCACAGGCATCTCTTTGGCTATTAAATGAAACCAGTAATGTTCCATTGCATTTACTTCTTGCATATAATCTAAGTGTTACTTTTGTAATAATTCCAAGGGTTCCTTCACTTCCTATCATAAGCTGAAGTAAATCATAACCCATGTTATTCTTTAGTAATTTACCACCTAAAGTAATTATCTCTCCTGTTGCAAGAACCACTTCCAACGCTTTAACATGATTTCTCATAATTCCATGCTTTACAGCCCTTGTACCACCTGCATTTGCTGCAACCATGCCTCCCACTTGTGCACCTTCATCTCCCGGATGTACAGGAAAAAATAATTTGCCATTCTTATTTAGTTCTTCAAGTAGTTGAGATAATGTTGCTCCAGATTCTAAAGTAATCATAAGATTCTTTTCGTCAAATTCAACAACCTTATTTAGTCTCTCCAAGGATAAAATAATGCTTGGCTGTGTTGGTATCGCTCCAGCAACTACTCCTGTACCGCCGCCCCTGACGATTACAGGCAATACTTCCTTATTTACATACTTTAACACTTCTGATATTTCCTCAGGTGAAGCTGGTTTAACTACCACACAATCTTTACATGCTTCTGGACGAAGTAATGTTTCGGTCTCATCATAAAGATAACCCTGCATTTGAGATAAATCATTAGTAACCCAATCATCTCCTACAACTTTCCTTAAACTTTCAACTACTTTTTCTGGTGAATTTTTTATTAAATCAGTATTCATTTTTAATGCCCCCTTTTTTTATTCTAACAATCTACAACTTCTAAACTTACCTGCTTTATTTTACTAATTAAATCAGGTAATACCTTGTACATATCATCTACTATTCCGTAGTCAGCTACATTAAATATCGGAGCTGACGGATCTGTATTAATTGCAACAATAAAGTCTGATTCCTTCATTCCTGCCAAATGCTGTGGAGCCCCTGAAATTCCACAAGCTATATATAATTTAGGTTTTACCCTGTTTCCACTGTATCCTACCTGGAAGTCCTTAGATATAAATCCATCATCAACTATCTCCCTGCTAGCTCCTACTACACCAGAAAGTAAGTCAGCAAGTTCTTTTATCATAGCCATATCTTCTGCCTTCTTTAATCCTTTGCCTGCTGCAACTACAACACTTGCATCAGAGATGTTTACTTCCTGGGATTTCAATTCTTTTATAACTTTTACAAGTTCATTTTCAGGCTTAACTGCATCTACTTTTACAATTTCACCTTTTCTATTTTCATCTCTCTTGCTTTCATTAAATTCCTTATATCTTACTGTAGACATCTGTGGGTATGTGTCTGACTTTATATGTGCCAATATATTCTCACTAAAGGCAGGCCTTATTTGTATAAGTCTTTCATCTTCATCTATTTCAAGGCCTGTACAATCTGCCGTAAGCCCTGTTTCAAGAGAAGCTGCAAGCCTGGGTGCCAGTGATCTTCCAAGACTTGTTGCCCCTATTAAACAAATTTCAGGTTTAATTTTCTTAATCAAATTTTCCAGGTTAGTTTTATAAACTGTCTCTTCCGGTGCATTAAATATATCATCCTCAACATAAAATACCTTATCTGCACCCCTGTATATAAGTTCCTCAGCTTTAATACCACAAGGTCCTAAAAGTACACTGTACACAGGTATATCTAACTTACCTGCAAGTTCCCTAGCTTTTCCAAGAAGTTCATAACTTACTTTATGAATTTCCCCTTTTTTTTGTTCTGCAAATACTAAAACTCCATTATATTCCTTTTCCATATCATTATGCCTCCAAAATCTTCTTTTTTCTAAATATACCTATAAGTTCATCTTCTGCCTTTGCTGCATCTGCTTCTCTATAAATTTTTCCTTGTCTTTTCTGTATTTTTGGTACTTCTATCTTTTTAACCTTTGTAGGTGATCCTTTAAAGCCAACTTTATCAACATCTGTATATTCCTTTAAATCTTCAAACTTTAAAGTCTTTATCTCAGCTTTTCTAGCTTTCATTTTATTTTTAAAGGTCGGAAGCCTTGGTTCATTTATATCTTTAGTAACTGTAATTAGAGCTGGTAACTTTACACTCTTTAAATAAGTTCCTTCCCATATTTCAGAACAAACTTCAATTTTATCATCACTTGCATCTGTAATTTTGCTTACATAACTTGCATGAGGTACATCCAAAAATTCTGCAACTTCAGGTCCAACCTGACCTGTATCTCCATCCACAGTTTTTTCTCCAGCAATCACCAAATCGCAGCTGCCTATTTTTTTTATTGCACTTGCAAGTATAGATGATGTGGCCTTAGTATCTGACCCTCCAAATTTTACATCGCTTATAAGAATTCCTTCATTAGCACCTCTTGCAATGCATTCCCTTAACGCCTGATCTGCACTTGGAGGTCCCATACTTACTACTGTAACCCTAGCGTCAATTTTTTCACTTATTTGTACTGCTGCTTCCAGTGCATTTAGATCAAATGGATTGATCTCTACACCTGCAGATTTACGATCCACTACTCCCTTTTCTCTGTCAAATTTTACTTTTTCCATATCAGGAACCTGTTTAATTAAAACTACAATATTCATTACCAAGTCTCCATCCCTTCTGTAAATTTTTTAAATTAACTGATATGCTGTCATACTTATATCTGGCAAAGCTTCACCGCGTTATCAATGTAAAGGTGGCAAATAAAACAATATCCACTACACCTTTAACCTATCCTTTTGGTGTATAAAAAAAACAGCTCTCTTTCGCTGGGGCGAAAAAGTCTGTCGCGGTACCACCCAATTTCTACTTAATTCATATAACGGCCTATACAAAGCCGGATCAGCTTACAATACGTTCAGCCTACAGCTCCAGGGTGATCCTAGATATGTATATTTATGAGATTTCACCTTGCCCCACTCTCTTTAAAATATTTAACATATCTACTAGTCCTGTCATTGCTTTTATCTTTAAACACGAGTTTACTATAAGTTTAAGTCAATGTCAATAAAGAATCCCAATGATTTCATAATTAATTTATTTCTATTTTAACTTTACTTCCACCCATCCCTGCCTCTGCAGGAGCAACTATAAGCTTCACAGGCATCCTATCTTTAATTGATTCAAGATGACTTATTATACCTATGGACAACCTATCATTATGAATTTTCTCCAGGGAATCCATAACCACCTCCAGGAGGTTATCATCAAGAGTTCCAAAACCTTCATCCAGGAAGAATAGTTCTAGCGGCGCACTTCCCTTTAATTGTATTTGGGAAGATAGTGCTAGTGCCAGTGCCAGTGATGTTACAAAAGTCTCTCCCCCAGATAAAGTAGATGCATCTCTTTGTGCTCCACCATTTTTATAATCCCTTATAATAAATCTGCCATCCTTATCAACTTCCAATCCATAATTCCCACAGGTAATTTCCTTTAATCTCTTGTCTGCTTCTATGGATATATATTTCAGCTGATTCTGAGCTACAAATTCCACAAACTTTTTTCCTTTGAACAGTTTATCCAGATCATCTAAAAGACTTAATTCATGTTCTAGTTTTTGTTTTTTATTTAAAAGTTTTGTAAGCTGCCCTATTTTTTCGTCTATATCTTTGACTTCCCTTTCAAGCTCTATTTTGTCCTTTTTTAACTTTTCTAAAGTTTCAGTATTTTTATCCCTAGTATTTTGTATTTCAATCCATCTGTCTTCACTTAAACTCCTGTCACCTATTTTTGTATTAAGGTTTTCTATAGTACCAATTATTTTAATAATCGCATTTCTATATTGTTCTATTTTAAGCTTAAGTTCCTCAATTTTATCTTTAGACATATAGTTATTTTTAGCCTCAACTATATTTTCAACTTTTTCTTCTGATAAGGCCTTTCTTAAATTTTTCAGGTCATCTGTACATCTCTCATTTAAGTTAACTAAATTTTTCTGAACTGCTATTATGCTGCTGCAGCATTCATTATACTGCTTTTCTATTCTTTTACTGTTTTTTTCTACTTCCTCATATTCATACTCTATTTTTTTTATGTTACCTGATATTTCTCTTTTTAAATTTTCTAAGTCTTTCCTACCACAAGCTTTATCTTTTATACTATTTTCTTTTTCCATTATGCTTTTATTTTTTTCTACGAAGGTAGCACTGTTTTTGCTTAACTGCGTCTGTAAAGTCATTAGTTTTTCATTTAAGCTCTCTTTTTTTCTTTGTTCAATTTCTAAATCTTTTCTTAGATTTTTTATAACATTTTCAAGTAATGTTCTACTTTTCTCCTTTTTAAGGATTTCCTCATTCTTTTCTTTAAAATTACAGATACCAAGTTCTTGTTTCAATAATTCATATTCATTATTTATTTTTGCACACTTCTGGTCTATTTTCTGAAAACTTTCCTGTAACTTTTGAAGCTGAGAACTGTTTTCTACCTTTCTCGTAACTGATTTACTGTACTCAATTTCTATGATATTTTTATCTTGATTTAAAATTTTAATCTTATTTTCCAGAGCTATTTTTTTATTATTGAATTCATCCACAGCTTCCTTTAAATTATTAAACTTACTTTCAATGTCTTTTAAAGGAAATGCTTTAAAATTTTCACCTAATTCTTTCATTTTTTTCTGTCTGTCTGCTGTATTTTCTTTTTGTACTTTAATATTCGTATCTATTTTCACTATTTCATTACTTAGTGTATTACTTTTTTGAATTTTTGCATCCAAATCAAGTTTTAGCTCTTTCAAATTACTTGAATCTAAAATTATAACATTTTCTACAACATGATGAACCGATCCACATACAGGACATGGCTCTCCTTCTACTAAAGATTCCCTCAAAGTATGTGCCAAATTTTCAGCTTCAATCTTTTTTACTTTTTTATCTATTTCTTCAATTTCATTTTCTAAATTACCTTTTTCATTTTTCTCTTCTTCAAGCTCAACTTTAAGCTTTTCTATCAAAGTATTGCTGCTGCGTAAATCATCTTCATATTCATAATATTTACTCCATTTGTCTCTTGCATCTGTTAAATTTTTCTGCAAAGCTAAAAGTGAGTTTTGATCCCCAGGACAGTTCTCTATTAAATTATTAAGTAACTTATTATTATCTTCTAATAAATTGGACTTTTCTTTATTTTTCTTAGCTAGTATTTCACTTTTCTTTTCTTCAGTTTCAATACTCGATTTCAAGCTTTCCATATCCCTAACTGCATTTTTTTTCTGTTCACCAATGCTTTCAAGATTGTTCAAAATCATTATGCCTTCATTAATCTTTTTCTTATACTCTTCAGGAATTTTCAAAACCTGCATTTTATTTTCACTATATTTTATCTGAGAGTTTATCCTACTAATGTCTACCTCACTTTTTTCTATAGTCTTACTGTTAGTTTGCAAATCTTGTTTTAAAATTGCAATATTTTTTTCTAATTTTTCTTTATCATGAAGTAATATATTTAAAACTGACTTTTCTTCTATTGCCTCAACAACCCTTTGTTCCTTTATTTTTAAATTAGGCAATTCATTATTTCTTTTGTTTTTGGCATTCTCTAATTTACTCTCTATTTCATTTTTATTATTTTTTATATATTTCATAGTATCATTTAAAATCAAAAGTTCTTTTTCTATATTTTTAATTTTTGAGAGCGTATTTTCATATTCATCAACATAAGGTTTTACTTTTGCTGCACTTTCCCCTAATAAAACTTTTTTCTGAATTTCATTTATGTATACTTCATTTTTCTTAAGTTTCTCCTGCTCTATCACTTGATGTTTTAACTCTTCTTGAAGATTCCACAGTTCTTTTCCATCGTTAAATTCATTTTGCGAATCAGCTAGTTCACTTTGACACTTATCATAATTTTTATTTAATTCGCAAAGTGTCTTTTTCTTCTCCTCCAAAACTTTCTCATTTATATTTTCATAACCCTTTAACTCACCTTCAATTAAATTTGCCTTATCTTTTTCCCTGCCAATCTTCTTTGACAATTTTTCAGAAAGCTCATAACCATATTCTTGAAGGTTAAAAAGTCTTTCAAGCATATTTCTTCTGTCTTTACCCTCAAGCCTTAAAAATTCACTAAATTTCCCCTGGGGTAAAACTACAGTCCTTGTAAAATCCTCTAACCTAAGTCCAATAATATCCTCACATTTTTCAGTTACATTTCTCGCGCCTTCTTCTAATATCTTTTCCACATCATCTGTAACATCCACTATTTTAGCTAACTTACTTCTGGGGCTGCCTGTTTTATTGTCTCTTTTAAATTCCCTTTCAACTCTATATCTTTTTATATTTCTTCCAGATATCTGGAATTCAAAACTAACACTTAAAGTATTACAATTTATATTGATGTAATTTGAACTTTTTCTGGATGTTTCACCATATAAAGCCAAAGTCATACCATCAAGTATAGTCGATTTTCCACTTCCCGTAGGTCCAAATATTCCAAACAAACCTCTTTGTGTCAATTTCCCAAAATCTATACATTGTGATTCTATAAAACTGTTTAATCCTTTTATTTTAAGTCTAATCGGCTTCATTGTTTTCGTCACCTTCCATAACAGACAATAACATATTAACTAATTCTTCCTGAGGTTCTACTTTTCTCTCTTTTAAATAAAACTCTTTAAAAATATCCTTAAAAGATTTCTGCGAAAAACTATTTATATCAAAATTCTCATTGCTTTTTTCAACTATTTTAGGCATAATTTCAATTATATCTTTCTTAGTAGTTTTCATTATTTTTATTTCATCTTCTCTTATATACCTGTCCGTGGTTATCTCCAAATAGACCCAGCAATTCCTATCCTTGTTTTCTTCACATTTTTCTATTGCATCCTGGATATTTTTACATTTCCACACCTCTATGGGCTTATATGTTTTAAATTCTATGTCCTTTACTGTACACTTTTCTCCTACTTTTACATCTACAATAAAGCATTTCTTTTTAAAATTAATTTCTTTTTTATTGTATTCTAAAGGAGATCCCGAATACCTAGCCCTCTTTTCCGTAGCTGGTACTATTTGAGGTTTATGTATGTGACCAAGTGCAATGTACTGGGCATTTTCAGGAAAACAGCTTGAATCTACAATAAAGCTTCCTCCAAGCTGTGCATTTCTCTCTGAACCTGATTCTTCACTACCCATAGTAAATAAATGAGATACTACTATATTTATAGTATCCTCTCTATAATTTTTACTTAATTTACTAAACAATGCCTTTATTCTGTCACCATAAGACTTAGCCCTTTCCTCTTCCTCATCCATATCTCCGTACAAAACTTCATTTAGCCTCTTTTCACTTGGAAAAGGAACTGTAAGTATGACAGCTTTTTCCCCATTTATATGAATTTCAACAAATCCTTCTCCTGAATTCACAACTGTGTGCCTGCCATAATTTCCTACAGGCACTACAGATTTTGGTGTGCCCACCATTATAATTCCATGATCTCTGGCTAAAGGTCCTGCTGCTACTAACCTGTCAGGATTATCATGATTACCTGCTATAACTAAAGTCACTCTCTGCCCATTTGAAGACAGTTTTTTTAGCGTATCATAAAACATTTTTTCCGCTCTTGCGGGTGGGTTAGGACTATCATAAATGTCTCCTGCAATAATTATTAAATCCACATCATTTTCCGAAACTATATGTACAAAATCTTTGAGGAAAGCCTCCTGTTCATCCATACGACTATGTCCCTCTAGATTTTTTCCCAAATGCCAATCAGAAGTATGTAAAATTCTCATTAATTCTCCTCCAAATCTTTCATCAAAGACATCATAAGTAATTATCTTCTTAGCCATTTAATTACATTTACTATGAGCTCTAAATTTTACTATATTATAACATAAAATTATTTCACTCACCTGAATAGGCGTGTATTTAATCCTTATATAATTTCTGCTATACAAGTTAAATTTAACTTAATACATATATTTCTATAAAAACAATATAATAAATAGTGTTAAAGTATGATTTTTGAAAGAAGTGATATTATTAGAAATCGTAAATTTACTATATTAACAATTATAATTGCACTTACTGTTTTTACATTATTAGGTGCGATAATTTTTAAAGGCAGTATAATTAACGTAAAAGGCAGTTCTAGTTATAAAAATTTTTCACTAGACATCTTCGACTTAAAAAAAGCACCTATAAACTTAGTTTACGAAAATAGAAAAATTAAGATTGACTTACCTATAGGTGTAAAAAACAACATATATTACATACCTGTAAATGAAATAGTATCTAATTTAGATGGAAAATTTTCAATGAAACATGGAAAAGCTGAATTAAATTTTCTCTCAACACGCTCTCTTATTGATACTAAAGGGACTACTTATAAAATAAATGGAACAACACATAAGTTAAGACATAGAACATTTCTAAAACAAAATATTTTATATATATCTCTATTTGATTTTACTAATATGTTTAACTTAAAAACTTATTGGAATGAAAAAAGTTCAGAAATACGCTTTTACAAAAATAAGGATATAGTTATGTCAAGTTCTACCCCTGTAAAGAAGAAAGCAGCTTTACTGAGATTAGAAGATATTTCTGCAGGAGGACTTTACAACTCCCATGAAACCTTAGAAAAATTGCGTATAGTAACTGATTATTTATATGGTAAAGGAACAATATTTTACGCTGCCTGGGTTCCAAGATATGTTGATCCTTCCATGAATATAGACAACAATTTATTGGAGAAAAATAATATGTTTAATGCTGACTTTGTATTTACACTGGACTACATGATAAATAAAAATGCTATTTTAGGACTTCATGGATACACCCATCAATATGGAAATACAAAAAGCATTGACGCAATAGAATTTCACCGAAGTAAAAAAGATAACATTCCAGCAAGCGCTGAATATGCTAAGGATAGAATTAATAAGGCTCTAGAGACAGCAAAAGCATTAGATATAAATTGTGATTTTTTTGAAGCACCCCATTATGCTATACTACCCGAACAAATGACAGCAATAGAAAAATCCTTCAAGTATATGTATGAACCTTATTCAATAAATGGAGGTTTTACAGAATCCAAACATATTGTAAAGTTTGAAAACAGTCATAGAAAAGCTGTTTACATTCCAACTCCTCTAGGATATGTAGATGGTAAAAGTGATTGCATAAATATGTTGAATAAAATAAGGGAAATAAGTGACAGTACGGTTGCAAGTTTATTCTACCACCCCTACATTGAGTTTGACTATATAAATCTTTCAACAGAGAAAAATGGATACCCAACTTACACTTATTCAACCAATTCACCACTACACCAGATGGTAGAAGTACTTAATAAAAAAGGATATAACTTTAATAGCATAGATAATTTATTAAGAAGCAAATAAGATAACTTAATTGATAAAATATAGCTCAACTTTCACACATACGAAATTTGGGTCTAATATAAAAATATTGCGCCGCAATATTTTTGAGAGGACAAAGGACAATTGACAGAGGACAGTGAAGGAGGATTTTTCTACGCTGCACTACGAAAAATCTTTAATTAAATTTTTAATGACTCATTTCACTAAAGTGAAATATTGATGACTTATATAAATTTTAAGCTTGTTTTGCATTAGCAAAACAAGCCTAAAAAAATAAATTAGTTTTCTGACATAAGGAAGAAAACTTACCTTCACTGTCCTATGTCCTCTGTCAATTGTCCTCTTGAAAAAATTGTTTTGCAAAGTTTTTCAACTGCAAAAGTTAGGTTCTTAACTTAAATATAATTTTCAATTACTAATAATCTATTGATGTACATAAGTTGATTTTGGTTTAGAAACTCTCTATAAATTAAAATTCTCGTTCTAACAGTTCTATTTTTTTCTCATCCTTAAAATCATCTATAGAATGTATATCCAAAGCATGTAATACTCCATGCATACATTCACTATCTACAGCAACTTTTATTTCAGAATCTTGTGCAAATTTATTTACTCGATCCCTACCCTCATCCTTAAGTACAATTGCTTTAGGACCACCTACACATCCACCAATACAGCCCATTCCTTCAATAAAATTAGCTTTTATTTCTTCATTTTGCACCTTGGTAAGCATTTCTTTACATTCTCTAATACCATTTGCCTGAATTGCACTAAATAATTTATGTTTTTCAGGAAAAATCCTTTCCACAGCCTCGCTTACTGCAATAGAAACTCCCCCTGTACGGGCATATAATCTTCCACCTCTAGAAGCATATTTAGAGGAAAAATCTCCTTCAAGCTTAGATGGAACTATATGAAAAGCATCAAATATATCTCTTAATTCTTCAAAAGTAAGTACAAAATCTATTGCTCCTTTTATATCTTCTTCCTTTGCCTCAGATTTTTTAGCAATACATGGTCCTATAAACACTACCTTACAGTAAGGGCTTAACTTTTTAAGCACTCTTCCTCCTGCAACCATCGGAGATACAGAAGGAGATACATGTTTAACCAAACTACTGTATACCTTTTTTACCATAGCCACCCACATAGGGCAGCAGCAGGAAGTTATCATAAAATCTTTTTCATCTTTTACATGATTGTCAAATTCAATAGATTCCTTTAAAGTAAGCATATCCGCAAAAAATGCCACTTCAATCATATCAGTAAATCCTAGTTTTTTAAAAGCAGTCCTAAGTTGGTCCATAGTAACATCCTCCCCAAATTGCCCTATTATAGCAGGAGCCACTATGGCCACAACTGGAGATTTACTTTTTAAAATATCAGCCAGAGGAATGAATTGAACTTTATCCATTATTCCCCCAGTAGGACAAACATCTACACAAAAACCACAATCAGTACACTTTTCTTTATCTATGTAAGCACAATTTTTCTTATTGTCTATAAAAATTGCATCAAAAGGACATGTTTTTTGACATAGTATCTCACCTTTCTCATCCACACATTCCATAGAACAATCTTTAACTTTATTGACTATTTTACCATCTTGTTTATAAGACTCTATTGCTTTTTTCAAATTTTCTATAAAGTTAGAGCTGTAATCTATATTAGTGCCGCACAATGTAGATATAATCTTACACAATTCCTGTTTATCCATTTTAGACTCTAATAAAAATGACGTCACTTCTTCTTCAAAATTTCCACTATAATATGCCTTTATTATGAATTTAAATAGATTCCTATAATCATCTCTCAATTTATACTACATCTCCTCTTAACCATTCATCAAAAATTTGCTCATTACAATTAATTTTCTCTAATTCAATAGTTTCTACTAACTAATATACTTTCCTTATCTAAAGGATAATAATCACAAATTTTTGTTAAACCTATAGGAGCATTTAAGTACACTATTCAAACAGTGAAATATAGTACTGTATCAATGAATATTCATTTAATTTTATTATTTCTATTAAAATATGAAGAATAAATATCTCTAGCTACAGAAGCTGCACCAACCCCTCCGTGGCCACCATCGAATAAAACAACACATACTGCTATTTCTGGTTTATCACTAGGAGCAAATCCTACATACTCTGCATAGTCTGTTCTTCCAACTTGTTCTTGATTACCAAGACTTTGAGCAGTACCTGTTTTACCTGCTGCACTTATTGGGAATCCTTTAAATACATTAGATGCTGTACCATTTTCATTAACAGCATTCATTCCTTCTTTAACAGACTCCAAATTTGCGGCACTGACACCAGTTTTTTTCATAACCTCTGGCTTGACTTTTTCAATTACTTTTCCATCTGTATCTAGATATTGATCTACCAAGTGGAGTTTATATCTAGTACCTCCATTTGCAAGAGTTGCAATATAATTCACTATTTGAAGAGGTGTAAATTGATTTAATCCTTGACCTATAGCAGCATTTTCTATGTTTGCAGGTACCTTTAGTTGTGCATTGGCATCTGAAATAGTAATACTATATATTGCACTGATTAAATTATTCATTTGGCTGTCACTTATATCCTTTTTATTATTAGCATCCTTTGATGTAAGTTCTGAAAATAATTCCTTATATTTTGATTTGTCAAAAGAACTAGTTCCATTTTTTATACAATCTCTTATAAGATTTTTAATATTATTTTTAATTTGTGTTGTTTCTTTTGAATCATTATCGTTATCATATAAATCTACTGTAACAATCTTGTGTCCGTAGTCATCTTGCCCATTTTTAAGTACAGACATAGTTTTCCAAAGATAAGTGCTAGCATAAGCAGTTTTATTCGACACAGTATTATATACCTGCCCAAACTTTTCTGATATTTCTATTCCCGTAGCAGCTTTAACGCTGCTGTTTGGATCTATACCCAATCCGAACCTCCATGCATATTTTGCTAGAATATTATCTCCAAGCGCATTTCTAAGCTTTTCTGCTACTGTCATGAAATAGGGGTTACTGGATTTCTCTATGGCACTTATAAGATTTACAACTCCTTGAGGGCCATCCGATTTAAACTCTACTATTTTTCCTCCCTGATCAAATTTTCCTTGATCATCTACAGTAAAATCTGGAGTTATAACTCCAGTTTCAAGACCTGCAATAGCAGTTATGGGTTTAAAAGTAGAACCTGGAGGAATAAGAGATTGAGTGGCATAATTATAAAAAGGTTTTGGATATATATCATATACATCTTTTCTCATAGTAGTATTGTTTTTTATGCTTTTATCAATTGGAAAAAGTTCATTCAACACTTCATCCTCACTTTCCCCTGGATAATTAGATGTAATTCCTCGTGTTTCAATATAATTTCTTCCAAATTGTTCTAGATTAGGGTTGAAATATTTATTGTACATTTCTGAACTCAAGTTTCCTGGTATTGTAAACAAATTTGGATCATATCTTGGTACCTGAGCCATTGCTACTATTGCTCCCGTATTCACATTTACTGCTACAGCTGCTCCTCTTGTAGCATTTGAAGTATTTGATCCTAGCTGTTCATAAGGATTACTCCTAAGCCCTGCCAAAGTACTTTCAAGGGAATTTTCTGAAGCTTTTTGCACATTTGTATCTATAGTAAGCTGTACTGTCTGTCCAGGACACGATTCCTTTTTCCCAAGTTCTTCAGTTATTTTCCCATTTTTATTCAGCTTTACTATCCTTCCACCCTTTGATCCTTTTAATCTGTCCTCAAGGGCTCCTTCAATTCCTGCTTGCCCTACGTAATCACTACTTACATCATATCCTTTTTCTGTATACTTTCCATAACTAGAAGATATTTTTGATATATACCCTAAAAAATTTGATCCTAAATCTCCATTTGGATAAGATCTTATAGGTTCTGTGGTCACATCTATTCCTGGAAGTTCATTTAACATTTGTAAAAATTTAAAGGCAGTTTCTTTCTTTATATTGCTGGCCACAATAACAGGTTTATATCCTGAAAAGCTATTCATTTTTAAAGTATCTTTTATAATCATGAGTCTTCTCTGTTGTTCGAGAGGATAAGTATTACTTATACCATATCGTTTCATAAACTTTTTGAAGGTATCCTCTGGAGATATATCCAAAAGTTCTTTATTAACCTGCACTTTAAGTTCATCATCAGATATATTCTTGTTTTTTTTCTTGATATTTTTTTCTAATTCCTCATTTAATCCCCGATCTCTTTTGAACTTAATTTCAAGATTTTTTCTTGTATCTTCATCATCACTTCTAAATTCAAATCTATAAGGATTAACTTTTAGTTCAAAATCATCCTGTTGACTTTCACCACTATCATCCAATATTTTAAATACCTTATTCATAGTACTGAAAAAAACTTTATCCTGATTATCAGTTTGGTTATATATCAACATGTACCCTTGGGTGCTGGCAACTAAAATATTGCCCTTAGAATCCAGAATTGTACCCCTTGGAGCTACCTCTGAAATTTCTTTTATAGATTTATTACTTGCCTGCTCCTTGAACTCATTGCCTTTCACTACCTGAAGAAAAAAAAGCCTTATGATTATTGTCAAAAAAATAATTATCATAATTGCTATAAAAATAGTATATCTTGTAATACTAAATCTCTTCTTTTCATTCATAAAATATCTCTCCTAAATTTATATAATTACATTTATTTTAGCTTATATACAAAAATGATATAACATGGTAAATAATAAAATTATTGTAATATATAAATTATAACATATAATATGTATATATTTTTCATATCTGTGATAATTTATTTAAAATGAAATTATAGTAGGGGTAGTCTTAGGGCAGCTACAACCAACCGCAAATTCAATTACTTATTTTGGGAATATGTACTGAATATCTTATTGCATTTAGACACTATAGATAATATGTTCAATAATGATTCAGCAAGTATTATCAAAAGACAAATGGGAAAACACATTAACTACAGAAGATCTCAGAGCTTTAACACCATTAATTTATAATCATATTAATCCTTATGGTAATTTTGAATTGAATATGGATGAAAGAATACCTATTTTAAAATAAGGTAAATCTGTTATATTTCTATGCTTTCTGCAAAGTAATGAAAATATATCGATTTTATGGTATTGTTTTCATAATGATTAAATCGCAGTTGTAGTGTATGACGAAATAAAGATTATTTAAAAGAGCAAAATCATCTAGAAATATATGTAAAAAGGAGAAGAGGAGACAATGAGACAATCAAACTATGAAATCATGCGAGATCAGATGCAGACAGAATTTCTGAAATATAATCAGATGCATATGATTCAAAAATTTCATCTGGAATATGATAAACAGTATCTGTATCTGATGTTTGTTCAAAGAAAATATCGTATTAACAGAAACAGTGGAAAAGTGGAATGGTCAGAAGATGAATTTATACATACTACAGCAGCTGATTATAATGAAGCAATGTCAATCTTTGATGTATTATGTTATTCCAAAGACAATTGCCACTTATCTGGACGATACAATAAAATCAATAATTTGAAAGGAACTGTAGAGTCAGCTAATTCCGGTGGGGAGATTTACATCCATTATGAAAAATTCTTTGATCATAAACTGGATTTGATGAGCAGAGCATGTGAGCAGCTGGGTGGAGTAAAGACGGGCAATGGAGATGTTTCCTATCTTCTGGATACGTTTGATTTTCTGCCAATAATGGTTCAGTTCTGGGAGTCGGATGAAGAATTTCCGGCTAGTCTCCAGGTTTTGTGGGATGAGAATATCATGGATTATGTACATTTTGAAACGTCTTTTTTTATTGTATTTCATGTGCTGGGACGAATCTGTGAATTGGTCGAAAAATATGATGCTTTATAACCAAATGAAAGAAAAGATAACTCACATCATCCTTATTTAGTGTAACAACTGAAAAAGCGAACAATTTTACCTAAACACTGCATTATTTAAAATTGAATTCTGCGGTGTTTTTGCGTCGCATAACAAAGAAATTATAAATTAATACATAACTATCCATACCAAGATTATACTAAATATAAAGAATAATTAAACCGCAAGCTCACTTACATTTTAAGGAAATGAGCTTGTGGCTTATCGTAGCTACCCTAGTATTACCCCCTAGTAGTTAATTTGCAAATATATCTTGTTTGATATTTTCATTAAACTTTTTAGCTTTAAGCATAGCAATTTCATATTTATAAGGAGGTCTTTTTACACCTTCAATATTTGCTAAATAAGGGGTTTCTAAAATTTTAGGAACATCTTTTAAATCTTCATGATTTGCCACATAAGAAAGCGCATCAAATCCAATGCTGCCAAATCCAATCATTTCATGCCTGTCTTTTCTACTCCCTTTAGGATTTTTACTGTCATTTAAGTGAATTACTTTTAATCTATCTATACCTACTATATGATCAAACTCATTCAATATCCCGTCAAAATCTTCTGCTACGTTATATCCTGCATCGTTAATATGACAGGTGTCAAAGCAAACTGTAATTTTTTCGTTGTATTTTACTCCATCTATTATTTTTGCAATTTCCTCAAAATTTCTTCCACATTCCGAGCCCTTCCCTGCCATGGTTTCAAGGGCTATTTGTACAGTTTGATCTCCAGTTATAACTTCATTTAATCCTTTTGCAATCTGTGCTATACCAGCTTCCGTGCCTGCCCCTACATGGGCACCAGGATGCAGCACAAGCTGTTTTACTTTTTTTATAGCAGAAGACCTTTCTATTTCTTGTCTTAAGAAATTCACTCCAAGTTCAAAAGTAGCAGGCTTTATACTATTCCCAATATTTATTATATAAGGAGCATGAACTACTATTTCATCAATACCATTTTCATTCATTTTTTCTATTGCTTCATCAATTCTAAGCTTTTCTAAGGGTTTTCTAGAAGTATTTTGAGGTGCCCCCGTATAAAACATAAATGTATTTGCTCCATAAGAAAGAGCTTCTTTTACAGAACCTAAAAGCATATCTTTTCCATTCATTGAAACATGTGAACCTATCTTAAGCATGTAATCACCTTTTTCCATAAGTATTTTTATATTTTAATTACTCAACTTTTTCAGTTTAGAACTAATATGAAATTAATTCACAATTAGTCAAAATTTCATCTTTCTGTATCTACAACATCATACTAACATCGCATTTCTAATACATAATTATACTACAAATTTTAATTATTGTACCAAAAGGATATGTAAATATATTTTTACAAATGTAACCTATATTATTATAAAGGACTTAAATGAACAAATTACGAAAAGGATGTATTTATAGAATTCAAGTTTGTATCATAAACTACTAATATTTCATTAAATTGGTTTTATCATAATTTGTTAATATAATTGATTTAATCTATTATTTTCGTTCACTAGCTTGATGAATTACCCCTATAATAAATAATCAAATTTTGTACATAATATTATATGAATCAATATTGATTTCTCTTTGATTAATTTTAGAAAGAAATATTTAAAAAATACCCTATAGAGTATATTAAAAACTCTATAGGGTATTTTTATATCTTTATATTATACTTTTCAATCTTGTTGTACAAAGTATTTCTTCTTATACCAAGTGCTTCTGCTGAATGGGTTATATTTCCTCTAAATTTCTTCAATACTTTAATTACATGTTCTTTTTCCACATAATCTAATTTTAGACAGTCATCACTAATATCTACAAGTACCTCATTATCACAATTTTCTTCTGTAAAGTAATCTGCTGGTATAGATCCTGTATTTACAATTAGCTCAACCAAATTTTCCAATTCCCTTATATTTCCAGGCCAGTTATATTTAATCATTTTCTTCAAATATTTTTTTAATATGACTGGCTCCTTTTTATTTAATTTTTGTGAAATATTCTTAACAAAATATTCAACAAGAAGAGGTATATCCTTTTTTCTTTCTCTAAGTGGAGGTAAGAATAAAGGCAGCACATTTAATCTGTAATATAAGTCTTTTCTAAATCTTCCGGCTTCTACCTCTTTTTTTAAATCTCTATTGGTGGCAGCTATAATTCTTACATCTATAGGTATAGACTTTGAACTTCCAATTGTTGTTATTACACCCTCTTGTATGACCCGTAGAAGCTTTGTCTGCATATCCATAGGCATTTCTCCAATTTCATCCAGCATTATAGTTCCACCATCTGCCAATCTAAATTTCCCAAGATTTCCGCCTTTTTTAGCTCCTGTAAAAGCCCCCTCCTCATATCCAAAAAGCTCCGACTCTATAAGTTGTTTAGGGATAGCACCACAATTTAAAGCTACAAATGGTCTATTTACTCTTCCACTATAATTATGAATGGATTGTGCAAACACTTCTTTTCCCGTACCACTTTCTCCCATTATAAGTATAGTTGATTTACTATCTCAAATCTTTTTTGCATAATTTATTAATTTTGTAAAGTTTTCATGCTGACCCATTATCTTATCAAAAGTATAATAAGCCTGTCTATTTTCTCTTTTATTTACCCTTTTGATCTCCTCAAAAACATATACTATCTCAATATTATCGTCTTCACAATTATATATAGAACTAGTAGTTAACTGATATTGAGTTTTGTTTTTCACTACTACTATATTTGTCTCTCTTAAATCACTTTCCCCTAAACATATGGATGTCTTTATATCATTCCAGTTTTCTATGATATCTTCCACTTTATGTGTTTTTAATTTACCGTTTGTAATGCTAAACATATCTTGAGCTTTTTTATTGCAAATTTTTATTTTACCATTTATATCTGAGGTTAGTATAGCAATAGGACTGGAATTAAATATGTTTTCCATATACTTGTAGTTCATATTTTTAATCTTGTTGTACTCTTTTACTTTAAGCATTTCTTCTATAGCATTTGATGCTGCTATAACCATCCCAAGTGTATGGGAATGTACAAACTCAATATATCCAGTAATACTCAAAACTCCTATAATTTTTCCTTTATTATCTTTTATAGGTGCCGCAGAACATGTCCACTTATGATATGCATTAATAAAATGATCATCTCCAGATATTTGAACTGGCAGCTTACTTTTTATAACCATGCTCATAGCATTTGTCCCAATATTTTCTTCATCCATAAAAGCTCCCGGCACCATTTTCAAAGAAAAGGCTTCTGAAAGTATTTTTTCATCACCTAATGCATTTAATATACATCCTTCTCCATCTGTAAGTAATACAAAAAAATTAAATTTCTTTACAAAGTTAACCAAATGTTCCATATAAGGTGCTGCAGTCAATATCAAATTTCTGTTAGCTGCAAATCTTTTTTGTAATTCAACATCATATATTATTTTTTTACTAAATACCTGGTGTGGGTCAATAAGGAACTTTTTGCACCTTTTATGTGAAAGTTCTATATCTGATTTGGATACAACTACATTGCCTGATTTGCAAATAGCTGCATTCATTATAATTCCTCCAATCATAACAACAATTCCAATTCCACTTTCCACTATTATAGGAAAATTCATCTAAATTTAGTGGGAGAAACAAAACTCTAAAGAGAACGCAATTCACTTTAAATCAAAGATTTGGGATATCTGCTTGCACACAGCGAAAGCGACTATCACCAAATCAAAGATTTGGGATATCTGCTTTTCCCACTAAGTAAGATTCATTGATAAATTTTTACCCAAGTGGAACTATGTCATACTCACTAGAGAGAAGATCCATGAAAGCCATCTTTTTTCTTAAAAGTTCTCCTCTACCTAAAAGAATCTTTATTACTTCACTTACTTCAATTGAGGCTGCTAAAGCTGGTGTAAATGATGGATTACCCATTTCCTTTTCGATTCCTTTAGATGTTTGCTTATCTACATTATAAATTTTGTTTAAGGTATCATCTCCTGGAAATATAGTAGTAACTTGAGCATACCATCCTGCTATAGCTCCATGAACCATTGGTATATTAAGTTTTTTACAGCTGCCTTGAAGTAACAATCTCGCTGGTATGCTGTCAAGAGCATCTACTACTACATCATGATTACTTAAAATGCTGCAGGCATTATCTTCTGTAAGCATTTTTTCTAATGCTTTTACCTCTATTAGTGGATTTACTTTTTCCATTCTAACTTTTGCTTCTTGTGCTTTGCTAAAACCTATAGTGTCTGTACTTGAAAGTATCTGTCTATTCAAATTAGATTCCTCAAATACATCCCCATCCACTGCAGTAATACTTCCTATTCCTATTCTTCCAAGCATTTCAATAACATAACCACCAATTCCTCCACAGCCAACAACACAAACTTTAAATTTCTTCAAATTATCATTTTCTTCTTTTGACAGGGTTTTCATATTTCTAACATAACGTTCCAAGTTTAACCGCCTCCTACTGGTGGAAACAATGATAAGACATCATTGTCTTTAAGTTCTGTATTTGCTTTACCATCCCTACCATTTATAAGTAAAATAGCTACTTCTTCTTCATTAATATTTATCTTTTTAAATATATCAGCAGGTATTACAGGTTCGTCAAATTCTAAAAATAATTTTTTATCTCTATCTTTTCTAAAGTAAGCAAATAATCTAACTTCTATTTTCAAGTTCACACCTCCCTTGTTTAAAAAAATAGACTTCATATACAGAGACAAGATGTCTTTTTTAATACATGAAGTCTAATCTCTAATTTATCAAACTAAAACTTACCTACATATTCATCTAATCCTAATTTCTTTAACGTTTCCTCTGTAGGTATACCATTTTTATCCCATCCACGTACTGAATAATATTCTGGAAGAAGTACGTCTAACCTATGAACTTCTCCTTTTGATGGACCATCTGGAATAGGCTCTTCTAAAAGTCTCTTTGGTAGAGTATCCTGGCTGCTGTCTATTCCAGCTGATAAATTGAACAATTTTTCAAGAGTCCAAATTCTATCACCGGCTTGCATTAAAGAGTCAACATCATGAGGATCCTCTCCTACTACTGCATTATATAAATCTACATAATCCTGTGCTCCCAAACCAAAGGTAGTAAATATACATAAGCCAAGAGCATCTATTACAGCAGTCAAATCGTGGAATACTCTTGCATAACCTGCTTTACCTTCTAATGCAAATCTATCAAGTTTTTCCGGATAACCTAATATTTCAGGACTAACCATGTACCCTTTAATATGACAGCCGCCTCTATTGTTAACTGCATAAGTAATACCATGTCCTTGTATTCCTCTTGGATCATATGCTGGAATTTCTTGCTTTTTAACTGTCATGGAATATTCTGGTACCCCATAACTTTCACAAAGTCTATAGGATCCATCTGCCATCTTTGCACCAAAGCCTTCCTTAAGTGCCATTTTCTTTATCCAGCCAACCATGGATTCTGCATCTCCCCATTTAAGAGATAAATTGTCACCTGCTATTTCTTCATCTTTTATATATCCTCTTTGATAGAGTTCCATAGCTGCTGCAATAGTTGCACCACAGGAAATAGTATCTAATCCATATTCATTACATAACATATTTGCCTCATCCACAGCATCTAAATCATATACACCACAGTCAGATCCAAAGCACCATAAGGTTTCGTATTCAGGTCCGCCGCATTCTGTACCGTCCTTTAATTTAACCCATCTTCCACAAGCTATAGGACATCTATAACAAGGATTTTTTCTTACTAAGCGATCTTTTGTAAGTGTTTCTCCACTTATTTTATCTGCTTCATCAGTATAAGCTTCCTGAAAATTCTTTACCGGATGTACTCCGTTTTCATTTATTATATTAACAAGTACAGCCGTACCATAATTTGGAAGTCCGCCTCCAGCTACTGGATCTTTTCTTAAAATACCTGTCTTCTCAAGTGCTACAGCTTTTACTTTTTCCTCATCAAATAATTTTACTTTTCCACTTCCTTTAACTACGATAGCTTTCAAGTTCTTTGATCCCATAACTGCACCAACGCCGCCTCTTCCTGCAGTTCTATCAACATCATTCATTACAGCTGCCATAAGTGATAATTTTTCACCAGCTGGTCCTATACATAGCACTTTGGATTTCTTGCGATCTGATCCTTCTAATTCTTTTGTAGTTTCTAATGCCAGCTTTCCCCAAAGCTGTGATGCATCTTTGAATTCTATTTTATCATCTACTATTTCAATATAAACTGGTGAATCAGCCTTATCTTCTACTATTATCATATCCCATCCAGCTGATTTCAATTCTGCTCCCCATTTTCCACCTGAATTCGCAATTGCTATAGTTCCTGTAAGAGGTGATTTGGTGATTACCATAAATCTTCCACTTGTTGGAACCGGTGCCCCTGTTAAAGGTCCCGTAGCAATTATAAATTTATTTTCTGGAGATAATGCATCTACCTTAGGATCTACTTCATCAAATAAAGTTTTAACTCCTAAGCCCCTGCATCCTATAAACTTTTTAGCTTTGCCTAAATCTAAATCTTCTGACTTACAAGTTCTTTCCTTTAAATTGATTCTTAATACTTTGCCATTATAACCATACATAAACGAATTCCTCCTAAAAGTATATTTGTATATACTTAAAGCAAGAACCATGCCAAAGATTTTTACCTATGCTAATCATACTTATTTCAGCGCTTTAGATCTTATGTAAACGATTGTTGTTCCAAAGAGGATCTATAATAGCGTTACGTTTTGGGATCATGCTCCAGTGTGGAACAGTAAATATTATATTTCTTGATTTTTCTATAAAGAGTGTTTCTGCCTATCCCCATAGCCTTGGCAGCTAAAGTTACATTTCCTTTAAACTTTTTTATTACATTTTCTATATGTGATTTTTCTAAACTCTCAAGGTTCATATTAAACATAAAATCTTCATCATAGCATATATAACTGCCTTCCCTTTTACGTTCTTTATATAGACTATCTGTCTCAATAGCACTCTCATCTATACGCTCAATATTTATAAAAAACTCAATAACATTTTCTAATTCTCTTATGTTTCCAGGCCAATCATATTGTACTAATTTATTCATTTGGCCATCAGTAATTTCTACTTTTCTTTTATTTAATTTTCTACTTATTCTATTCATATAATAATCAACCAATAGACAAATATCATCTTTTCTATCCTTTAAAGAAGGAAGGTGAATAGGAAGAACATTTAATCTATAAAATAAATCTCTCCTAAAATTTCCATTTTCAACTTCCTCCTTCAGATTTTTATTTGTAGCTGCAATTATTCTAACATTTATGGGTGTTTGCTTGTATCCTCCAATTCTTACAACTACTTCTTCTTCTATAACTCTTAATAGCTTTACTTGCATTTCAACAGGCATTTCACCTATTTCATCTAAAAAGATAGTTCCACCACTTGCCATTTCAAATTTACCTGGGTTTCCTCCCTTTTTAGCTCCTGTAAAAGCACCTTCCTCATATCCAAAAAGTTCAGACTCTATAAGTTTTTCCGGAATTGCACCACAATTAACAGCCATAAAAACATTTTCTTTTCTATCACTGTAATTATGTATAGCCTGAGCAAAAATTTCTTTTCCTGTACCACTTTCTCCTGTTATTAATATAGTAGACTTACTATTAGCTATCTTTTTAGAATATTCTATTATCTTTAAAAAGTTTTCATTTTTCCCTATTATTTTGTCAAAAGTATATATTGCCCTACCTTTTAACCGCTTTTCTTCTAATTTTCTTTCCTTTTTTATTTCTTTAAAAACAACTATGATTATCCTGTCATCCATTTTTTCTGTGTATAATACATATATACTTAAATTTAATTTAAGTATATTGTTAATAGATTTTACGGCAGTTTCTATATTCTCTTGAATGTTTGTATTATGTATGTTATCTATTATATTACCCCAATTATCTAACATATCTTCCATATTCATATTCATTATAAATTTAGGACTATATCCAGTAATTTCTAGTAAAGTAGTGTTCACAAATTTAATTTCTCCATAAGTGTTACAAACCATAATGCCTTCAGGTATAGATTCAAGAAATCCTTCAAAGCTTTGTTTACTACTATTGAGATTTATCATAACAACTGAATTTCATCTCCTGACCTTATCCAACCAAAATTTAATACTCTTGTAAATATAGTTACAATGGATACAACTTTGCTCTTATGATAGATCTTATTCAATTTGATCTGTATGTTTACTATATACGTATATTTACATTTCTATACATATAATTAATCCTATAAACATATACTTATATTTAGTGTATATAAATTTTATCCGATCGCTACCATTGCTAACACCCCCATCTTCTTCAAATTGGGGGATAACCACTGCTACGCGCCTGGATAAGTTCTTCTAAGGTTCAGATGGAGAAAAGGTATTCCTTATAAGCAAACTCCACCTGAACCTAAGAATCACTTGATAAGTTACTTAATTATTTTTTTAAACATTAGTTAAAGTGGAAGGGGATTTCTTATGTTAAAATTACGGAAAAATTTACATTTTAAAACATTATTGAGTATATTATTTTGTATTGTTATGATGTTTACTATGAATGCATGTTTAAATCAAAATCAAACCCAAACTCAAAATAAAAATAAAAGTATAGTATTGGCAACTACAACAAGTACCCAAGATTCAGGGCTTTTAGATTACTTGCTTCCAAAGTTTGAAAAGGACACAGGAATTAAAGTTAAGGTACTTGCCAAAGGAACTGGTGAAGCTATGGAAGTTGCTAAACGTGGGGATGCAGATGCATTGCTCGTACATGCAAAAGAACAGGAATTACAATTTGTTAAAGAAGGATATGGAACTGAAAGGCTTGAAGTAATGTATAATGATTTTGTAATCGTAGGACCAAAAGATGATCCTGCAAAACTTAAAGAAAAAGCTCCAAAGGATGCAGTAGCTGCATTCAAACTAATTAGCAGTAGTAACTCTCCCTTTATATCAAGAGGAGATAAATCAGGTACTAATACAAAAGAAAACAGTATATGGAAAGAAGCAGGAATAACCCCTAGTGGTACATGGTATATTTCAGCAGGAAAAGGAATGGGTGCAGTACTTCAGATGGCAGATGAAAAGAAAGCTTATACCTTAACAGATAGGGCTACATACCTATCTATGAAAAATAAATTAAATTTAACCATCGTCACTGAAAAAGGAAGTAAGCTATTAAATCAATATTCATTAATAAGGTTAAATCCAAAGAAAAACAAAATTAAAACCGAGGAATCAAATGAATTTATCAAATGGATGCTCTCTAGTAAAGGACAAAAACTCATAGGTGAATACGGCAAGGATAAGTATGGCATATCACTATTTGTGCCTAATGCAAAAAAATAGGTGATTAAATGAGCTATTTGGGAGAAGTTATAGAAATAACCTTATTATCTTTGTTTGTTTCAATTACATCTACATTAATGGCCTCAGCAGTAGGTATGACTCTAGCCATACCTACTGCTTTAAAGAACTTTAGGCTAAAAAAATACATTTTAAGATTATTTGAAACTCTTATGAGTATTCCACCAGTATTAATGGGTTTAGTTGTATATCTGCTTCTTTCTAGGAAAGGGCCTTTAGGTACTTTCAAACTGTTATTTACTCCTACTGCAATGATTATCGCCCAAAGTTTGCTCGTATTTCCAATAATATTTGGACTTACTGTTTCAACAATAGGCATCCGTGGAATAGAAATAAAAAAAAATTGCATCGCTCTAGGTGCAGAAAATAAGGATACTTTAATTTTAATCATAAAAGAATGTAAAGCTCAACTTTTGTCCGTAATAGCAGCTGGTTTCGGAAGAGCAATTTCTGAAGTTGGTGCAGTTATGATGGTAGGTGGAAATATAAAAGGTGAGACAAGAGTTATGACTACTTATATAGCTTTAGAAACAGGCCAGGGTAACTTTAATGAAGCTATAACAATAGGTTGTATATTACTTATTGTTTCTTTTATGGTTAACTTTATTTTACATAAACTCAGTAAAACAAATAAGTAATACAAAAAGCTTTTGCCAACACTAGTTAAATAAAAGTAGGTGAATACATGAATATTAGAGTACTAAACAGTAGTAAAGAATTCAACGGAAAAGAAGTCCTCCATATAGATGAGTTAGATTTTAAAGAAGGATATACTTATGTACTTATGGGCTTAAATGGCAGTGGTAAAAGTACTCTTTTACAATGCATTTCAGGACTTGATACATTCACTAGGGGAAATGTAAGTTATGATAACTATAATTCTATTAATTTTGTAAGAAAAGATATATCAGTCATGCTTCAAAAACCATACTTATTTAATTGTTCAGTGCTTGAAAATATAACAATGGGATTAAAGTTTAAAAAATTTAGTAAAGAAATAATTGAAAAAAGAATAAATACTTATTTGAAATACTTGGTAGTAGATGATTTACTGCATAAAAATGCTAGAGAACTATCAGGAGGAGAACAAGAAAAAGTGGCACTACTTAGGACAGCTATTTTGGAAACTAAGGTAACTTTTTTGGATGAACCTACTGCTAGTATGGATATTGAAAATATTTTAAGATCTGAAAAGCTAATAAAAACTATGTCCCAAGAAAAAAGAACTGTTATTCTAGTCACCCATGATTTATTACAGGCCGAAAGGATAGCAGATTACATTATATTTATGGACAAAGGAAAGGTCATTGAACAAGGTGAAAAATATGAAGTTCTTAATTTTCCAAAACACAAGCTATTAAAACAGATTTTTAAAAACAATAATATAAAAAACATATGAGGCTGTGAAAAAACAGGTGACAAATCAATAGCACCTACCCTAAAATATACAACAGCCTCTCTTTCCTCTCTGCATAAAAAATTTATATCTCTATTTTATATTTTTTTATTTTACTGTACAAAGTATTTCTTCTTATACCCAGTGCTGCTGCTGAATGTGTTATATTCCCATTAAACTTCTTCAATACTTTAATTACATGTTCTTTTTCCACATAATCTAACTTTAAATAGTCATCACTAATATCCACAAGTACCTCATTATCACAGTTTTCTTCCGTAAAATAACCTGCTGGTATAGATCCTGTATTTACAATTAGCTCAACTAAATTTTCCAATTCTCTTATATTTCCAGGCCAGTTGTAGTTAATCATTTTCTTCAAGTACTCTCCTAATATAACCGGCTCTTTTTTATTTAATTTTTGTGAAATATTCTTAACAAAATATTGAATAAGAAGAGGTATATCCTTTTTTCTTTCTCTAAGTGGAGGTAAGTATAAAGGCAGCACATTTAATCTGTAATATAAGTCTTTTCTAAACCTTCCACATTCTACTTCTTTTTTTAAATCTCTGTTTGTGACAGCTATAATTCTTACATCTACAGGTATAGACTTTGAGCTTCCAATTCTCGTTATTACACCTTCCTGTACAACTCTTAGAAGCTTTGTCTGCATATCAAGAGGCATTTCTCCAATTTCATCCAGCATCATAGTTCCACCATCTGCTAATTCAAATTTTCCAAGGTTTCCACCCTTTTTAGCTCCTGTAAAAGCTCCTTCTTCATATCCAAAAAGCTCTGACTCTATAAGTTGTTTAGGGATGGCACCACAATTTAAAGCTACAAATGGTCCATCTACCCTGCTGCTGTAATTATGAATGGATTGTGCAAACACTTCTTTTCCCGTACCACTTTCCCCCATTATAAGTATAGTTGATTTACTATCTGAAATCTTTTTTGCATAATTTATTACTTTTGTAAAGTTGTCATCCTGACCCATTATTTTATCAAAAGTATAGTAAGCCTGCCCATTATTTTTTCTATTTACTTTTTTAGCTTTTTCAAAAACATAAACTATTTCAATATTATTATCATCATCACAATTGTATATTGAACTGGTAGTTACTTGATACTGAATCTTATTTCTTAGTGCAACCATAATTGTTTCTTTTAAAGTACTTTCTCCTAAATATATAGGTGTTTTTATATCATTCCAATTTTCTATAATATCTTTCATATTGTTTGTATCTAACTTACTACCTCTTATGCCAAACATATTTTGTGCCTTTTTATTGCAAATTTTTATTTTACCATTTATATCCGAGGTTATTATAGCAACGGGACTAGAATTAAATATATTTTTTATATGCTTGTAATTCATATTTTCAATTTTATTGTACTCTTCTACTTTAAGCATTTCTTCTATAGCATTTGACGCTGCTATAACCATACCAAGGGTATGGGAATGTACAAACTTAATGTACCCAGTAAGATTCAATACACCTATAAGTTTTCCTTTACTATCTTTTATAGGTGCCGCAGAACATGTCCACTTATGATATGCATTAATAAAATGATCATCTCCAGAAATTTGAACTGGCAGTTTACTTTTTATAACTACACTCATAGCATTTGTCCCAATATTTTCTTCATTCATAAAAGCTCCCGGTATCATTTTCAAAGAAAATGCTTCCTCGAGTATTTTTTCATCACCTAACGCATTTAATATACATCCTTCTCCATCTGTAAGTAATACAAAAAAATTAAATCCCTTTACAAAATTAATTAGCTGATCCATATAAGGTGCTGCAGTCAATATTAAATTTCTGTTAGCTGCAAATCTTTTCTGCAATTCAATATCGTCTATTATTTTTTTACTAAATACCTGATTTGAATCAATGTTAAACTTTTTACATCTTCTATGTGAAAGTTCTATATTGGGCTTGGATACAACTACATTGCCTGATTTGCAAATAGCTACATTCATTATAATTCCTCCAATCATAACAACAGTTTTAAATTTATTTTTTCCATTGAAAGATTGCCTTTTAACTTTTATAAGTTCTACCGCAATACTTATTGCTATCTCTTCAAGACTTTATGCAAATATGATAATATCTATTTAGAATGGTACTTCTATATAGAACAGTAAATATTATATTTCTTGATTTTTCTATAAAGAGTGTTCCTACCTATACCCATAGCCTTGGCAGCTAAAGTAATATTCCCATTAAACTTTCTTATTACATTTTCTATATGTGTTTTTTCTAAATTTTCAAGGTTCATATTAAACATAAAATCTTCATCATGATATATATAACTATTTTCCACTTTACGTTCTTTAAATAAACCTTCTGATTGAATAACATTTTCATCTACACGCTCAATATTTATAAAAAATTCTATAACATTTTCTAGTTCTCTTATGTTTCCAGGCCATTCATACTGTACTAACTTATCCATTTGATCACTAGTAATTTTTATTTTTCTTTTATTTAATTTCTTACTTATTCTATTCATATAATAATCAACTAATAAACAAATATCGTCTTTTCTATCCCTTAACGGGGGGAGTGGAACAGGAAGAACATTTAATCTATAAAATAAATCTCTTCTGAAATTTTTATTTTCAACTTCTTCTTTTAAATTTTTATTTGTAGCTGCAATTATTCTAACATTTATGGGTATTTGCTTATACCCTCCAACTCTTACAATCAATCCCTCTTCTATAACTCTTAATAACTTTACCTGCATGTCAACAGGCATTTCCCCTATTTCATCTAAAAATATAGTTCCACCATTTGCCATTTCAAATTTACCTAAATTTCCTCCCTTTTTAGCTCCTGTAAAAGCACCTTCCTCATATCCAAAAAGTTCTGATTCTATAAGTTTTTCCGGAATTGCACCACAATTAACAGCCATAAAAACTTTCTCCTTTCTATCACTGTAATTGTGTATAGCTTGAGCAAAAATTTCCTTTCCTGTACCACTTTCTCCTGTTATTAATATAGTAGACTTACTATTAGATATCTTTTTTGAATACTCTATTATGTTTAAAAAGTTCCTATTTCTCCCTATTATTTTGTCAAAAGTATATATGGCCTTGCCTTTTAATCGCCTTTCTTCTAATTTCCTTTTCTTTTTTATTTCTTTAAAAACAACTATAATTATCCTTTCATCCATTTTTTTTGTGTATAATGGATATACATTTAAATTTAATTTAAGCACATTCTTAATAGATTTTATGCTAGTTTCTACATTCTGTTGAATGCTTATATTATGTATATTACTTATTATATTATTCCAGTTATCTACCATATCTTGAATATTCATATCCATTATACACTCTTGACTATATCCTGTAATTTGTAGTAAGGCATTATTTACAAATTTAATTTTTCCATAAATGTTACAAATCATAATGCCTTCATGTATAGATTCAATGAATGCTTCAAAGCTTTGCTTATTACTATTGAAGTTTATCATAACAACTAAATTTCATCTCCCAAACTTATCCAACCACAACTTAATACTCTTGCAAATATATAAGCAAATAATCTAACTTCTATTCTCAAATTCACACCTTCCTATTAAAAAACAGACTTCATATATAGAGAGAACCTATCTTCTTTAATACATAAAGTCTGATTTCTAGTTTATCGAATCAAACTAAAATTTACCTATATATTCATCTAACCCTAATTTCTTTAATGTTTCTTCTGTAGGTATACCCTCTTTACTCCATCCTCGTACTGAGTAATATTCTGGCAGAAGAACATCTAGCCTATGAACTTCTCCCTTTGATGGACCATCTGGAATAGGTTCTTCTAACAATCTCTTTGGTAGAGTATCCTGGCTGCTGTCTATTCCGGCTGCAAGATTAAATAATTTCTCAAGAGTCCAGATTCTATCTCCTGCCTCTAATAGTGAATCTGCATCACAAGTAGATTCTCCTACTACTGCATTATACATATCTACATAATCCTGTATTCCCAGTCCAAATGTAGTGAATATGCACAATCCTAAAGAATCAATTACAGCAGTTAAATCGTGCATCATTTTGGCATAGGCTGCTTTACCATCTAATGCAAATCTATCGAGTTTTTCCGGATAACCTAATATTTCAGGATTAATCATATATCCCTTAATATGACATCCTCCTCTATTATTAACTGCATAGGTAATACCGTGTCCCTGTATTCCCCTTGGATCATATGCTGGAATTTCTTGTTTTTTAACTGTCATAGAATACTCCGGTACTCCATAACCTTCACAAAGCCTATAGGAACCATCTGTCATCTTTGCTCCAAAACCTTCACTATATACCATTTTCTTTATCCAGCCAATCATGGATTCCGTATCACCCCACTTGAGAGATAGGTTATCTCCAGCTATTTCTTCGTCTTTTATATATCCTCTTTGATAAAGTTCCATAGCTGCAGCAATTGTTGCACCACAGGTAATAGTATCAATACCATATTCATTACATAACATATTAGCTTCATTTATAGCATCTAAATCATATGAACCACAGTCAGAGCCAAAACACCACAGTGTTTCATACTCTGGTCCTCCGCACTCTGTACCATCTTTTAATCTAACCCATCTTCCACAACCTATAGGACAGCTGTAACAAGGATTTTTCCTTACTAATTGGTTAGCAGTAAGAGTCTCTCCACTTATTTTATCTGCTTGATCCGTATAAGATTCTTGAAAGTTTTTTACAGGATGAACTCCATTTTCATTTATTATATTAACCAGTATGGCCGTACCATAAGTTGGCATTCCCTGACCAGCTACTGGATCATTTTTTAATGTTGTAATTTTTTCTATAGACACCTTTTTTACTTTTTCTTTATCAGCTAAAGCTATTTTTCCAGTTCCTTTAACTGTAATAGCTTTTAAGTTTTTAGATCCCATAACTGCACCAACGCCGCCTCTTGCTGCAGTTCTATCTACATCATTCATAACTGCTGCCATAAGGGACAATCTCTCACCAGCAGGTCCTATACATAATACCTTTGATTTATTCTCAGTTATCTTTTCTAACTCTTTTGTAGTTTCTGATGTAACTTTTCCCCAAAGCTGTGACGCATCTTTAATTTCTACCTTATCATCTACTATTTCAATATAAACTGGTGAATCAGCTTTATCCTCTACTATTACCATATCCCAACCAGCTTTTTTTAAGTCTACTCCCCATTTTCCACCCGAGTTTGAAATTGCTATAGTTCCTGTAAGCGGTGCTTTAGTAACTACCATAAACCTTCCACTGGTTGGAACCGGAGCTCCAGTTAACGGACCTGTTACAATTATAAATTTATTTTCTGGTGATAATGCATCTATTTTAGGATCTATTTCATCAAATAAAGTTTTAACACCTAGTCCCCTACAGCCTATGAACTTTTTAGCTTTATCCAAATCTAAATCTTCTGACTTGCAAGTTCTTTCCTTTAAATTTATTCTCAATACTTTACCATTGTAACCATACATTGAAATTCCTCCTTATATAAATATATTCACTTCACAAAGTCTATAAAGCATACATTGTGCCAAATATGGTTACAAAAAAACACTCAATAATCAAAAACACATACAATGCGTTGATTATTAAGTGAATTCTTAGTAAATTATTTAGCAATATTTTTTGTTTTATAATAAGACGTTCAAATAATAAGCAATATATTTCTCTACATTACTAGTAATAAGCAATATATTTCTTTATATTGCCAAAATGCTCAAGAAAAATACAATATTACTATTTTTATTTAAAATAACGTTCAAATAATGAGCAGCATTATTTTTATTTTTTAAAAACGTTCCAATATGGATCGATTAATATATATATATTATTATGATTTAGAATTTAATATATCATGTCAATTTTCTCCTTCCTGCAATAACCCAACATCATTCCTTTACCTAGTAGATGTCGTTAATTTTGTCAACTTTGTTTATAAAAAATAGGCATGCACCAAAAGTGCATACCTATTTTATGGGTATTTGCAATAGTCTTCTTCTCAAACACGGAAAGCACATCATTTTCATGACATACTCATTGGTTTTATCTCCATAGGCTTAGCGTTTAGGATCAAAAACTTCAAGTTCTATAATATACTTGATTATACGATTTTTTATCCCAGTGGAACTATATCATACTCAGTTGAGAGGAGATCTATAAAGACCATCTTTTTTCTTAAAAGTTCTCTTCTCCCTAAAAGAATCTTTATTACTTCACTTACTTCAATTGAGGCTGCTAAAGCTGGTGTAAATGATGGATTACCCATTTCCTTTTCGATTCCTTTAGATATTTGCTTATCTACATTATAAATCTTGTTTAAGGTATCATCTCCTGGAAATATGGTAGTAACTTGAGCATACCATCCTGCTATAGCTCCATAAACCATTGGTATATTAAGTTTTTTACAGCTGCCTTGAAGTAACAATCTTGCTGGTATGCTGTCAAGAGCATCTACTACTACATCGTGATTCTCTAAAATACTGCAGGCATTATCTTCTGTAAGCATTTTTTCTAATGCTTTTACCTCTATTAGTGGATTTACTTTTTCCATTCTAGCTTTTGCTTCCTGTGCTTTGCTAAAACCTATAGTGTCTGTACTTGAAAGTATTTGTCTATTCAAATTAGATTCCTCAAATACATCCCCATCCACTGCAGTAATACTTCCTATTCCTATTCTTCCAAGCATTTCAATAACATAACCACCAATTCCTCCACAGCCAACAACACAAACTTTAAAGTTCTTTAAGTTATCATTTTCTTCTTTTGACAGGGTTTTCATATTTCTAACATAACGTTCCAAATTTAGCCGCCTCCTACTGGTGGGAACAATGATAAGACATCATTGTCATTAAGTTCTGTATTTGCTTTACCGTCCCTACCATTTATAAGTAAAATAGCTACTTCTTCTTCCTTAATATTTATCTTTTTAAATATGTCCGCAGGTGTTACAGGCTCCTCAAATTCTAAAAATAATTTTTTATCTCTATCTTTTCTAAAGTAAGCAAATAATCTAACTTCTACTTTCAAATTCACACCTCCTTTACCACATTAAATATATTTATTTTAAAGCATAAATTGTGCCAAGCATATTTATAAAAAAATACTTAATAACCATAGCATATATGATGTACTGATTACTAAGTATTGATAGTAAATACATCAATACTAGGCATTATATTTACCGCTAGAATCAGCCCTTATTATTTTCCCTATATTGGGATATTCATATCCTCCAAGTCTATCTAATTCTTTTAAAAACGTGTCACTCTTCATAACATCAATTAATTCTCTAATTGTTTTCATTTTTAAATATTCCTCTGGTACTGCAAAATCATATTCTTCATTACATACTGGAATAAAATCAAGTCCCATCATTTTTGCTGCTGAATATATCCCAAGACCACAGTCTACATCCCCACTAGCCACTGCTGCTGCTACAGACAGGTGGGTAAATTCTTCTCTTTCATATCCATTAATATCATTTGGTGAAATATCTAACTTTTTTAAATAATAATCCAGTAATAACCTTGTTCCTGCTCCCCTTTGTCTATTTACAAACCGTATACCTTTTTTCGATATGTCTGAAATTTCCTTAAGTCCCATTGGATTTCCTTTTTGAACCATAAGACCTTGAACTCTATTTACTACTTTTACTAAAGCTATATTTTTATCTTTTAAGTATTTATTAATATAAGAAATATTATATTCTCCGCTTTCCATATCCAATAGATGAATAGGTGCAATATGAGTTTCTTTATTTTTTAATGCCATTATTCCACCCATACTTCCCACATGAGCTGAGGATAAATAATAATCAGGATTTTTCACATGAAGTAAATCAGAAAGTACATCTAATATAGGGTCATGGCTGCCTATGCAGACAATTGTGTTTTTGATTTCATCTATATCTTTCATAAGACTTATCTGAACTTTAGTCCCAGCCTCCATGCCTTCTACATTCTGTGGAACTTCTAATATTCCATCTGCCCTTACCAATGACATTGTAGCTCCTGCTCCTCTTGAAAGTGGTGTGGCAATAAGTTTTTCTCCTACATATCCAAGTTTGATTCTTACAAATTCTAAATATTTTAGAGAAGACATTATCCTTCTTGATAAAATTGCCTCTACTATCTGCTCTTTTTCATGTTTCATTCCCTGATATTCTTCTATTATTTTTTTAAGAACTTTATCCATTATGAAATAGGCTGAAACTGGATATCCAGGAATTCCAAGAACCGGTTTATTTTTAACTTCTCCCATAATAACAGGTTTCCCCGGTTTTATAGATACCCCATGCACATAAACTTCTCCCAAATCAGATATAATATCACTTGTATAATCTTCTCTTCCTGCAGAAGATCCTGCATTTATTACAACTATATCACATTCTGAAGCAGCCTTTTCTAAAGTTTCTTTTAATACGTTGTAATCATCTTTTACTATTCCATATCTCTTCGGTATTCCACCATATTCAGTTACCTGTGCACTAAACACCCTTGAATTAAAATCAATTATATCTCCAACTTTAAGATCTGTTCCCGGTTCAACTAATTCAGTACCTGTTGGGATAATACCTACTAATGGCTTTTTATAAACTTCAATAGTATTTACCCCTCCGGCTAACATGGCACCTATATCTACCGGCCTTACAACATGACCGGAAGGTACAATAAGCTGGCTTTCAACTATGTCTTCACCTAGTGGTCTTATATGCTGCCAGGGTGCTGCACTTTTATATATTCTAATTCTATTTTCATCTACTTTTACTATATCTTCTACCATTATTACACAGTCATATTCTTTAGGAATTGGATCTCCTGTGTCCACCACTAAATAATCCTTGCCTTCTTCTAGTATAATATGTTTTTTTTCAGAAGCTCCTATAGTACTTGAGCTTTGAAGTGCAATACCATCCATAGCAGAACAATTATAAAATGGGGAGGATATTTTTGAATAAACTGCTTCTGAAGTAACCCTTCCAAGCGATTCATCTGTACTTACTGATTCCTTATTTAAAAAAGAATATTTTACGTTATCAAAATACTTTTTTAGTGCTTCTTTTAACTCATAATTTGATAGATATACTTTTTGTGCCATAAAAATCACTCCTCGTATAATAAGTTTATAGCCAAGAAAAACTGGTTATAAACTTATCTTTTTTATAGTATAGAGATAGGAGACATCTTTGAGGGATTCTTCCTCATCCTATTCCCATCTATACAATTAATATTTATATATTCAATAAAGATTATCCTGTGGTATGATATCAGCAGAGTCTGATGTCCGAAGGCACTGCTTTCACTCCTTTCAGCCAACGCTTGTTGTGTCTGCTTTTTTAGC
>NZ_LITT01000065.1 GCF_001636845.1 Clostridium ljungdahlii
GGAACTGGTGCTGGTCAGCATTTAGTTGTTGCAGATATAATCAGTGCCGGTATTGGAGATAGAGTTATTGTTTCAACCGGGTCATCAGCTCGAAAAATGTTAGATGAATGTGAGGATATCCCGGTTGATGCAGTTGTTGTTGGAATTATTGATGAAGACTGTAATGTAGAATAAACTCAGGAGGTACGGTAATGAGTATTCTTGATATGGTGCGAGAAGCTGGTGTTATTGGTGCCGGTGGGGCAGGATTTCCTACCCACGCAAAGCTAGCATCAAAGGCAGAATATATACTTCTTAATGGAGCTGAATGTGAGCCACTGCTTCGTGTGGATCAGCAGCTGATGAGGATGTTTCCAGATGAGATAATTAAAGGATTTGAAGCAGCAGGAAAGTTAGTAGGTGCAAATAAAGCACTTATGGGTATTAAAGGAAAGCATAAGGAAGTTATTTCTATACTTCGTAATAGAATCGAAGAACTTCAAGTAGGAGATTTTATTGAAGTAAAAGAAATTCCTGATATTTACCCTGCAGGTGATGAACAAGTTCTAGTTCATGAATTGACTGGAAGAGTTGTTCCTGAAATGGGTATTCCAATTAGTGTTGGTTGTGTAGTAGTTAATGCAGAAACAGCATTGAATATTTATCACGCTTCTATGGGAGTGCCGGTTACAGAAAAATATATCACAGTTGCAGGAGACATTCCTAAACGTTTGACTGTAAAGGTACCAGTGGGTACACCTGTTATAGATGTACTGAAGCTGAGTGGCATAGAAGATTTTGATGATTATACAGTTATTGATGGCGGCCCTATGATGGGACCTGTAAAGAGTAATGTAGATGGATATGTTACGAAGAAAAATAAGGGATTCGTAATTTTGAAAAAAGATCATCCTCTGATTCGTAAAAAATCTGTTAGCATAGAACAGGCGAAAAGAGTAAATAGGTCTTCCTGTGAGCAGTGCCGCATGTGTACAGATATGTGCCCTCGTTATCTTCTTGGACATAGTACACAACCCCACAAGATGATGAGAGCTTTAAATTATGCATTGAAGAATGTTGAAGAGCAGAAGATTGCACAGCTTTGCTGTCAGTGTAATTTATGTGAATTGTTCTCATGTCCAGCAGGACTTTATCCGAAATCTGCAAATCTCTATTTTAAAGGAAAATTAGCAGAACAGAACATAAAATATAAACCAATGAAGTCGGAATTTACTACCCGCAAAAGCCGTGAATATAGGTTAGTTCCAAGTAAGCGTCTTATTGCCAGATTAGGTTTGCATGACTTTGATAAGCCGGCTCCTATGACGGAAGTTGAAATAGTACCTGAAGAGGTCCATATTGCAACAAGACAGCATGTAGGAGCACCTGCAGTAGCAATTGTTAATGTTGGTGATCATGTAGAACTTGGACAACAAATTGGAAAAATTCCTGAAGGTAGTTTAAGTGCTGCTATTCATGCAAGTATTTCGGGAACAGTTGTGGAATGTGGAAATGATTTTATTGTGATAAGGAGGGGATAATATGTCACAAGCAATAGGAATGGTTGAGTTTACAAGCATTGCTCGTGGTATATATGCAGCAGACCAGATGGTAAAGACTTCTGAAGTGGAAATAGTCACAGCAGGTTCTTCTTGCCCTGGCAAGTATATCGCTATTGTTCAAGGTGATGTTGCAGCAGTTCAGGATTCAGTAAGTGTTGGTGTAAGATTTGCAGAAGAATTTTTAGTTGATTCTATTGTTATACCAAATGTCAACCCGGCAGTATTCCCTGCAATCACAGGTGCAACGATGCCAGATGAAGTTCAGGCTTTAGGAATTATGGAGTCTTTCTCCCTGTCAACAATGGTTATTGCTGCTGATGCAATTTTGAAATCTGCTGAATTGCAGCCGATTGAACTTCGTTTGGGAAATGGATTGGGAGGTAAGTCATTCTTTACTTTTACCGGAGATGTAGCTGCTGTTGAAACTGGTGTTGAAACAGGAAAAGCTATTGCAGAAGAAAAAGGGTTATTAGTAAATGCAGAGGTTATACCTTCACCGTCTGAAAGATTATTGGAATCATTGTTCTAATATATAGAACTTTTATAAATGAAAGGATGTGAAGGAATGAAAAAATTAATTTGTGTAAAAGATGTTGAAACTGCAGAAAAGCAGGGTCAAAAAGTAGTGTATATTAATTGTGATACAATTGTTACTCCATCAGCTAAAGATTTGGCTAGAAATAGTGGCATAGAATTTTCTACCGAAACTCCAGTTCCTGAAACAAAGAAGTCTTGTGAAGTAGAAGCTCCTTGTGAAGTAAAAGGTTCTTGTGAAACAAAAGCTTCTGAACTTGAAAAAGTTTTTGAAAATGGGATTGATAGTGAAGTAATTTATAAAGTATTTAAGGTAATGATGGATAAAGGACTTTTGAATGGAGTGATTGATTTGATTACTAATAAGAAGCCTTATCTTGCTGAGACTGACTCTATCGGTTTAAAAATTGTTCGTGGCAGTTCAGTAAAGTATGAAGCACTTGATACTGGAAATCCTGATGATAAAGTATTTTATCAGGAAATAATCAATGCAGATGATGGTTCCTCAATGAATGCGGGATTTATTACAATTGAAGATTGCAAATTTGACTGGGAAACGGAATGTCAAGAACTTTACTATGTTGTAGAGGGTACATTGACAGTAACAGTGGATGATAAAGTTTATACTGCACATCCTGGTGATTCAGTATTCTTCCCTAAGGGAGCTAAGATAGCATTTGGTTCACCTGACAAGATGAAAGCATTCTATGCTACATATTAGAATTTAGAATGCTTGACCAAAGTTTAGGAGGGTTAAACAATGCAGGCACTTGGGTTAATCGAAACAATAGGACTTATTGCAGCTATTGAGAGCGCAGATGCTATGCTCAAGGCAGCAGATGTGAATCTCTTAGAAAAGACATATGTAGGAGGAGGACTTGTTTCGATTGCTGTAACTGGTGATGTGGCTGCGGTGAAAGCAGCTGTAGACGCTGGTGGAGCGGCAGTTAGAAACATAAATGACACATTGCTTGTTTCACAACATGTGATTCCCCGTCCACATGAGGAATTAGATAATATAATTGTATCAGCAGTACCACTGAAAGATAGAAATATTCCAACTGTCGCTCCAGCGAAAAACCAACCAGAAGATGAAACAACAGTTGAAGTAATTGAAGAAGATACTGTAGAGGTTCCTGTTAAAATAGAAGATTCAATAGTAGAGGACTCAATAGAAGAGAATTCAACAGTGGAAAATCCAACAGTGGAAGACTCTAAAGAAGAGAATTCAACAGTAGAAAATTCAGAGAATGAGGAGCTTTTGCCAGAAAAAATAACTGATCCTTTGAAAATGGATTTGACTAAACTAAATAGGAGAGCTGTAGATAAGATGGTGCTTGACTATGGTTTAGAAAAAGCTATTGAGATTTTAAGTAAGTTTAAGGTAATAGAGCTTCGAAATCTCGCTCGTAAATATAAGAACTTTGGTATCAAAGGAAGGTCCATTTCTAAAGCAGACAAGAAGCTGCTGCTTATAGAGTTCAAAAAATATTATGGGCATAATTAGCCAGCTATAAAAATTGAAATATATAAATAATAAACAATGGAGGGAACACAATTGGAAAATTTTGATAAAGACTTACGTTCTATACAAGAAGCAAGAGATCTTGCACGTTTAGGAAAAATTGCAGCATGTGAAATTGCTGATTATACTGAAGAACAAATTGATAAAATCCTATGTAATATGGTTAGAGTAGCAGAAGAAAATGCAGTTTGCCTTGGTAAAATGGCTGCAGAAGAAACTGGTTTTGGAAGAGCTGAAGATAAGGCTTATAAGAACCATATGGCTGCTACTACAGTATATAATTACATCAAGGATATGAAAACTATCGGCGTTATAAAAGAAGATAAAAGTCAAGGTGTAATTGAATTTGCAGAACCAGTTGGTTTATTAATGGGTATTGTACCATCTACAAATCCAACATCTACTGTTATTTATAAATCAATCATTGCAATTAAATCAAGAAATGCAATAGTATTCTCACCACACCCAGCTGCATTAAAATGTTCAACAAAAGCAATAGAGCTTATGCGTGATGCAGCAGTAGCAGCAGGAGCTCCTGCAAATGTAATTGGCGGTATTGTTACACCATCTATACAAGCTACAAATGAACTTATGAAAGCTAAAGAAGTTGCTATGATAATTGCAACTGGAGGCCCTGGAATGGTAAAGGCTGCATATAGTTCAGGAACACCTGCAATAGGCGTTGGTGCTGGTAACTCTCCATCTTATATTGAAAGAACTGCTGATGTTCATCAATCAGTTAAAGATATAATTGCTAGTAAGAGCTTTGACTATGGTACTATTTGTGCATCCGAGCAATCTGTAATTGCAGAAGAATGCAACCATGATGAAATAGTAGCTGAATTTAAGAAACAAGGCGGATATTTCATGACAGCTGAAGAAACTGCGAAAGTTTGCAGCGTACTTTTTAAACCTGGTACACACAGCATGAGTGCTAAATTTGTAGGAAGAGCTCCTCAGGTTATAGCAGCAGCTGCAGGTTTCACAGTTCCAGAAGGAACAAAAGTTTTAATAGGAGAACAAGGCGGAGTTGGTAATGGTTACCCTCTATCTTACGAGAAACTTACAACAGTACTTGCTTTCTATACAGTTAAAGATTGGCATGAAGCATGTGATCTTAGCATAAGATTACTTCAAAATGGTCTTGGACATACTATGAATATTCATACAAATGACAGAGACTTAGTAATGAAGTTTGCTAAAAAACCAGCATCACGTATCTTAGTTAATACTGGCGGAAGCCAGGGAGGTACTGGTGCAAGCACAGGATTAGCACCTGCATTTACATTAGGTTGTGGTACATGGGGAGGAAGCTCTGTTTCCGAAAATGTTACTCCATTACATTTAATCAATATAAAGAGTGTTGCATATGGCCTTAAAGATTGCACTACATTAGCTGCAGAGGATACAACTTTCAATCATCCTGAACTTTGCGGAAGCAAAAATGACTTAGGATGCTGTGCTACAAGCCCTGCAGAATTTGCAGCAAATAGCAATTGTGCTAGCACTTCTGCAGATACTACCGATAATGATAAACTTGCTAGACTTGTAAGTGAATTAGTAGCTGCAATGAAGGGAGCTAACTAAAATGGACAAGTACGAAGCTGTTATAAAGCTTTTATTGGAAGCTGTTCAAGGTAATCAGTCTTCTACAGGGACAAAACAAGATACAAATGAAATCCCGGTTGGAGTTTCAAACCGTCACATTCATCTTTCACAAGCAGATTTTAATATCTTGTTTGGAGAAGGATACCAGGTAACAAAAATAAAGGATTTAGCACAGCCAGGACAGTATGCTTGTAAAGAAACAGTAACAGTATGTGGACCAAAGGGAGCTATTGAAAAAATTAGAATCCTTGGACCATTACGTAGTAAGACACAGGTAGAAATTCTAAGAGGAGATTCTTTCAAATTGGGAGCAGCTCCAGAAGTAAGGATGTCCGGAGATTTACACGGAACACCTGGAATTACCATAATAGGACCAAAGGGATCTGTTCAAATAAGGGAAGGTGTGATTGTTGCACAAAGACACATTCACATGACTCCTGCAGATGCACAACATTTTAATGTGCATGATGGACAGACAGTAAGTATTAAAGTTGATGGATTACGTGGTGGAATTTATAATAATGTTGCAATTAGAGCAAATGATACCTCAGCTTTAGAATGCCATATTGACACAGAAGAAGCAAATGCTATGTGTGTTGGCAACTCATCAAAAATTACAATAGTAAAATAGTAAAATTATAAATCATAAAATAACAGTATTTGGAGAGGAGAAATAAAAATGAAATCTGATGCATTAGGAATGATTGAAACAAAGGGGTTAGTAGGTTCTATAGAGGCTGCAGATGCAATGGTAAAGGCAGCTAACGTTAACTTAATAGGAAAAGAACATGTTGGCGGCGGTCTTGTAACAGTAATGGTAAGAGGAGATGTAGGAGCAGTAAAGGCAGCTACTGATGCTGGTGCTGCTGCAGCACAACGTGTTGGAGAATTAGTTTCTGTTCATGTTATTCCTCGTCCACACGTTGAAGTTGAAACTATCCTTCCTAAAACTGGTTTAAAGGAAGACTAATATTAGAAAATACAGGATATAAGATACAAAGTATAAAATAAAAAAAATAAATTATAAACTAGGAGGAAATAAAAATGAAATATGATGCATTAGGAATGATTGAAACAAAAGGTTTAGTAGGTTCAATTGAAGCTGCAGATGCAATGGTTAAGGCAGCTAATGTTTACTTAATAGGAAAAGAACATGTTGGCGGCGGTCTTGTAACAGTAATGGTAAGAGGAGATGTAGGAGCAGTAAAGGCAGCTACTGATGCTGGTGCTGCTGCAGCACAACGTGTTGGAGAATTAGTTTCTGTTCATGTTATTCCTCGTCCACACGTTGAAGTCGAAACTATACTTCCTAAAACTAATTTGAAGGAAGATGAAAAGTAGATTACAGTTTGCCATTTATTTAGTAAGGTATAAATGAATATTAAAAAATATATAAATCCCCTTATATTGATTATTTAAGGGGATTTTGTTTTAGGCAAGTTATTTTTTTTTACCCCAAAGTCTAATTAGTCTATCTTTAATTTTAGATTCAAATCCGTTGGATGTTGGATTATAGTACACAGTATTTTTATGAGAATCGGGCAAATACTGTTGATTTACAAATCCTCCATATGAGTGTGGATACAAATATCCAGTTCCGTGGCCTAACTTCTCTGAACCTTTGTAATGGGCATCTCTTAAATAAAGAGGTATTCCAGAATCTCTGCGTTTTCTAACATCTGTGAGTGCAGAATCAATTGCAACACAGCAGGCATTTGATTTTGGCGCTGATGCTACGTATATTGCTGCTTGAGATAGAGCATATCTACACTCAGGCATGCCTATCATATGTACAGCATTCATAGCATTTGTAGCTACTACTAAAGCCATAGGGTCAGCATTTCCTACGTCTTCTGAGGCCTGAATAGTAATTCTTCTTGCTATAAACATCGGATCTTCACCAGCATCTAACATTTTTGCGAGATAGTATACTGCTGCGTCAGGAGAACTTCCCCTAAGTGATTTTATGAAAGCGCTTATAGTATCATAGTGGGATGTACCTTGTTTATCGTACAATGTCATTTTCCTCTGGATACATTCTTTTGCATCGTCAGCAGTTATAAAAATTTTATCTTCCTTTCTTGATGAAGTTCTAACTGCCATATCTAAAGCATTTAAAGCCTTTCTTATATCACCATTACTATGTATAGCAAAATAATCAAACACTTTAGGATCTACTTCTATGTTGAGATATCCAAAACCTTTTGGACTTTTGATAGCATTATTCAATGCTTCCTTAACATTATTTTCGGAAAGATTTTTAAACTGAAAAATCATGGAACGAGAAAGAAGGGCATTATTAATTTCAAAATAGGGATTTTCTGTAGTAGCACCTATCAATATAATAATACCTTTTTCAACTGCATTTAAAACACTATCCTGTTGAGCTTTGTTGAATCTATGTATCTCATCAATAAATAATATTGTTTTTTTAGAGTAAAACTTTTGATTATCCTCTGCTTCCTTTATAATCTTTTTTACATCTGCTGTACCAGAATTTACAGCACTCAATTCATAAAAATTTGCCTTTGTTGTATTAGCTATAATTCTTGCCAATGTAGTCTTACCTACACCAGGTGGTCCGTAAAAAATAGCTGAAGAAATATTATCTGTAACTATTGCTCTATATAGCATCTTGCCTTTACTTAAAATATGCTCTTGTCCTATAAATTCTTCCAAGGTCTCTGGTCTCATTCTTTCGGCTAAAGGTTTTAATTCTTTATTATTTTTGTTGTTAGCAAAATCAAATAGATCCATAATTTCACCATCCTTTTAAAAGTATTCTATATTATTATACTGCAAAAGGGATTATTATTAGTAATAAAACCTTAGACAAAAAAATAGGAAAACTTAGGTGGAAAAAATTAATTTTTTTATTGTTGACAATTTTACTCGGATTTGATACTATAATATTAATTACAGTATCAAATCATACATCGATTTAAGGAAGTGATTAATTGAAGCTATCCACAAAAGGAAGATATGGGGTAAAAGCTATGGTAGATTTAGCTATTCACTATAGTGATGAGCCGTCATCTATAAAAAGTATATCGGAAAGACAAAATATATCAGAATATTATTTAGAACAGTTATTTTCGAACCTTAGAAAATCTAATTTAGTAAAAAGTATTAGGGGAGCACAAGGTGGGTATATTTTAAACAGAGAACCCAAAGATATAACTGTAGCTGATATAATGAAAGTTTTAGAAGGACCTATAGAAATCTCAGATTGTGTAGATGAAAATAATGAAAATTCCTGCAGTAATATGGATTGCTGTGCTACCAGGCTTCTATGGAGTAGAATTAAAGAAAGTATAGAACAGGTTATGAAGTCTACAACTTTACAAGACATGGTAGATGATTATATTCAAATGAAACAAGAAAAAACGAAAGGGGATATATAAATGAATAAGAAGGTTTACATGGACTATTCAGCTACTACCTATACAAAACCCGAGGTATTACAAGAGATGATTCCTTATTTTACTGAGAATTTTGGAAATCCATCTTCACTGTATTCAATGTCAGATGTTCCAAGAGAGGCAATTAATACAGCTAGACAAAAAGTGGCTAAGGCAATAAATGCAGATAAAAATGAAATATTTTTTACAGCAGGTGGATCAGAAAGTGATAACTGGATATTGAAAGGAATAGCTTTTGCAAATAAAAATAAAGGAAATCATATAATAACTACTAAGATAGAACATCATGCCATTTTACATGCATGTAAGTTCCTTGAAAAAAATGGATTTGAAGTTACTTATTTACCTGTAGATGAGTATGGATTTATAAATTTAGAGGATTTAAAAAAGGCAATTAAGGATACTACAATACTTGTATCTGTAATGTTTGCAAATAATGAAGTGGGAACCATCCAACCTATAAAGGAAATAGGTGAAATATGTAAAGAAAAGAAAATATATTTTCACACAGATGCAGTTCAAGCTGTAGGACACGTTAACATAGATGTAAAAGATATGAATATAGATGCTCTTTCTATGGCAGGACATAAGTTTTATGGACCTAAGGGAATAGGAGCAATGTACTTGAAAAAAGGAGTAAAAATTGAAAGCCTGATACATGGTGGTGCACAGGAAAGAGGAAAGAGAGCTTCCACTGAAAATGTCCCAGGAATAGTTGGAATAGGAAAAGCAATAGAATTAGCAACTTCTGAAATGAAGACAGAAAGTAAAAGACTTAGTGAATTAAGAGATAAACTTATAAAAGGATTAGTTGAAGAAATACCTTATGCTAAAGTAAATGGACCTAGTGGAGATAAGAGACTTCCTGGAAATGTTAATTTGAGTTTTATAGGAATAGAAGGAGAAACTTTGCTTCTAGATTTAAATGACGCAGGCATATTTGTTTCTACAGGAAGTGCTTGTGCATCGGCTTCATTGGATCCGTCACATGTACTTTTAGCGTTAGGGTTACCTCATGAAGTGGCCCATGGTTCTCTTAGATTAACTTTAGGTGCTGGTACCACGGAAGAGGATGTAGATTATGCACTGCAGGTAATTCCGAAGGTAGTAGCTAGAAGAAGGGCAATGTCACCGCTTTGGGAAGACTTCATTAAAACACAAAATAAAGGAGAGAAGGTAGAACAATTATGATGTACAGCGAAAAGGTTATGGATCACTTTAGACACCCTAGAAATGTAGGTGAAATTTCGGATGCAAATGGTGTTGGAGAAGTTGGAAATCCACAATGTGGAGATATAATGAAGATATATATAAAAGTTGAAGATGATGTGATAAAAGATATAAAATTTAAGACTTTTGGATGCGGTTCTGCTATAGCATCTTCCAGTATGGCAACTGAACTTATAAAAGGAAAAACATTAGAAGATGCATGGGAGCTTACTAACAAGGCAGTTGCAGAGGCACTGGATGGACTTCCACCAGTAAAGATGCATTGTTCTGTTTTAGCAGAAGAAGCTATCCATAAGGCAATAAACGATTATAGAGAGTCACAGGGACTTGAACCATGGGCAACTAAAAATCATTCTGAAACTATCCACGAACATGTTCATGGAAATTAATAATAATTTAGATAATGTATAAGTAAGTTTTCTGTAATATATAGAATTTTAACTTTGTTTACTAAATAAAAATATAACCTCTTTGTGGGGTTATATTTTTATTTTTTGGATAAACTACAAGTATATATTTTTAAATTAAGGTGATATCTTTGTATAGAATAAGAGATTTTATATTTATGGATACAGTAAATCTTTCAGGAAATTTACTGGGATTTATAAGTGATATATTTTTGGATTTTAACAAAAAACAAGTAAAGGGATTTGTTATAACTCCTAACAATATATTTAAAAAAAGTTTAAACGTATTTATAAAGGATGTAGTGAGTTTAACATCTGTAATAGTTGTTACTAATGCAAATAAGAATAAGTATTTTCAATTTAATGATATAAAGAGAATGAATGTAGTGGATGAAAAAGGATGTTTAATAGGAATGGTGGAAGATATATTATTTGATGAAGAAAGCTTTTGTATAAAGGCAGTTATACTCTCCACTGGATTTATAAATAATTTTATAAAGGGAAAAAAAATATTGCTTATAGATGATTTGACTTTAGGAGAAGAGAACTTATTTTACAGAGGGAAAAAAGAGAATTTAAAATTTTTTAATTCTCCCCATGCACTATTTAACTCAGATAAGACATCTGAAAGAAAATAGACTAGTATATATACTGACTGGTTATTTCTTTGAAAATGCCTAAGAAAGGAAAATACTCAGATATAATTAAAATTGTGGAAGATGATATGATGAATATTAGTAAAAATTCTGCCGTCAAATATGTACTTATAATAGCTATATTTGCAGCTGGTGCTTTGCTTGTTGCTAAAAGTTCTGTATTAAGGGAAATGTTATATTTGATTTTTATATCTTTTTTAATAGCGTATACTCTAAAACCTATAGAAATAAAAATGGTTAATGCTGGAGTAAATAAAAAAGTTAGTGCTATTATTATAATAGGTATATTGATTTTATTAGTTGTTTCTACATTTGCCCTTCTTATACCATCTTTATTTAAGGAAAGCTTAAACTTAAATGCCACTGCCGCCAGTATTCAGACATTAATAGACAAATTTTATGCAAAACTAAAGTTAATCCAGGGCAATAGGACAATGCACTTATTAGTAAATAATTTAAATAGAAGGATTGACAGTGAAATTGCCACTGTATTTGCTAAAATATTTGATTTCTTAATGAATATGGGAGAAAATATATTGTATTTAGTAGTTATACCAATAATAACTTATTATTTTTTAGCAGATGATAAATGTATAAATGAAAGCCTACTTTCGGCATTTCCAGTAAGTAGTAGAAAACCTATTAGAAAAATATGCTGTCATGCAGATAAGATATTAGGACGATATATAGCAAGTCAGCTCATATTGAGTGCCCTTGTAGGAATAGCTACCTTTTTAATACTTATATTTTTAAACGTGGAGTTTCCTGTAATATTATCTATATTAAATGCATTCTTTAATATAATACCCTATTTTGGACCTATATTTGGTGCTCTTCCGGCTATAGTTATAGCTCTTATAAAATCGCCAGAAACGGCTTTATGGACAGCAATATGGCTGTATTTCCTGCAGCAGATAGAAGGAAACATACTATCGCCTAAGGTTACAGGAGATAGCATAGATATGCATCCTCTTATAGTCATTCTTCTATTAATAGTTGGAGGAAAAGTATCAGGATTTATGGGAATGGTATTAGCAGTACCTTTTGGAGTTGTAGTTAAAGTTATATATGAGGATCTGAATTACTATATGTTTTAAGGATGATTTTTAATCTCTAATTAGGTTAAACTGAAATTAGTAATTTAAAAATTTAATGTTTTAAAGTTCTTAAAAAGTTTAAAGTTCAAATATCAAAGCTCAAATAATGATGACCTCCTTCGTACCTCAGGAAATCTATAATTTAATATTTTCTGACGTTAGGAGGAAAATTATTATTATCTGCTATTTGTCCTTTAGCAAATTGTAAATTACCAATTGCAGATTAGAAAAGCTGTAATATTGACATAAAAGTGTATTTAAATTATAATTTGTATCATAATGGAATATAGGCAATGAATAGAAAAAGTAAATATTTTATTATATAAAGAGAGGGAGTGGATGGTGTAAACTTCTTATAATATATATTGAAGCTATCTATGAGTCATAACATATAATTTAAGAGATACAGGTTTTTTGTTTTATATATCTGTTTAATTAGGGTGGTACCGCGGATTCAGCTTTCGTCCCTTTTCAGGGATGGAAGCTTTTTAATTAAAATTATTTTTTACATAATAAGATGACAAAATTTGATTACATATGAGTGAAGAGGAGAGATACATATGGAAAAATTAGGATTAAATCAAATTAGAGAGATGTATTTGAGTTTTTTTGAAAAAAAGGGGCATTTGAGAATGCCAAGTTTTTCTTTAGTCCCCAATAATGATAAGAGCTTACTTCTTATAAATGCAGGAATGGCACCTCTTAAACCCTATTTTACAGGACTAAAGGTTCCACCTAGAAAAAGGGTGACTACTTGTCAGAAATGTATAAGGACAGGGGATATTGAAAATGTGGGAAAGACATCCAGACATGGTACTTTTTTTGAGATGCTTGGAAATTTTTCTTTTGGAGACTATTTCAAAGAAGAAGTAATTCCCTGGGCTTGGGAATTTACTACTGATGTTCTAAAAATTCCTAAAGATAAATTATATGTTACCATATATTTAGATGACGATGAAGCTTATGATATATGGGTGAAAAAGACGGACATAGATCCATCTAGAATATTCAGATTAGGAAAAGAAGATAATTTTTGGGAACATGGAGCAGGACCCTGTGGACCTTGTTCGGAGATTCACTATGACAGAGGCCAAGGAAAGATAACTACAGTAGAGGAATTTGTAAAAGCAGGTGATAGTGACAGGGTAGTTGAATTTTGGAACTTGGTATTTACACAATTTGATAAAGATGAAGAAGGAAACTACAATAAACTTTCTCATCCCAATATAGATACAGGTATGGGTCTTGAGAGAATGGCAACTATAATGCAGGGTAAAAATAGTATATTTGAAGTGGATACTATAAATTCCATATTAAAAAAAGTTAGCAATATGTCTGGTATAGAATACGGAAAAAGTCAAAAAAGTGATATGTCCATGAGAATAATAGCAGATCATGTGAGAAGTGTTACATTTATGATAAGTGATGGAATACTTCCATCTAATGAAGGCCGTGGATATGTACTTAGAAGACTTTTAAGAAGGGCTGCAAAGCATGGAAAATCACTTGGTATTAAGGAAGGATTTTTGTATAAACTTACAGAGGTTGTCATAAACAATTCTTGTGGAAATTATTCTGAATTGAAGGAAAAAGAAGAGTATATAAAAAAGATTATAAAGCTAGAGGAAGAAAGATTTGATGAAACTATAGACAGTGGAATGCAAATTTTAAATGACTTTATATCTTACTTAAAGTCAAATAAAAATACTGTACTTGAGGGTGAAAAGGCATTTAAATTGTATGATACGTATGGTTTCCCTATAGAACTTACCCAAGAAATATTAGAAGAAAAAGGAATGACTGTGGATTTAGATGAATTTAATCAAAATATGAAAGATCAGAGGGAAAGAGCAAGATCTGCTAGAGCAGAGACAAATTATATGGGAGCAGAAGATACGTTATTAAATAAAATTCCTTTTGAAATAAATACTACATTTGAAGGGTATGATAGATTAAAATCTACTTCCAAAGTTAAACTAATTGTAAAAGATGAAGAATTTGTATCTGTGTTAAATGAAGGAGAAGAAGGAGTTATTATAACTTCTAACACGCCTTTTTATGCTGAAATGGGAGGCCAGGTAGGAGATAAGGGAACTGTATTTAATGAAAACTTCAAAGGAGAAGTTTTAGATTGTAAGAAAAATCTAGCGGGAAAGGTACTACATTTTGTTAAGGTTATTTCAGGAAATATAAACTTGGAGGATACAATTGAACTGAGTGTATGCGAGGATAGAAGAAATAATATAAGAAAAAATCATACTGCAACTCATCTATTAGATTCTGTTTTAAAGCAAGTTTTAGGAGAACAGGTACATCAGTCTGGTTCTTATGTAGATGAAGCTAGGCTAAGGTTTGATTTCAATCATTTTGAAGCTGTAAGCTATGAAAAATTAAGGAATATTGAAAACTTGGTAAATGAAAGTATAATGAAAGTTTATCCTGTAAAGACAACTATAATGTCCTTAGAGGAAGCTAAAAAAAGTGGTGCAATAGCACTTTTTGACAACAAATATAAAGATGAAGTAAGGGTAGTTTCCATAGGAAATTTCAGCAAGGAACTTTGTGGAGGTACTCATGTAAGTAATTCTGGAGAGATAGGCTTGTTTAAAATAACTTCTGAAACTGGAATAGCAGCTGGTATAAGAAGAATAGAAGCGTTTACAGGTAAGATGGCTACTGAATATGTTAATTCAAAAAGTGATATACTAAGAGAAATATCAAGTAAACTGAAATGTTCTGAAAAAGAAATTGTCCATAAATTGGATTTGCAGTCTAGTGAACTGAAGGAATTGGAAAAGAAAATTGAAGAATTAAAATTGAAAGTGGCAGGAAGTGCAGAAGATGATATTTTAAAGTCAGTGGAGAAAATAAAAGGAATAGATCTATTTACAGGTGTATTGAAAGATGTAGATGGAAATTCACTTAGGGAATTAGCTGATAAAATCAGAAGCAAATCTGAAAATTGTGTAGTTTTGCTTGGAAGCAGCACAGGAGAAAAAGTGCAACTTGTAGCTATGGCAACTAAAGAAGCAGTAAAAAGTGGAATACATTGTGGAAAAATTATAAAGGAAGTTGCAGCCATTACAGGCGGCGGTGGTGGTGGAAGACCTGATATGGCTCAAGCAGGAGGAAAACTTCCAGATAAGTTACAAGAAGCTATAGGAAAAAGCAACACAATTATTACAAAATTAGTTAAGTAGTATACATTTTATGAAATATGTTTTATAATATATTTATTAGAATGTTAGCGGGGTGATATATATGAGCAACGATAATACTATTCAGTTTGACATTTCTGAAAGTAAAAAAGCATTGACAAAGGAAATATTGACTGAGGTTTATGATTCGCTAATTAAAAAAGGCTATAATCCAGTAAATCAATTAGTGGGATACTTGATTTCTGGTGATCCAACGTATATAACAAATTATAATGGAGCAAGGTCATTGGTTAGGAAGCTTGAGAGAGATGAAATACTTGAAGAAGTCTTAAAAGCATACTTAGACATAAAATAAAAATGTCCTTTTGGACATTTTTATTTTAAATATGACAATAATATAAAGTAGGAGAGTGAAAGTTTGAGAATACTCGGATTAGATATAGGGGACAGAACTATAGGGGTGGCACTAAGTGACCCACTTGGGATAACGGCACAAGGAATTACTACTGTGAGAAGAAAAAATCAGGAAAAAGATATTGAGGAATTAAAGTCTATATGTGAAAAATACGGTGTGGAACTTATTGTTTCTGGACTTCCTAAAAATATGAATGGTACGCTAGGTCCTCAGAGTGAAAAAGTGTTAAGTTTTTGCAAGGTTATAGAGCAAAGTATAAAAGTACCCATAAAGATGTGGGATGAAAGATTAACTACTGTAGCAGCTCATAGAGCTATGATAGAGGGAGATTTATCTAGGGCAAAGAGAAAAAAAATAGTAGATAAGATGGCAGCTATTTATATACTTCAAGGATATTTGGACAGCATTTCAAAATAGTATCAAGTGAAACTTGTTTGAACTTATTTATAGGAATACATAAGTTTTTTATTATAACCTTGAAGAAAAGTGGAAAACTAAAATCTATAATTGTTGTGAAGATTTTTACAAAGTATCGCTAAGTGTTAAAGAGAGTAGTTATTGAATAAATCCGGATTTAGAAGAAAGGAAAACTCAATATGGATAATAACAATAGTGCATCAGATTTAGTATTAGAAGATGAAAATGGGAAAAAGGTTAAGTTCCAGGTGGTCACTAAATTTGATATAAAAGAAGAAGAATATATAATTGCAGTACCTGAAGAATGTGCTGATGAAGATACAGCTATAGCACTTAAAATAGTAAAAGATGATAATGGAGAAGAAGTTCTTGTAACAGTAGAAGATGAGGATGAATTTGATAGGGTTTTAGAAGTTTATGAAAGCTTATTTGGAAATGAAGCTTAGTTAATATAAAAGCTAAAGGCTAAAAGCTGTGCCTTAGATAGCTTTTAGCCTTTAGCTTTTATATTAATTGATTTTCAATTGACAATAACTTTATACTATATTAAACTTATAGTATTGTAATTTTTAAACAGTGTTTTTATCCGATGGTTACCATCTGTAATACTACCATCACATACAGTTGGGCAGCAGAAAAGGTAGTCATGGGACAAATTTAGGTTGAAATGGGGTATAGTAATGCCAAAACTTTCCTCTTCAGAAATAGAGAGATTAAAAAATAGCTTAAAAGAAAAAGGATATAAACTTACGCCACAGAGGCGTGCTGTAGTTGATATTATAATAAGAAATGAAGGAAAACACCTTACTACAGAAGAAATATATGATCAGGTTAAGAGTGAATGCCCTGAAATTGGTTTGGCTACAGTTTACAGGACAGTACAGCTTTTAGAGGATATAGGCGTTATATGTAAATTGGATTTAGAGGATGGATGCAATAGATACGAAATAGTGCATGAAGAAGAAAATCATCAGCATCATCATTTAATATGTACTAAATGTTCTAAGATAATTGAAGTAACGGATGATTTGTTGGAACCTTTAGAAAAAAAGATAGAAGAAAAGTATGATTTTAAAATTTTAAACCATAGTTTAAAATTTTATGGCATATGTAATAAATGTACAAAAAAATCAAAATAAGTATAAAAAACTAAAATATAAAAAAGGAGGGAAGATTTTTTTGCGTAAAGAAAAAGATAAAGTAAAAGTCATTCCATTAGGTGGTCTAGGTGAAATAGGAAAGAATCTTACAGTAATAGAGTATAAAAATGACATAATAGTAATTGATTGTGGCCTAAAGTTTCCGGATGAAGAAATGTTGGGTATAGATATAGTTATACCAGACATTACCTATTTAAAAAAGAACATTGATAAAATAAGAGGTATATTTTTAACTCATGGGCATGAGGATCACATAGGAGCATTGCCTTATGTATTGAAAGAAATCAATGTTCCAGTGTACGGTACGAAGTTAACTCTTGGAATTGTTGAGAGTAAGTTAAGGGAACATAACTTAAATAATGTAGTAAAATTGAAGTGTGTAAAAGCAAAGGACATAATTAAATTGGATAGTATGTCTGTGGAATTCATAAGAACTAGTCACAGCATAGCTGATTCAGCTGCCCTTGCAATACACACACCAATTGGCATTATACTTCATACTGGTGATTTTAAAGTGGATTATACACCAATTGATGGAAGTGTAATTGATTTTGCCAGACTTGCAGAACTAGGTAAAAAAGGCGTAATCCTTATGTTAGCAGATAGTACTAACGTAGAAAGACCGGGATATACTATGTCTGAAAGGACTGTAGGAAAAACTTTTCAAAAGTTTTTTGCACTTGCAAAAAGTAGAATAATAGTGGCTACATTTGCCTCTAATATTCATAGAATACAACAGGTAATTACTGCTGCTGAAAAATATGACAGAAAAGTTGCAATATCTGGAAGAAGTATGGAAAATATAATGGAGGTAGCTACCAATTTAGGATATATAGATATTAAGAAGAATACCCTTATTAATATAGATAATATAAATAGATATCCGGGTAATAGAATAGTTATAATAACTACTGGAAGTCAAGGCGAACCTATGTCGGCTCTTTCAAGGATGGCAGCTTCTGAACACAAGAAAGTAAATATTATTCCAGGAGATACAATAATAATTTCAGCAAATCCTATACCTGGAAATGAAAAATTAGTTTCCGGAGTTATAAACCAACTGTTTAAAAAGGGAGCAGAAGTAATATATGAAGCATTGGCAGATGTGCATGTTTCAGGTCATGCCTGTCAGGAAGAGTTAAAATTAATTCATACTCTTGTAAAACCTAAATTTTTTATGCCAGTACATGGAGAATACAGGCATTTGAAGCAGCACAAAGACCTTGCTGTAAGCTTAGGAATGCCTTCAAACAATGTAATTATAGCAGATAATGGAGATGTAATAGAAGTTTCCAGAGACTCTATAAAGAAAACGGGTACAGTAGTATCTGGGCAGATATTTGTAGATGGACTTGGAGTAGGAGATGTTGGAAATATAGTTTTAAGAGACAGAAGACATCTTTCACAAGACGGTATACTTACAGTAGTAATTACCATTGAAAAACAAACTGGCACTGTTATTGCTGGTCCTGATATAATATCTAGGGGATTTGTATATGTAAGAGAATCAGAAGATTTAATGGAAGAAGCAAAGGAACTTGTACGAGGTGCATTAAATGAATGTGAGGAGAAGCACATTACTGAATGGGCAAGCATAAAATCAAATGTAAAAGAAGTCCTCAGATCATTCTTATACGAAAAGACAAAGAGAAAACCAATGATATTACCTATAATTATGGAAATATAATGTTTGGAAATATTGTCTAGGGAGGATGGTTCAAATGAGTATATGTGATAAAGCAAGTGAGCTTGCAGCAGAGCTTAAAAACTGTGAAGAAGTGACTGCATTAAGAGAGGCAAGTAAGGAAATAGAAAAAAGTGAAGCAAATATAAAAATGTTAGATGACTTTAGAAAAATACAAATGGAGGCTTATTCAGAACAAATGCAAAATGGAGAGGTCTCTGAGAAAACTAAACAAAAATTTAAAAATATAGGTTCTGTAGTATCTATGAATCCTTCTGTAAATAAGTATATACAGACAGAACAGAGATTCAGTATTATGTGGCAGAATATATTAAAGGTGCTAAATGATGCCATAGGAATAGACTTTTCTTTTGGAACAGGTAAAAATAAAAAATAGTTTTTACGTGAAAACCATTAGAATGATGTTTAGAAAGTTGACTTTTTAACACTATGATATTAAAATAAATATGTTACTTTAAATTGGATACAGGGAAGTATCCAATTTTTTTGAGTATTTATTCAGAATTTTAATATGTTTAGTCAGTTTAAGTGTAAAATTGGAGGAGTAATAATGAATTTGTTTACAAGAAATGATATAAGAAATGTGGCAATAATCGCCCATGTCGATCATGGTAAGACCACATTGGTAGATGCATTATTAAGACAAAGCAATATATTTAGATCAAATGAAAAAGTTGAAGAGAGAGTCATGGACTCAAATGATCTTGAAAAGGAAAGAGGTATTACTATACTATCAAAGAATACTTCTGTAATGCATAAAGGAATTAAAATAAATATAGTAGATACACCAGGCCATGCAGATTTTGGAGGAGAAGTAGAACGTGTACTTGAAATGGTAGATAGTGTCTTATTATTAGTAGATGCTTATGAAGGACCTATGCCTCAGACAAAATTTGTTTTGAAAAAAGCATTGGAATTAAAACTAAAACCAATAGTTGTTATAAATAAAATAGATAAGTCGGATGCAAGACCTTCTGAGGTGCTGGATGAAATTTTTGATTTATTTATAGAGTTAGGTGCTAATGACGAACAGCTTGACTTCCCTGTAGTTTATTGTTCTTCAAAAGCAGGTTTTGCTAAAAAAGAAATGGAAGATGAATCAGACAATATGGAACCTTTATTTGATGCAATAATAAAGAATGTTGCTCCACCTCAGGGATATTTAGATATGCCACTTCAAATGTTAATTACAACTATAGACCATAATGAATATGTAGGTAGAATAGGTGTAGGAAAAATAACAAGAGGAAGTATAAAGAAAAATGAGCAGGTTGCACTTATAAGAAAAGGAAATAAAATAGAGAATGTAAAAGTGTCTAACCTTTATGTTTATGATGGGCTTAAAAAGAAGGAGGTAGATGAAGCAAAACTTGGTGATATAGTTGCGGTATCAGGTATTCCTGATATAAACATAGGTGAAACTATAGCAGATGCTTCAGAACCAGAAGCTCTTCCTTTTGTAGATATAGATGAACCTACATTGAGTATGAACTTTATGGTAAATGACTCACCATTTGCTGGAAAAGAAGGAGATTATGTAACTTCAAGACATTTGAGAGACAGACTTATGAAAGAACTTGAAACAAATGTTGCTCTTAGAGTTGAAGAAACTGATTCACCAGATTGCTTTATAGTAAGCGGCAGGGGAGAACTTCATCTTTCAGTTTTAATAGAAACTATGAGAAGAGAAGGTTATGAATTTCAGGTTTCAAAACCAACAGTTATATATAAAGAAGAAAATGGAAAAAAATTAGAACCTATTGAATATTTGACTATAGATGTACCCGAAGAGTTTATGGGAATTGTTATGGAAAAACTTGGACCTAGAAAAGCTGAAATGGTAAATATGACCTCAGCAGTTAATGGATATACAAGATTGGAATTTAAAATACCAGCAAGGGGACTTATTGGATTCAGAAATGAATTTATGACAGATACCAAGGGAAATGGAATAATGAACCACGTATTGGACTGTTATGAAGAATACAAAGGAGATATACCAGAAAGAACAAGAGGATCACTTGTAGTATTCGAACCAGGTACTGCTATAACTTATGGACTTTTTAATGCTCAGGAAAGGGGAATGCTTTTTATAGAGCCAGGAATAGAAGTATATGAGGGAATGATAGCTGGTGAATGTTCAAGAGCTGAGGATATAGAGGTAAATGTATGCAAAAAGAAGCATTTGACAAATACAAGAACTTCAAGTGCAGATGATGCATTAAAGTTAGTTCCTGTAAACAAAATGAGTCTTGAAAAATCCTTGGAATTTATAGCATCGGATGAATTAGTGGAGATTACTCCTAAGAGTATAAGAATGAGAAAGAGAATATTAAATACAGATCTTAGAAAAAAGGCTGCAAGGAGAAAATAGTAAAAGTTTTTACACATAAGAATAACTATTTAATTTGAAGTTATTTTGGAGGAAAAAATGAGCGGTGTTGCATATGAATACATGGAAAATTATATAAGATCATTGATAGGAGAACATGATGGAATATTAAAGGAGATGGAAGAGTATGCTAGATTAAATTCTGTTCCAATAGTTCATAAGGAAGTGGCAAGATTTTTAGAGCTTATGATAACTGTGAAAAAGCCCTTAAAAATTTTGGAGCTTGGAACGGCAATTGGTTACTCTGCTATTCTCATGAGCTTAAGTTCCCATAAAAAAAGTCATATAACAACAGTTGAAAGAGATAAACACATGATAGAAATCGCCAGGAAAAATGTAGAAAGATATAAATTTGAGCAGCACATTGATATTATAGAAGGAGACTGCCTGGAAGTACTTAAAAGTATGCAGGAACAATATGATTTTATATTTATGGATGCAGGCAAAGCGCACTATAATCATTTTTTACCTTATTGTTTAAAACTTTTAAATGAAGAAGGTATAATAGTAGCAGATAATGCATTATTTAGAGGAATGATTGCTTCAGATGAATTGGTGAAGAGAAGAAAGATAACTATAGTAAAAAGAATGAGAGAGTACTTAAATACCATATCTGATCATGATAAATTTATAACGTCAATTATACCTATGGGAGACGGTATAGCTGTTACAGTGAGGAGGAATTAAGATGAAAAAACCAGAACTTCTAGCACCAGCTGGTAATCTTGAAAAGCTGAAGACAGCTATAAACTTCGGTGCTGATGCAGTTTATCTTGGAGGCAGCAAGCTGAATTTAAGAGCTTTTGCAGATAATTTTGCAGATAATGAATTAAAAGAAGGAATAGAGTACGCCCATAAAAGGGGTAAAAAGGTATTTGTAACTGTAAATGTGTTCCCTCATAATGAAGATTTAGTGGGAATGGAAGATTACTTAAAAAAGTTATATGAATTAAAGGCAGATGCAATACTTGTATCTGATCCAGGAATAATAATGACTGCAAAAGAAGTTGTCCCCAATTTAGAACTTCATCTAAGTACTCAAGCCAATAATGTGAATTGGAAATCAGCTATGTTTTGGCACAACCAAGGAGTAAAGAGAATAGTACTTGCAAGAGAGTTATCGCTTAAAGAAATAAATGAGATACGATGCCATTTACCGGAGAGTTGTGAAATAGAAGCTTTTGTCCATGGCGCAATGTGTATGTCTTATTCTGGTAGATGTGTACTTTCAAATTACATGACAGGAAGAGATGCCAATAGAGGTCAATGTGCCCAACCGTGCAGATATAAATATTATTTGATGGAAGAAAAGAGACAAGGGGAATACTTTCCGGTATTTGAAGATGATAGAGGAGCTTATATATTAAATTCTAAAGATTTATGTATGATAGAGCATATTCCTGAACTAGTTAACAGTGGCATAAATTCATTAAAAATAGAAGGAAGAATGAAGAGTTCATATTATGTGGCTACTGTAGTAAAAGCCTATAGGAGGGCAATAGATGCCTATTTTGAAAATCCAGATTCCTATAGATTTAAAAAAGTATGGTTGGATGATTTAATGAAAGCAAGTCATAGAGTATATTATACTGGATTTTATTTTGGAGATCCGGACAGACAGATATATGAAACCTCTTCATATATAAGAAATTATGATATAGTAGGAATAGTGAAAGATTATGATGGTCTTGAAGAAAGGGCTGTTATAGAACAGAGGAATAAGGTTCTTAATGAAGATGAAGTAGAAGTGCTTAGACCTAAAGGTGATGGTTTTTGTATACGCCTTTGTGATATGAGAAACGAAGAGGGAGAAAAAATAGAATCGGCACCTGTAGCTCAAATGATATTTACAGCTAAGGTAAGTAATAAAATGGAAAAGGGAGATATGCTTCTAAAAGCAAAAAGTGATAAATAAAAAATAAATATGGTAAAAATGATAACATTATGAATAAAACACCTTATTTTGGACAAAATTTTAGTCTAGATGAGGTGTTTTTTTATGTTTGAGATTAATAGAAATGTAATTAGAAAAAGACAGTGTTTTTTATTTATAGTAATTATTTTAATATTTTCAGTATTATATTTTAAAATAGTAAAGGTGCAGTATTTTGGATGGAACAAATTAAGTGTAATGGCGGATTCTCAGTATTCCTACAAAGAAGATCTCACAGATGCCAATTACAAATTATTTGATTCTTATGGAAGACAGCTTATGAGTTATAATAAAAAATATTATGTTGTAATACTGCCGGAAGTGTTTTTAAAAGATAATCAAAATGCAGATTCAGAGAAAGTTTTGACACTTGTATATACTCTTAGAAATTATAATAGCAGCTATGATTTATCTAAGATAGCTGTGCTAAATAGCAGTCAAAAAGTATATTATGAAATTGACGCAAGCACATATAATAAACTAAAGGATATAAAGGGTGTAAATGGATTTTATACCTATATATACTCCCCATTAAATAGGAGCGGAGTGTGGAGCATAGAAAATTTACTTGAAAATCCTAGAAGAACCAAGGATAATAAGATGAAATCTGGGAGTTCTTTGGAAATGCAGATATATAATAAAACTAAGAATAACGAAAAACCCCAGGTAGTATTTGAGAGGGATGTAAATGGAAATATAATAGGGAAAAAGACCAATTCACCTAAAAATAATGTAAATGTTAGGTTGACTGTAGATAAAGATATAGAAGATAAAATAAAAGAAGTGTTAAATAATAGCGAAAATAAAAACTATGGCCAGATTGGTGTAGTTTTAATGGAGGCAAATACAGGCAAGATAAAAGCTCTAGTGCAAAAAGATGATAGTAAGCCAAATGTAAATTTAGGGGTTTCTACTAATCACGGATTTTTTCCTGGATCTATATTCAAAGTTTTAGTGGAGGAGGCAGGACTCGATAAGAATATGATAAGTGTAAATGATAAGTTTACATGTAGAGGACTTTATGAAGAAAAAGATGAGTCTCATCACGGAACTTTGACTCCAGAGGGAGCACTTACACTGTCATGCAATGATATATTTTCTCAAATAGGAAATAAAGTTGGATTTAACAATTTTTATGACAATGCAAAATCTCAAGGATTATTTCAAAAAGTATTAAATTTGGATAGTGAAAAAGAAGGCCGATTTGAGGTGAAGAACCCAAGTTATAGTGATGGAAGTCTGGGACTTGCAGCTATAGGTCAAAATGTAAGAATAACTCCACTGGAAGCTATAAGTATACCAAATACAGTTATAAATGATGGAGTATATGTTAAGCCTTACATAGTAGATAGCTACGTAGATGATAAAAATAATATTATAGAAGAAGTTAATACTACAAGTAATTCTGTAATTGAAAAATCTACAGCAGAGGAAATGAAGAAGCAGATGATAAATGTAGTTGATATGGGTACAGCAAAATCAGCGTATATAAATGACATGGAAGTAGGAGGAAAGACCGGAAGCACACAGAGAGTGGAACTCACTGGAAGCAGCAAAACTGCACAGGAACATTCAGATGGATGGTTTTCAGGTTTTTTTAAAGCAAATGGAAGATATTATTCGATGGTAGTTTTTGTTCAAGATATAAATAAAGACAGCCAAAGTGGTGGAAATACTGCAGCCCCTATTTTTAAAAATGTGATTTTGAAAGTACAGCAGTATTTAAAATGAAATTAAATAAATTTATTTATGTGTGCACTTTTTTTAAATATATTCATAGTATATTAATAAGCACTGTTAGGAGGAGCAACAAGTGTTTTTAACAAATTGCTTATTAGATATCCTGGGAAATGTAGTATTTATGACGGCTTACGTTACAAATAGTAGTTCATTTCCACAACCCTTAAGTGATGAAGAAGAAGAATATTATCTCAAAAAATTAGAACAGGGAGATTTGCTTGCTAAAAGTATTTTAGTGGAGAGAAATTTAAGACTAGTAGCACATATTGTAAAAAAGTATTCATATCCTAGTAAAGAAGTAGATGAATTAATTTCAATTGGAACTGTTGGGCTTATTAAAGCAATAGATTCTTTTGATATGTCTAAAGGAACTAAACTAGCAACATATGCAGCAAAGTGTATAGAAAATGAGATATTGATGCTTATAAGAAATAATAAAAAAATTAGAAATGAAGTGTACTTAGAAGATCCTATAGGTGTTGATAAAGAAGGAAATGAAATATCTCTTATGGATGTTCTCAGTAGTGATGAAGGTTCTATAATTGAGATTGTAGAACAAAAATTACAGGTAAAAAAATTATATTCTAAAATAAACACTTGTTTATCTGAAAGGGAAAAAAGTGTTGTGGAAATGCGATATGGCCTCTTGGAAGGAAAACCAAGGACTCAAAGAGAGATAGCTAAGTTGTTAGGAATATCGAGATCTTATGTATCAAGAATTGAAAAAAAAGCTTTAAAAAAGTTGTACAAAGAATTAAATTATGGTACAGGATAATTTTGGATGAAAATTAGAGAGTAAAGGTTTTAATAAATTCCATTATGTATTTTTATACAATTTTATGTAAATGCATATGGAATTTATTTTACTTTTTGATAATTATAAATAACTTTAACTCAAATTAAAATTTTTTATAAAAAAGTAGACATAAGTGACGAATATAATAAGGTATAATATAATTTTATAAATAACTTTTAAATTTTTGAATTAAAGTTTTATTCTATAAAATAATTATTGAAAATATAGATGTATCAGAGAGGGGAACTTAAATTGCTATCACTAAAAGATTTATTAGAAATAACTATTAAAGAAAAGGCATCAGATTTGCATCTTACCGTAGGCATAGCTCCTGTAATAAGGGTAAATGGAGAACTTGAAGTACTTGGAAAGGAAAAACTACAACCATCAGATACAGAAAGATTTAGTAAAGAAATATTGGGTAAAGATTATGATAAATATATGAAAATTGGAGAAATCGATATATCATTTTCTGTAGCTGGACTTGGTAGATTTAGAGTAAATGTTTTTAAGCAAAGGGGAAGTAATGCCATTGCAGTGAGAGTTGTAGGATTGAAAATACCTACTTTAAATGAACTTAAATTTCCACAGGTAATAAAAAATCTTTTATCCTATAAAAAAGGATTGATTTTGGTAACAGGACCTACAGGCTGTGGAAAAAGTACGACTTTAGCAGCTATGATAAATGAAATAAATTGTACAAGAGCCGCACATATAATAACTTTAGAAGATCCTATAGAATATTTACATAAGCATAACAAGTCCATAATAAATCAGAGGGAAATAGGGAAAGATTCTCAAAGCTATGCTAATGCCTTAAAGTCAGTACTTAGAGAAGATCCAGATGTAATTTTAGTGGGGGAAATGAGAGACCTTGAAACTATATCTGTTGTGCTTACGGCTTCTGAAACCGGACATCTGGTATTTTCAACGTTACATACCATAGGAGCAGCAAAAACTATAGATAGAATTGTAGATGTATTTCCACCGTATCAACAACAGCAGATAAAAATACAATTAGCAGCAGTTTTAAGGGGAATAGTCTCACAGCAGCTTATACATAGAGAAGATGGTAAGGGAAGAATAGCAGCAGTTGAGACTATGATTGCCACTCCTGCCATTAAAAATATGATAAGAGAAGGAAAAACCTATCAAATAGAATCTTCAATGCAAACCGGGTCAAAGTATGGTATGAAGACAATGGATATAGCACTGGCGGAACTTTATAAAAAAGGATTAATATCTTATGAATCTGCCATTGCCTATGCTTGTGATGCAAATATAATAACTAAAATAATTTCCTTATAGAGAATTTATGTAGAAAAGTAGAACTTTTAAGTGCTGCTTTTTTATATTAATCAAATATTTTGATTAATTATTATAATTACTATAGTAATTAATTTTTATTTGTGCTAAAATAACCTTGAATTAGGGGGGATTAAATTGAGCATTTTTAAGGAATTAATTCATAATACCTCTCGTGTTTTAACTTATACAGTTTATATAATATCTATTTACTATTTGTTTATATCAATTTTTGGCATACGGAGAAAAAAAGATACTGGAGAGGTAAAACCGAAAAAAAGTTTTGCGTTAGTTGTTGCAGCTCATAATGAAGAAGTTGTAATTGATGACATTATAGAAAGTTTAAAAAAACTTGATTATCCTAAGAAATTATACGACATTTTTGTAATTGCAGATAACTGTACAGATAAAACTGCATTAAAGGCTAGAAAAAAAGGTTCCATTGTATATGAAAGATTTACTGAAGGAAAAAGAGGTAAAGGTTATGCACTGGAGTGGATGTTTGATAGGATCTTTAAGATGAAAAAAAAATATGATGCTGTTGCTATATTTGATGCTGATAATTTGGTTAATAGAAATTTCTTAAAGGAGATGAATAAGCAACTTTGCAAAGGCTATAAAGTTGTTCAAGGTTATTTGGATAGTAAAAATCCCCGCGATACATGGATTACGGGAAGTTATTCTATAGCATTTTGGACCTGCAATAGGATGTTTCAACTAGCCAGGAGTAATTTAGGTCTGTCGACTCAACTTGGTGGAACTGGTTTTTGCATAGATATAGCTGTTTTAAAAAAATTAGGTTGGGGTGCTACATGTCTTACGGAAGATTTGGAGTTTACATGTAAATTGGTATTGCATGGTTATAAGGTAGGATGGGCTCATGATGCCATAATATATGATGAAAAGCCACTTACACTTTTCCAGTCTTGGAAACAGAGAAAAAGGTGGATGCAGGGATTTGCAGATGTGTCTAGCAGATATTTTTTTAAGCTTTTGAAAAAATCAATAAAAAGTTGTAATTTTGTACTTCTTGATTGTGCATTTTATAGTATTCAACCTATAGTAACTGTTCTTATAGGAATTTCTGCTATAAGCGGCGTAATTCAATATTTCATGAAGACATATAATTTAATATCTAATTTCAATACAGTTGTATACTCTATAAATTTTGATTTATTTACGATTATAGCGATACTATTTTCTATATTACAATTTGTATATACTCCTTTTGTACTTATTTTAGAAAAAAATTAGATCTTAGGATATTTGGGTATTACATAATTTATCCTCTATATGTTATAACGTGGTTTCCAATTTCTCTTCAAGGAATTATATACAAAAACGATAAAGAATGGAATCACACTATTCACAGTAGAAGTGTAAAGATAAAAGATTTAGAAAAAGCTAATTAAATAAATTTTTATTGGGGAAAAGGCTGTAAGTCTTTTCCCCTTATTGGGGTGTATCTGAACAGGATTTATTCCCAAATTAATTTAATATTGTTTAACTTAATTTGAGTTTTTATTAAAATGTGATAAAATATAAGAGGAAAATTAGATTTTTTGTTGAATATATATTTTGGATGTGTATTTCCTATAGTTTTCTTTATCCGATGACTACCTGCTCGTGCTCTAATATGTGATAATATTTTATATTTATAATAAAAATTGTATGAATGTAAATAAGATCTTTACTTTATGAAATTGAGGAGCGGTTGCGTACATGGATAACGTCTTCTAAGATTCAAAAAGTTGAATCTAGGAATTATGTTTATGCAAAGGAGGGAAAAAATACTTTAATGAATGAGTATATAATTGGCATAGATATAGGTTCGTCCAATATATGTGCTGCTGCTGGAAAAGTGGACAAACATGCTGGAGTACAGATAATGGGTATAACTTCTTCAAATTGTACCGGAGTGAAAAGAGGAATAGTTGTAGATATAGATAATACTTCAGAATCTATAAAAAAATGTATAAGTTCTCTAGAAAGAATGCTTGATACTAAAATATCGGAAGCGTATATATCTTTACCAGGAGGAATAAGTGAAATTATTTGGAATAAAGGTGTAGTTGCTGTATCTTCAGAAGATCGTGAAATAAAACAAAATGATGTAAAAAGAGTTTTAAAAGCATCTAAGATTATTACGGTTCCAAATGATAAAGAAATAATAGGGGTAATACCTGAGCAATACATAATTGATGGTTACGACAAAATAAAGGATCCCATAGGTATGAGCGGATTAAGATTGGAAGTAGACTCACAAATAATAATGGCTCAGTCAGCAATAGTAAATAATATTTTTAAAAGCGTAAATAAAGCAGGAATAAAAGTTTTAGGAGTAGTATTTCAACCCATAGCTATATCTGAAGTAGTATTAAAAGAAGATGAAATTCAACGGGGAGTAGCTTTGGTTGATGCAGGAGCGGAGTCTATAAACATTTATATTTATGAGGGTGGAAATTTGAGGAGTATAAGTACTATAGGTTTAGGTGGAAATATAATAACAAATGATATTGGAGTTTGCTTAAAACTTTCTGCTTCAGAGGCAGAAAAACTCAAAATAAAATATGGAAGTCTTGAAATAAACCATGATGAAGAAAACTTTAAGATAGAAGTAGATGCTGATTATAATAACAAAGTAAAAGTTGACTATAATATTTTAGTTCAAATTATACAAGCTAGGGTAGAAGAATTATTTTCTATAATAGATAAGGAAATAAGAAATTCTGAGTATTATGATAAACTTTCGGGTGTAGTTATGGTAGGAGGCGGAATGGCTGCTATAAATGGAATAGAAAAATTTGGTGAAAATGTGTTGAAGAAGCTTGTAAGAATTGGAATCCCAAAATACATAGGAGCAGCTAGTCCTATGTATGCTACAGCAGTTGGAGTAGTAAAGGATGTTTCAAATTCAATAAAAGTTAAAAATACGGCATTTACGGATCCGATTGAAAATAAAGATATATGTGATTATGAGGAAACAGATCAAAAAGAAAAAACAAGTAAAAAAAATAAAAATAGTAGTTTTGTATCAAGAATAAAACAATTCTTTACAGATTTTTTTTAATAAAGGAGGCAGGGTATTGTGTTAGATTTTGATGTTGATGTTCAACAATTTGCTCAGATAAAAGTAATAGGATGCGGCGGTGGAGGAAATAATGCCGTAAATAGAATGATAAAAGAAGGATTAAAAAATGTTGAATTTATAGCTATAAATACAGACAAGCAAGCATTAATGCTTTCACAAGCATCGCAAAAAATACAAATAGGTGATAAGCTCACCAAAGGACTTGGTGCAGGGGCAAATCCTGAAATAGGAAAAAAGGCTGCAGAGGAAAATAAGGATGAAATATCTCAAGCTATAAAAGGTGCGGACATGGTATTTATTACAGCAGGTATGGGCGGTGGAACTGGTACAGGAGCAGCTCCTATAATTGCAGAAATTGCAAAATCAATGGGTATACTTACTGTAGGTGTGGTCACTAAACCTTTTCCTTTTGAAGGAAGAAAGAGGATGCTTCATGCAGAAATGGGAATAAAGGATTTGAAGGATAAAGTTGATACTTTGGTTACAATACCGAATGAAAGGTTACTTTCTGTAGTGGATAAAAAGACAACTTTAATGGAATCCTTTAGACTTGCAGATGATGTATTAAGACAAGGCGTTCAAGGTATATCAGATTTAATTACTATACCTGGACTTGTAAATTTAGATTTCGCAGATGTTAGAACAATTATGATAGACAAGGGTCTTGCACATATGGGTGTAGGTAAGGGAAATGGTGATAATAGGGCACAGGATGCAGCAAAACAGGCAATATCAAGTCCACTTCTTGAAACTTCCATAGTAGGGGCTACTGGAGTACTTTTGAATATAACAGGTGGACAGGATCTAGGGCTTTTAGAAATAAATGAAGCTGCAGAGATAGTTCAAGATGCAGCAGATCCTGATGCAAACATAATATTTGGAGCCGTTATAGATGAGGAAATAAAAGATGAAATAAGAATTACTGTAATAGCTACAGGTTTTGAAACGGGAAAGGATGAAGTTAAGAGGGAGACAAAATCCGATATCAAATCTTCAAGACGAAGTATGATGAATAATGAGGATGAAGCGGCAGCTTCCGTAGAATATGAGAAAATTGATGAAAATAATTTGGAAGTACCAGCTTTCCTAAGGAGACAGAGAAAGTAGAAAAAATCCGTGTATAGTTTAAACTATACACGGATTTTTTATTATCTAACTTTATGCAATTCAAATGATTTTAAATAGTACTAAAAAAAGATTTTGTGGCATAATATAGAAAATAAAAATATTGTATATGATTAAAAAATGACAAAATTTTGAAATATATAAGTATATAATAAAGGTAAATACAGGAAAACGAAGGTGGAGGTGAGTTTACAATTGGTAGTATATGCAGACTTGCTAATTTTGATAAACTTTATAGTAAACTTTTTTTTATTGCATATTACAGGAAGAACTCTTAAGTTAAAGATAAAACTTAAATTTATGATTTTAGCTGCGGCCATAGGAAGTGGTTATACGGTTACATTAATTTATCCAGCTTTAAATATATTTTCTGCTTTCTATTTTAAAATTTTGGTAGCAGCTATGCTAATTTATATCTCTTTCGGTAATAGGGGATTTATATGTAACTTTAAGATTTCAGTTGTATTTATTTTGTATTCTATGCTGCTGGCAGGTGTTTGCATGTTTGTACAATATAGTAATTGCTCTTATACAGGAGATTATATGATAATTAATTTCCCTTATGAATGGCTTTTTATTTCTATCATGGTGTTGTACATAATAATTGATAGGTTGGTAATTTATGTTAAGGATAGGAACAGGATGTTTAAATTAATTTATGATGTAGATATTGTATTTAAAGACAAAAGCAAGACTGTAAAGGCTTTTTTAGATACCGGGAACGAGCTTAGGGAGCCAGCTACCAATTTGCCAGTAGTGATAGTTGAGAAGTCTGTATTCGAAAATATAAATCTAGAGGAAATGGATAAGTTTTACATACCCTATAGAGTTATAAACGGCAAGTGTGGCAAGCTTCAGGGCTTTAAGCCAGATGTAGTAAAAATAGACTTTGGACAAGAGACTAAATGTAGAGAAGTTATAATTGCTATTTGCAAGGATAAATTGAGTAAATTTGACGATTATCATGCACTTCTTTCTAGGGGAGTGATATAGGCGATATGTGTATAACGGATGATATGCTCATGGATAAGTTTTTCCCCTAAAGGATAACGTATTCTAAGTGCTAAAGACACTAAGAATATTGTTAATAAGACTCAGATGGAGAAAGAATATTCCTCACAAACAAACCCCATTTGGGCCTAATAATTACTTGATGTAAAAGGAAATTAAATGATGGAGGCTATGATTATGCTTAGGTTAAAAATATTGTTGAACAGAATACTTACAAAATTTAAATTTGCAATAAAAAACATATATTATATAGGGGGAAATGATGTACTACCACCTCCACTTAGCAAAAAAGAAGAAGAGGATTTAGTTTTGAAGCTAGTTTCTGGGGATGAGAAGGTAAGATCTACTCTCATAGAAAGGAATTTGCGCTTGGTAGTTTATATAGCTAGAAAGTTTGAAAATACGGGGGTAAATGTGGAAGATTTAGTATCAGTAGGTACCATAGGTCTTATAAAAGCAGTAAATACATTTAATCCTGAAAAAAAAATAAAATTAGCTACATATGCTTCTAGATGCATAGAAAATGAAATACTTATGTATCTGAGAAGAAATAGTAAAACAAAGGCAGAAATCTCTTTTTATGAACCACTCAATATAGATTGGGATGGAAATGAATTATTACTTTCTGATATTTTAGGAACGGACAATGACGTAGTTTACAATTTTATAGAAGATGAAGTGGATAAGCAGCTTCTAATGCTAGCTATGAAAAAATTAAGTGACAGGGAAAAGGAGATAGTTAATCTAAGGTTTGGATTAAATGGCAAAAGTGAAAAAACTCAGAAAGAAGTTGCAGACTTACTTGGAATATCACAGTCTTATATATCAAGGTTAGAAAAGAGAATAATAAAGAGACTTAGAAAAGAAATAAATAAAATGTTATAGGGTTGTCTTTAGTATAAAACTCAGCTTCTTAGTAAATACTTAAAATGCTATATATTCTAAAGGGGCTGATTACATGATAATTAATAAAGTAGAAATTTGTGGCGTAAATACATCAAAATTGCCAGTTCTCAAGGGAAAAGAAATGAAAGAACTTTTAATAAAGATGCAGCAGGGAGATAATGAATCTAGAGAAAAGTTTATAAAGGGTAATTTACGATTGGTGTTAAGTGTAATACAGAGGTTTAATAACAGGGGAGAAAATGTAGATGATCTATTTCAAGTAGGATGTATAGGGCTTATAAAAGCCATTGACAACTTTGATTTAAGTCAAAATGTTAAATTTTCAACTTATGCTGTACCTATGATTATAGGAGAAATAAGAAGATACTTAAGGGATAACAATTCCATAAGGGTAAGTAGATCTCTTAGAGATATTGCTTATAAAGCACTTCAAGTTAGAGATAAATTAATAAGGGAAAATAATAAAGAACCAACTATATCACAAATATCGGAGGAATTAAATATACCAAGAGAGGAAGTGGTATTCGCATTGGATGCCATTCAGGATCCAGTTTCCCTGTTTGAACCCATATATCATGATGGTGGTGATGCAATTTATGTAATGGATCAAATAAGTGATACTAAAAATTTGGATGAAAACTGGTTGGAAAACATATCAATAAAAGAAGCCATGAAAAAATTAAATGACAGGGAGAAATTAATACTTAATTTAAGATTTTTTGATGGAAGGACTCAGATGGAAGTAGCAGATGAAATAGGTATATCACAAGCGCAGGTATCTAGGTTAGAGAAAACTGCTTTAAGGCATATGCGAAAATATATATAAATAGGTATAATGTTTAATTTATAATAATTAGAAACTCAACTTTCACACATATGAAATTTTGACTTAATATAAAAAAATTACGACGTAATTTTTTTAGTTAATAGTTAAGAATTAAAAATTAATAGTTAATGTGGATTTTTTCCGTTACACTACAAAAAATCTTTGATTAAGCTTTTCACCACTCGTTTTGCTAAAACAAAATATTACTAAAAGCTGACTTATATAAATTTAAAAATTTTTTGCGAGAGTTAAAAATCATCCTTCACTATTAATTCTTCATTATTAATTCTTAACTTGCGAAGCTTTGCTTCGCGAAGTTTTTAAACTGCGAAAGTTAAGTTAGAAAATAATTAAAAATGGGGGATGTACATAAATGGAGTTAGAAGGAGATTTATTTTCTTTAACTAATCTAAGAAATATGGAAATAATAGATATAAATACGGGTGCAAAATTAGGTTTTATAAAAGATCTAAAGATAAATTGTGAAGAGCATAAGATAATATCAATTATTTTACCATCTCAAACTTTTAAAATATCATTATTTGGGAAAAATGAAGATATAGAAATACCCTGGGGTAATGTAAAAAAAATAGGTGTAGATGTAATTTTAGTCGATGGAAAAAATCTTGTAGAGGAGTAGAAGTTTCCACAAAATAAGTATATAATTATAATATGTATACTATCTTATATGAAGGACGTGAATTAAAGTGAAATGCCCTTATTGTGGATACAATGAAACTAAAGTAGTGGATTCAAGATCTACAGATGACAATATGGCTATACGAAGAAGAAGAGAATGTTTAAGGTGTAATAAAAGATATACCACTTATGAAAAAATTGAAAATGTACCCATTTTAGTTGTAAAGAAAAATATGAATAGGGAATATTTTGACAGGACAAAAATATTAAATGGATTAATAAAAGCTTGTGAAAAACGTCCTGTTTCAAGAAAACAAATTGAAAATATAACCGATGAAGTAGAGAAAAAGATAAATAATAATATGATTACAGAAATAAGTTCCTCGGAAATAGGGGAAATTATTATGGAGAATTTAAAAAAGGTGGATGAAGTATCTTATGTCAGGTTTGCGTCTGTTTACAGACAATTTAAGGATATAAATACTTTTATGCAGGAAATAAAAAATCTTATTTCAAATAAATAAATGGTATGCTTTAAGCATATCATTTATTTTATGTTAAATTAAAGTTAAAAGATATTTATAATCCCATCAATTAAAAAAACAATGTTAAAATATATTTAAGATAATTTTAAAGATGTTTTTGATTTTGAAATAAATTCTAGATGGAGGATTAATATGGAGAAAATTACAGTAGAAGATTATGAATTTATAAAAATAGATTTACAAGGTGCAGAAGTAATATTTTCAACAGCTAAAAATGATTTAAGCTTTAATAAATCCACAGATTCTGGAAAGGAAAATATTAAAAATTTAAAAAGATGGTTTAATTTGAAAACTGTGGGATATTTGAATCAAGTTCATGGGTGTCAGAGTATAATTTATACAGGCAAAGATGAAGAGGATGCAGATGGAATAATTACAAATGAGCGTAACACAGCTGTAGGGGTTTTTAACGCAGATTGTATTCCAATACTTTTATATGATAAAAAAAATAAGGTTATAGCAGCAGTCCATAGTGGATGGAAAGGTACTTTAGCTTGTATTCTTTCTAAAACTATTGAAAAACTTGAAAGGAATTTCAAAAGTGAATCTAAAGATATAATAGTATGTGTAGGACCACATATTCACAGCTGCTGTTATGAAGTTGGGGAAGAAGTAATGGATAAATTTAAAAACTCTGATTTTTATAGATTTAAGGATGTATTTAGAAATAGAAATCTTGATCTAAAAAAATGTATATTATATCAACTTCAAGACAGAGAAATAGAAAGTGAAAATATAAAATATTTAGATATATGTACCTATTGTAATACTGAATATGAAATGCATTCTTATAGAAAAAATAAAGACTATGGAAGAATGTTTTCATTTATTTATCTAAAATAAAAATGGGGGATTATTATGTTACAAGAAAAGATATTAATAGTAGATGATGAAGAACATATTTGCGAACTTATTAAATTTAATCTTGAGAAAAATGGATATAAGGTTATTGTGGCAGGAAATGGGATAGATGCATTGAAAATTGTAAGGGAAGAGATGCCTCAGTTAATTTTACTGGATGTAATGCTGCCTGGAATGGATGGATATGATGTGTGTAAAGAAATAAGAAGGGACAATGCTATATCTTTTATTCCTGTAATAATGATAACTGCAAGAGGAGAGGAATTTGACAAGGTACTAGGATTAGAACTTGGAGCAGATGATTATATGACAAAGCCTTTTTCTATAAGGGAACTAGTTGCTAGGGTTAAAGCTGTACTCAGGAGAACAGCATTAAAACCTGTAGATAAATGCTATGTATTTGGACAGGTAAGCATAGATTTCGATAAACATGAAGTCATTAAAGATGGAGAAAAGGTAGAATTAACCTTAAAAGAATTTGAACTCCTAAAAATGCTTATAAAAAATAGGGGAAGAGTAATGACTAGAGATTTTCTATTAGATAAAATATGGGGATATGAATATGTTGGAGAAACTAGAACAGTGGATGTACACATAAGGCATTTAAGACAAAAAATAGAGGATTTCGACAAAAAACCTAAGTATATTGAAACTATTCGTGGCATTGGTTACAGATTTAACTCAGAAGAGTAGTTGGTGAAAAAAATGAAAAAAAGATTAACGCTTTCCATGCTTTGTACTCTTATATTTAGTATGCTTATAACAACTATATTATTTATAGTAATTGAAAATCATGAATATATTGAGAATATGAAACAAACTTTAAAAGTGAATAACCAGATTATAATAAATGTACTGAAAAATGAAAAGATAGATAACCGGGGAAGTTTTTTTAAAAAGCAATTTGAAAATAAACTTATAAGAGAAACTTTAATAGACAGGAATGGTAAAGTAATAAGCGATTCTGTGGCAGTAGAAAAGGATATGAATAATCATAATCAAAGGAAGGAAATTCAAGAAGCAAGAAAAAGTGGGACTGGTTATGATATAAGAGTTAGTGATACTACGGGTAAAAAAACACTTTATTTTGCTACTATATTTAAAGATGGATATGTAGTAAGAAGTGCATTTACCATGCAGACAATTAAGGGATTTGAGGATGATTATTTTAAATATTATATAATTATAACTCTTTTCTCCATACTTGTTTCTATAGTATTTGCCTTAAAGCTTTCAAAGTCCATAGTAGGCCCTATAAAAAAGCTTCAGTATACTACATCTAGTATAGCAAGTGGAAAATTGGATAAAAGAGTGAGAATTAATTCTAAAGATGAAATAGGGGAATTGGCAAATACATTTAATTATATGGCAGATGCTCTTCAAAGTACCCTAAAGGATTCTCTAGATAAGCAAAATAAACTAGAGGCAATACTTAAAAGCATGGACAGTGGTGTAATAGCTGTTGATACTAAGTACAATATTATAATGATAAATCCCTATGCAAAAAAGATATTTGGTATAAAAAAAGATATAATAGGTGAAAGTTTGATAGATAATATAAGGGATTTTGAACTAGAAGATATATTTAAAAGTATGGAGGATGACTACAGAGAAATCAAAATACTGTGGCCAAGAGAGAGAGAATTAAGGGTAAAAACAGCCTATATCATAAATAGCAGTAAAAAAATAGGTAAAGTGGCAGTAATTCAAGATATAACGGATATAAAAAAGTTGGAGAATATGAGATCTCAATTTGTGGCCAATGTTTCGCATGAATTGAAAACCCCTCTTACTTCTATAAAAGGATTTGCAGAAACCTTAAAGTATGTAGATGATGCTGAAAATAAAAATAGATTTTTAAGCATAATAAATGATGAGGCGGATAGACTTACCAGATTGATAAATGATATATTAACTCTTTCCCATATAGAAAGTAATAGTATAGATAAGGTAGAAGAAGTAAAAATAGACGACATAGTAAAAGATGTTTGCTGTATGATGAAAACCGCAGCATATAAAAAGAATATTAAGATAGAGAAAATAGGAGATAAGGTACCTAGCATATGGGCTGATGCAGATAGATTTAAGCAGATGGTAATAAATCTCATGGACAATTCAATAAAATATACTAACAATGGTGGCACAGTAAAAATTGGAACAATACTTCAAGATAATAATTGTGTTTTATGGGTAGAGGATAATGGGGTAGGAATTTCAAAAGAGCATCAAAATAGACTTTTTGAAAGATTTTATAGAGTGGATAAAGCTAGATCAAGAAATCAGGGTGGAACAGGACTCGGACTTGCTATAGTAAAACATATAGTTTTAGGCCTTAGTGGAACTATAGATCTTCAAAGTGAAGTTGGAAAGGGAAGTAAATTTATAGTTAAAATTCCGTTGGATGCTAATAGTAAAAATGAAAATATGTAATAAATGTTAAATTAACATCTGTACTTAAAGAAATAAGTGCGGATGTTAATTTTAATTAACATACATGTAATAAAGGATTAATCTTTGAGGAATATTATAAACAATGTAGGTAGTAAGTGTTTGATGCAATATTATTGTTAGGAAGCAAATTTTAAGGAGGTCTAATATTATGAAGAAAAAAGGCTTAAGAGCTCTTATAGCAGCTATTACTATTACTGTAGTTGCAGGAGCATTTGTTGGATGCGGTGGAAGCAAAAATCAAAGTAGTTCTGGAGGTACATCAGAAGGATCTAAACAGGAAGTAACAGGAGCTATAACATTAGCAGGATCTACTGCACTTCAGCCTTTAGCAGAACAGATCGGAAAGACGTTTTCTGGGAAAAACCCGAAGGCAACTATAAATGTTCAAGGTGGAGGAAGCGGTACTGGTTTAAATTTAGCATTACAGCATACCGCAGATATAGGAAATTCTGACGTAACGGCAGAATCAAAATTAGATGCAAGTAAGGCAAAGCAGTTAGTAGACCATAAGGTATGTGCAATAGGATTTGCAGTAGTAGTAAATCCTAATGTTAAGGTTGATTCTTTAACAAAAGATCAAATACAAAAAATATTTACAGGCCAAATTACTAATTGGAAGGATGTAGGCGGAGATGACATGAAGATAAATGTAATAAATAGAACAAAGTCATCTGGTACAAGGGCTACATTTAAAGATACGGTAATGGGTGGAAAGGATGAAAAGGAAGGAATTGGAACAACTCAGGATGCTAATGGAAGTGTAGAAAGTGCAATCAAGACAACTCAAGGTTCTATAAGCTATCTAGCTCTTTCCTATTTAACAGGATCAGCAAAAAATAATGTTAAAGCTTTAAAAATAGAAGGCGTTGAGGCTTCAACGGAGAATATAACTTCTAAAAAATATCCCTTCTGGTCCTTTGAACATATGTATACAAACGGAGAAGCAAAAGGACTGGCCAAAACTTATATAGATTACGTGCTTAGTGATGAAAATAAAGATACTATAAAGAAACTTGGATATATACCAATGAGTGATATGAATGAAAAATAATTTGGAAGGTTTTAATGGCTGGCTGCAAAAACAGTTGGCCATTAAAAATATAAATTTGAGGTCGGTGAATATGGAGAAAAAGTCATTTTGGAATAAACTAAAAAATGAGTATATAGGAAGAGGATTTGCAACGCTTTGTGGATTAATTATTATAGTCCTTACATTGAGTATAATAGTTTTTATATTTTCAAAAGGAATAAACACATTTGTAAAATGGAGATATCCTATAACTGAGTTTTTATTTACTTCTAATTGGGTTCCTGACAGCAGCAATCCAAAACTTGGGGCAGCTATATTTTTTGTAGGATCTATACTTGTTTCTGTAGGAGCAGTTATAATAAGTGCACCTATAGGTATAGCACTTGCTGTATTTATGCATTATATATCTCCTAAAATAGGTTCTAAGATATTACAACCTTCTCTAGAATTATTTGTAGGTATACCTTCAGTTGTATATGGTTGGGTAGGATTTAGTGTACTTCTGCCATTTTTAAAAACAAGCTTTGGGGGTATTGGTTTTAGCTTAATTGCAGGTATATTAGTTTTGAGTATAATGATTTTACCTACTATAGCAAGCATATCGGCAGATGCTGTAAAAACTATTCCTAAAAGCTATATGGAGGCATCTTATGGACTTGGTGCAACTAGATGGCAGACTATAAGAAGAGTCATAATTCCATCTGCTAAAAGTGGTATATTGACGGGAGTAGTATTAGGTCTTGCTAGGGCTTTTGGAGAAGCTCTTGCAGTGCAAATGGTAATAGGAAATACAGTGAAATTCCCTAAAAATTTATTGAGTCCTACATCCACACTTACTAGCGTTTTAACTATGGATATGGGCAATACTGTATCTGGAACTGCATGGAATGACGCATTATGGTCTTTAGCGCTATTTCTTTTAATAATTTCTTTTATATTTATTATAATAATACGAGCTATTGAAAAAAGGAGTGAAATAAAATAATGGATGCTAAAGTTAAAGATAGAATTTGGACTGGAGTCTTTTATGCAGTAACTGTTTTTGTAATAGCTCTTTTGGTAGCTTTGATAGGATATATATTGTTTAAGGGCATAGGCTTTTTTAAACCATCATTTTTATTTGGAAATGAAAAATTTGGAGAAGCAGGAGGAGGTATAGGACCTCAGCTTTTTAATTCTTTTTACATGCTAATAGTTGCACTTATTATAAGTATTCCTTTTGGTATAGGAGGGGGAATATACTTAGCAGAGTATGCTAGAGAAGGAAAGCTTTTAAATATGATAAGATTGTGTATAGAGACCATGTCTTCTTTGCCCTCTATTGTAGTAGGATTGTTTGGACTTCTCATATTTGTAAATATGACCGGTTGGGGGTTTACACTATTATCAGGGTCGTTAGCCATATCTATATTAAATTTGCCAGCTTTAACTAGGGTAAGCGAAAATGCTATAAGGATAGCATCAATTCCTGTAAAAGAGGCTAGTCTTGGACTTGGTGCAACAAGGTGGCAAACTATATCGAAGGTAGTTCTTCCGTCGGCAATACCACAGATATTGACAGGTATAATACTTGCAGCAGGGAGAATATTTGGAGAAGCAGCAGCACTTTTATATACGGCAGGAATGAGTGCACCTAAATTAAATTTCTCCTATATAAGTTTGACTAATAATGGTTCTGCTTTCAGCTTAATGAGACCTGCGGAAACGATAGCAGTATATATATGGAAGTTAAATTCTGAGGGAATGGTACCAGATGCATCGCAAATAGCTAATAAAGCTTCTGCAGTTTTGGTAATTATGGTATTATTGTTTAATTTTTTAGCCAGAATTCTCGGAAAAAAAATATATGAAGCCTATACTGGTAAAAAATGAGGAGGAAAGTTGATGGATATAATATATACTAAAGATCTTGATCTATATTATGGATCTACCCAGGCTCTTAAAAAAGTAAGTTTGAATGTAGAAAAAAATTCAGTTACAGCATTAATAGGACCTTCTGGGTGTGGAAAATCTACATTTTTGAGAACTTTAAATAGAATGAATGACTTGATAGAGTCAGTTAGAATAGAAGGAAAAGTGTTTTTTGAAGGCAAGGATATATATCAAGATTATGATGTAATAGATTTGAGGAAAAGAATTGGAATGGTATTTCAAAGCCCTAATCCATTTCCTATGTCAATATATGACAATGTAGCATATGGACCTAGGATACATGGTATAAAGGACAAAAGTAAATTAGATGAATTAGTTGAAAATAGTTTAAAAGGGGCAGCTATATGGGATGAAATTAAAGACAGATTGAATAGAAGTGCACTAGGGCTTTCTGGTGGTCAGCAGCAAAGATTGTGTATAGCAAGAACTCTTGCAGTAGAACCAGAGGTGCTGCTTATGGATGAACCTACTTCTGCATTAGATCCTATATCTACATTAAAAATAGAAGAATTAATGGATGTATTAAAGAAAAAATATACTATAATAATAGTTACGCATAATATGCAGCAGGCTGGTAGAATATCAGATTATACTGCTTTTTTCCTAAATGGAGAAGTTATAGAAGCACAAAAAACAGAAAATATTTTTTATAAACCTAAAGATAAAAGAACAGAGGATTATATTACAGGAAGGTTTGGCTAAACTATAATTTTAAAATAAAGGTATATATTATATTTAAGAGAGGTGATATTGTGCCGAGAAGTAAATTTGATTATGAATTATCGGAAATGCACAATGATGTACTTAGGATGGGAAGTGTAGTTGAAAAGCAAATTCATCAATGTATAGAAGCTTTAGTTAATCAAGATATAAAAATTGCAAAGGAAACTATAAAAAATGACGATTTAGTGGATAATTTCCAGAAAGAAATAGAAAATAAGTGTATAAAATTGACAGCAAGAGAACAACCTATTGCTACGGATTTAAGGATAATATTTACTACATCTAAATTAGTAACTGACCTAGAAAGAATAGCTGATCATGCTGTAGACATAGCGAAAGTTACATTGAGACTAGGAAGTGAAAAGTATGAAAGAAAGCTTATATATATACCTCAAATGGCTGAGATAATAAATAAGATGATAAAGAGGGCATTAGATGCTTATGTGGACAGAAACGTGGAAGAAGCGTATGAAGTTTGCAAAATGGATGATGAGGTAGATAAATTATATAAAAGTGTATTTAAAGAAATGCTGGAATTGATGAATAAAGATAAAAGCAAGATAAATCAATTTGCCCAATTGTTATTTGTATGCAAATATTTGGAAAGAATAGCGGACCATGTAACTAATATATGTGAAGAGGCCATATATTTAGTTACAGGAGAACAAAAAGATTTAAATGAATAAATATATTTAGCAATGCACTTAGGAAACTAGGTGCATTTATTTTGCAAAATATTAGCCTTTGGTGTAAATTAAGTTATCAGTAAATTTCTGTAGAATTTTTAATTATTTTTAATTTTTAATGTCATGTAATATATTAAAATGGTATAGTTCATGCATTTAGTTATCATATTAATATTATATTCGCATATAATATAGAGGTTAATTTTGTATTTAATTTTAGTTAATTATATGTTATACTTTATAAGGTCGAAAATATATATTTTCAATAATAGGGAGGGATATAATGTTTGCTTTTACTCCAAAAGAAGACAAATTCTATGAATTCTTTGTACAAACTGCAAATATTGCCTATACAGAAGCAAAATTGTTGTTAGATTTTTTAAATAACTTGGAAAATTCAGAAGAAAATTTAAAAAAATTAAAAGAGGTGGAACATGAAGGAGATAAAAAACAGCATGAGATATTGGAACAGCTAAATAAGACATTTATTACCCCAATTGATAGGGAAGATATATATACAATAGCAAACGACATGGATAATATTATTGATTATATGGAATCTACAGCTAGTAGATTTGTTATGTTTAATGTAAATGAATGCACGGAAGACGCTATTTTATTAAGCAAAATGATAGTTCAGTGTTGTAAGGAACTTATCATTATAATGGAAGAATTAAAAAATATGAAAACAAGCAAACAGTTATCAAAGAAAATAATAGAGGTAAATAGGATAGAAGAAGATGGAGATGTAGTTTCAAGAAAAGCTATTGGTGATATATTTAGAAAAGACATGGAAGTTATAGATGTCATAAAATGGAGAGAAATATATCAATATCTTGAGGATACTTTAGATGCCTGTGAGGATTTAGCTAATGTTATTGAAGGAGTAGTAATGAAAAATGCCTAGTACTTTAGTAATAACTATTTTAATAGTTGTAATTGCAGTTATATTTGATGTTATTAATGGTTTCCATGATAGTGCTAATGCTATAGCCTGTGCTGTATCTACAAGGTCTTTATCTTTAAGACAGGCCGTTGTAATTTCTGCAGTTTTAAATTTTGCAGGTGCTTTTTTAAGCGTTTCAGTCGCGGAAACTGTGGGAAAAGGTATAGTTGATCCTAATAACATAACTCAGGAAGTAATTATAGCAGCTCTTGTTGGAGCTATAATATGGAATTTAATAACTTGGTATTTTGGAATACCTAGCAGTTCTTCCCATGCCCTTATAGGAGGATTAGTAGGATCAGCAATTATATATAAGGGTACATTTCTAATTGTCAATTGGTCAACTCTTTTTTGGAATGTTATTTTATGGCTCATATTGTCACCAGTAATAGGATTTATAGTGGGATTTATTCTTATGAATATAATAAAAGCATTTCTAGTAAATACGAGGCCTTCTACTGTAACAAAAATATTTTCAAAAGCTGAAATTTTTTCTACCATGTTTTTAGCTCTAAATCATGGTGGAAATGATGCTCAAAAAACTATGGGAGTTATAACTATGACTCTTGTCAGTGCTGGGTTTATAAAAGAATTTTCAGTACCTACATGGGTAAAAATAATCTGTGCACTTGCTATGGCATGTGGAACTGCAATGGGAGGAAAAAGGATAATTAAAACCATGGGTTCTAAAATGGCTAAAATAGTGCCTGTAAGTGGTTTTGCAGCGGAAATGGGATCTTCTGTGGTAATATTAACAGCTACTATGTTTCATTCACCTGTTAGCACAACTCATATAATAAATTCAGCTATAATGGGAGTTGGTTCAGCTAAAAGACTTTCAGCAGTTAGGTGGTCTGTAGTTAAAGATATAGTTATAACCTGGGTATTTACTATACCAAGCTGTGCTGTTATTTCAGGAATTGTACTGTTTTTAATAAATTTACTATAATTTTAACAAAATCTCTTCTATTAATTTAGGGAGATTTTTTATTTAAAAAGTTTAATAATTGACTAAATATGCATATTAGGTTATATTCTAAATGTATGTTAAAGTTTCTAGAGTTTAATGGTGTAACTCAATAGATTGAAAGTGTCATATCATAAATTTTAGCCGGGAGTTGTATAAATGGGAAGTAAAATAAAAGCAATTAAATATGAAAGCATTGCTGAGGAAATGGGCATAGAAAAGGGAGATTATCTTTTATCCATTAATGGAGAGAAAGTCAAGGATATTATAGATTATAAATTTTTGATAAGCGATGAGTATATTAAAGTTGAAATAGAAAAGCAAAGTGGAGAAGTGTGGGATTTAGAGATAGAAAAGGAATATGATGAAGAGCTGGGATTGGAATTTGAGGAACCTATTATTGATAAACCTAAAAGTTGCCATAATAAATGCATATTTTGTTTTATAGATCAGATGCCAAAGGGAATGAGAGATACCCTTTATTTTAAAGATGATGACTCAAGATTGGCATTTCTTCAAGGAAATTTTGTGACACTTACTAATATGAATGATGAGGACATAGATAGAATAATTAAATATAGGATAAGTCCTATAAATGTATCTGTACATACTACTAATCCAGATCTTAGAATTAAAATGATAAATAATAAATTTGCTGGCAATATATATACATTATTAAAAAGACTTACCCAAAGTGGTATAAAAGTAAATTGTCAGATAGTATTATGTCCGGGTATAAATGATGGATCAGAATTTAAAAGAACTGTAGAGGATTTGTATAGATTATATCCTGAAATCACAAATGTGGCAGTGGTTCCTGTGGGAATTACAAAGTACAGGCATAACCTTTTTAAATTATCTAGATACGATAAAAATTCTGCATCTAACCAATTAAAGATTGCAGAAGAATTGCAGCGTAAATATATAGAAGAAATAGGAGTTCCTTTTGTAAGATTATCTGATGAATTTTATCTTATCTCTCAAACCAAGATTCCAAGCTGTAATTTTTATGAAAATTACAGCCAATTGGAAGATGGTGTGGGTATGGTAAGACTCTTTAGGGATAATATCTCAAATCAGCTTAAAAATTTAAATAAAGATGCACGAGGATCATTTACATTTTTAACTGGGGAATTAGCTTATAGTGAAATAAAACATGCAGCAGAAAAAATAATGGAAAACAACCCAGATATAATAATTGATGTAAAAAAAATAATAAATAATTTTTTTGGCCATACTATAACTGTGGCAGGGCTTATTACGGCAAGAGATATAATAGAACAATTAAAATATAAGACCTTAGGGAAAAACATAGTAATACCGGAATGTATGCTTAGAAAAGGATATGAGCTTTCAAATTCAGATAAAAGGGTATTTTTAGATGATATAACTTTAGATGAATTAGAAAAAACTTTAAGTAGAAACATACTGGTATGTGATTATACTGGAAATGATTTAATACAGATTATAAATGAAAACAGTGAGGTGGAATAACTAATGGGAAAACCAATAGTTGCTATAGTAGGAAGGCCTAATGTAGGTAAGTCTACGTTATTTAACAAATTAGCAGGAAAGAGAATATCTATAGTGGAAGATACACCTGGAGTTACGAGAGACAGGGTGTATGCTGAGGCAGAATGGTTAAAATATAATTTTACCATAATTGATACAGGTGGAATTGAACCTGAAAGCACTGATGTAATAATTTCTCAAATGAGAAGGCAGGCCCAGGTGGCAGTGGAAACTGCAGATGTAATAATATTTATAGTAGATGGAAAAGAAGGGGTTACTGCAGCAGATAGGGAAGTAGCCCAAATGCTTAGAAAAAGTAAAAAACCAGTTGTACTTGTGGTGAATAAAATAGATAATATAAATCAAAATGATTATGTTTATGAATTTTATAACTTAGGTATAGGAGAACCTATGGCTATATCTGCATCACAGGCATTAGGACTTGGAGATATGCTGGATAAAGTGGTGGAAAACTTTAAAGATGATGAAGATGATGATATAGACAATGAGTATATAAAAATAGCTTTTATAGGAAAGCCAAATGTAGGAAAATCATCTCTTATAAATAAATTGTTAGGGGAAGAAAGAGTTATTGTAAGTGATATTCCTGGAACCACAAGGGATGCTGTGGACAGTTACCTGGAAACGGACTATGGAAAGTTTTTACTTATAGATACTGCAGGCCTTAGAAAAAAGAGTAAGGTTAAAGAGGAAATAGAGAAATATAGTGTAATAAGAACTTACACTGCAATAGAGAGGGCAGATGTGTGTGTGCTTATATTGGATGCAGTTCACAATATAAGTGAGCAGGATGAAAAGATAATAGGCTATGCTCATGAATTAAGTAAATCTATTATGGTTATAATTAACAAATGGGATTTAATAGATAAGGATACAAAAACAGTTGACAAATATAAGACGGAAATAGGAACAAGTCTTTCTTTTATGCCATATGCTCCTTATTTATTTATATCTGCAAAAACAGGACAGAGAGTGAATAAGGTTTTACAACTTATAAGAGAATGCTATGACAATTACTGCAAAAAGATAAAAACAGGAGTGTTAAATGACATAATAAGTAAAGCAGTTATGATGAAAGAACCTCCTGTTATATTGGGTAAGAGATTAAAAATTTACTATGTAACTCAAATAGGAAATAAACCTCCTACTTTTGTATTTTTCGTAAATGACCCTAGCTGTGTTCATTTTTCTTATAGAAGGTATATCGAAAATCAATTGAGAGATAACTTCGACTTTACGGGAACAGGGATAAAGTTAGAGTTTAGGGAAAGGAAGGAATAATTGTGTATTCATCTGTATCTTTTTTGGGAGGGGGAAGTTTTGGAACGGCCCTCTCAGTTATACTTGCAAAAAAAGGTGTAAAGGTAAACTTGTGGGATAGAAATGAAAGTATAGTTGAGGATATAAATGTAAAGAGAGAAAATATAAGGTATTTGCACAGTGTAGTTATTCCACAAGATGTAAAGGCCTCTAATGATGCAAAGGATGTAATTGAAAAAGGAGAAGTCCTGGTGTTGTCAGTACCATCCCAGGCAGTAAGAGAGGTTCTGATAAATTTTAAAAACTTTATAAGGGAAGATCAAATAATTGTAAACATAGCTAAAGGTATAGAAGAAAAAAGTGGAAAGAGACTTTCTAAAGTTATACAGGAAGAACTACCTTTAAATAAGGTAGTGGTACTTTCAGGACCAAGCCATGCGGAAGAAGTAGCTAGGGATATACCAACTACAGTAGCTGTGTCTTCAGAAAATATGGAATATGCCAAAAAAATTCAAGATTTGTTTATGACAAATAAGTTTAGGATATATACAAATGAAGACATTATAGGAGTGGAAATTGGAGGAGCAGTTAAAAATGTAATTGCACTTGCCTGTGGAATTTCAGATGGTATAGGTTATGGAGATAATTCAAAGGCAGCTCTCATGACTAGGGGAATTGCTGAGATAGTAAGGATTGGTGAAAAATTAGGAGGCAGAAGGGAAACCTTCTCGGGACTTACAGGTATAGGTGATCTTATAGTCACTTGTACAAGTATTCATAGTAGAAATCGAAGGGCAGGTATACTTATAGGACAGGGGATTCCTGTAAATAAAGCAGTAGAGGAAGTAGGAATGGTAGTAGAAGGTATAAAAGCTTGTAGAGCTTTTTATGAATTAAAAGAAAAATTAAATGTGCAGATGCCAATAACAGAGGCACTTTACAGCATACTGTTTCAAGGAAAAGAGCCTAAGTATACCGTATATGAGCTTATGACCAGAGCAAAAAAGGATGAAGTGTATTAATCAATAATATTAGTAATAAAATATGCCCAATAAAAATATATATATACTGATAATATTAGATTATTGGAGGGTATATTTTGGAAAATTTTGATATATACAAAGATATTGCAGACAGAACTCAGGGGGATATATATGTAGGTGTTGTGGGACCTGTAAGAACTGGGAAATCAACTTTTATAAAGAGGTTTATGGAAATAATGGTTCTTCCTAACATAGATAATTCCTATAAAAAACAGAGAGCTAAAGATGAACTTCCACAAAGCTCCTCAGGAAAATCTATTCACACTACAGAACCTAAATTTGTACCAAATGAAGCCATAGAGATAAATTTAAATGAAGGAACTAAATTTAAAGTTAGAATGGTAGATTGTGTTGGGTATATAGTTAAAAGTGCAGCTGGATATATGGAAGGCGAAGAGGCTAAAATGGTTACTACTCCATGGTATGACTATGAAATTCCTTTTGAAGAAGCAGCTGAAATAGGGACGAAAAAAGTAATAAATGAGCATTCTACTATAGGACTTTTGGTTACGACAGATGGTTCTATAACGGATATAGAGAGAGCAGATTATGTTGAAGCAGAGGAAAGAGTGGTTAATGAACTAAAATCCATCAATAAACCATTTATAATGGTGCTAAATTCTCAGCATCCGTTTGATCCTGATACGGTAGCCTTGAAAAAAGAGTTAGAAGGTAAATATGATGTGCCTGTCCAAACTATGGATGTACTTAATATGAAAGAAGACGACATAACAAATGTATTTCAAAGAGTACTTAAAGAATTCCCTGTTAAAGAGATAAATATTGATATGCCGGAATGGATAGAAAAAATGGATCCATCACACTGGCTGAAGCTAGATTTTATAGGACTAGTAAAAGATATGTGTAGTAATATATATAAGGTTAGAGATATAACAAAGTCACTAGAAAGTTTTAAAGATGTAGAATTTATTGGAGAATCTATGGTAAGAGAAATAAATATGGGAGAAGGTACTGCCAGAATTGATTTAACACCTAGAAAGGATCTTTATTATAAAATATTGAGTGAGATCTGTGAGAAAAAAATCGAAGGTGAAAGTGACTTATTAAACATAGTAAAAGAAATGCACAGTGCAAAAGTGGAATATGATAAGATAGCAGGTGCATTAAAGGAAGTAAAGGAAACAGGTTATGGACTAGTTGCTCCACAACTTTCTGAAATGAAATTAGAAGAGCCTGAAATTGTAAAACAGGGAAATAGATTTGGAGTAAAATTAAAGGCAAGTGCACCTTCACTTCACTTTATTAGAGCAGATATTGAAACCGAGATTTCTCCTATTATGGGTACAGAAAGAGAAAGCGAAGAGATGGTTAAATCTCTTTTGGAACAATTCGAAAGCGATCCATCTAAAATATGGCAGAGCAATATGTTTGGAAAATCTCTAGAGATATTAGTGAAAGAGGGATTACAAAATAAGCTTTATAAAATGCCAGAAGATATTCAAATTAAAATACAAAAAACACTTCAGAAAATCATAAATGAAGGTAATGGCGGATTAATATGCATTTTACTTTAATGTTTCATCATGTATTTTATTTTACTTAAAAGTACCTATAATGGCGTAAATTTTAACATCTGTGCTTTTAAAATTTAGGACTTTAGATGATTTTGATATTGTCTAGGGCCCTAAATTTTTGAGTATAATTACATAGCTCAAAATAAATTTTATTGAACATTCCTGCAGGTTTGTTTGTTGGAGATATTTTATGGTATAATCATTTTAAATCTTGCTTTTAAACTTAGGTTTATAATAGATCAATTGAAACTAAAGTACTCATAAGTTTTTCTTGAAATTGTTATTAATATGTATGTATAATAAAATGTGGATTGATGAGGCTTCATGGAAGGATGAAATTATAATGATTAAAAGTATGACTGGTTTTGGAAGAGGCACTATAGAAAGTGAGGAACAAAGTTTTATAGTGGAGATAAAAAGTGTAAATCATAGATACTGTGATTTAAATATTAAAATGCCAAAAAGTCTTATGCCTCTGGAAGACAGAATGAGAAAAATTATTCAGCAAAAAATAAACAGGGGTAAAGTAGATGTTTTTATAACTCAAATGAATTTTGAAGATCAGTCTACAAAGGCTGTACTAAATGAAGGTTTAGCTAATAGCTATGTAGAATGTTTAAATGCTATTAAGGAAAAATACAATATAAAGGACAATATATCTCTCTCACTTATTTCCAAATTCCCAGAAATTATAACTGTAAAAAAGGAAGATGCTGATCTTGAAAATATATGGAAGTATTTATTAACTGCTTTTAATGATGCATTAGAAATGCTAGTGGGTATGAGAGAAAAAGAGGGGGAGAAACTAGAAAAAAATATACTTGAAAAATGCAGTTCTATTCAAACTTTACTAAATACTATAGAAAATAAATCTTTTCAAGTAGTAAAGGAATATAAAGAAAAGCTTTCAGAGAGATTGAAGGATTTGCTGGATAAATATCCAGTAGATGAGAATAGAGTTGCAATGGAAATAGCACTATTTGCAGATAAATCTTGTATTGATGAAGAAATTGTAAGGCTAAATAGCCATATAGTACAATTTAAAGAGACTTTAACATTGAAGGAGCCTGTAGGAAGAAAACTTGATTTTATACTACAGGAAATGAATAGAGAGGCAAATACAATTGCTTCTAAATCAACAAATTTGGATATAACTAAAGTTACATTGAATATAAAAAACGAAATAGAAAAAATAAGAGAGCAAATACAAAACGTGGAGTAAGATAGGAGGAAATGTATGGGTATAAAATTAATAAACATAGGATTTGGAAATATTGTTTCAGCAAATAGATTGGTGGCTATAGTAAGTCCAGAATCCGCTCCCATAAAGAGAATAATTCAGGAAGCAAGAGATAGGGGAATGCTTATAGATGCTACTTATGGAAGAAGAACAAGAGCTGTTATAATAACAGATAGTGATCATGTGATACTTTCAGCAGTTCAACCTGAAACTGTAGCACATAGATTGTCTTCCAAAGATGGTGAAGATGATATTGGTGAGGTTGAGGAATAATGTCAAGAAAAGGATTGCTAATTGTCATATCAGGACCTTCTGGAACTGGAAAAGGTACAGTTTGCAAGGCATTACTGAAAAAAAATGATTTTTGGATTTCTACTTCAGTTACTACTAGGTCTCCAAGAAAAGGGGAGGTAGATGGAGTAAATTATTATTTTTTGACTGAGGAGACTTTTAAGGATAAAATAAAAAATAAGGATTTTTTAGAGTATGCTAAAGTTTATGAAAACTATTATGGTACACCTAAGTCTCAAGTTTTGAAAGCTATAGATGAAGGAAAAGACGTAGTGCTTGAAATTGATATTCAGGGAGCCTTAAAGGTAAAAGAAAGCTATCCAGAAGGGGTGTTTATATTTATACTTCCGCCTTCAATGAGGGAACTTAAAAACAGGATTATAGGTAGGGGAAGCGAAACACCTGAGTCCTTGAATCTAAGATTTAAGTCAGCTTATAAGGAAATAAATTATGTTTCAAAATATAATTATGCGGTTATAAATGACACTGTAGACAATGCAGTGGAAAATATAGAGAGCATAATTACAGCTGAAAAATGTAGAGTAGACAGGATTAAAGATGAGATATTAAATTCTAAGGAGGGTATTTTATATGAATAATTCAATGATAAATCCATCTATTGTGGATTTACTTAAAAAGGTAGATAATAGGTATACTTTAGTTACTATAACAGCTAAAAGGGCAAGACAACTAATCCAGGATTCGGAACCACTTGTAGATGTAGATTCAACTAAACCAGTTACTATAGCCATTAATGAAATAGATCAAGATTTGATTACCTATGAAACTGTAAAAGAGGGAATTAAATAATGGTAAATGGCAAGAAAACAGTTGTCATAGGGGTAACTGGTGGAATAGCAGCTTATAAAGCACTGGATGTTATAAGTAAGCTGAAAAAAAAGGACTTTGATATAAATGTAATAATGACAAAGTCTGCTGCAAAATTTGTTACTCCCCTTACTTTTCAGACTTTAAGTCAAAATATAGTACACACTGATATGTTTGAAGAACCACGAGCTTTCGAAATACAACACATTTCTCTTGCAAAGAAAGCAGATTTGGTAGCAATAGTTCCTGCTACGGCTAATATAATAGGAAAGGTTTCAAGTGGAGTAGCAGATGATCTTCTAACTACAACTATAATGGCAACTAAGGCTCCTGTAATTTTTGCCCCTGCTATGAATACAAATATGTATTCCAATCCAATCTTGCAGGATAATATAAATAAGCTTATGAAGTTTGGATATGAATTCATAAAGCCAGCTGTAGGAAGATTGGCATGTGGCGATAGTGGTGAAGGAAAACTTCCAGATGCTGATTTTATAGCTCGAGTAATTGAGAGTATGCTTTATGGTATTAAGGACTTACGGGGAAAAAAGGTTCTTGTAACCGCAGGGCCGACTATAGCAGATATAGATCCAGTAAGATATATAACAAATAGGTCTTCAGGAAAAATGGGTTATTCCATAGCTGAAGAGGCTAGGGACAGAGGTGCAGATGTAACTTTGATATCTGGACCTACAAAGCTAAGTATTCCATTTGGAATTAATTTTATAAATGTGAGGACAAATGCACAGATGTTAAAGGCTGTGCTTGATAATTTTCAGAGACAAGATATAGTAATAAAAGCTGCTGCAGTATCTGATTATAAAACAAAAGATTATTCCAAGAGGAAGATAAAGAAAAGTGAAGATGAATTTTCATTAGCTTTTATTAGCGATGTGGACATATTGAAAGAGATTGGAAAGTTAAAGAAAAATCAAATTCTAGTTGGATTTGCTGCTGAAAGCAATGATCTTTTGGAAAATGCTTCAAAGAAGTTGAAAAAAAAGAATCTTGACTATATAGTTGCCAATAATATAACGGCATCTGATTCTGGATTTGCTTCAGAGGACAACAAGGTAACAATATTATCAAGGGATGGAAAAAAGGTAGATTTAAATAAGATGAGTAAAAGAGAAGTTGCTCGAAATTTATTTAATATACTATCCCAAAGGTAATTTGATTTATCTAAAATATCGGTTTAAATATTTGAGAGGGGTTTAAATTTAAAATACCTCTCTTATTTAATGTTTATATAAAGGGTGATTTAGTGTATACATATGCAGGTATAATTGTAAACAATAGTTCTGTAAAATTAGATAAAATTTTTACCTATAAAATACCAGATAAATTAAGTGGAAAAATTAGCATAGGTTTTAGAGTAAAAATACCTTTTGGTATGGGAAACAATAAATTAGATGGATTTGTAGTTAGATTGTATGAGGATGATATAGAAAATAGGAAGATTAAAGAAATAAGTGATATATGTGAAAAATTCCCACTTTTTACGAAAGAAGATTTGACTCTTATAGAAAAAATGAGAGAAATATACTTGTGTACATATCTAGAATGTATAAGAGTATTTATTCCAAGGGGAACACTTAAAGGAATGAAGAAGAAAAAGGAAAACTTAATTTATATTGGTAAAGCTTTAGAAGGAAACTTTAATAAGAAACCCTACATAGATATATATAAGGTAGTAAAAGAAAACAATGGAGTATACACTAAGAATTTTATAAGCAAAAATTATAAATTGTCCTTGTCATCTATAAATACTATGATAAAACATGGATTTCTTGTGATTAGTGAGAAAACTGTAGATAGGTATGATGTAAGACAGTATAGAGCGTATTCTAAAAAGGTACTGAATAGTGAGCAGCAGCATGCAGTAGACAATATAATAAACTCAGATAAAAACATATTTTTGATTCATGGAGTCACAGGTAGTGGTAAAACTGAAATTTACATGCATCTCGTTGAGAAGGCTATGGATAAAGGTAAAGAATCCATAATACTGGTGCCGGAAATTGCACTTACTCCACAAATGGTTGAAAGATTTAAAGGAAGATTCGGAAAAAATATAAGTGTATTTCATAGCAAATTATCAGATGGGGAAAGATATGATGAATGGATGAGGGTAAAGCTTGGCCAGGTGAAAGTTGCAATTGGCGCAAGATCTGCGGTATTTCTTCCATTTAATAACTTAGGACTTATAATAATAGATGAAGAACATGAGTGGAGCTACAAATCAGACAGTAATCCTAAATATAATGCTAGAGAAATTGGACAGATGAGATGTAAACAATACAATTGTAAAATGATACTTGGCTCAGCCACACCTTCTATAGAAACGTATTATAAATGTAAGACTGGCGAAATTGAACTTATAGATATAAAAAACAGAGCAGATGGGGCACTTATGCCAGAAGTTGAAATTGTAGATATGCGACAGGAACTTATAAATAACAATAAATCTATATTCAGCAGGGAACTTTATCAATATATTTGTAATAGACTTTCAAAGGGAGAACAGATAATATTGTTTTTAAATAGGAGAGGCTATTCCACCTTTGTTTCTTGCAGAAAATGTGGTTATGTATTTAAATGCAATAATTGTGATATATCCTATACCTATCACCAGAATCAAAGAAAACTTGTTTGTCATTATTGTGGAAGCAAGATAGAAATACCTAAAGTTTGTCCTAAATGTGGTAGTAAATATGTTAAATATTTTGGTGTGGGAACAGAAAAGGTGGAAAACCAGATAAAAGCTTATTTCCCTAAAGCAAGGACACTTAGGATGGATTTTGATACTACAAGAAGTAAAAATTCTTATGAAAATATCTATAATACATTCAAACAGGGAAAAGCAGATATACTTATAGGAACTCAAATGGTAGCAAAAGGTTTGGATTTTAAAAATGTAACCCTAGTAGGTGTAGTGGCTGCAGATTTATCCCTTAACTTGCCGGATTTTAAATCTACAGAGAGGACATATGAACTTATAACCCAAGTCTCAGGAAGGGCAGGTAGAGGAGAAAAGCCTGGAAAGGTAATTATTCAAACCTATAATCCTGAAAATTACAGCATAAGATATGCAGCTAAAAATGATTACGGTAATTTTTATAAGGAAGAAATTGGAATAAGGGAAAACATGAATTATCCTCCATTTGCAGATATACTTCTTATAAATATGAATAGTAAAAATGAAAATGTATTAATAAAAAATATACAAAATGTTGGTATATTCTTAAAAAAACTTCTTGAAAAAGATGATAGAATTAAAATATTAGGACCATGCCCTTGTCAAATATCGAAAATAAAGGAATTGTACAGGTGGCAGATAATATTAAAAGGGAAAATAACCATAAATATTGCACAAAATGTTAAAAAAGTAGTTTATGATTTATTGAAAGATGTTTATAATGATATAAGAGTTAGTATAGATAGAAATCCTAACAGTATGTTGTAAGATATATTAATTTAGATGCAATTATCAATATAAAACAGGGAGGAGTTGAATAAGCCGCAAAAGATCTATCAATTATATTAGATCTCATTGAAACGGCAAATAATATGGCTTTGAGAAATGTCAGAAAATATGGAGATAGTATATTAAGAAAAAAAAGTAGAAAAGTAGAGGAAATAAATGAAAGGATCCATGTATTGTTAGAGGACATGGAGGAAACCCTTTATGAAGAAGATGGTGTAGGACTTGCAGCACCTCAAGTGGGTGTTTTAAAGAGAGTTATAGTTATAGATGTTGGAGAAGGAATTTTAAAACTAGTGAATCCAGAAATTATATATTCTGAGGGTAAAGCTATAGATATAGAAGGATGCCTGAGTATACCTGGAAGTGAAGGGGAGGTTGAAAGGCCAGAGAAAGTAAAGGTAAAAGCATTAAATGAGAAAGGTGAAGAGATTATAATAGAAGGCGAGGATTTGCTTGCCAGAGCACTTTGCCATGAAATAGACCATTTAAATGGCATACTCTTCATAGATAAAATCATAAAAAAAGGTGAGGTAACGAGGTAATGAATATAGTTTTTATGGGAACACCTGAATTTTCAGTGCCATCTTTAAAAAGACTGATAGAGGAATTTAATGTTAAAGCTGTATTTACTCAACCGGATAAGCCAAAGGGAAGAGGTAAAAAGTTATCTTTTTCCGAAGTTAAAGAAGAGGCGCTTAAACGCGACATTCCAATATATCAACCTTTTAAGTTAAAAGATGATGCAGAGGCAATTTCTGCTTTAACAAAAATAAGGCCAGATTTCATAGTGGTAGTTGCCTATGGACAAATACTTACAAAGCAAGTGCTGGATATACCTAAGTATGGATGCATAAATCTTCATGCATCTCTTTTACCTAAATATAGGGGAGCAGCACCTATAAATTGGTGTATTATAAATGGAGAAAGCGAAAGTGGAAATACTACTATGTTTATGGACACAGGGCTTGATACAGGAGATATGCTTTTAAGCAGCAATGTTAAAATTACAGATAATATGACAGCTGGTGAACTTCATGACATTCTTATGGAAGATGGAGCAGAGCTATTGGTGAAAACATTAAGAGAATTAGAAGAAGGAAATATTGCAAGAAAAAAACAGGGAGAAACTACAACTGAATATGCTGGAATGTTGAACAAGAGTATGGCAAAGATAGATTGGAAATTAAATTGTAAAGACATAAAAAATTTTGTAAGGGGTTTAAATCCGTGGCCTATTGCATATACTCAATATAAGAATGATAATATGAAAATATATGAAGTGGAGTGCTTAGATGAAAGTTATGATAAAGAACCAGGTTGTATAATAGATGTATCCAAAAATGGAATTAAAGTTGCCTGTGGAAGTGGCACTATACTCATAAAGAAAATACAGTTTCCTGGAAGAAAACCTATGAATGTAAGTGAATACATAAAGGGACATTCTGTGGAAAAAAATATTGTATTAAAAAAGTAATTGGTGGAGGTGGTTAACCTATGTTTTTCTTTGACAGCAGTTTTATTATACTTATTCCTGCGATTTTAGTAGCAGCCTGGGCACAGTATAAAGTATCGTCCACTTTTAATAAATATTCAAGATATAGAAGTCAAAATGGATATACAGGTGCTCAGGTAGCTAGGATGATTTTAGATGGCAGTGGTTTATATGATGTACCAGTAGAATTGATACCAGGAAAACTCAGTGATCACTATGATCCTTCAAAAAGAGTTATGAGACTTTCAGAAGAAGTTTATTATGGAAATTCTGTGGCGTCAATTGGGGTTGCAGCTCATGAAACAGGGCACGCAATTCAACACAAAAACGGGTATGTACCACTTATTATAAGAAATTCCATTGTACCTGCAGTTAACTTTGGTTCTAGTGCATCCTGGATACTATTTTTAGCAGGAATTGTTTTAGGAATTAAGGGACTTGTGAATATAGGTATAATTTTATTTACTTTAGTAGTTTTGTTTCAGATAATAACTCTTCCAGTAGAATTCAATGCATCAAGTAGAGCATTGAAAATATTAGAAAGAAGAAATATATTATATTCCGATGAGTTAGTTGGGGCTAGATCTGTTTTAAGTGCTGCCGCAATGACCTATGTAGCTGCAGCGTTAACAGCTATAGCTAATTTATTGAGACTTATATATATAAGTAGAGACAGAGATTAAAAATATATATTTTAGACATTTTAAAGAAAATAGGCTAGCATACTCACTGGCTATTTCTTTGAAAATGCCTTAAGTTAGAGGTAAAAAGATGAATGGAGCAAGAAGTACGGCTGTAGAAATACTTAATGAGGTATTGGGAAGTAATGCATATTCTAATAAAATTTTAAATACGTATTTAAATAAGAATAATTTAAACAAAAAGGATAGGGCTTTAGTTACTGAAATAGTATATGGTACTTTAAAATATATGTATACTATTGACACTATACTAGGTAATTTCATAAAAAGTAATTTAAAGAAGATGAATATAGATATAGTAAATATACTGAGAATTTCTATATATCAACTCAGGTATCTAGATAAAATACCTGAGTTTGCAGTAGTAAATGAGGCTGTGGAACTTTCGAAAAAGAAATCAAAGGGGCTCTCAAAATTAGTCAATGGAGTCCTAAGAAATTACTTAAGAAATAAAGATAATTTGCACTGTGAACATAAGGACAATAAAATAGATAACCTGTGTTTTAAATATTCCTTTCCAAGATGGATGACTTTGCTTTTCATTCATCAATATGGAGAAGCTGTAGGTGAGAGTATATTACAATCACTTAATTACATACCTAAAGTTACAGTTAGGGTTAATGGATTAAAGATTGACTATAAAAGTGTTTGGGATGAACTTTTAAAAAATGGATATGACATAGAAAAAGGTGAAATATGTAAAGAAGCTGTAGTAATAAATAGAGGCAGCAATATAGAGGAAAATCCACTTTTTAAAAAAGGATATATAACAGCACAGGATGAAAGTGCCATGCTTGTAGCACATATTGTAGGCCCGGAAGAAAATATGACCGTGCTTGATATGTGCAGCGCACCTGGAGGAAAGTCCTGTCATATGGCAGAACTTATGAAAAATACAGGAGTAATATATGCTTATGATTTACATGAGAATAAATTAAGATTCGTAGAAGAAAACGCAAATAGAATGGATATTAAAAACATAAAATGTAATAAGTTAGATGCGGAAAAATATGTAGAGCAGTTTGAAGCTACAGCAGATAGAGTGCTAATAGATGTGCCATGTTCAGGACTAGGAATAGTAAGAAAAAAACCTGAAATTAAATGGAACAAAAGTATGAAGTCTTTAAACAGCCTTATAAATGTTCAGAGAAAAATTATGTTAAACGCTTCAAGGTATGTAAAAGATGGTGGAAAACTTATATACTCTACTTGTACCTTAAATAAAAGAGAAAATGAAGATAATATAAATTGGTTTATTAGAGAAAATCCCCAGTATGAACTAGAAAAAATTTATTGTGGTGATTTTAACAACATAATTTATCATAAAGAGGGATATATAACTATATTGCCTGATGATAATATGGATGGATTTTTTATTGCAAAAATGATAAAACATAGGTAGGTGCAATATATGGATAATATTCTTGATTTTGATATGGAAGAATTGAAAAGTTGGATGAATGACAATTGTGAAAGTGAATTCAGAGCAAAACAGATAATGGACTGGATATATAAAAATGGTCAATGCGATTTTGACAATATGACCAATATACCTAAGAAGTTACTAGAAAAGTTAAAAACAAATTTTTACATAGGTGCTACTGAATTAGTTAAAAAATGTGAGTCAAAATTTAAAGATACTTTCAAATTTTTATATGAATATAAAGATGGAAATATGGTGGAAACTGTAGTTATGAAATATAAACATGGTAATTCCATATGTATTTCAACCCAAGTAGGATGTAGGATGGGATGTAAGTTTTGTGCATCTACAATAGATGGAATGGTTAGAAACTTGACAGCAGGAGAAATGTTAGGTCAAATTTTAAAATCCCAGAATGAAATAGGAGAGAGAATATCCAATATAGTTCTTATGGGAAGTGGGGAACCTCTAGATAATTATGAAAATGTGTTGAAGTTTTTAAAAATAGTAAATTCTGAGTACAGTTTCAACATAGGCCAAAGACATATAACCTTGTCAACTTGTGGTATAGTACCTAAGATAAAGGATTTAGCAGATAGGGATCTTCAGATAACTTTGGCCATATCACTACATGCTCCAAATGATATTATGAGAAAAAAAATAATGCCTATTGCAAATAAATATTCCATAAAAGATATAATAGATGCATGTAAGTATTATATAGAGAAGACAGGTAAAAGGATATCTTTTGAATACGCTTTGGTAAGTGGAGTAAATGACAGTTTAAAATGTTGTGATGAATTAACTGAACTTATAAGTGGATTATTGTGCCATGTTAATTTGATACCAGTCAATGAAGTTAAGGAAAATAACTTAAAAAAATCTTCTTCTGATGATGTAAAGAAATTTTACCATAGGTTGATTAAGAATAAAATAGAGACTACTATAAGAAGAGAAATGGGTTCAGACATAGACGCTGCTTGTGGACAATTGAGGAGAAGTTATTTAGAATCGAAAAAGTTATAGAGAGGGTGTAGAAAATGGTGGGGATCTTATCAGATGTAGGTAAGGTAAGAAAGCTAAATGAAGATTTTGTAGATTTCTATAATGGTAAAAATTTTAACTTATATGTAATAGCAGATGGAATGGGTGGACACAATGCAGGAGAGGTAGCCAGCAGAATTGCTGTGGAAACAACCATTTCTTACATGAAATCAAACGAAACATCAAATATGGAGGAAGACTTATTAAAAGCTGTAAGTGTAGCAAATGATAAAATTTATGAACTTTCTATTAGCCACAGTCAATTTGGTGGAATGGGGACAACTATAACAGTCTGCCTTGTAAAAGATAAAGATATGATAGTAGCAAATGTAGGGGATAGTAGTTGCTATGTTGTAAAATATGATGGTATAACAAAAGTGACTAAAGATCACTCTTTAGTACAACAACTGGTGGATGAAGGTAGTATAACTGAAGAAGAAGCGGCAATTCATCCTAATAAAAATATAATAACAAGAGCGCTTGGAACTAATAAGTCTGTAAAAGTAGATATATTTAAAGTAAATTTAGAAGATGTAAATAGGGTAATAATGTGCACTGACGGACTATCTAATGGAGTAAATATGAACGAAATGTATGATATAATAATGAATAACAATAACGAAGATGCTTGCAAGCAGCTAATAGAACTAAGTAAACTTAGGGGTGGAAAGGATAATATATCAGTTATTGTATTTGAAGGAGAGTGTAAAAAATGATAGGGACTATGCTAGGGAATAGATATGAGTTGCTTGAAAAAATAGGAGAGGGAGGTATGGCTATTGTTTATAGAGCCAAAGATCACCTCTTGAGCAGAAATGTAGCTGTTAAAATTCTCAAAGAAGAATTTTCAAGTGATGGAGAATTTGTAGATAAATTTAAAAGGGAAGCAGCAGCAGCAGCAAGTCTTTCAGATAATAATATAGTGAACATATATGATGTAGGTACACAGAAGGATATAAACTACATAGTAATGGAATGTGTTATTGGAAAGACTTTAAAACAAGTAATAAAAGAAGAAAAGAAAATACCTCCTGCAAGGGCAGTGGAAGTAGCTATTCAAATAGCTAAAGCTTTGAAATGTGCCCATAAGAATAATATTATACATAGAGATATAAAACCTCATAATATTCTTGTGACAGAAGATGGTATAGTAAAAGTAACGGACTTTGGTATAGCTAAAGCCTCAGATTCAGTTACAATAACTAATTCTAATAAGATAATGGGTTCCGCACACTACTTTTCCCCAGAACAAGCAAAAGGAAGCTTTGTAGACTTTAGAACAGATATTTACTCCCTCGGCATAGTTATGTATGAAATGGTTACAGGACGTGTTCCCTATGATGCAGAAAGTCCTGTGTCAATAGCACTAAAACATATACAAGAACCTGTAGTTCCACCAAATCAGTTAAATGAAAATATACCAGATAGTTTAAATAGACTTATTCTGAAAGCTGTGGAAAAAGAGCCTATAAGAAGATATCAGACAATGGAAGATATGTTAGTGGACTTGAAAAAGATAGAAAATAATCAAAAAATCAATTTAGCAGATGATGACTTAAGTGGCGATATGACTAGGATAATGGATCCTGTAGATGTAAACAATGCTTATAAAAATGAGGACGATTATGATGATGAAGTAGAGCCAGCAAGAAAACCAGTTAAATTAAACTTAGATCCTAAAAAGAAAAAAAGGATATTGACCACCGCAATAGGTGTTCTTGTAGTTGTAATAGGCATAATTTCAGGATATATTTGGTATAACAAGGTATATAGCAGCGGAGACATAACTGTGCCGAGTATTGTAGGCATGAAACAGGATGATGCCAAACAGTTAGTAGAAAGCAAAAAGCTTAATTTTGTAGTAGGTGGCAAAGAAAAAAGTGACAAACCAGAAGGAACAGTAATAGATTGTTTCCCTAAATCAGGAACAAAGGTAAAATCAAACTCAGATGTAAGGGTAATTATAAGCAGTGGATCTGATTCACTGACTGTTCCAAACTTAGTTGGAGTAGATTTTGCCACTGCAAAGGATATTATATCAAACAGTGGACTTACTTTGGGAAATGTATCTTACAAACACAGTGACGATGTAGCAGAAGGAGATGTTATAAGTCAGGATCCTACAGCAGATAGTAAAGCTCAAAATGGCACAAAAGTAAATCTTGTGGTAAGCAAGGGAGCAGATGTAAAATATGTAACAGTACCAGATGTTTCAGGCAAAAACATAGAAGAAGCAGCTTCTATAATGGCAAGTTCAGGACTTAAGGTTTCTAGAAATCCGGTAACTACTTCAGATAAATCTCAGAGTGGAGTTGTAACAAGTCAAAGCATAGGAGGATCACAGCAAGTTAAGGAAGGCACTACGGTAAGCTTAACTTATTATGAATATAAAGAAACTCAAAATGATCAAAGCAGTAATTTAGGAACTCAACATGGAGGAAAAAACACTGGAAGCAGCGGACAAAGTAAGGATGAAAACAGCACAGGCAGCGGAAGCGAGTCTAGTGGAAATAAATCTGATAGTGGAAGCGGCACAGGCAATTCTTCTGATGGAGGTACAGGAAACAGTGGAAATACAAGTACTGGTGGTACAGGAAATTCAGATAAAACAAATTAGGAGGAATTTATGCAGGGAACTATAGTTAAGGGTATAGGTGGATTTTATTATATAAAAACAGATAATGGGGTAATTGAATGTAAAGCAAGGGGAAAGTTTAGGTATAATTCACTTTCCCCTATGGTAGGAGATAAAGTGGATATTGCACTAGAAAAAGAGCAGGGAGTTATTAATAAAATCTATCCTAGAAAAACTAAATTGAAGAGACCTGCTGTAGCTAATGTAACTCAGGCACTGGTGGTTTTTGCATTTAACCGTCCTGAAATAAATGAAGATCTATTGAATAGATTTCTTATAAGCTGTGAATTGAATAATTTGAAAATAGTAGTTTGCTTTAATAAGCTGGATTTAGCAGAAGAAAAGGAAAAATCCGATATGGCCAATGCTATGAAAAAAATAGGCTATGATGTAATATTTTTAACGGCAAAAGAGAATCGCGGAATTGATAAAATTAAAGAAAAGCTTAAAGGAAATATTACGGTACTGTGCGGTCCATCGGGAGTTGGAAAATCTACTATTTTAAATGCCATTTCAGGAAAAGAGATTATGGAAACGGGTGAGATAAGCCAAAAATTGAAGAGGGGAAAACATACTACAAGACACAGTGAGTTAATAGAATTGGAGGAAGGGCTTATAGTGGATACTCCGGGATTTTCCTCTCTGGATATATCTGATATATCAGAAGAAAAACTTCAGTATTGTTTTCCAGAGTTTACTGACCTTATAGGAAAATGTAAGTTTACAGGTTGTTTTCATTATAAAGAACCGAATTGCGCCATTAAAGCTTCTGTCGAAGATGGCAAAATAGATAGAAAAAGATATGAGTTTTATATTAAGGTTTTAAATGAAATTATAAGCAAAAAAAAGTATTGAACTGCTCAGATAGCAGTATAAAATTAAGGAGAGAGAAACATATGATAAGAATAGCACCTTCAATATTATCTGCAGATTTTTCAAAATTAGGAGAAGATATAAGAAGTCTAGACAAATATGGGGCCGATTTAATTCATATAGACGTAATGGATGGAAATTTTGTACCGAATATATCTTTTGGAGTACCTATTATTAAAAGCATAAGGCCTCTTACAAAGCTGCCTTTTGACGTACATTTAATGATAGAGGAACCTTCAAGATATGTGGAGGATTTTGTAAAAGCAGGAGCAGATATTATAACAGTTCATTTCGAAGCGGATAGGCATATAGATAGGACTATAAATTATATAAAAAGTTTTGGAGTAAAAGCTGCAGTTGCACTAAACCCAGCTACCTTAGTAGATAATATAAAGTACCTAATACCTTATTTAGACATGGTTCTCATAATGTCTGTAAATCCAGGATTTGGAGGACAAAAATATGTAGAGTATTGTTCTGATAAACTCAAGTACATAAAAGAATTAAGCAATAAATGTAATAAAAATTTAATGATAGAGGTAGACGGCGGTGTTTCAAAGGGCAATATAGCAAAAATAGTAGATAGCGGTGCTAATGTAATAGTAGCGGGTTCTGCTGTATTTAAGGGTGGAAATATAGAAGAAAACATAAGATTATTAAGAAGGGAAATTTAAAATGAAAGCAATTATAGTATCTGGGGGCAGTGCTCCATCTAGAAAATTAATTGAAAAGGAAATTGATGAAGATTCTATTTTGATTTGTGCAGATGGAGGGGCAAATTGTCTCTATGAGTATAAAATTATACCAGATTATTTAATTGGAGATTTTGACTCTATAGACAAGGATGTTTTAACGTTTTTTAAAAGTAAAAAATGTTCTATAGATACATATCCTAGAGCTAAAGATTTTACGGATACTGAAATTGCAGTAGAAAAGTCCCTGGCATTAAAAGCAGACCAGATAGTAATGCTTGCGTGTACTGGAACCAGGATAGATCATGTTTTAGCTAACTTAGGTATGCTTCTAAAATGTAACCGTAGTGGAGTGAAGGCATATATAAAGGATGAACATAATACTATTGAATTATTATGCAAGACAACGACAATAAAAGGATATCCTGGAGAGACCTTTTCCCTCCATGCCTACTGTAATGTAGTCAAAAATCTAAATATAATAGGTGCTAGATATAAATTAAGTAATTATGATTTGGCTTTAGGTGATGCAAGGACGGTATCTAATGAATTTATTCAAGAGGAAGCCCGTATAGTGTTTGACAGCGGTATGCTTTTGTGCATGCACAGCAAGGACTGAACAGACAATAAGACAAACTTTTAATAGTATAGATGATTAAAAGTTTGCAATTATAAAAAGTAGTAACGATATGAAGACATTATGCATATAATAGTATAAAGCAATTTTTAAGGGATAATAACGTGAAAAAGAAAAGCTGTATTAGAAGAAGGACAAAGAAAAAAATAGGATTGATAGCTTTATCTATAGGTGTTGGATTTTTAATGACAGTTATTATCCCAATATGGGGCTGGATAATAGCTGCAGGTATGGGACTAATTTATTGTGGATGGTATTTAATAAGTTATCATAAATAAGGGGGTAGTTTAATGAAAATTATTGCATTTAAGCTTCCAGGAGTTCTATCTGCAATTATAAAATTTTTTACTAAAAAAAAATAAGTACTTAAAAACAAAAATGCAATTGTATATAAACAACTGCATTTTTATTTTTTATATAGCACGCTGAACCTTTCCTGAACGAAGGCATCTTGAACAAACATGTATAGTTTTTGGTGTTCCATTAACTATAGCTTTAACTTTTCTTACGTTTGGAGTCCAAGTTCTTTTAGATTGACGGTGGGAGTGGCTGTATTGTACTCCAAATACTACACCTTTTCCACATATTTCACACTTCTTTGACATTAAAAACACCTCCTTATGAGTCCTCTAAAATTCAAACACCACTTATTTTATCACAGAAAGCATAATAAGTGCAAGTAAATAGTAAAATTTAAGTAAATGTCCTTTTTCATAGAGCTAATATTTCCTTGAATAAATGTTTTATTTAATATAAAATATGTTTATGGTATTATAGAATATAATACTTTAGTAAGGAGGTTTTTGTATGATAGCTAGTATTGCTGGAGAAAATGGTTATATTGACTATTCGGAAGAAGTAGTTGCAAACATAGTTGGATTATCAACTATGGAATGCTATGGAGTAGTGGGTATGGCTTCCAAAAATGCAAAAGATGGCTTTTGGGAATTAATAAAAGGTGGAAGTTTTAATAAAGGAGTAAGGGTTCGCTCTCAAAATAACGAACTTATAATAGAGTTATATATAATAGTGGAATATGGAACAAAAATATCAGTGATTTCAAATAGTATAATACAGAGGATAAAGTATAATGTAGAAAACTACACAGGACTCAAAGTATCAACTATTACAGTAAATGTTCAAGGTGTTAGAGTCTAGGGAGGTAATTCGTAAAAATGGAATACTTAAATATAGATGGGCATCACTTTTACAACATGGTTGTAAATGCTAGCAATAAGCTGGAGAATCAAAAAGATTTTGTTAACTCATTAAATGTGTTTCCTGTTCCCGATGGTGATACGGGAACTAATATGTCTATGACCTTTAAAAGTGCAGTACTTGAGGTAAGTAATTCTAAAGATAGCTCTATAGAAAGTATCTCTAAACAATTAGCTAGAGGTGCGCTTATGGGAGCAAGAGGAAATTCAGGGGTAATACTGTCTCAGATATTTAGAGGAATAGCAAAAGGTCTTCAGGGAAAAAAACAGGTAAATTCAGAAGAATTTGCAAATAGCCTACAAGAGGGAGCAAAATCTGCTTATAAAGCTGTTATGCGTCCTACAGAAGGGACCATATTAACTGTTATAAGAGCTGCTGGTGAAAGTGCTGTTAAGTCCAGTAAAAAGGATATAACTGAGTTACTTCAAGATGTATGTAGTTATAGTAGAACTATATTGAATAAAACGCCTGACATGCTTCCTGTTCTAAAAAAGGCAAAAGTAGTAGATGCAGGTGGAATGGGCCTTCTAATAATACTTCAAGGAATGCAGGAAGTTTTAAGGGATGGTAAGGAAAATGTAGTTGTAGAAGAAGCTCACGATAAAGAAGTTAAATCTGCAGTTAAAGATTTAGGACAGCAGGATATAAAATATGGATATTGTACAGAATTCTTTATCCATTCTAAAGGAACTTGTATAAATGAATTTAAGAAAAAGTTAGAGACTATGGGAGATTCTATGGTAATGGTGGATGATGAAGATATAATTAAAGTTCACATTCACACAAATGATCCAGGATGGATTCTTTCAGAGGCAATCAAGCTAGGGGAACTGTCAAAAATAAAAGTAGATAATATGAGAGAACAGCACAGACATCTTTTAAGTATAGAAAATTTTGAGGGAAATTCTAATGAAGATAAGGCTTATGATGGTGAGAAACTTAGTTATGAAGAAAAAGCTGAGTCACAAAAGTATGCACTTATTTCAGTAGCTATGGGAGATGGAATTAAGAGTATATTTGAGGACTTGGGAGTAGATTACGTAATAGAAGGCGGACAGACTATGAATCCCAGTACTGAAGATATATTGAATTGTATAAATAAAGTAAATGCTAAAAATATAATTATATTGCCTAATAATAAAAATATAATTATGTCTGCTAATCAGGCAAAAGAAATATCAAATAAAAATGTAAAGGTTGTGCCTAGTAAGACAATACCACAAGGTATTACGGCAATAACATCCTTTAATTCAGATATGGATATAGATGAAAATATAAGTACTATGGAAAGGGCACTAACTACAGTGACTACTGGTTCTGTGACCTATGCAGTTAGAGATACAGAAATAGATGACATAAGCATAAAAAAGGGAGATATATTAGGACTTATTGATGGAAAGATAGAGCAAGTTGGAAAGGATATGTTTGAAGTTTGTGACAAGCTTTTAAAGCATATGATAAAAGAGGATAGTGAACTTATAAGTATATATTATGGTATAGATTGTGAAGAAGAAAAAGTAAAGCATTTTGTAGAAGAGATTGAGAAGAAGTATACAGAAATGGATGTACAATGTTATAGTGGAAAACAGCCTTTATACTATTTTATAGTTTCTGTTGAATAAAAAAAGCGTAAAGCTTTTTTTATTTTTGGTATTTAATAAGAAGGTAGGTGAGAGTTTGTGAAGCTAAGTGAGGATATCGGATCTTTAAAAGGAGTAGGTGAGGTAACTTGTAAAAACTTAAACAGATGTTGTATATTCAACATACTTGACTTGCTCTTATATTTTCCAAGAGATTATGACATTATTTCTAGCTGCAGTGATTTAAAAGGGAACACAGAAGGAAAGGTCATGATAGATTGTAAGGTTAATTCAATAGAAAGAGATATAAGGACTAAGACTGGTAAAATAATCTCTACAATTGTTTTTGAAAATAGAAATGGACTTTTTAAGGCAAAATGGTTTAATCAACCTTATGTGAAAAAGAAGTTTAAGATAGATGCTGAATATAGAATAGCAGGTAAAATCCAGCATTACAGAGGAAGCAGCGTTATAACAAATCCTAAAGTGGTAAGTGTTAATTCAAATAGCAAAATTGAAGAAAAAATACTTCCTATATACCCTTTAAAGTCAGGAATAACTAACAATACATTTATAAAACTTATATCTTATGTACTTACTAAAGTGAGCATAGATGAAAATTTACCTAAGTGGATAATTACAAAATATAAGCTCTGTAGTTTGGATAAGGCTATAAGAATAATACATAATCCAGTTAATTTTAGAGAATTGAGAGAAGGAAAAAAGAGACTTAAATTTCAAGAACTTTTTACTTATTCCCTAAAAATTTTGATGTTAAAAGAGTATTTTGGGAAAAATAAAAAAGGAGTGGCCTTTAAAATAGCTCCAGAGTTAATAGAACTAAAGAATAAGTTACCATATAAGCTTACAAAGGCTCAAAATAAAGTTATAAGAGAAATACTTATAGATGAAAAAAGAGAGGTTCCTATGAATAGGCTGCTGCAAGGAGATGTAGGAAGTGGGAAGACTGTAGTGGCGTTAATATCTATTTTTAATGTAGTAAAAAACGGTTATCAAGCAGTTCTAATGGCTCCCACCGAAATATTGGCACAGCAGCACTATGAAGAAGCTATGAAGCTTTTAGAGGGTTTTGACGTAGGAATAGAACTATTGTGTGGAAGTGTTACCCAAAAAAACAAAGATGAAATAAAAGAAAAATTAAAAACGGGTGAAATAGATATTATAATAGGAACCCATGCCTTAATTGAAGATAATGTGGAATTTAAAAATATAGGAATAGTAGTTACAGATGAGCAGCATAGATTTGGAGTGATGCAGAGAAGCAAACTTGTAAATAAGGGAGATCATGTAGATACTCTTATTATGACAGCTACGCCTATTCCAAGAACTTTGAGTTTGTATTTATATGGTGATTTAAATGTATCAACTATAGATGAACTTCCTCCAGGAAGGCAGAAGATAGATACTTATTACAGAGATAAAAATTCAAGAGACAAAGTTTATAAATTTGCTTTGGAGGAAATAAAGAGAGGAAGACAAGTATATGTAGTATGTCCCCTTGTGGAGGAAAACGAGGAGTTGGATTTAAGTTCTGTAGAAGATATATATGAAGAATTAAAAGAGAAATATTTTAAAAACATACAGATAGATATACTGTATGGAAAAATGCAGCCGAAACTTAAAGAAGAAAAGATGAATAAATTTAAAAATGGCGAGATAAAAGTTATAATTTCAACTACGGTTATAGAAGTAGGCATAAATGTGCCAAATGCTACGGTTATGATAATAGAAAATGCAGAGAGATTTGGACTTGCACAGCTGCACCAGTTGAGGGGAAGAGTAGGAAGAGGATCTTATAAATCATATTGCATTTTGATTGCAGATATTAAAAATGACATAATAAGAAAAAGAATGGAGATAATGAGAAGCAGTAATGATGGATTTTTTATTGCAGAGCAAGATCTGAAGATAAGGGGTTCAGGAGAAATTTTTGGATTTAGGCAGCACGGGGAAGATGGACTTGTTTTCTCTAATCTAGTAGAGGATATAAATGTACTTAAAGAAGCTAATGGGGAAGCTAAAAGACTTTTAGCAAGTAAAGATGAGGAAGATATAAGAATAAAAGAAGAAATATTAAATAACTTAGAAAGAACTTCAAAATTTATAAGTTTTAATTAATTTTTAATTCGGCCACATAATAAATTAACTTAATATAAGAATAATGAAAACTGAATTAATGTACAATTCACAGTAATTATGAATTGTGCAGGTTGCATTGTGAATTTTAAATAATTTTTGAATAATATAAAAATATATGCTAAAATATTATAAAATGACTATAGTATGTAAAAAACATAAAGTAGGAGGAAAATTTATGAGAATAATTGCAGGTCTTGCCAGAGGAAGAAAATTAATGTCTCCTAATGGATATAATATTACAAGACCTACTTTAGATAGAGTTAAGGAAGCCATGTTTAGTATAATTCAGAATAGAGTCTATGGTTCGAAAGTATTAGACGTATTTGCGGGTACAGGGAGCTTAGGACTTGAAGCTGCAAGCCGTGGTGCAGAAAAATGTTATTTAGTTGACAGAAGTAGTGACACTTTTTACTTTTTGAAAAAAAATGTGGAAAATTTAGGATTCTCCAATATATGTAAAACTATTAATAAGGACTCTTATGAAGCTTTACAGGAACTTTCAAGAAAAAATTTAATGTTCGACATAATATTTATTGATCCACCTTATAAAAAAGATATGATTCCACCAGCTGTAGAGATAATTGAAAATAAAAACTTACTGCAAAAAGATGGAATTATAGTTACTAAAATTGATACCAGTGAAGAACTATATCAAGGAAATATTAATATAGTTTTAATGGATCATAGAAAATATGGTAAAACTACAGTATGTTTTTATAAATATAAGGAGGACTAATTATTATGAAGACTGCGGTATATCCAGGAAGTTTTGATCCAATAACTAATGGGCATTTAGACATAATAAATAGGGCGTCTAAAGTGTTTGATCATTTGATAGTTGGAGTACTAATTAATCCTGAAAAACAGGGCTTATTTAATATTGAAGAAAGAGTAAAATTAATTCAAAAGGTAGTGAAAGATATACCTAATGTAAAAGTTGAGAGCTTTAGCGGTCTGTTAATAGATTTTATGAAAAAAAATGACATTCAAGTTATAGTAAAAGGATTGAGAGCAGTATCAGATTTTGAATATGAATTTCAGATGTCTCTTATGAATAAAAAGCTAGATTCTGATAAAGAGACAGTATTTATGATGACTAGTGCCATGAATTCCTATTTGAGTTCATCCTCAGTAAAGCAAGTTGCTATGTTTGGGGGATGTATTAAAGGTTTAGTACCTGAAGAAATAAGGTTTGATATTATAAACAAGATTAATAGAGTTTATAAAAAGTGCTAAGGTATCTTAGGGGGAAAAATTATGGATGCTATTAAATTAATAGAATATCTTGAAGAAATTATAGATACATCTGCAAAAGTTCCTATGACAGGGAAAGTTATGGTGAATAAAAAGGAAATTTTAGATGTGCTGCAAAAAATAGTGGATTACCTTCCTAGCGAGCTTAAAAAGGCACAATGGATAGTAAACGAAAAAGAGAGAATTTTAAGTGAAGCTGTACAAGAATCTGAAACTATGAAAAAAGAAAATTTGAGTTTGTTAAGACGTCAAATAGAAAACCATGATATTACCAAAGAAGCTAATATGAGGGCAGAAGAAATTATATCATCTGCGAAGAAAAACGCCAAGGCAATAAGACTAGGCGCTCGAGACTATGCAGATGAACTATTAAGCCAGCTGGACAATGAATTATCAAGGAAAAATGATGAGATGCTGGCAACGCTGAAGGTAGAGCTTCAAAAGATGTTAAACAATTTAGTGAACAGTATGGATCTAAAGACTGAAGATATAAGAGCAAATATAAAAGAACTAAGAGACATGAAATAATTGCTTTAATTTATATAAAATCCAGGGAGTAATAAGTAAAATCATAGTAAGTATAAATAAGTTATTGAAGTATGTAGTTATTTTATAATAAGGTAGAAAAGTTTCTTTCGATAATTTCAGAGAGAATAGGTTATAAAGTGATAAGCTAAATATGGAACATATTATTCCCTGTAGTATTTTCCTAAGAGAATACTTTTTTAAAGATATTTTAAATTTATAGGTAAAAGAGTACACTTGGGATATAATTGATAGTCCGCTAAAGGTGAATAAAAAGCTTACTAGTATAATTTTTAAATTAAGAGAGGCAGTAGAAGATGATATTAAGCTGCATCCATTAGTCATTTCTATCATTCCAAGGAAGATTCCTTCCATTATGTTACCCGAAATATGAGTTATACTTGAAATGCTACTAATTAGTAAATTAAATAGAATATTATTTTTTAAAATACTATTTACAACAGAAAATAATATGACAAATCCACCTATCGATATGCAGTTTTTTAAAGAGTCTTCAATACTGTTTTTAAATATCTTTCCGATATTTTCACTTGTATGAGAGTGATTTCTATAAGTAATAGGTTTGCAATATGTTTTTTTAGAAGGTATCAAAAAACTCATAGCTATACAAGATAGCAAATTAGAAAGTAATAGTACATATCCTATAAAAGAACTCTTTAGCATGGAAACTCCAACAGAACCTAGCATAAAGAGAGGGCTTGCATTAGAAGCTATATTTAAAAGTCTCTCACAGGTGAAAAGGTCTATTATTTTTTTCTCATAGAGTTGGCAAGCATATTTTGCTCCAAGGGGATACCCACAAAGTGTGCTTATAATTAACACGAAGCTGCAGCTAGTTGGTAGTCTTAAGGGTTTGCACAGGGCTTTGCCTATTAATTTTGAGTATATGTACACTCCATCACAAGAGAGTATTATGTTGGATACAACTAAAAATGAAAATAAAGATGGAAATACCTTGTAAAAAAATAGAAGACTACCTGAAATTACCCCATCTATGCATAGCTTTGGTGCAAGTATAATTTCAATTATGAAAATTGAACATACTATAGTTATAAGTAAATTTTTATCTTTTAATAAAATAAAAAGGAGTATTAATATTGCAAATATTAATAGATAAAATAGAACTTCCAAGAAGATCACCTACTTTTTAAAAAATTTTATTGAATAAAAACAGTTTATTAAATTATATTTAAAAAGTAGGAAACTTATTCTAAATTTGATCTGCCATGATAGGACTTTGAAGGTAGTCATTGTTAAAAGGTATATTTTTGTTTAATAGACTATAGGCTTTTGTGGACTGTATGTCTAATTGAAGCACTTCACTTATTTTTTTGGGAATCTTTACGTAAATTGGAATGGAAGAGCTATTTTTCATTTCCTTAAGTACTTTTATACCAGTAGAATTAAATCCTAAGACTCTTCCATAGGGACATATATTTCTTCTCAATATTTCAGAATTCAAATTTTCAAATCCTAAAAAAAACTGGCATAATATTCTACTTATTCTGCTGTAGGTATATCTTTTTGTCTTAGATTTAGTTATTATATCGCTGTAGGAACAATTATTCTGTAGGGATCTAAGTATTCTATTTTCAATTCCTTCGGATATGTCAGGTAAATTTTTAATTTTATTTTCATATAGAAAGGATTTATATCTTAAATAAGGTACCATACAATCTTCGAAAATAAAACCACATCCGGTAGATTGAACTTTCTTTAAAATAGAAAGTACATTTTCTGGAATATTAGAACTTAAGTCATTTATGTTCCCATTTAACTTTAAGAAATTACGTATAGATGATGAACTGGAAAAAGATTGCTCTATACTTAAGCTATTATATGAACTTCCAATTCTTTTTATTGATATGGGAGTAATATTGCTTTTTATCCTTATTAGGTTTTTTAAATATTCTATACCTAAAATATTGTTTGGAGATTGAAGTATTTCATCTATATTGTACTTTGTAAGGGAACTTTCAGTATTTAATAGAAAATTATTTAAAGCACTATTTCGTGCAGAAGGATAGGACATACCCTGTGACATTTTTTCTTTTAAAAATAATTTAAATTGGGTAGGCTCTTCTGCAAGAATTTTTGCAATAGATTTTAGCAAGTTTATATTACTACATTCACTTCCAAAACAAAGATTTTTTACTATACCCAAATTTTCTAAGAGACTTACAGCACCATAGGCAAAAAATTCAGCGGAAGATAGACTGTAGATAACGGGAAGTTCAAATACCAGGTCTACTCCATTTAGAAGCGCCATTTTGGTTTTAGTCCATTTGTCAACTATGGATGGTGTACCTCTTTGTACGAAATTACCACTCATAACTGCTATTACAGCATCGCATTTTGTAGCAGAACGAGCACTTTCAATATGATATTTATGCCCATTGTGAAAAGGATTATATTCAACTATTATTCCAGTTACGTTCATAGAAATTTTCCTTTCTAAAATATTTTATCCCATGTCAAGAAATCTGATTATTTCATAATAGAGAACTATAAGTACAAAGTATAAGGTATTTGAAAAATAGGCTAGCATACTGACTGATTATTTCAAATGCCTATGTGAAATACATACATATTATAACAATAAAATAAGTATTAGTGTAGGATTTTTGAACAGAGTATCTATTTTTAGATTAAATTTTTACTTATTTGATTTACATTGTATAATATTAGGCAAAGTATTGATTAGTAGAATTTTATCATACTTTAATTTGTTAAATTTCTTAGTGAAAGTTATTTTTTGAATAACTTTTTATTGAAAAATACAACTAAAAAGGATTATAGTATAAGTGTGTGTAATTTTGTGTTAAATTTAAAGGGAGGAAAAAAACATGAAATTGATGGAAAAAATTTGGAATAAGGCAAAGGAAGACAAAAAAAAGATTGTCTTAGCTGAAGGAGAAGAAGAAAGAACTCTTCAAGCTTGTGAAAAAATAATTAAAGAAGGTATTGCAAATTTAATCCTTGTAGGAAATGAAAAGGTAATAGAAGAAAAGGCATCAAAATTAGGAGTAAGTTTAAATGGAGCAGAAATAGTAAATCCGGAAACTTCAGATAAGCTAAAGGCATATGCAGATGCTTTTTATGAATTGAGAAAGAAGAAGGGAATAACGCCAGAAAAAGCGGATAAAATAGTAAGAGATCCAATATATTTTGCTACAATGATGGTTAAACTTGGAGATGCAGATGGATTGGTTTCAGGTGCAGTGCATACTACAGGTGACCTTTTGAGACCAGGACTTCAAATAGTAAAGACAGCTCCAGGTACATCAGTAGTTTCCAGTACATTTATAATGGAAGTACCAAATTGTGAATATGGTGACAATGGTGTACTTCTATTTGCTGATTGTGCTGTAAATCCATGTCCAGATAGTGATCAGTTGGCTTCAATTGCAATAAGTACAGCAGAAACTGCAAAGAATTTATGTGGAATGGATCCAAAAGTAGCAATGCTTTCATTTTCTACTAAGGGAAGTGCAAAACATGAATTAGTAGACAAAGTTAGAAATGCTGTAGAAATTGCAAAAAAAGCTAAACCAGATTTAAGTTTAGACGGAGAATTACAATTAGATGCCTCTATCGTAGAAAAGGTTGCAAGTTTAAAGGCTCCTGGAAGTGAAGTAGCAGGAAAAGCAAATGTACTTGTATTTCCAGATCTTCAAGCAGGAAATATAGGTTATAAACTTGTTCAAAGATTTGCAAAAGCTGATGCTATAGGACCTGTATGCCAGGGATTTGCAAAACCTATAAATGATTTATCAAGAGGATGTAATTCTGATGATATAGTAAATGTAGTAGCTGTAACAGCAGTTCAAGCACAAGCTCAAAAGTAATAATAAAAAGCATAAATGATTCATTTTTAGGAGGAATATTAAACATGAAAATATTAGTAGTGAACTGTGGAAGTTCATCTTTAAAATATCAACTTATTGACATGCAGGATGAAGAAGTTGTGGCAAAAGGACTTGTAGAAAGAATAGGAATGGACGGCTCAATTTTAACACACAAAGTTAACGGAGAAAAGTTTGTTACAGAACAACCAATGGAAGACCATAAAGTTGCTATACAATTAGTATTAAATGCTCTTGTAGATAAAAAACATGGTGTAATAAAAGACATGTCAGAAATATCTGCTGTAGGACATAGAGTTTTGCACGGTGGAAAGAAATATGCGGCATCCATTCTTATTGACGAAAATGTAATGAAAGCAATAGAAGAATGTATCCCACTAGGCCCACTACATAATCCAGCTAATATAATGGGAATAGATGCTTGTAAAAAATTAATGCCAAATACTCCAATGGTAGCAGTATTTGATACAGCATTTCATCAGACAATGCCAGATTATGCTTACATGTATGCAATACCTTATGATTTATCTGAAAAATATGATATCAGAAAATATGGTTTCCATGGAACTTCTCATAGATTCGTTTCAATTGAAGCAGCTAAATTATTAAAGAAAGATCCAAAAGATCTTAAGTTAATAACTTGTCATTTAGGAAATGGAGCTAGCATATGTGCAGTAAACCAAGGAAAAGCAGTAGATACAACGATGGGACTTACTCCTCTTGCAGGACTTGTAATGGGAACTAGATGCGGTGATATAGATCCAGCTATAATACCATTTGTAATGAAAAGAACAGGTATGTCTGTAGATGAAATGGATACTTTAATGAACAAAAAGTCAGGAATACTTGGAGTATCAGGAGTAAGCAGTGATTTTAGAGATGTAGAAGAAGCTGCAAATTCAGGAAATGATAGAGCAAAACTTGCATTAAATATGTATTATCACAAAGTTAAATCTTTCATAGGAGCTTATGTTGCAGTTTTAAATGGAGCAGATGCTATAATATTTACAGCAGGACTTGGAGAAAACTCAGCTACTAGCAGATCTACTATATGTAAGGGATTAAGTTATTTTGGAATTAAAATAGATGAAGAAAAGAATAAGAAAAGGGGAGAAGCACTAGAAATAAGCACACCTGATTCAAAGATAAAAGTATTAGTAATTCCTACAAATGAAGAACTTATGATAGCTAGGGATACAAAAGAAATAGTTGAAAATAAATAAAACTTGACTTTTAATGCTCATCTCTATATAATAGGTTGTGGCTAATATATAGAGGTGAGTGATATGAAATTAAATGTATCAGATTTACTAAGTGAAGAAGTTGTTACAAAGGACATAAATGTTGCAGTAGAAGAAAAGGGATTCTATGATGGAAGTGAATACATAAAGTTATTAGAGCCTCTAAAGTTTAGCGGAACTTTAAGTAAAGAAGGAGATATTCTTCTGCTGAAAGGAAGAATTAATACTTTACTAGAGCTTACTTGTTCACGATGTCTAGGTAAATTCTCTTATGCTGTGAATGTTGCTATTACTGAAAGATTTACAAATAATAACAAGGAAAATAAGGATGATGAAGCCATCTTTATAGATAGTAATATCATTGATATTACGGAAATAATAGAAAATAACATTATATTAATTTTACCAATTAAGAGGCTTTGCAGCGAGAATTGTAAAGGGTTATGCCAACAGTGCGGCACTAACTTAAATAATTCTAAATGTCAGTGCAAAAGCGATGATATTGATCCGAGATTGGCAAAGCTAAAAGATATGTTTTTCACTGATTAAGGAGGTGTTTACTGTGGGAAATCCAGCCAGCAGAATATCAAAAGCAAAAAGAGACTCAAGAAGAGCACAGACTTTTAAATTAGGTTTACCAGGTTTAGTTGAGTGTCCTCAGTGCCATGAAATGAAACTTGCACATAGAGTTTGTAAGAATTGTGGATATTATAAGGGTAAGGAAATCATTTCAACTGAAAATAAATAAAAGAAAGTCATTTGACTTTCTTTTTTTGTTCATGGGGTCTATAAACAGAGTTCTTGGTATCAGATGGAGTTTTGACTCCACATGATGCTTATTAACAGGATTCTTAGTGCTTTAGCACTTAGAAGGCGTTATCCTTTAGGAAAAATCGTTATCCAGGGACGTAGCTGTTCTTTACTCCTACTTTGAGAAAAGCAGATATCCCAAATCTTTGATTTGGTGATAGTCGCTTTCGCTGTGTACGTGGGGGTATTAGAACAGGTAGTCATCGGATAAAAATTAGACCATATTAAGTAACAAAGGTCCAGATTATAGGATAGGATGTGAAAATATGATAATTGCTGTGGATGGTATGGGAGGAGATTTTGCACCTTGCGCTGTAGTGGAAGGTGTGGTAGAAGCAGTTAAAAAGCAAAACGTAAATATAATAATAACCGGCCAAAAAGAGCAAATTGAAAATGAATTAGCTAAATATAATTATCCTAAGGACAAAATAGATGTTTTAAACACTAAAGAGGTTATAACTACAGGTGAATCCCCGGTTATGGCTTTAAGAAAAAAAAAGGATTCTAGCTTAGTTAAAGCACTTAATCTTGTAAAAGAAGGTAAAGCAGATGCTATTATATCGGCAGGAAGCACAGGGGCATTTATGGCAGGTTCCACTTTAATTGTAGGGCGAATTAGAGGGGTAGATAGAGTAGCATTAGCTCCTATAATGCCGGGGAAAAATGGAGATTTTATGGTAATAGATGCAGGAGCAAATGTGGACTGTAAGCCTCAGTATTTGCAGCAATTTTCTCTTATGGGCAAGATATATTTTGAAAGCATACTAAAAGTAAATAACCCATCTATAGGCCTTATAAATATAGGTGAAGAAGAAGAAAAGGGAAATGAACTAGCTAAAAGTGCATATAAACTTTTGAAAAGCATGGACTTTAACTTTGTGGGAAATGTAGAACCGAGAGATGTTACTAATGGAGATGTGAACGTATTAGTTTGTGATGGAGTAGTAGGGAACACAGTTTTAAAGATGTATGAAGGAGTAGCGTTAAATTTATTTTCTATGTTAAAAGAAGAGATTATGAAATCCTTTAGCAGTAAGTTGGCAGCTTTTATTTTAAGACCTGCTTTTAAAAGTTTAAAAGGTAAATTGGATTATACAGAATATGGTGGTTCTCCTTTTTTAGGATGTAAGGGCATATGTGTAAAGGCTCATGGAAGTTCTAATGGAAAAGCTTTTAAAAATGCAGTAATGCAAGCCATAAGCTGTTATGAAAATAATGTTGTTGGTAAAATAAAATTTGAAATAGAAAAAATACATAATGTAGAAAGTAATAATATATAAAGTATATAATATAAATGTATTGATATAATATAAGTTAGTATAATAAATATATTTATTATTGACGGTATATAACTTATGTAATATTATTTATGTATGAAAAATTTTTGGAGGCGAAATTATGATTTTTGAAAAAATACAAAAAATAATATCTGAACAACTTGGAATTGGCTCTGATGAAATAAAAATGGAATCATCTTTTATTGACGATTTAGGTGCAGATTCCCTTGACATCGTTGAGTTAATAATGGCTCTTGAAACAGAGTTTGATATTGAAATACCAGACGAAGAAGCTGAAAAGGTAAAAACAGTGGGAGATGTAGCTGAGTACATAAAAGCTCATACTGAAGAATAAACAGAGTATATGCTTAAAAGTCCCGTTAATCGGGACTTTTAATTTAAATCTTTGATTATAGTAATGAATTTATTCTTGAGTTTGTTTTTTATATAGTTGGTCTATGGCAAACTGAAGAATAAACTTCAAAAGGAGAATTATAAAATGGAAGAGATAGGCTTTATTGAATTGCTAGAAAAGAAATTCAATATGAGTTTTAGTAACAAGGAAATCATAGAAGTAGCTTTAACTCATAGTTCATATGCTAATGGTAGAAAAAATATAAAATTCAATGAAAGATTAGAGTTTTTAGGAGATTCTGTATTACAGCTTTGTATATCAGAATATTTATTTTTAAAATATAAAAGTAAACCTGAAGGAGAGCTTACAAAAAAAAGGTCTCTTATAGTTTGTGAAAATTCCCTTTATCATGTAGCTAAAAAATGGAATGTTGGTAAATACATAAAAATGAGTAAGGGAGAAGAAATTACAGGAGGAAGAAAAAGAACTTCCATATTGGCAGATTGTGTTGAAGCCATTATTGCTGCAATTTATTTGAATTTTGGATATGAGAGGACAGGAAAATTTATAATTGAAAATTTTCAAGATATTATAGAAAATGCTATTAAAAATAGAATAATTATGGATTATAAAACCAAGCTTCAAGAAACTTTGCAAAAAGACGGGGATGTATCTATAGAATATAACCTCGTAAAATATGAAGGACCCCCTCATAGAAGAAAGTTTTATACTGAAGTGTGTACAGAAAAAAATGTTTTGGGTAGTGGTGTAGGATACAGCAAAAAGGAATCAGAGCAGAAGGCAGCTCGAGATGCTTTGATGAAATTAAATGTAAAAGTAAGTATGCTTTAGAAATGGGGATAAGTAAAAATGAAACATTATATAATACCTATATTTGTGCCTAACGAAGGATGCCCCCATAATTGTGTATTTTGTGACCAGACTGCAATTACAGGAAATGAGGAAAAAGTTGATGCCTGTTTTACTAGAAATACTATAAATCAGTATTTAAAAACTATAAAACGAGAAAATTCCGTAGTAGAAGTATCTTTTTTTGGAGGTACTTTTACTGCGATTCCTATGGAAAGGCAAAATGAACTTTTAAGTGTGGCTAAAGAGTATAAAGATAGAGGAGATATAGATCTTATACATATGTCAACAAGACCAGATTATATAGACAAGAGTATACTGGATAACTTAAAAAGTTATTCTGTAGACGTTATAGAACTTGGTGTACAGTCATTAGATGAAGAAGTGCTTATAAAATCAGGAAGAGGACATTCTGCGGAGGATGTTGTTAAAGCATCTTCTCTTATAAAGGAGTACGGATTCACATTAGGACACCAGATTATGCTGGGGTTGCCTTCGGATACTTTCAAAAAAGATATAGAAACTGTAAAAAAATCCGTACTTATGAATCCAGATATATACAGATTATATCCTGCTCTTGTAATAAAGGGAACTTTCATGGAGACCATGTACAAAAGAGGTATATATAAGCCTTATACATTAGATGAAGCAGTGGATATATGCAGGAATTTATATTATATTTTGAAAAAAAATGAAATAAATGTAATAAGAATGGGACTGCAACCTACAGAAGAAATAAATGTAGGTAAGGATGTAATAGCAGGTCCTTTTCATCCTGCCTTTAGGGAACTGGTAGAAGGAAGTATTTACAATAGTATGATAGAAGATAGCATATCAGAGTCTTATGAGGGAAATGTAGTTATAAAGATAAACAATAAGGATATTTCAAAATTGTATGCAAATAAAAGAAAATATTTCAATGATATGAAAAAGAAATTTGGTAAATGTTTTGTAAAAGTTATTCAAGATCATTCAATTAGTAGGGAAAACATAGTTATAATTGAAGAGGGAGTAACTAAATCCGTATGTATAAATGAATATATAGGAGATAAGTGTAAGGAAAGGTAGAGTTTTTTAAAGGAGTGTGTGTATTATGAAAAAGAATACTAGAGATAAAATGATGAAGGTAATGATAGTTTTTGTAGTGCTTATGTTTTTAGTTACGCTTCTTCCAATGCTTTTTAGATAAGGGGCTGCTCTTCGATGTTTTTAAAGAATATAGAGATAAGAGGATTCAAATCCTTTGCAGACAAGACGGAACTTATATTTAAAGGAGGAGTTACCTCTATAGTAGGGCCAAATGGAAGTGGAAAGAGCAATATTTCTGATGCAATTAAGTGGGTGTTAGGGGAACAAAGTGTCAAAAGCCTTAGAGGCGGAAAGATGGAGGATGTAATTTTTGCTGGTACTCAATATAGAAAACCAGTTGGATTATGTCAGGTTTCTCTTACCTTAAATAATGAGGATAAGAAACTTCCTATTGATTATTCTGATGTAACTGTTTCAAGAAGACTTTATAGGTCTGGAGAAAGTGAATACTACATAAATAATACTCAGTGTAGATTAAAAGATGTAAATGAACTATTTATGGACACAGGTATAGGAAGAGAAGGTTATTCAATAATAGGACAAGGTAAAATAGATGCTTTATTGAGTGGAAAACCTGAAGATAGAAGGAGCGTACTGGAAGAAGCTGCAGGTATTGTTAAATTTAAGTGGAGAAAAGAAGAAGCAGAAAAAAAACTATCAAATACTGATGCCAATTTGGTAAGAATAGAAGATATTTTAGAAACTCATACTGAAAGGTTAGAATCACTTAAAGAGGAAAATGACAAGGCTAATGAATTTTTGAAACTATCAAAGAATCTGAAGGAAAAGGAAATAAATTTATTAGTTCATTCTATGGAAAAAATAGAAAGCAAAATTGGAGAAAATCAAAAATCTACAGATTTTATGGATAAAGAAGTTAAAGAATTGAATTTAGAATTTGTGGATTTAAAATGTAAGATAACAAATGGGAATGAACAAGTTGAGGATTTTAACAATAAAAATTCTGATTGTAAAACAAATTATTATGGAGACCGAGAACGTGTTCAACAAACAGAGGGTGAAATAAAGCTTTTAAAACAAAGAATAGAAAATTTAAAGGAAACTATAGAAAAAAATTTTTTAGAGTTAAAACAAGTTGAAGAATCTAAGGGAAAAAAACTGCAGCAGGTGGAACTTCAAAAAAATAGCATTTCCGAGTTAAAAGCGGATAAGGATAAATTAGAGAATAGTATATCTCAGTATAACGATAATATAGGAAATGTGCAAAAAAATGCAGTAGAAAGAGAAGATTTATATAAGAAATTAAAGGATGATCAGATAGAATATTTAAGTAATATATCTAACTTGAAAAATGATATATCTTCTGCACAAAAGGAAATAGAAGATACGCTGGATAAAATTAATAATATGAAAAGTTCCTGCGAAAGCTATATTCATTCTATAAAAATAAATGCTAGTACTAAGGATATGCTGGTTTCAAAAGTATCTAGTATAAAAGAACTAATATCGGGATATCAAGACAAAGTTAAAGAAAATAAAAGGAAAATTTCAAAATCTAATACTAATCTTGTTTTAGAAGAAAAAAATCTTAAAGAATTAAACAAAACATATAACAAATTAGAGGCAAATTATGCCGTGCTTTTGAATTTGCAGCAGCACTATGAAGGATATAATAGGTCTGTAAAATCACTTATTAAGGATATAAAAGATAAGGTAGTAAGAGTACCTGAAAACAGTTGTTTTTTGCTTGGAGAGGTTATAGAGTTACCTAAAGAGTATGAAACTTGTATAGAGGTTGCCCTTGGTAGTGCCATATCCAATATAATAACTGAAGATGAAATTACGGCCAAAGCTCTCATAAAGCATTTGAAGAATAAAAATATGGGAAGAGCTACTTTTTTGCCACTCAATATAATAAAGGGAAAAAAGATTTCTAATAGTGAAAGATTTAAGAGTATAAGTGGATATATAGGAATCGCTAGTGAGGTCGTAAATTATAAAGATAAATTTAAAAATGCACTTGAATATGTACTTGGAAGAACAGTTATATGTGAAGACATGGATAGCGCACTTAAAATAGCTAAATTAAGTGGATATAGTTTTAGAATAGTTACTTTAGCTGGAGATGTAGTAAATTCAGGAGGATCACTTACTGGTGGAAGTTTTCAAAAAAAGAACAGCAATATAATAGGGCGAAAGCGTGAAATAGAAGAAAGTGCAATTAAAATAAATAAAACAAGTGAATCCCTAAAAGATTTAAATGGAAAAGTACAAGAATATAAAAAATGTATAAAAGAATTGGATGAAGAAATTTTAGATTTAAAGGAAAAAGGTTATTCTGAAAATATAGAATTGACTAAGATTCAGGGAAAGATAAATAATATAGATAATGAAAGCTCTAAATTGATAGAAAATATGGAAATATCAAATAGAGAGATAGATATTTTGACTAAAAATAAAGAGCTGAAGGAAAAAAATCTAGAGGATAAAAAGAAGAAATTAGAAAATTCCTTGGGACAACAAAACAAAAATGACAGTTCTATTTTAAAAATAGAAAAGGAATTAGAAGAAAATAAAAGTAACATAGAAAAAATGAAAGAAAAACTTTTAGATTTTAAAGTAAAAAAGGCTCAATTAGATGAAAGTATCTTAAATAAAAACAGAGAGCTTAAGAGATTGACAGATGAAATACAAGAATTAAGCATGAAAAAATCTAGGATAATTGAGCAAGACAAAGATTGTGAAAATAATATACATAATCAAGAGTTGAAGGTAAATGAAAATAAAGAAAAGATACAAGTTTTAAATAAAAATATAGAAATTTTAAAAAATAGTATAGAGGAAAATGATAAAGAACTTATAAAATTAAAGGATAACGTAAAAAAATGTAATGAAAAGTTAGAAAGTTTAACTCTTTTAATAAATAAGAAAGAAGAAAAGCTTCATAAAGTGCAAGTAGTTTTAGCTAGGCTTAATTCAGAAAAAGAAAATATGTGTTTAAAACTAAAAAATGAAATTAAAATTACCTATGAAGAAGCCCTAAAATATAAAAAGGACATAGAAAATTTAGATAAATATAATTCAGACATAGTAAATTTGAAAAATAGTATTTCTAAATTAGGAATAGTGAATTTGGGTGCTATACAGGAGTATAGTGATTTGAGAGAAAAGGTAACATTCTTAAGTACTCAAAGAGAAGATTTGGTAAAATCAAAAGAAGAGTTAAATAATGTAATAGATGCTATGACGGAAAAAATGAGAACCGTATTCAAAAAAAATTTTGATAGATTAAAAGAAAGTTTTAATGACACGTTTAAAGAGTTGTTTAAAGGTGGAAGTGCAGATTTAATAATTACAGGTGGAGATGAACTTAGTGGAAATATAGATATAACAGTTCAGCCCCCAGGAAAAAGACTTCAAAACATAAATCTAATGTCTGGAGGAGAAAAGGGGTTATCTGCTATAGCACTTTTATTTGCAATACTTAAGATAAAACCTACTCCTTTTTGTATATTGGATGAAATAGAAGCTGCCCTTGACGATGCAAATGTAGCACGATATGCAAGCTTCCTAAAGAAATTTTCAAATGAGACTCAGTTTATTGTTATAACTCATAGAAGAGGAACTATGGAGGCAAGTGATGTGCTTTATGGAGTTACTATGGAGGAAAAAGGTGTTTCAAAAATTGTTTCTGTAAGTCTAAAGGATGAATATTAACCACTCAACTTTCACAGTTTAAAAATAATACGACACAACTTTTTAGAGGACAATTGACAGAGGACATAGGACAGTGAAGGTAAGTTTTCTTACTTATGTCAGAAAACTAATTTATTTTTTTAGGCTTGTTTTGCTAATGCAAAACATCGCTTAAGCAGGCATCTAAAATCTATTATTTTAAGATAATTGCTTACTTAGAGAGTATCAAGGAGAAAGAAAAAGAACATGAGTTTCTTTTAAATTAAAGATTTTTCGTAGTGTAGCGAAGAAAAATCTTCCTTCACTGTCCACTGTCAATTGTCCACTGTCCTCTTGAAAATATTGTTTCGCAATATTCTTATTAAGTTAATTTCTTACGTACGAAAGTTGAGTCAATATACCTAAAAAATATGAAAGGATGTGCCAAATATGCTAAAAGGATTTTTTGATAAATTAAAAAATGGACTTGAAAAAACCAAAAGTAATTTAACTGGAAAAATAAGTGACATGTTAACTAGTGCTGTCAGTATAGATGATGACTTGTATGAAGAATTGGAAGAGATACTTATAACAGCAGATATAGGTGTTGAAACCACTACTTATATTATAGATAAATTAAAAGAAAAGATAAAAGAGCAAAAAATAAAGGATCCTTCTCTTATAAACCAGTGCTTAAAGGAAGTTATTATAGACATATTGGGGGATGAAAAAAATAGTATTGAACCTGAAAAAACTCCTGAAATAATCCTTGTAATAGGGGTAAATGGCGTGGGAAAGACTACTTCAATAGGGAAAATGTCTTCAAAACTTAAAGATAGTGGTAATAAAGTAATTATGGCAGCTGCAGATACTTTTAGGGCAGCAGCTATAGATCAATTAGAGGTGTGGAGCAGGAGAGCCGGTGTTGATATAATAAAACATCAGGAAGGTTCTGATCCTGCAGCAGTTATATTTGATGCTGTTCAGGCAGCAAAAGCACGAAAAGCTGATGTGCTCATATGTGATACTGCAGGTAGATTGCATAACAAGAAAAACTTAATGGACGAATTGAGTAAGATAAATAGGGTAATAGACAGGGAATACAAAGAAGCATTTAAACAAACTTTACTTGTATTAGATGCAACTACGGGACAAAATGCAGTACAGCAGGCAAAACAATTTACTGAAGTATGTCCTATAGATGGTATAATACTCACTAAGCTAGATGGTACCGCTAAGGGTGGAATTGTAATATCTATTAAGCATAGTCTAGATATACCTGTAAAATTAATAGGAGTTGGAGAAGGCATAGATGATCTCCAGGAATTTTATAGCAGAGATTTTGTAGAGGCATTATTTTAAAATCTGTTAAGTAAAAGTACTTGACACCACCCGCAAATTTTGATATTATATATTTCGTTGAATAAAGAGCTTTTAATTTAGGCAGTCCACGTTCTAATAAATTAATTTAAGTTGAGATGGTATTATGGAAGAGAGGGTACAGCTTTCAATATTGCTCGATATATATGGTAAGCTTTTAACTGAGAAACAGCAAGATGTGATGGATTTGTACTATAATGAGGATCTTTCTTTAGCAGAAATATCTGAACACACTAGTACTAGTAGGCAGGCAGTATATGACATAATAAAGAGATGCCACAAACTTTTATTGCAGTATGAAGAAAAGCTTCATTTGTTAGAGAAGAATGAAAAGCTGAAAAAAAGTAAGCAATCTCTTTTAGAATTTATAGATTCACTTTGCTGTAATGAAAATAAAGAAATGCTTAGTAAAATAAAGAATTACATAATAGATAATATTTGAATTTAGGAGGATTATCATGGCTTTTGAAGGATTGGCATCTAAACTTCAGGAAACTTTAAAAAAGCTTAGAGGCAAAGGCAAACTTTCTGAAAAAGATATAAAAGATGCTATGAGAGAAGTGAAATTGGCACTTTTAGAGGCAGATGTTAATTACAAAGTTGTGAAAAATTTTATTAAAAGTGTCAGTGAAAAATGTATGGGAGAAGAAGTATTAAAAAGTTTGACTCCAGCACAGCAAGTTATAAAAATAGTAAATGAAGAACTTACATTATTAATGGGTAAAAATGAAAGTGGAATTGAGTATAATTCCAATGGATTGACTGTAATAATGCTTGTCGGACTTCAAGGTGCAGGAAAAACTACCATGTGTGGAAAATTGGCACTTCAACTTAGAAAAAAGAATAAGAAACCCCTTCTAGCAGCTTGCGATATATATAGACCTGCTGCAATAAAACAACTTCAAGTAGTTGGAAAAGAAATAGATGTTCCTGTATTTTCAATGGGAGATAAGGTAACAGCGGTAGATATATGTAAAGGGGCTTTGGAATATGCAAAAAACAACAATTTAAATGTAGTCATAATAGATACAGCAGGTAGACTTCAAATAGATGAAGAACTTATGGGTGAATTGAAGCAAATTAAGGAAAATGTAACCCCTGATGAAATCATGCTTGTAGTAGATGCAATGACAGGCCAAGATGCAGTTAATGTGGCTTCCAGCTTTAACGAACAGTTAAATATAAGTGGGGTCATACTTACAAAATTAGATGGAGATACGAGGGGCGGAGCAGCATTATCCATAAGGTCTATGACTGATAAACCTATAAAATTTGTAGGTATGGGAGAAAAAATGAATGATCTTCAAGTATTCTATCCAGATAGAATGGCTTCGAGAATACTTGGTATGGGAGATGTGCTTTCACTTATAGAAAAAGCACAGCAATCTATAGATAAAGAAGAAGCTGAAAAGTTAGGAAATAGAATGCTGAACAAGGAGTTTAACTTTGAAGATTTTCTAGCTATAATGCAGCAGACTAAGAAAATGGGACCTATAAGTAAACTTATGGAGATGGTACCAGGAGTTAACATGAAAGAATTAAAGGGAGTAGATTTTTCCAAGGGAGAACAGGAACTTGCAAAAATCGAATGTATAATTAACTCCATGACAGTAAAAGAAAGAAAAAATCCTTCTATTATAAGTGGTTCGTCTTCAAGAAAAAAGAGAATAGCATTGGGTTCTGGTACTACTATACAGATGGTAAATAAACTTCTAAAGGATTTTGAAAAGATTAAGAAGACTATGAAACAGTTAAATGGAATGAAAAAAGGGTTTAAAAAGGGACCATTTGGAAAGATGCCTTTTTAAAATAGAAGTAAGATTCATTGATATGAAAGCCATATGCTTGAATATTTTAAGGAGGTGATTATTAATGGCTGTAAAGATAAGATTGAGAAGAATGGGTGCTAAAAAAGCTCCATTTTATAGAATAGTTGTAGCAGATTCTAGATCTCCAAGAGATGGAAGATTTATAGAAGAAATAGGATACTATAATCCTACAACTGATCCAACCACTGTTAAATTTGACGAAGAAAAAGCTGTCAAATGGATAAAAGATGGTGCTCAACCAACTGATGTTATAAAAAAGCTTTTCGATAAAGCTGGGTTAAAAGATAAACTTGATAAGTAGTAACTGGGGGTGTATTAAGTGAAAGAGTTAGTGGAAATTATTGCTAAGTCATTAGTGGATAACCCAGATATGGTTCAAGTAAATGAAATTGCAGGTGAGCAATCTATAATTCTTGAATTAAAAGTTGCACCAGATGATATGGGAAAGGTGATAGGAAAACAGGGAAGAATAGCCAAGGCTATAAGAACTGTTGTAAAAGCAGCGGCTATAAAAGAGAATAAAAGAGTTGTTGTAGAGATAATATAAGAGTTAGATATTCTAACTCTTATATTTATATATATAATTTTAAAATTAAACGAAGGGAGTGAAATTATCCTCTTTTAGAAATTAAGCTTAAAACCTTAATTTTTGATATTTGGGATATTGTTCTATGAAAGATTTTATAACTGTAGGACAGATAATAAATACTCATGGAATAAAGGGAGAATTAAAGGTGTATCCTTTAACTGATGATATTGAAAGATTTAGGAAATTAAAATCTGCATATATAGATGGTACACTAAAAAATATAATAGAATGTAAACTTCAGTCAAATAAGGTTATACTTAAAATTGAGGGTATAGATTCTATAGAAGAAGCTATGGCTTATAAACAAAAATATATAGAAATTCCGCGAGATGATGCAGTTAAGTTGGAAGAAGGAACATATTTTATTACAGATATAATAGGATGCAGTGTAGTGGATGAGGATGGAACTTTTTATGGTAAGGTTGGGGATGTAATTCATACTCATAGTAATGATGTTTACTGGATAAAGGGAGAAAATGAACTTTTAATTCCTGCTATAGAAAATGTTGTAGTTAGCATAGACGTAGAAAAAGAAAAGATAGTTATAAAGCCGGTGAAAACATGGATGTAAAAATAGATATATTGACACTTTTTCCTGAAATGTTTGACATATTTAATTATAGTATAATTGGAAGAGCAATTAACAAAGGTATTTTACAAATAAATACTTTTGATATAAGAGAATTTACCATGGATAAACATAGAAAAGTAGATGATTATCCCTATGGTGGAGGAGCAGGAATGGTAATGGCTGCCCAGCCAATTGTAGATTGTATAAGAAAAGTTAAATGTCAAAATAATGGAAAAGTGATTTATCTAGGACCTAGAGGAAAAGCTTTTAACCAGTCTATGGCTAAAGAACTTTCAAAAGAGAGTGAAATGATATTTCTATGTGGACATTACGAGGGAATAGATGAAAGGGTTTATAAATATATAGACACTGAAATATCTATAGGAGATTTCGTAATAACTGGCGGGGAAATGGCGTGTATCCCAATTGTAGATAGTATATGTAGAATGATTCCTGGTGTACTTGCCAAAAGCGAAAGCTATATGGAAGAATCTTTTTATAATGGATCACTAGAATATCCACAGTATACTAGACCGGAATGTTTTGAGGGGGATAACGTACCAGAGGTTCTTTTATCTGGACACCATGAAAATATAAAAAAATGGAGACGAATGAAATCACTTGTAATAACTAAAAGTAAGAGGCCAGATTTATTTCAAAAACTGAAATTATCCACAGAAGACAAAAAATTCATAGATTTATACGAAAAGAACATATAATGTAAATTTTTAATTATATATTGAATTTGATATGTAAATATGCTAGAATGTATTTTGTGTGCTATACAGACGTTCCTCTATCTGCTATAAGGCTGGATAAGAACGTTGAATAATTATTAGGAGGTAATGCACAGTGTTAGATATAATAAAACAAATAGAAAGTGAACAGATAAGAACAGATCTTCCAAAATTCAATGTAGGTGATACAGTAAAAGTTCATGTAAAGATTAAAGAAGGAAATAGAGAAAGAGTACAGGTTTTCGAAGGTGTAGTTTTAAAAAGACAAAACGGTGGAATAAGAGAAACCTTTACTGTTAGAAGAGTTGCTTATGGTGTTGGTGTTGAAAGAACTTTTCCAGTAAATGCTCCTATAATAGATAAGATAGACGTAGTTAGAAGAGGTAAAGTTAGAAGAGCTAAATTATACTATTTAAGAGATAGAGTAGGTAAAGCAGCTAAAGTTAAAGAGATATTAAAATAAGAAAAGGGGGCTTTATAAAGTCCTTTTTTTGTATTTAAGGTGGTGTGAAGTTTTTATGAAGGAATTGCTAGATCTAGGTAAATCCATACTAGTAGCTATAATAGCAGCATTTTTAATTATAACTTTTGTATTTGAAACTGTAAGTGTAGATGGGCATTCTATGGATCCAACTTTAAATAATAAGGATAGATTAATTGTAGAAAAAGTTAGCTATTATTTTAGAGCTCCAAAACCAGGTGATATAGTTGTAATAAAGTACCCGGCAGATCCTAAAGAAAAGTTTATTAAAAGAGTAGTTGCAGTAGGTGGAGACAAAGTTAAGATTGAAAATGGAAAACTTTATGTAAATGATGTGGCTAAAGATGAGCCTTATATATTAGAACCTATGGTTACAGGAGACTTTAATGAAGTTACTGTACCTAATAATACGGTATTCGTACTTGGAGATAATAGAAATAACAGCAGGGATAGTAGATTTTCTGATGTAGGTTTTGTAAGCTATAAACTAGTAGTGGGAAGAGCTGCTTTTAGGATATATCCATTTAACAGATTTGGAACGTTGAAGTCAGCCCATAAGTAGAAAGGAAGAAATTATATGGATATAAATTGGTTTCCAGGGCATATGGCCAAGACAAAAAGAGAGATGAAACAAAATCTTAAGTTGGTAGATGCAGTTATAGAGATAAGAGATGCTAGGATAATAAGATCCAGCAAAAATCCAGAAGTAGATGATATTTGTGGATCAAAACCTAGAATAATACTTCTAAATAAGAATGATTTAAGTGAGGATAGTGTAACCAAAAAATGGATTAAATATTTATCAAATAAAAACATCAAGGCTCTTGCTGTAAATTCAAATACAGGACAGGGTATTAAAGGTATAAAACCATTATTAAATGAGCTCTTAAAAGAAAAGCATGATAGAATGAAAAATAAGGGTATTTCAAGTATAACTGATAGGGTAATGGTAGTAGGTATACCTAATGTAGGTAAGTCTTCATTTATAAACAAAATGGCTAAAAATAGTATAGCAAAAACAGGAGATAAGCCGGGAGTCACAAGGAGCAAGCAGTGGATTAAAACTAAGCTTGGAATAGAACTGATGGACACACCTGGAATATTGTGGCCTAAGCTGGAAAGTCAGGAAACCCAGCTCCATTTAGCCTTTACGGGAGCTATAAAAGATGAAATCATGGATATTGAAGAGCTTGCATTAAGCCTTTTGAAGGACTTATGTGAAAGATATCCTAAAAGGCTAATGGACAGATATAAGTTATCTGAATTAAGTGAAGATCCTTTAGTAAATATGGATAATATAGCAAGAAAGAGAGGAGCTATAGTATCTGGAGGAAAGATAGATTACAATAGAGTTTCTGTTATAATTTTGGATGAATTTAGAGGAGGAAAGCTAGGACCTATTTCTCTTGAAGATCCATTAGATTTTAATTGAATTAAACTTCTGAAAGGTGTATTTTAAATAATGGAAGATAGCGAAAGTGTAGATTTAAACATAAATAAAGAAAATTTTTCATGGAATGAACTAGAAAAATTTAAATTCGATAAAATAAAGCATGCAATAAAAAATTTGGAAGAAGGCTATTTTGACCTAAATGAGGATGAAATCAAAAAAGTTATAGGAAATTTAAAGTTAGACAAAAGAAAAAATGTGAGATCGTTGTCTTCAAGCTTTTACAAATTTATTTTAAATAAAAATTTAGAGATTTCCAGAGTAAGAAAAATGTATGAATTCGATAAATCTTTTGGAAATCATATATATACAGCTGGTGTAGATGAAGTTGGAAGAGGACCTCTGGCAGGTCCAATAGCTGCTGGGGCAGTGGTACTCAATTTGAATTATAATGAAGATAGAGAATTGATTTTAGGCATAAAGGATTCTAAAAAGCTTACGCCAAAACGTAGATGTGAGCTTGCAAAGGTTATAAAAGAAAGGGCTCTTGCTTATAATATTGCAGTTATAAACAATATTGAAATAGATAAGAGGGGAATATCTTGGTGTAATAATGAAGTGTTAAAAAGAGCAGTAGAAGGTCTCAAATTACCTGTAACTATGGCATTATCTGATGGATATGCGGTAAAAAACTTGTCCACTAATAATGAGTTTGTAATAAAAGGTGATGCAAAGAGTGCTAGTATAGCTGCAGCTTCAATTATTGCCAAGGTATACAGAGATAGCCTCATGGAAGAATACTCTCATCTGTATACAAATTATAAGTTTGAACAAAATTCTGGATATGGAACTAAAGATCATATAGAATCTATAAAAAAATATGGCGTTTGTAAAATACATAGAATAAGTTTTTTAAAAAACATATTGTAGATAAGCTCATATTTCAAAGGCATCTTTAATTAGCTTTATAGATGAAATGCCGTCATGAGGGTTAACCATAACTTCTATTACATCAAACCTAAAATTGAATCTAAATAGCTTTTTTTTAGCTATATACATTTTAGCAGTATTACATATTCTCATACGTTTGGTGTAATTTACGGCTTCACCAGGACTGCCATATAGAGTATTACAGCGTGTTTTCACTTCTATAAAGCAAATATAATTGCCGTCTTTTCCTATTATATCTATTTCCCCAAGTTTACAATGAAAATTTCTTTCTAGCAGAGTATATCCAATTTGTTTGAGGTAAATTTCAGCTATATCCTCACCTAGAGAACCTATATCTTTATTAAAAGAATGCATAAAAATCTCCTTTTATTTTTCAAATTATGAATACGATTACCATAAACTAGATATACTTATTAAGCCTGTTTTTAAACTATGTACAACATCAGGTATATATATATTTATGAAAATCAATAAAAAGAATATAGAAAGTACACTTCCAATACTTATGATATCAGAATTTTTGTTTTGTATTCCAGTAAAAAATAATATGAAACTGAAAAACATACCAAGTATAACAAGTAAAAAGTACATACACATCACTCCTATTAAATTGATTTTATGTAAAAAAATAACTTAATTCTATTATACAATTTTTAAAACTTAAAATAAAGCTTTCATAGGAATTTTATGGAAATTACAAAAACTTCTCATCTAAAAATTTTCTATAGTGCAAAGCTTCTACTAGGTGGGATTCTTGTATTTTTTTGCTATTGTTTAAATCAGCTATAGTTCTGGCTACTTTTAATATTCTGCTATAAGCTCTGGTTGTTAAGTTGTACTTAACATAAATTGATTTTATAAGTAACAGACACCTTTCATCTAGATTGCAGTATTTTCTTATTAATTTGCTGCTCATTTCTGAATTGTAGTGTATTCCTTCATTTTTAAATCTTTGTTTTTGAATTTTTCTTGCCTTTTCTACTCGGCTTTTTATATTTTTAGAAGGTTCACCTCTGGAGTAATTTTCAATATCTTTGAAGTCTAGAGAATTTACGAAAGTGAATAAATCTATCCTATCAAGTATAGGTCCAGATAGTTTTGATATATATCTTTTCCTTTGAAGCTCAGTACAATTACACTCTTTTTTAGAGGCAAAATTTCCACAGGGGCATGGATTAGTGGCTAATACAGTCATAAAATTACAGGGAAAGGTTACCCTACCATATGCTCTATTTATAGTTATCTTTTTTTCCTCTAAAGGCTGTCTTAAAGTTTCAAGGACATTTTTCCTAAATTCTAAAATTTCATCTAAAAAAAGTACTCCATTATGGGCTAGGGATATTTCACCAGGCATCAAATTTTTTCCACCTCCTATTAGAGAAGCGGTTGTACTTGTATGGTGTGGATTTCTAAAGGGAGGCCTTGTTATTAGACCTTCATTTTTGTTTAAACTTCCAGTTACACTGTATATTTTAGTTACTTCTAGGGCATCCTCATAACTCAAATTTGGTAGAATAGTTGGAATCCTCTTTGCCATCATAGTCTTACCAGACCCGGGAGGACCTATCATAAGTATATTATGATTTCCAGCAGCAGCAACTTCTAAAGCCCTTTTACAGCTTTCTTGTCCTAATATATCTGAAAAATCTAATGCATTTTTACTTTCAACATTTATTGTTTTATGACTAAATGGTACCAAATCTCTATATTTTATGAAATACACAACTTCCCTTAAATTATTGAATGCATAACAATTAATTTTATTTATGGCAGAGCATTCTTCTGCATTTCCTATAGGAACTATAAAATTCTTAATATTGTTTTTCATACCTTCTATTGTTATAGGAAGAACACCTCTTACCTTGTTGAGTTCTCCAGATAAAGACAATTCACCCATGATTAAAAAGTTTCTGCAATCGACAAAGTTTATTTGATTTGTGGCCATTAATATACCAAGGGCTATAGGTAAGTCAAATAAAGATCCAACTTTTCGCATATCAGCAGGAGCTAAGTTTACTATTATTTTTTTTACAGGAAATTCAAAACCTGAATTTATGATAGAAGCTTTAACTCTCTCTTTAGATTCTTTTACAGAAGTATCCGCAAGACCTACTATATTAAAGCAGGGAAGCCCTCTTTCTATATCTACTTCTACGGATACTATATTTCCTTCTACACCTAAAAATGAAGCTGTATTTAGTTTAACTGCCATAATTATTATCACCTCTACTTAATTCTTGACAATAAATTTGTATTTTAAACTTTTAAATATAGGTGGGAATAAATCAAATTATGAAGCTAATACTAATTTTGATTTGAATAAAATGTATGGATTATGAGCATAATTTTTACATAATTATAGATATGGGATGTGAATAATATATGAACATATATGATTTGTGGTTTGCTTGTGTTAAAATATCAAATAAGTTGAAAATTTCTATCTTAAAAAAATTTAAAAGTACAAGAGAAGTATATATTCACAGTATTTACAATGATGGTTTTACATTTTTACGTAAAAGTTATCCTAAAATATACGATGAATTTAAAAAGGCTTGGAATAGCTATGAGTTGGAGAATATGCTGCAATACTGCAGTACAAATGGAATCAATGCTATAAATTTTTGTGATACAGTATATCCTGCGAGATTAAAAAATTATGAGGATTCTCCAGCAGTTTTATTTTATAAAGGAAATATAAAAAAACTCAACGATAATTTTAGTGTGTCTATTGTAGGTGCTAGAGATTGTAGCTTGTATGGTAAAAATTTAGCTACATTAATAAGTAGAGAAGTTGCTGTGAATAATATAAGTGTAATAAGTGGTATGGCAAGAGGAGTTGATAGTTATGCACAGAGTGCAGCTGTTGAAAAAAATGGATATACTTGTGCTGTGCTTGGATCGGGGGTAGATGTTATATATCCCAGACAAAATAGAAAATTATATGAAAGTATTCTGAAGGGAGGATGTGTGCTATCAGAGTTTGTTCCTAAGACAAAACCTTATCCTTATAATTTTCCACTCAGAAATAGAATTATAAGTGGATTGAGTGATGTGGTAATTGTAATTGAAGCAGGTGATAAAAGCGGAGCACTAATAACAGCAAGCTGTGCTTTGGAACAGGGCAAAGATGTTATGGCAGTACCAGGATCTATATTTTCTTCTAAGAGTAGGGGAACGAATAAACTTATAAAAGATGGAGCTTATGTATTTACATGTTTAGAGGACTTATTTGATATATTACCTGTAGAGTATATTAATAAAACCTGTGAAAAAAAACATAAATTAAGTTGCAAAGAAGAAAAAATATGTAGTGTAATAGGACATATTCCCATGCATATAGATGAAATAAGTAGAACAACTAATGTTGACATAAAACGATTATATGAGTTATTATTTGAATTGCAGTTAAAAGGTGAGATAATGTGTCTTGCAGGTAATTATTATGTAAAAGCTGAAGGTAGCGAGAGTATTACAAGATAGTACATATAATTTAATTAAAAATAATATTTAGTCAAGGGTTTAAATATGATGGCTAAAATCTAAGGGGGGTGTACACTCTGGAGTGAGCTTAAATATGCCAGAGTATATATAAATGGGACAAAAATTAGTTATAGTTGAATCACCAGCAAAGGCTAAAACCATAGGGAAATATTTAGGTAAAAATTATGTAGTCAAGGCTTCAATGGGTCATGTTAGGGATCTTCCCAAAAGTCAACTAGGAGTTGATATAGATAATGAATATACTCCTAAATATATAACTATAAGAGGAAAGGGTGAGCTTTTAGATAAGCTGAGAAAAGAAGCAAAAAAAAGTGAAAAAGTCTATTTGGCTACTGACCCTGATAGAGAAGGGGAAGCTATTTCTTGGCATCTATCTCATGCGTTAAAATTAGATGAAAATGAAAAATGTAGAATAGAATTTCACGAAATTACAAAAAATGCTGTAAAAAGTTCAATAAAATCTGCTAGATTAATAAATATAAATTTAGTTAATGCACAGCAGGCTAGGAGAGTACTTGACAGGTTAGTTGGATACAAGATAAGTCCTATACTTTGGAGAAAAATTAAATGGGGTCTAAGTGCAGGAAGAGTACAATCAGTAGCTCTCAAAATGATATGTGAGAGAGAAAAGAAAATAGTAGATTTTGTGCCACAGGAATACTGGACTATAGAATGTGAACTTCATAAAGAAAATGAGAGTAAATGTTTTAATGTAAAGCTTACTACATTTAATAAGAAAAAAATTGAAATTGGTAGTAAAGATGAAGTGGATAAAATTATAGAAGAGTTAAAACAAGGACAATTTATTGTAAAATCAATAAAAAATACTAATAAAAATAGGACTCCTCTTCCTCCATTTACTACAAGTACATTACAGCAAGATGCCTATAAAAAATTAAATTTTTCTACTAAACGAACTATGTCCATAGCCCAACAGATATATGAAGGAGTGGACATAAAAGGGTATGGAACTATAGGTCTTATCACATATATGAGAACTGATTCAGTTAGAATAGCACAAGAAGCTCAGGAAGCTTGTAGAGATTTTGTAGCAAATAAATTTGGAAAGGAGTATATTGAAGAAAAGCCTAGGAACTTTAAAAGTAAAAAAAATATACAGGATGCACATGAAGCTATAAGACCTACTAATGTAGAAATAACACCTGAAATGGCAAAGAAAAATTTAAAACCAGAACAGTATAAACTTTATAATTTAATATGGAATAGATTTGTAGCAAGTCAAATGTCATCTTGCCAGATCGATGTTAAATCCATAGATATAGTGAATAACAATTATGGATTAAAAGTCAGTGGATCGCGAATAAAATTTGACGGATTTATGAAAGTCTACAAATATGCCACAGAAGAAGAGAAATCCGACATATCCCTTCCTAAGCTTAAAGAAGGAGAGAAATTATTAAAAAAGTCTATAGATGGAAAACAGCATTTTACACAACCTCCAGCTAGATTTTCTGAGGCATCTCTTGTAAAAACCTTAGAAGAAAATGGAATAGGCAGGCCTAGCACTTATGCTCCAATTTTATCAACTCTTTTGGATAGAAAATATATACAGAGGGAAAAGAAAACCTTAATTCCAACTGAATTAGGAGATATAGTTAATAATATAGTAAGTCAGTATTTTAAGCAGGTAGTAGATGTGGAATTTACTGCTGCAATGGAGTCCAAGTTGGATAGTGTTGAAGATGGAAAGGATGATTGGAGAAAAGTAGTAGGTGAATTTTATGAACCTTTAAAAAAATCCATTGAGATAGCAGAAAAGGAAGTTGCTAGAATTACTATAGAAGATAAGGTTACAGATATAAAGTGCGATAAATGTGGTAGAAATATGGTTATAAAGCATGGAAGATTTGGAGATTTTCTGGCATGCCCAGGATATCCGGAATGTAAGAATACAAAACCAATAGTGGAAGAGTTGGATGTAAAATGTCCTAAATGCCAGGGAAAAGTTTTGGTAAAAAGAAGTAGAAAAGGCAGAAAATTTTATGGGTGCAGTAATTACCCTGACTGCGATTTTGTAAGTTGGTTTGAACCTACAAACGAAAAGTGTAAAGAATGTGGAAACTATATGGTAAAAAAATACAATAAATCCAAAGGAAACTATTTGGAATGTTCCAATTCAGAATGTAAGCATAGAGAATATAAAGCTGTGGAGGATGGAGATGAAAAAACAGCTAAGTAAAAGTTATGTATTTTACATTTTAATAAACATTTAAAATAAAAGCTAGTTAAAAGTATAATCTTCGAGCGTAGATAAAGGTAAAATTTAGTCGAATTAAAATGATTATATTGAATTAAAATCATTATTATGTTATCATGATTAGTAGATAAAGAATAATTCTAAATATTTCAAAAAGTCTAAATTATTAATAATGTAATTAAAGAAAATTTTTTATACGGATATTTGCAAAAGATATATCTTTTTTATTGATAGGCAGGAATGTATATGCAATGTTTATGTGTAAGAGATAATGTAGTGGTAACAAGGAGGGTTATAAATGTCAACACTATTAGACAAAACAAGAAAATTGAATAAGATATTACAGAAATCAGGAACAGAACCAGTAGCTTTTGAAGATATATGTAAATTGTTAAGTGAAGTTTTGGAATGTAACGTTTATATTATAAGTAGAAGAGGAAAAATATTAGGATATAATTTTCCAGATGGTTTTGAATGTTATATAGTTAAGGAGAAAGTAATAAATGAAATGAAATTTCCTGAACAGTATAACAATAAGCTTTTAAATGTACACGAGACTTTGGCCAATTTAAGTAATAATGGAATTTGCGTTTTTGAAGATGGAACTTCCTGTGATATAGATAATAAGCTTACAACTATAGTTCCTATAGTAGGTAATAGAGAAAGATTAGGAACCCTATTATTAGCAAGTTTTGGAGAAAAATTTACAGATGATGATTTAGTATTAGGAGAATATAGTGCAACTATAATTGGACTTGAGATATTAAGATCTAAAAATGAAGAAATAGAAGAAGAAGCCAGAAAGAAAGCAGTAGTTCAATTAGCTATTGGAACTTTGTCGTACTCGGAATTGGAAGCAGTGGAACATATATTCAGTGAGTTGGATGGAAATGAAGGATTACTTGTAGCATCGAAAATAGCTGATAAGGTGGGAATAACTAGGTCCGTTATTGTAAATGCACTTAGAAAATTTGAAAGTGCAGGAGTTATAGAATCTAGGTCACTTGGAATGAAGGGAACTCATATTAAGATATTAAATGAAAAATTAATGGATGAGTTAAAGAAGATAAAATAAAAAATACTAATTTTTTGTTGAATACATTTAAGCCTTGTGGTATACTACATAAGGTAATTAATACACACATTATCTAATTCACAAAAAGGTGCCAAAAGGTATTTTGTGAATATGAAGATGATGGAGGAAAAACCTAGGAGGGAAAAATTAATGTCAGTTATTTCAATGAAACAATTATTAGAAGCAGGTGTTCATTTTGGACATCAAACAAGAAGATGGAACCCTAAAATGGCTCCTTATATTTTTACAGAGAGAAATGGAATCTATATAATAGATTTGCAGAAAACAGTAAAAAAAGTAGAAGAAGCTTATAATTTTATAAGGGAAGTTGCAGCAGAAGGAAAAGATATATTATTTATTGGAACTAAAAAGCAAGCTCAGGAAGCTATTAAAGAAGAAGCAAAAAGAAGCAATATGCATTATGTAAACAACAGATGGCTTGGAGGTATGCTTACAAACTTTGCAACTATAAAGACAAGAATAGCTAAATTAGAAGAGTTAGAGAAAATGGAAGAGGATGGAACATTTGAAGTTCTTCCTAAAAAAGAAGTTATAAAGTTAAATAATGAAAAAGAAAAGTTAGAGAAAAATTTAGGTGGAATAAAGACGATGAATGCTGAAAATGTAGGAGCACTTTTCATTGTTGATCCAAGAAAAGAAAAAAATGCTATATCTGAAGCTAAAATTTTAGGCATTCCAGTAGTAGCTATAGTTGATACAAATTGTGATCCTGATGAAATAGATTATGTTATACCTGGAAATGATGATGCAATAAGAGCTGTAAAATTAATTACATCTAAAGTTGCAGATGCAGTAATGGAAGGAAGACAGGGAGAACAATTAGCTGAAGAAGAATAATATATGAAAATTAGAGAATGTTTATATATAGGTCGAATACAAGTAGGAGAGGAGCTGAAAAACCGTTGATTGGCAATTGCTTAAAAATTATGATTGCCATATAAGTAGGGTGTAATGCATCCGAATTTACGCTCTGGGAGTGTCAGACCAAGAGAAGACAAAGCTTCAGACACTGTGAGCAGAGAAGTAAGCTATAAGGTTTTGTTGTATTTTTGAATAATCTATAGCTTTTAGATGACGGAATATAATTATGATAACTGCACAGATGGTAAAAGAACTTAGAGAAAGAACCGGAGCAGGAATGATGAACTGCAAAAAAGCTTTAAATGAAGCAAATGGTGATACTGAAAAAGCCATTGAAATATTAAGAGAAAAGGGTCTATCAGCTGCAGCTAAAAAGTCTGGCAGAGTAGCTTCTGAAGGACTAGTTAAAACATATATTTCAGAGGATGGAAAAATTGCTTCAATAGTAGAAGTAAACTGCGAAACAGATTTTGTATCTGTAAATGAAGATTTTGTAGGTTTTGCAGATAATATAGCAAAACAGGCAGCTTTAACAAGTGCGACTACTGTAGAAGAATTAGAAAAAGAAAAATATATAGCAGATGATACTAAGACTGTAAAAGATGCATTAGTAGACTTAATTGCAAAATTAGGTGAAAATATGACACTTAGAAGATTTAAGAAATTTTCTGTTTCAAAGGGTTTAATCGAAAGCTATATTCACGGTGGCGGAAGAATAGGAGTTTTGGTTAAACTTGAATGTGAAAATGAGAGTCCTGTCCTAAAGGAAGTTGCAAAAGATGTAGCTATGCAGGTAGCTGCTGCTAATCCACTATTCTTAGATAAGAATACAGTTGATACTGATGCTTTAGAAAAGGAAAAGGAAATATATAGAGTTCAAGCTTTAAATGAAGGAAAACCAGAAAAAATCGTTGATAAGATAGTTATGGGAAAAGTTCAAAAATATTACAAAGAAAACTGCTTAGTAAATCAAGTATGGGTTAAGGATTCAGACTTTACTATGGATAAATACCTTAAAGATAAATCAAAGGAAGTTGGAGCTGAAATAGAGATTTCTGATTTTGTTAGATTTGAAAAGGGTGAGGGAATAGAGAAGAAAGAAGAAAACTTTGCCGAAGAGGTTCGTAAGCAGATGGAAGGTAAATAGTAACTGAAAAGAGAACACGCCGTGTTCTCTTTTTTTGGGGCATGAACTTTTTAAGTTTTATATTTCATTTTATCATAATTTGGAGGTATAATATAGATGGGTAATCTTAAATACAAAAGAGTAATGCTTAAACTTTCAGGGGAAGCTTTGGCAGGAGAAAAAGGATATGGGCTGGATTTTGATGTAGCAAAAAGTATAGCAATTGAAATAAAAGAACTCACATCTATGGGAATATCAGTAGGAGTTGTTGTAGGTGGCGGCAATATCTGGAGAGGAAGAAGCGGAGAGGGTATGGATAGAACCACTGCAGATTATATGGGAATGCTTGCTACATGTATAAATGCTCTGGCACTTCAGGATTCATTGGAAAACTTAGGTGTAAATACTAGAGTTCAGACAGCTATCGAGATGAGAGAAGTAGCAGAACCATTTATAAGAAGAAGGGCAATGAGACATTTAGAAAAAAATAGAGTGGTTATATTTGCTGCAGGCACTGGAAATCCGTATTTTTCAACAGATACAACTGCAGCTCTTAGGGCAGCGGAAATAGAGGCAGATGTTATACTTTTGGCTAAAAAAGTAGACGGTGTATATGACAAAGATCCTCATAAATATAAAGACGCTCAAAAATTTGACAGGTTAACTTATATTGAAGTGTTGGATAAAGGACTTCAAGTTATGGATTCTACAGCTACATCACTTTGCATGGATAATGATATACCTATATTAGTATTTGGATTAGATAATCCAGAAAATATAAAAAAGATTGTTCTTGGAGAAAGAATTGGTACACTTGTTTGTAAAGAATAAAAATGAGGAGGTATTTTCTTATGATCAAGGATACTTTAAATAAAGCAGATGGAAAAATGGGTAAGACCATAGATGCTTTAAAAAGTGAATTAGCTTCTATGAAAGCAGGGAGGGCTAGTGCAGCACTGCTTGATAGAATAGAGGCAGAATACTATGGCTCAATGACTCCTATAAATCAATTGGGAAACATATCTATTCCAGAACCAAGAGTACTTTGTATACAACCTTGGGATAAAACGGCCTTAAAGGCAATAGAAAAGGCAATATTGAAATCTGACCTAGGTATAAATCCATCTAATGACGGAGAAGTTATCAGATTGGTTATACCTGAACTTACAGAAGAAACTAGAAAAGATATAGTAAAGAATGTAAAGAAAGCAGGAGAAGATTCAAAGGTTGCCGTAAGAGCAATAAGAAGAGAATGTAATGATAATATTAAAGCTCTTAAAAAAGAAAATGATATTTCTGAAGATGAAATAAAAAAGGCTGAGGCAGATGTTCAGAAAAAAACTGATGACTTTATAAAAAGGATAGATGAAATAATTAAAAAGAAAGAAAACGAAATTATGTCACTATAAAGCAAGCAGTTATTGTATAAAAATATATTTGGATTTTTAAAACCTGCGCAAATCCGCAGGTTTTTGTTAAATATGGTTTTATCCAAGGGCTATGCGCTTTAATACTCCTATGCACTCTGTTTATTAAAATTAAAACTTTGTATTGAAATGAGGTGTACTATGGTAAAATTTTTTAATTTGAATAAAAACGAAGACCAGGACAATAAAGAAGTACATATTGATTTAAACAATATTCCAAAGCATATAGCTATTATAATGGATGGAAATGGTAGATGGGCTAAAGAAAGAAACTTGCCTAGAGCTATGGGACATAAAGCAGGAGTAGAAGCTGTAAGAGAGATCGTAAAAGAGTGCAGCAAGTTAAATGTAAAGTATTTAACACTATATGTTTTTTCTACAGAAAATTGGAAAAGGCCTAAGGATGAAGTAAGTACTCTTATGAAGCTTTTAGTTCAATATTTAAAAAAAGAATTAAATGAGTTAAATGAAAATAATGTTATTATAAACTATATTGGAGATATAAGTAAGCTGCCTGTGCCTTGTCAAGAGCAATTAATCATATCTCATAAGAAAACTAAAACTAATACCGGACTTGTTCTAAATTTGGCAGTAAATTATGGTGGAAGAAATGAAATTGTAAGGGCCTTTAAACTTATGTATGAAGATATAAAATCTAAAAAGATAAAAGAAGAAGATATAGATGAGGACACTATATCAAAGTATTTGTATACTAGAGGTATGCCAGATCCTGATATTATAATAAGGCCAAGTGGAGAACAGCGTTTAAGCAATTTTCTATTGTGGCAGTGTGCATACTCTGAATTTTGGACTTCCAACGTAAAGTGGCCTGATTTTAAAAAAGAACATCTTTATAAGGCTATTTCTGATTATCAAAATAGAGATAGAAGATTTGGAGGATTAAAATAACTGTATATTGGGGATGTAAGTTAGAATTTTACTTAAAATCCCCAGGGATACTTTATTCTATGGAGGTGGAGCTTTGAATAATAGATATTTAGGAGCATTTGCACTTATACCATTTATTTTAATATTATTCTTAGGTGGAATTTATTTAAAATATGGGATTATGATCATTTCACTTATGGGAATGTATGAATTTTATAAAGTAATAAAACAAAAAAATATAAATCCTATAAATATAGTAGGATATCTGCTTTGTATATCATACTATGTAACCTTAAGAGTAGAGGCAAATTATAAATTTGTATTTTTTGCTATTATAGTGTCAATTTTTATGACGCTTTGTATTCCAGTTTTAGATGTGGAATATAATTTTTTAGATGTAGCAACTACTTTGTTTGGTTTTCTGTATGTAGCAGTATTTTTTAGCACTATAGTTTTAGTAAATAGCAGTAGTTATGGTAACTATTTAGTGTGGATTATAGTTATATCTTCCTGGTGCTGTGATACAGCAGCTTATTATACGGGGAAATTTTTAGGTAAGAGAAAACTATGCCCTAAGGTGAGTCCTAAAAAGACGGTGGAAGGTTCTATAGGTGGAATAATTGGCAGTGCAGTGGCTTGTGGAGTCTTTGGACTTTTTTTAATTCAAAGAGGTGTTCCCATATCATTTTATCATTATATAGTAATGGGAATAATTTGTGGAGCATTTTGTCAGTTCGGAGATCTAGCAGCTTCTTCTATAAAGAGATATGCGGGGGTAAAGGATTATAGTAATCTTATACCAGGTCATGGTGGGATCTTAGATAGATTTGACAGCATACTTTTTTCAGGAGTTATAGTTTATTACTATCTAACCTTTGTAGCTGTAATTTAAGTAGTGAACCCAAATCTCCGATTTGGTGTGAGTCACTTACTCATTCGACCGAAGGGAGAAGGAGTTACATAAATTAGAACCCAAATCTTAACAAGTTAAGAATTAATAATTAAAAGTTAATAGTGAAGGATGATTTTTAGCTATCGCAAAAAATTCTTAAATTTATATAAATCAGCAATGTTTCGCTTTAGCGAAACGAGTGATGAAAATCTACATTAACTATTAATTCTTCATTCTTAACTATTAATTAAAAAATTTTATATGTGCAAAAGTTGAGTTAATAATAGAGAAGTATATTCTATAAAAAGGATATATTTCTCTATTATTTTATTTTAAGTATTAGCTGTGAATTTAATATAGATCATGTGCGTATTTATCCGATGACTACCTGCTCTAATACTCCCACTTTTCCAAGTGGAAGTAAAGAGCAGCTATGTCTCTGGATAACGATTTCCCCTAAAGGATAACGTCTTCTAAGCGCTAAAAGCACTAAGAATCCTGTTAATAAGCATCCAGGTGGAGCCAAAACTCCATCTGATGCCAAGAACTCTGTTTATTTTATAGCATAAATATGGTATAGTTAATCATGTTAAAAATCTTATTTAATGTGTTATAAGGACTAGAGGGAAATAAGGAGTTGTTATGAATGAAAAAAATTTCAATAATTGGAGCCACAGGTTCTATAGGAACCCAAACTCTTGATGTAATTAGAAAACAAAAAGGATATTTTCAGCTTATAGGCGTATCTGCCAATAGTAGTATAGATAAACTTTTACATATAATAGATGAATTTAACCCCAAATATGCGGTACTAACCGAAAAAGAATCTTATTTAAAGCTAAAAGATATTTTTAGTAATAAAAAATCAAATACAAAAATATTATTTGGAGTAGATGGATTAAATACTATAGCTAGTCTTCCTGAAGTTGACATGGTGGTAACATCTGTAGTTGGAATGATAGGACTTGTACCAACTATAAAAGCAATTAAAGCGAAGAAAGACATAGCTTTAGCTAATAAGGAGACATTAGTTGTAGGCGGAGAACTGGTTACAAAATTATCCAAAGAAAATAATGTAAAAATATTTCCTGTAGATTCAGAACATAGTGCTGTTTTTCAATGCCTTCAGGGAAATAATTTTGACGAAGTTGCTAATTTGATTTTAACTGCTTCAGGTGGACCTTTTAGGGGAAAAACAAAAGATCAACTCTCAAAAGTAACTGTAAAAGAGGCGCTGAATCATCCAAATTGGAGTATGGGAAAAAAGCTCACGATAGATTCTGCTACTCTTATGAATAAGGGACTTGAGGTTATAGAAGCTCACTTCCTATTTAACTTACCTTATGAAAACATAAAAGTTGTAGTTCATCCACAAAGTATAGTACATTCTATGGTGGAATATAGGGATGGAAGCGTTATGGCACAGCTTGCCACTGCAGATATGAGGTTGCCTATACAATATGCACTGAATTACCCGAAAAGAAAAAAAGCTGTAATAGATAAATTGGACTTCTATAGCGTAGGAAATTTAAGCTTTGAAAAGCCTGATACAGATACATTCAAACCACTTAAATTAGCTTATGAAGCGGGGAAGATAGGAGGCACAATGCCAGCTATATTGAATTGTGCCAATGAGGAAGCAGTAAGTTTATTCCTTGCTAATAAAATAAATTTTTTGGATATAGGTAACATATTAGAAGAATGTATGAATAAATTTACTTCACAAAATAAATACACTTTGGAAGATTTACTTGATGTAGAAATAAAAGTTAAGAAATATGTAAAAGATAAATTTATCAAATAAGATTGGGAGGAATACCATTTGTATATAATAGCAGCGATAATAGCCTTTGGCGTATTGATCATAATTCATGAACTGGGACATTTTACTATGGCAAAATTAAATGGAGTAAAGGTTGAAGAATTTTCTATAGGAATGGGGCCTAAACTCTTTGGAATAAAGGGCAAGGAAACGGAATATCATATAAGGCTTCTTCCAATTGGTGGATATGTGAAAATGCTGGGTGATGAGGGAGAAAGTGATGACCCCAGGGCTTTCAATAATAAAAGCCCTCTTAGAAAACTTAGTGTAGTAATAGCTGGACCTATAATGAATTTTGTACTTGGAGTTATACTATTTGCAATAATAGCTTCTGCAAGGGGGTATCTATCTCCTGTAGTAAATAAAGTAACTCCAAATCAGCCTGCAGCTTTAGCAGGCATTAAATTGGGGGATAAAATAACCAAGGTGAATAATTCAAAGATATCTACCTGGGAGGATTTTGTAACAGAAGTTTATACTACAAGTGGAAATCCAATTAATATAACCTATGAACGTAGCGGAAGTACAAATCAAGTTAGAGTAACTCCTGTAAAAGATAAAAAAGAGAATAGATATATTGTAGGAATTGAAGCAACTCAAGTAACTAAACCTACTTTAGGGCAGTCAGTATCCTATGGGTTTATAGAAACTAAATCTTTAATCAAACAGACATTTAGCTTTTTTAAAACACTATTTAGAGGAAAAGCATCTATGAATGATGTAGGTGGACCTGTTACTATAATAAAGATATCAGGTGCAGCAGCAAAAGCAGGTATATTGAGTTTGATGGCATTTTCAGCTTATATAAGTATACAGCTTGCTATATTTAACATAATACCTTTTCCAGCTCTAGATGGGGGATATATATTTTTATTTTTGTTTGAAATAATAACAGGTAAAAGGGTAGATGAAAACAAGGTTGGAATGATAAATTATGTTGGGTTTGCAATACTTATGGCACTTATGGTACTAGTTACAGTAAAGGATATATTCTATCCTATAAAATTTTAAGTAATACTTAATTGTGAATTGAATAAATTGGTGGTGAAATTTTGAATAGAGCAAAAAAGAAAACAGTAAAAGTAGGCAATATATTTTTAGGTGGAGATTTTCCAGTAGCCGTACAGTCTATGACAAATACGGATACTAGGAATGTAGAAGCCACTACAGCTCAGATATCTGAACTAAAAGAAGCAGGTTGTGATATCGTCAGATGTGCGGTGCCTGATGATATAGCTTGCAGTTCCATGAAAAAAATCATAGAAAGAGTAGATATTCCACTTGTAGCAGATATACATTTTGATTATAAGTTGGCACTTAAATCTATAGAAAATGGAATATCTGCACTTAGAATAAATCCTGGAAATATTGGAAACATAGAAAGAGTACGAGAAGTGGCAAGAGCAGCAAAAGAAGCTAATATTCCAATTAGAATAGGGGTAAACTCTGGATCCTTAAAAAAGGATATTTTAAATAAATATGGTAGAGTTTGTTCGGATGCACTAGTAGATAGTGCTCTAGAACATGTAAAAATTTTAGAAAATGTAGGATTTTATGATATAGTCATATCCATAAAATCTTCAAATGTAAACCAAATGGTAGAAAGTTACAGAAAAATATCTGAAATTGTAGATTATCCACTTCACCTTGGAGTAACAGAAGCAGGAACTATTTGGCGAGGAACTATAAAATCAAGCATAGGCATAGGTACTCTTCTGATGGAAGGTATAGGAGACACTATAAGAGTATCCCTTACAGGAAATCCAGTGGAAGAAGTAAGAGTGGGAAAAGAAATATTAAAATCCTGTGGACTTATAAAAGAAGGTGTGGAATTTATATCATGTCCTACCTGTGGCAGAACTGAAATTGATTTAATTAAAATAGCTGAGCAAGTGGAAAAAAGACTTTTAAATATGCATAAAAACATAAAGGTTGCAGTTATGGGATGTGTAGTAAATGGACCGGGTGAGGCCAGAGAAGCGGATATTGGTATAGCAGGAGGCAAAGGTGAAGGCATCATATTTAAAAAAGGAAAAATAGTAAAAAAAGTAAGTGAGGAAAATTTGGTAGAAGCACTTATAGAAGAGATAAAAAACATTTAATTTTTGCATGATTAATTCAAATTATTTACATTTAGGGTAACCTTGTGAATAATTTTTCTTGAAATAAAAATTACAGTGTGTTAAAATATAAATGGTAAATCTACAGAAGTTTATTTAGAATGTAGGAGTGGGTTTTAACCCGCTCTTTCTATTTGTGAAAAACGCAGCGAAAGTTGCGTTTTTAAATTTAATTAGCTATTTAACATTTTTTTTAGCAAGATTGTATAACATAAACGTATAACCTGTAAATGGAGGAGGATTTAAATGACAAAAAATACTTTTATGGAAAGAATGTCAGCATTAATACAGCCTATAGTTCATAATTTAAATTATGAATTATACTATTTAGAATTTAAAAAAGAAGGTAACAATAATTATTTAAGAATATACATAGATAAAAAAGAAGGAAACATATCGTTAGAAGATTGTGAAAATGTAAGTAGAGCAGTTAGTGATATGTTGGATAAAGAAGATCCTATAAAAGATCCTTATTACCTAGAAGTTTCATCACCAGGTGTAGAGAGAAAGCTATATACGGAAGAACACTTAAAAAGATACATTGGATATAGCGTAGAGGTTAATATATCAGGACTTTTAAAAGGAAAGAAAAAATATGAGGGGGAACTTCTGGATTTTAATGCAGATGAATTGAAGATAAAATGTGAAGAAGAAGATATCGCTATTCCAAGGGACAAAATTTTAAACGTAAATTTAAAAGGTGATTTTTAGGGGAGGTATATTTTAAAATGAATCAGGAGTTTATAGAGGCCTTAAAAGAAATAGTTAAGGAAAAGGGAATAAGTGAGGATTTACTATTTACTACCATAGAGGATGCACTAGTGGCTGCGTATAAAAAGAATTATATGGGGCATGGAGTAGGTAGCCAAAATGTTAAGGTTACTATGAATAGAGAAAATGGAGAAATTCATGTGTATTCACAAAAAAATGTAGTAGAGGAAGTTTGTGATAAATTCGGTGAGATAAGTGTAGAAGATGCTAAAGGCATGGATTCAAGCTATGAGGTAGGTGATATAGCAAATATAGAAGTTACACCTAGAAAATTTGGAAGGGTAGCTGCACAGGCTGCAAAACAAGTAGTTATACAGAGGATAAAGGAAGAAGAAAGAAGAATTATATACAGTGATTTTGCGGAAAAGGAAGACGATATAATAACAGGTACAGTCATAAGAAAAGATAAAAACAATGTACTTATAGACTTAGGAAAGACAGAAGCAGTACTTGGACCAAATGAGCAGATACCGGGAGAAAAGTATAACTTCAATGACAAACTGAAATTATATATTATTGAAGTAAAGAATACTACAAAGGGAGCCCAAATTGTAATATCAAGAACTCATCCTGGACTTATAAAGAGATTGTTTGAACTAGAAGTACCTGAAATATTTGATGGAACGGTTGATATAAAGTCCATAGCAAGGGAAGCTGGCTCTAGAACAAAAATTGCAGTACACTCTAATGATGAAAATGTAGATCCTATGGGAGCTTGTGTAGGACCTAAAGGAGTAAGGGTTCAAAATATAGTAAACGAGCTAAAAAATGAAAAGATAGATATAATAAAGTGGAGCAAACTTCCAGAAGAGTATATAGCTAATTCCCTAAGCCCTGCTAAGGTATTGGATGTGGATCTAAATGAAGACATTAAATTTGCACAAATTGTAGTAGATGACAATCAGCTATCTCTGGCTATAGGTAAAGAAGGTCAAAATGTAAGACTGGCAGCAAAGCTTACAGGATGGAAAATAGACATAAAGAGCAAATCACAGGCTGAGACGCAAGATGAAGAAAATTAATTAAGGTGGTGTTTAGAATGAAGCAAAAAAAAGTACCACAGAGAATGTGTACAGGATGCATGGAAATGAAACCCAAAAAGGAACTCATACGAATAGTAAAAAGCAAAGAGGGAGAAGTTTCTGTAGACCCTACAGGAAAGAAAAATGGTAGGGGAGCCTATGTATGCAGAGATGTGGAATGTTTGGAGAAAGCTTTTAAGAACAAAAGGCTCCAGAAAAATCTTGAAATTCAGATAGACGAAACCTTATACCAAAGTCTAAAGGAACAGATAGAAAATGGTAGATAAATTTCTTCAGTTTATGGGATTAATAAAGCGTGCAGGAAAACTTTTAGAGGGATATAATAAATGTGAAGAAGCAATCAGGAGGAATAGAGTGCATTTTGTGATAATGTCTCAAGATGTTTCTAAAAATACATGGGAAAAATTTTTAAACTACAATGATAAATATAAAGTACCAGTTGTAAAGACAATATATACTGGAGAAGAAATTGGAAATGCAATTGGATCAAGTGAAATAAAAGTTGTAGGGGTTACAGATAAAAACATGGGTAAGGCACTAATGAATTTATTGAAGAAAAATGAGAAACTTTAGTTTCGGGGGTGTATAATTTGTCAAAAATAAGAATATATGAATTAGCCAAAGAGTTAAATATATCCAGTAAAACATTAATATCCATACTTCTAGATGAGTTTGGAGTAAAAGTGAAAAACCATATGAGCGTAATAGAAGAGGAAGATGCAGAACTAATTAAAGAGTTTATTGAAGAAAATGAAAGTAGCGAAGACGGAGAAGAGGGCATAGAGGATAAATACAAAAATTTAGTTCAGGAGAATTCTCCAAAAGTTAAAAAGAAAACCATAGGTGTTAAAAATAATACTAAAAGTAAAAACACTCAAGGAAAGAAAGAGTCAAAGGACGGAGAGTTACAAGAAAATGAAAGAACTGAAATAGAAATGGAAGATACTATAACTGTAAAAGAGTTTTCTGAAAAAATAGGTAAGCCATCTACAGAAGTTATTAAGCAACTTATATTTATGGGAGTAATGGCGGCTATAAATCAAGAAATAGACTTTAATACAGCTGAAAAACTAGGAGAAAAGTTTGATGTAACTGTACTTCGAAAAGAAGAAGACATTAATAAGGAAGCGGTAGAACAAGAAGTAGAACAGGAAGATGCTGAGGATGATGATCCTAATTCAGAAAAAAGACCACCAGTTATAACTGTTATGGGACACGTTGACCATGGTAAGACTTCTCTTTTAGATGCTATAAGGAAATCAAAGGTAACTGAGACGGAAGCTGGAGGTATAACTCAGCACATAGGTGCTTATACTGTTAATATAAATGGAGAAAAGATAACCTTCTTAGATACCCCAGGACACGAAGCTTTCACTGCCATGAGAGCAAGAGGAGCTCAAATTACAGATATAGTTATTTTAGTTGTAGCTGCAGATGATGGAATAATGCCGCAAACTGCAGAAGCAATAAATCACTGTAAAGCTGCAGATGTACCTATAGTAGTAGCTATAAATAAAATAGATAGACCAGGAGCCAATGTAGATAAGGTTAAACAGGAACTGTCAGATTATGGACTAATACCAGAGGACTGGGGTGGAGATACTATATGTGTACCAGTATCTGCTCATACTAAAGAAGGTATTGATAGTTTACTTGAAATGGTACTTTTAACTGCTGAAATGCAGGAAATTAAAGCAAATCCTCACAGAAATGCAAAGGGAACAGTAATAGAAGCAAAATTGGATAAAGGAAGAGGAGCAGTTGCTACGCTTCTTGTTCAAAATGGAACTCTTCATGTTGGGGATTCTATAATAGTTGGAAGTACTTATGGTAGAATTAGAGCTATGTTTGATGATAAGGGAAAGAAAATTAAAGTTGCAGGACCTTCAATACCAGTAGAGATACTTGGATTATCAGAAGTGCCTGCAGCAGGAGACAGATTTCATCAAGTTAAAGATGAAAAGACTGCAAGGGATATAGCAGCAAAGAGAAAACAAAAGGTAAGAGAGGAATATCTGCAGTCCGCTCATAAAGTTTCTCTGGAAGATCTTTACAATCAAATAAAAGAGGGAAAAGTAAAGGAACTTAATATAATAGTTAAGGCAGACGTACAGGGATCTATAGAAGCATTAAAACAATCCCTTCAAAAATTATCAAATGAAGAAGTTAAGGTAAGGGTACTTCATGGAGCAGTTGGTGCTATAACGGAAACAGACGTCACATTAGCATCTGCATCAAATGCTATAATAATAGGATTTAATGTTAGACCTGATAGCAATGCTCAGGCAGCGGCAGAAAAAGAATCAGTTGATATAAAAACTTATAGAGTTATATATAATGCAATAGAAGATATAAAGGCTGCTATGGTTGGTATGCTTGAACCTGATTATAAAGAAGTTGTGCTTGGAAAAGCTGAAATCAGGCAGACTTATAAAATATCCAATGTAGGAACTATTGCAGGATGTTATGTACAGGAAGGAAAGATAGTTAGAAACTCCCAGGTAAGAATAATAAGAGATGGTATAGTTATATTTGAGTCTGAGCTTGCTTCCCTAAAGAGATTTAAAGATGATGTAAAGGAAGTAGCAGAAGGATATGAATGCGGACTTTCCATTGATAAATTCAATGATATAAAAGATGGAGATATAGTTGAAGCTTATACCATGGAGGAAATTAAGAAAAAAGAGTTATAAATAGTGAGGTGGTAGTTGATGACTAACTACAGAAGTGGAAGAATAAACGAAGAAATGAAAAAGGAAATAAGCAATATAATTAGAAATGATATCAAGGATCCTAGAGTTACTGCTATGGTAAGTGTTACTAAAGTTGATGTTACAAAAGATCAAAAATATGCAAAAGTATATGTGAGCGTTTATGGTGAAGGCAAATCACAGGAAGATACTTTTGAGGCACTTAAAAATTCGGCAGGTTTTATAAGGAGAGAAGTTGGGCATAGAGTAAAGCTTAGAAATACTCCAGAAATAATTATAGAACAGGATAATACTATAGAATACGGCATGCATATAGATAAAATTCTCCAAGAGATAAAGGAGAATGAGAAAAATGATAATGAATGATATTATAAGTGAGATAAGAAGAAGTAATAAAATTGCAATTACTTTTCATTCTTCTCCAGATGGTGATTCTATAGGAAGTTCTTTAGCACTATTTCAAGGTATGAGAAAATTGGGAAAGGAAGTTGAAATACTCTCAAAGGAAAAAATTCCGGAGAGTTTCAGCTTTTTACCCTGTAGTGAAAATATAAATGGCAAAAAGTTTGAAGTGGACCCTGAAGTGGAGTGTGTTATAGTGCTTGATTGCGGAGATGTAAAAAGAATAAATGCAGATTTGAAGTTTGAGCAGGGAAACTATACTGTAATAAATATAGACCATCATCTAACAAATGAGTTATATGGAAATTTAAATTACGTGGATACTAATGCAGCTGCAGTATCTGAAATAGTATACCAGTTACTAAAACTTATGGATGTTGAACTGGATAAAAATATAGCTCAGTGTCTTTATACTTCAATAATAACGGACAGCGGGTCCTTTAGATATCCCTCAACTACTTGTGTAACCCACACTATAGCAGGAGATCTGATAAATACAGGCATGGACTTTAGTGAAATTCACAGGATAATTTTCGAAAACAAGAAGTTTAATAGAATAAAACTTTATGGAAAAGCAATTGAGAGTATGGAGCTTATAAAAGACAGTATCTGTGTAATAAGTATCACTAAAGCTATGCTATCTGAGGTTGGTATAGAGGGAGATATAGACACTTCAGATATTGTAAATATAGGCATGAAGGTCAATACTGTAGAAGTTGGAATTTTGTTAAAGGAAGTAGAAGGTAAGATAAAAGTAAGTTTGAGGTCTAAATCAAAGGTAGATGTAAGAAAGATAGCAGAAAAATTCAATGGCGGGGGACATGTAAGAGCAAGTGGTCTTGCAGTTAGTGATAAATCTATAGATGAAGTAAAAGATATGATATTAAAAGAGGTTGAGAAAGAACTGATATGATTGATGGAATTTTAAACATAAATAAACCTGTTGGAATGACTTCCTTTGATGTAGTTAAAAAAATTAGATCAATATCAGATAATAAAAAAGTTGGCCACACAGGTACTCTTGACCCTATTGCATCAGGAGTACTTCCCATTTGTATAGGTGGTGCCACAAAATTTGCAGATTATATAATGAAAAGCCATAAAATTTATCTAGCTGAGTTGAAGCTTGGAGTTAATACGGATACCTATGATAGGGAAGGAACTATAGTAGATACTTTAGAGGTTAAGCTTGATGAAAAAAGTGTAAGAGATACAATTTTAAGTTTTCAGGGAGAAATGGAACAACTTCCACCTATGTATTCAGCAATCAAGATTAATGGAAAAAAGCTCTATGATTTAGCAAGACAAGGTATAGAAATAGAGAGAAATAAAAGAAAAATCAACATATATTCTATAGAAATTATTAATATGGAATTACCTTATGTAGTGTTCCAAGTTAAGTGTTCTAAAGGAACTTATATAAGAAGTTTGTGCCATGATATTGGTGAAAAATTAAATTGCGGTGGCATAATGTGGAACCTAAAGAGAATGGCTACGGGAAATTTTAATATTTCAAATTCTATTTTACTAGAAGATCTGCAGAAAGATAGCATATCAAAATACATTATTCCAGTAGATAAAGCACTAGAAGAATATCCTATGGTTATAGTTGAAGATAGATATTTAAAACATGTTTTAAATGGTATCACCATAAAAGACAAAGAGTTTCTAGATAAAATTCAAGAAGGTAAAATCTATAGGGTATATATACATGAAAGCAAATTTATAGGTATTGGAAGTAGGGGAACTTTTGGATTTAAGATGGTAAAATTATTCGTTAGAGGTAATTGATTATGATAATAATGGAAGATAATTTTAAAAAACATTTTACAAAAAGTACATATATTGCTTTAGGAAGTTTTGACGGACTTCATTTAGGACATATAAACCTTATAAATAAAACTGTTAAACTTGCAAGAAATAACAAGGCAAACAGTATGGTGTTTACCTTTAAAAATCATCCACTTTCTACAATAAACCCTGAGATATCTCCTAAAATTTTAATGAATAATGAATCCAAAATAAGTGTATTGAAAGATGCTGGTTTAGACATAATAAATATGGCTAACTTTAATGAAGAATTTATGAAAATATGTCCTGAGGATTTTGTTATTCATCTTTTAAACAATTATAGAGCTAAAGGACTCATAGTTGGTTTTAACTATAGATTTGGGTATAAGAACTTGGGAGATGTAAGCTTACTCAAGAAAATGAGCAAGGTACATAAATTTTCTTTAAATGTTATAGATTCAGTAAAATATAAAGGTCAGGTAGTTAGTAGTTCAATAATAAGAACTATTATATCCGATGAAGGGGATATAAAAAAGGCGAATAAACTTTTGACAAGACCTTTTATGCTGCAGGGCGAGGTAATACACGGTAAACAACTAGGAAGAAAATTAGGATTTCCAACTGTAAACCTTGACTATGACAAGAGATTTGTTATACCTAAAGGTGGTGTATATTACACTATAGTTGAATGTAATAATGATTTGTTTAAAGGTATAACAAATGTAGGTTATAATCCGACTACCTGTGACAACAAGTTGAGCATTGAAACACATATACTTAATTTTAATGAAAACATGTATGATAAGAATATAAAGATATATTTCATTGAGAGAATTAGGGATGAATCAAAATTTGGCAGTTTAACAGAACTGGCAGATCAATTAAAAAAAGATAAGGTGTATGCAAGTAAGAAAAGAATAGAAATTAATTTTAAAAATTAATTTACAATAACGACTTTATTTGCTATAATTACAATCGTGATCCGTATGCTAAGAATTCCGAATTGCCGACGACATTCTTGGAATATAGGGGATTAACAATTGGAGGTGTAACAAAATGGAAAAGGCATTTAAAGAAGAAATAATGAAGAAATATGCAAGACATGAAGGAGACACAGGCTCACCAGAAGTTCAGATAGCATTACTTACTGAGAGAATTAATCATTTAAATGATCATTTAAAGATCCATAAGAAAGATCATCACTCAAGAAGAGGTCTTTTAATGATGGTTGGTAAGAGAAGAGGTCTTCTTAACTATTTAATTAAGCAAGATATTGAAAGATACCGTGCTATTATTAAAGCGTTGAATTTAAGGAAATAATCTTTAGAGCGGCTGTAACCGCTCTATTATTTTAACAAAATTGTAACCTATTGAGAGGAGGTATGTTTTTTTATGAGTGAAATTATTCAAACTACTATTGCTGGAAGAACTTTGAAAGTTGATTATGGTAAAATAGGCAGACTTTCTAATTGTGCTTTTTTTATAAGCTATGGTGATACGGTAGTTTTAATCAATGCTAATGCTTCAGATAAACCTAGAGAAGGAGTGGACTTTTTTCCTTTAAGTATAGAGTATGAGGAAAGGTTGTATTCTGTTGGAAAAATACCTGGAGGTTTTATAAAGAGGGAAGGAAAGCCTTCTGAAAAGGCTATATTACACGCGCGGGCAATAGATAGACCTCTTAGACCACTGTTTCCAAAAGGATATAGAAATGATGTTCAAGTCGTTTGTACGGTGGTATCTGTAGATCAAGATAATGCACCAGATATATTAGCTATAAATGGCGCATCACTGGCTCTTTGTATGTCAAGTATTCCTTTTACTACTCCAGTAGGAGCAGTATCTGTAGGACTTGTAGATGATAAGTTTGTAATAAATCCTAACTTAGAGGAAAGAAGTAAAAGCAGTTTAAATCTCACAGTATGTGCTACGGATGAAAGAGTTATGATGGTAGAGGCTGGTGGAGATGAAATACCAGAAGATACCATGTATGATGCTATAATGTTTGGATTTGAAGAATGTAAGAAGATAGTTGCATTTCAAAAAGAGACTATGAATAAATATGGAAAACAAAAGGAAGAACCAGAACTCTATAAAGTAGAGGAATCCATAGAAGAAGAAGTTAGAAAATTTGCATTTCAAAAAATAAAGGATGCCATGTACGTAATGGATAGAGACGAAAGAAATGCAGCTTTAGAAGATGTGGATAAAGAATTAAATGAGCAATTTTCAGAGAAATATCCAGATAATGGACCAGATATAGCTGATGTAGTATATAAGATTAAGAAAGAAATAGTAAGAAATATGATGTTAAACGAACACAGGAGAGTTGATGGAAGGGCTTTTGATGAAATAAGGCCAATAAGTTGTGAAGTTGGTATTCTTCCAAGAACTCATGGAACTGGATTGTTTACAAGAGGATTGACGCAGGTAATGACTGTTGCTACCCTTGGTTCTTTAGGTGATGTACAAATACTTGATGGAGTAGGTTCTGAAGAATCAAAGAGATATATACATCATTATAATTTTCCATCGTACAGTACAGGTGAGACTAGACCTTTAAGAGGACCTGGAAGAAGAGAAATAGGACACGGTGCGTTAGCTGAGAAAGCTTTAGAACCACTTATACCAAGTGAGGATCAATTCCCATATACTATAAGACTTGTATCAGAGGTATTGAGTTCCAATGGATCTACTTCCCAAGCAAGTATATGCGGAAGTACACTAGCACTTTTAGATGCAGGAGTTCCTATAAAGAGACCAGCAGCTGGAATAGCCATGGGACTTATAACTAGTGAAGATTTGTCTAAGGAAGAAATAGTTACTGACATACAAGGAATTGAGGATTTCTTTGGAGACATGGATTTTAAAGTTGGCGGAACAGAAAAAGGTATTACTGCCATTCAATTTGATACAAAGATTCATGGATTATCTGAAAGCTGTATAAAAGAAACTCTTAACAGAGCAAGGACAGCTAGGTTGTTTATATTGGATAAAATTCACAAGTGTATTCCGGAAGCTAGAGAAGAATTATCAGAGTATGCCCCAAAAACATACACAATGTCTATATCTCCAGATAAAATAAGAGATGTAATAGGAGCTGGTGGAAAAGTTATCAATAAGATAATAGCAGAAACTGGTGTAAAGATAGACATAAAGGAAGACGGAAAAATATTTGTAATGTCAGAGGACAGTAGTAGTGCTAAGAAAGCATTGAAAATTATAGAGGACCTTACTAAAGAAGTAAAAGCAGGAGAAATATATTTAGGAAAAGTTACTAAAACAACTAACTTTGGTGCATTTGTAGAAATACTTCCAGGAAAAGAAGGATTAGTGCACATATCGAAGCTAGATTTTACAAGAGTTAATAAGGTAGAAGATGTAGTTTCAGTAGGAGATAAGATATTGGTAAAGGTAACTGATATAGATAATCAGGGTAGAATAAATCTCTCCAGAAAAGATGCAATAAAGGATTCTGAAGAAAATAATTCTGAAGAAAATAACTTAAAGCAAAAGAAGTAATAAATAGAAGGGCTTATATGCCTTTTTATTTTTTAAAGATGAAAGGGGTGAAAACTCTTGCAGTATAGTGTGTAGGGTTAATATCACTATAGGGCAGTAAAAGCCAATGTATAATCTGTTTCAATTAGATAATGGACTTAAGGTAATTGTAGAGAATATAGATTATGTAAACTCTATAAGTGTAGGTCTATGGGTAAAGAATGGATCTAGAAATGAAAATGAGCAAAATAATGGCATATCCCACTTTATAGAACATATGTTTTTTAAAGGGACATCAAATAGAACATCTCTTGAGATAGCTGAATGCATAGAAGATGTAGGAGGACAGATAAATGCTTTTACAGGTAAGGAAGCTACATGTTTTTACGTAAAAGCATTGGATTCACATTTCGAACTGGCAATAGATGTTATATCTGATATGTTATTTAACAGCAAATTCTCCCATGAAGACATAGAAAAGGAAAAAGGAGTTATAATTGAAGAGATAAATATGAATGATGATTCTCCAGAAGATGTACTGTCGGATCTCCATAGCAAAGCTATGTGGGGAGATGATCCGATATCATTACCAATACTGGGAAATGCTGATACTGTAAAATCTTTTACAAGAGAAGAATTGCTAGAATATATAAGGTCTCGCTATACACCTGAAAATTCTGTAGTGTCTATAGCAGGTAAGATTGACATGAATACAGTTGAAAAATTGATGGAAAAGTATTTTGGAAAATGGAATTCCAATGGAAATAGTTTAATTAATTATTCTAGCCCCCAATTTTTAAAAAATCATCTTTTTAAAAGAAAAAGTATAGAACAGTTACACATAAGTCTTGGTGTACCTGGAGTTGAAAGTGGCAATGATGATATTTATGCACTTTTGCTTTTAAACAATGTGTATGGAGGAGGAACTTCTTCCATACTATTTCAAAAAATAAGAGAGGAAATGGGAATTTGTTATTCAATTTATTCTTATCCAGCTTCCTTTAATAACATAGGAGTAGTTAATATTTATACAGGATTAAATGTGAAATATTCTTATGATGTAATATGCAGAATAAAAGATGAATTGCAAAAATTTGTAAGAGAAGGCATAGACTCTAACAGATTGAAAAAAGCAAAGGAACAATTAAAAGGAAATTATGTACTAGGGCTTGAAAGTATGAGCAGTAAAATGTTTAATAATGGAAAATCAGTCTTGCTTTTGAATAAGTTGAGTACTCCTTCAGATATAATAGACAAAATAAATAAAATAGATCAAGACACTATTAAAAGGGTTATGAAAAATACTTTTTGTAAGGGAATAGTAAATTCTGCTTTTGTAGGAGAAAAAGTAGATATATATCTTATGGAAAATTTATTAGAGAAAGATACAGATTTATTTCCAAAATCGGAACACACTTTATTGTAAAGCATTTAATTATTAAAAAATTAGTTGGTAATAAAGAGAAAATATCCCTCATAGTATTTAATATACAATTGAATAGGGGGATATAATATGGATGAAAATATAAAGTTTTATAGTGAAATGGAAAGATATGAGATTATAAATGTAAATGACGGGAATAAATATAATTGCCTGGGAAATAATGATATAATAGTGGATTCTTCTGGAAACTTAAAAATACTTATTTTAAGTGAAAACAAATCAAAATTTTCAATTTTTGGTAAAAGCGAATTTATAGAAGTTCCTTGGGAATACGTAAAAAAAATAGGGGCTAAGACTATTATAATAGATGTAGAAGAAAAATCTTTAAAAAGGGTTCATTAAAATAAATATGATTTTAATATAAAAGATAAACTTATGAGCTTCACTCAGAAAGGTATATGAATCTCCTAAAATGCATAAGCTAAACTTGTTCAAGGAGGAGATTAAAATGCCAGAAGATGAGACTAAGAATAGAAAATTGGAAAATATCAAAGAACTAGGGTCTGTAAATTTAGCTGAAGGAAGAGATAATATTCAGATACTTCCAATAATAGGCCAAATAGAAGGTCATGTAAATCTTTCATCTGAAACTAAAACCACTAAATATGAACATGTGATACCAAATTTAATAGCAATTGAAAATGATAAAAGAGTAGAAGGATTGCTTGTAGTTTTAAATACTGTAGGAGGAGATGTAGAAGCAGGCCTTGCTATAGCAGAGATGATAAGAAGCTTAAGTAAACCGACGGTATCTCTTGTTATAGGAGGAGGACATTCTATAGGCGTGCCACTTGCTACAGCCTCTGATTATTCCTTTATATCTCCTAGTGCAACCATGATTATACATCCAATAAGGATGAGTGGTATGGTTATTGGAGTACCTCAGACTTTTGAATATTTTAATAAGATGCAGGAGAGAATAAATGAATTTATAGTTCGAACATCTAAAATAACTGGAGAAAAGTTAACTGAGTTGATGCTTCAGACAGATGAGCTTCTAAATGATATGGGTACTATATTGATTGGGAAACAGGCAGTGGAGCAGGGCTTAATTGATGAAGTGGGTGGAATAAGTCAGGCTATTAATAAACTAAATGAAATGATGGCAAAATAAATTTACTTTTATTAAATTAGCCATAGGATTTATCCTATGGTAATTTATGTTTTAATATAAATATGTAAAGTCTTATCTATTAAAAACATTAAAGGAAAAAGGAAAGCTGTGTAGAATATTTAATTTAGAAATATCTATTTTTAAATTAAAGTGTGTCTGTAATTTACTGGAGGCGATATAGATATGGCTAAAAGCAGAAAAAAAGAAACTCATGTACTTGACAAAGAAATAAAAGGAATAGTGCTATTTACAGTAGGCGTGCTTATGATGATAAGTGTATTTTCGCCATCTTCCTCTGGTATCATTGGTAGATTTATAAAAAAAATTTTAATAGCAGTATTCGGAATAGGATCTTATATATTACCATTCTTTATAATATTTATAGGATGCTGCTGTATAGCGAAGAAAAATAAGATAAATTTCAACAAAAAATTTTATGGAATTTTAATATTTATTATAAATACACTGCTATTTATACAACTAATAGTTATGTCTGACTATTATGTAGAAGATAGCTTGATTTTAGGCATAGAACGATTGTATCAATCAAATACTGTATTTCATGGAGGAATAATAAGTTTCCTAATAGATGTTCCACTTTTTAAATTGTTTGGAAAAACAGGCTGCTATGTTATATTTATATCAATTTACATAATATCTTTTATAATAATGAGTAAAGTTACTATATATGATATATTACATAATATAAAGAATTTTTTCTTTGGAAAAAATATAAATAAGGATACTAAGATAGAAGATAAAATTTTAAATCAGGGTAAAATTGAAAATGAAGAAGTAAACAAAGATGATTTTATTAAAAATATAAACAATAGAATAAAGATATTAGACTTTATGAAGTCATCAGATATAAAAGATAATTATAGAGCAGAAAAGCCTAAGGAAAACAGTGAAAATTTAACGTATCCTGCTGAACTTGAAAATGATACTTACAAAAAAAATTGTGAATTAATAAATGAAGAACTTGAAAAAAATATGACAGAGAGTGAAAAAAACTTAGTTTCAGTATATAATTTCCCGCCAGTGGATTTATTAAAGCAGAATATACAATCAAAGTTAAACAAGCATGATAAAAAAGAATTAATAAGCAGTGCCAATAAGCTGGAAGAAACTCTTGCAAATTTTGGGGTAGATGCAAAAGTGCTTCAAGTAAGCAAGGGACCATCTGTAACTAGATTTGAACTTCAGCCAAGTCCTGGAGTCAAAGTAAGTAAAATTGTAAATTTATCGGATGACATAGCCCTTGGACTTGCAGCTTCAGGAGTGAGAATAGAAGCTCCCATACCAGGAAAATCTGCCATAGGTATAGAAGTACCAAATAAAGATTTGACACCAGTTTATTTAAGGGAAGTTGTAGAATCGGAGGAATTTATAAATTCAAAGTGTAAACTGGCTTGCTGTCTTGGAAAAGACATAGGAGGAAATTGTATAGTATCAGATCTTACTAAAATGCCACATATGCTTATTGCAGGTGCAACGGGGTCAGGTAAAAGTGTGTGTATAAATACTCTTATAATAAGTTTGATTTATAAGTATTCTCCTGATGATGTTAAACTTTTGATGGTAGATCCTAAAGTGGTAGAATTAAATGTATATAATGGCATCCCACATCTTCTTATACCTGTAGTTGTAGACCCTAAAAAGGCATCAGGTGCGTTAAACTGGGCTGTACAAGAAATGACAAGGAGATATAAGCTCTTTGCAGAAAATAATGTAAGAAATATAGAGGGATATAATCAATTGTTTCAAGAAGGAAAAACAGATAGCAAGCTTCCTTTTGTAGTTATAATAATTGATGAACTTTCTGATTTGATGATGGTATGTCCAAATGAAATTGAAGATTATATAGGACGTCTCGCCCAAATGGCAAGGGCAGCTGGAATGCATTTGGTTATAGCTACTCAGAGACCTTCTGTAGATGTAATCACTGGAGTAATTAAAGCAAATATACCTTCAAGAATATCTTTTGCAGTATCCAGTCAAATTGATTCTAGGACTATACTGGATAGTGCTGGAGCTGAGAAATTACTTGGAAAAGGAGATATGTTATTTTATCCTGTAGGTGAAGCAAAACCTATAAGAATACAGGGTGCCTTTATATCCGAAGGTGAAGTTGAAAAAGTAGTAAATTATATAAAAGATGAACAAAGTGGACCTAATTATGAGGATAAAATAATTGAGCAAATAGATACAAATGTAGTGAAAGCTAGTAGTGATAGTGATGAACTTTTAGATGAGGCAATTAGAACTGTAGTAGATGCAGGACAAGCATCTACATCTTTACTTCAAAGAAGGCTTAGAATAGGATATAATAGAGCGGCTAGAATAATAGAAGAAATGGAAGACAGAGAAATAATATCAAAAAAGGATGGAACAAAGCCAAGACAAATTTTAATTGACAGAAATCATTATGAAAATACGTAAATTAATGTAATGGTAGTATTTTACGTAAGATTAAAAATAACTAAGTAGGAGGAAGTTTGGTGGATAAACTAAGAGTTGGACTAATAAGTTTAGGCTGTGACAAAAATAGATTGGATTCTGAAGTGATGTTAAGTAATTTAAATCAAGAATACAGTTTAGTTCACGATCCTAAATTAGCGGATGTAATAATTATAAACACATGTGGATTTATAGAATCAGCTAAGCAGGAATCCATAGATACAATACTTGAAATGTCACAGTATAAAGAAAAATTTAATTGCAAATTAATTGTGGCAACAGGATGCCTGGCTCAGAGGTATGGTAAGGAACTTATGAAGTTATTGCCGGAAGTAGATATAATGCTTGGAGTAAATGATTATGATAAGTTAAATGACACTATAAAGAAATGTATTGAAACTAACAACAGTAGGATTTATAATTGTGATTACAGTGATTCTAATATAAATGAAGGAAAAAGAATACTTACTACGTCAACACACACTGCTTATTTGAGAATTGCAGAAGGATGTGACAATCACTGTACCTATTGTATAATTCCTAAAATTAGGGGAAAGTATAGAAGTAGAACCATTGAAAACATAATAACTGAATGTAATGATTTAGCTAATCAAGGTGTTAAAGAGATAATACTTATTGCACAGGATACTACAAGATATGGAATAGACATATATGGTAAAAAAATGCTTCCTGAACTCATTCAAAAAATATCTAAAATTAATGAAATAGAGTGGATAAGGCTTTTGTATTGCTATCCTGAGGAGTTAACGGATGAAATCATAAATGAAATTTCAATGAATGATAAAGTATGTAAGTATATAGATATACCTATTCAGCACATAAGTGATCCTATACTGAAGCTTATGGGAAGAAAAGGAAGAAGAATAGACATAATAGAAAATATACATAAGCTTAGAGCTAGAGCAAAAGGTATTGCAATTAGGACTACAATAATAGTTGGCTTTCCTGGAGAGACAGAAGAAAATTTTCAAGAACTAAAGGACTTTGTAAGTACTATGAAATTTGATAACTTAGGTGTATTTAAGTATTCCAGAGAGGAAGGAACTGCAGCTGCAGAAATGAAAGATCAGGTTCCTGAGGAGATTAAGTCTGCAAGAGAAGGAGAACTTATGGTACTTCAAAAGCAGGTAATGAGTTCCATAAATAAAAGTAAAATTGGCAGCATTTACAAAGTAATTGTAGAGGGAAAAAAGGGAGAACTGTGGTACGGAAGAAGTTATGAAATGGCTCCAGACATAGACGGAGTTATATATATAAAGTGTAAAAAAGCTTTAAAAATGGGCACTATGGTTAATGTAAAAATTACTCATAGCCTTGAATATGATTTGGTAGGAGTTGTATGAAATGAATCTAGCAAACAAGCTTACAATGATTAGAATGATATTGATTCCGTTTTTTTTAATATTTATAACGGTAAAGGGTATGCCTTATGGTAAACTTATTGCAATAGCTATTTTTATATTGGCATCTATTACAGATAAATTAGATGGATATATAGCTAGAAGCAGAAATCAGGTAACGAATTTTGGAAAATTTATGGATCCTTTAGCAGATAAACTTTTGATTACTACTGCACTAATATGTCTTGTAGAGTACCATATAATACCATCTTGGGCTGCGGTAATAATAGTAGCTAGAGAATTTGCAGTTACGGGATTGAGGACAATTGCGGCAGCGGAAGGAATGGTAATAGCTGCAAGTCCTTGGGGTAAAGCTAAAACAGTGACACAAATAGTTGCCATAATTCTTGCTCTTTTAAATTTAACTTATAATCATGTATCCTTAAGTTTACTTAGGGGATTTTTGAACCGTCCTCACAAAGTTTTAAATATAGTTACAGATGTTGCTATGGCTATAGCTATAATAATGACTTTAATTTCAGGTATAGATTACTTTGTAAAAAATAAAGAAGTTATAAGGACAGACAGATAATTATAAGTATAGTTGATTAAAATGTTTTTAAGTGTTCATAATTAAAGCTAAATACAGAATTATGAAAAAAACTGTTGACTGTATAGGTTTGATAGTATATAATTTATACAGAACATGCGTTCGTATTAGAGAGGAAGTGAACTTCTTGGCAAATTTAAGTAATGAGAAATTACAGGCTATAGAATCAGCTATGGGACAGATAGAAAAACAATTTGGAAAAGGTGCCATAATGAAACTGGGAGAACACAGTGTATTAAATGTGGATGCCATTTCAACAGGATGCCTTGACTTAGATATAGCATTAGGTATAGGTGGTGTTCCAAGAGGAAGGGTAATAGAAATATTTGGACCTGAATCTTCAGGTAAGACTACAGTGGCACTTCATATAATTGCAGAAGCTCAGAAAAATGGAGGTGCTGCAGCTTTTATAGATGCAGAACATGCACTAGATCCTTCTTATGCTCAAAATTTAGGAGTAGATATAAATAATCTTATTGTATCTCAACCAGATACTGGAGAACAGGCTATGGAGATAACAGAAGCACTTGTAAGATCTAATGCCATAGATGTTTTGGTAGTGGATTCAGTAGCAGCACTTGTGCCAAAGGCTGAAATAGAGGGAGAAATGGGAGACTCACATGTGGGACTTCAAGCTAGACTTATGTCTCAAGCTCTTAGAAAACTTACATCTTCTATAAATAAATCAAAGTGTGTAACAGTATTTATAAATCAATTAAGAGAAAAAGTAGGAGTTATGTTCGGCAATCCTGAGGTTACGCCTGGTGGAAGAGCTTTAAAGTTTTATTCTTCAGTTAGAATGGATGTAAGAAGAATAGATTCTATAAAGCAAGGAGATACCATAGTAGGTAACAGAACAAGAGTAAAGGTTATTAAAAATAAAGTAGCTCCACCTTTTAAACAGGCAGAGTTTGACATAATGTACAATCAAGGTATTTCAAGAGAAGGAAATGTGTTGGATGTAGGTGTTAGAGAAGAGCTGGTACAGAAAAGTGGTGCATGGTTTTCCTATAAAGAAACACGGCTTGGACAAGGTAGGGAAAATGCAAAACAATTTTTGAAAGAAAATAATGATATATTAGTTGAGATAGAAAGCAAGATAAGGGAAAAATATAAATTACCTTCTTTAAAAAAGAATTCTCTTGAAGACAAAGATAAAAATAACGTTGGTAGTAAAACTGATTCCAAAAAAGATAATTTAAAAAATTCTGATAAATAGATTATAAAGGGGAGTAAATTACTCCCTTTTATAATGAAAAATAAGTACCAAATTTTGTTTGAGAGAATAAAATGCATATAACTTGACAATAATTAAAATATAATATAAAATTAAGACAAATTCTGGTTTATCATGTATTTAGGAATTACCAATTGAATAAATATGGCACCTTTTCTATGCTTGCATATTTAACTGAATTATAGATTTACATAATAAGAGCAAAGGAGGTGTTCATGTGAATTCCATAATAATATATGAGGTTATTGCTGGTATACTAATAGCAGCTGCCTTGATAATTCAATTCAATGTGATCAAAAAGAAAGCAGTTGCTATAAAATCACAGGCTTTAGAAGAGTCTAATAGATTAAAGGAAGAGGCAAAAAAACAAGCCGAAACCCAAAAAAAAGAGGCTATACTAGAAGCTAAAGAGGAAATTCATAAATTAAGAAATGATTTTGACAAAGAGTCTAGAGATAGAAGAAATGAAAATCAAAGACTTGAAAGAAGGTTAATCCAGAGAGAAGAGTTATTAGATAAGAAAAGTGATACTCTTGAAAAGAGAGATAGTGGCCTAGATAAAAAACAGCAGGATATAGATAAATTACAGATAAGTGTAGAGGAATTATATAAGAAACAAAGAGAAAAGCTAGAAAAGTTATCAGGACTAAGTTCTGAAGAGGCTAAGAATATTTTACTAGAACAAGTTAATAAGGAAATAAAACATGAATCTGCGATGATGATTAAAGAAATTGAAACAAAAGCTAAAGAAGAAGCTGATAAAAAAGCAAGAGAAATTATAACCTGTGCTATCCAGAGATGTGCTGCTGATCATGTAGCAGAGACTACAGTACATGTTGTACCTTTACCTAATGACGAAATGAAGGGCAGAATAATAGGTAGAGAAGGTAGAAATATAAGGACTCTTGAAACATTAACTGGTGTGGATCTTATAATAGACGATACACCTGAGGCTGTAATATTGTCGGGCTTTGATCCTATAAGGAGAGAGGTTGCAAGAATAGCACTGGAGAAACTTATAATTGATGGAAGAATACACCCAGCAAGAATCGAAGAAATGGTTCAAAAAGCTGAAAAAGAAGTTGAAAATAATGTTAAAGAAGAAGGAGAACAGGCCACTTTTGAAACTGGCGTGCACGGCCTTCATATGGAATTAGTAAAATTATTAGGAAGATTGAAGTATAGAACCAGCTATGGTCAAAATGTTTTAAAACATTCTGTGGAAGTTGCTTATTTAGCTGGACTTATGGCATCAGAAATTGGCATAGATCCAACTATAGCTAAAAGGGCAGGATTGCTTCATGATATAGGTAAAGCAGTGGATCATGAAGTTGAAGGTCCTCATGCCGTTATAGGTTCAGAGGTTGCTAAAAAATACAGAGAATCACCAATAATTGTAAATGCTATTGCAGCTCATCATGGAGATGTAGAATTTCAATCCTTAGAAGCTGTACTCGTTCAAGCAGCGGATGCTATTTCTGCTGCAAGGCCTGGTGCTAGAAGAGAAACACTAGAAGCTTATATTAAGCGTCTGGAAAAACTTGAAGAAATAGCAAATACATGTGAAGGTGTAGAAAAGTCATATGCCATTCAAGCGGGAAGAGAACTTAGAATAATGGTTAAACCAGAAAATATTGACGATGCAGGTGCTATTGAAATGGCAAGGAACATAGTAAAGAAAATTGAAGAAGAGCTAGAGTATCCTGGTCAAATTAAAGTAAATGTCATTAGAGAGACTCGTGCAATTGAATATGCAAAATAATAAATAGTATTGTTATAACATAGAAAAATATTCCTTTTAGGTTTTGTCACCTAAAAGGAATTTTTGATTTTTTGTAGAATACTATATATATGTAGTACTAATAATTAAAGTTAATGTAAAGAGTTATTATAATATATAGGAGGTTTAATTATGGAAGTATTAAAAGTTTCAACAAAATCAAGTCCAAATTCAGTGGCAGGAGCATTAGCAGGAGTTTTAAGGGAAAGGGGAGCAGCAGAGATACAAGCTATAGGAGCAGGAGCGCTAAATCAAGCTGTTAAAGCTGTAGCTATTGCTAGAGGATTTGTAGCACCTAGTGGAATCGATTTAATATGTATTCCGGCATTTACGGACATTGAAATAGATGGAGAAGAGAGAACTGCAATTAAATTAATAATACAGCCAAGATAACAATAAAAATTAATTTTTATCAAAGGACTTGTGATTTATCCCAAGTCCTTTATTATATTACGATTAAAATGACATATTGACTATAATATAGACTATGTTAAAATGTAAAAAGACGCATAATTCAACTTTAACATATATACAGCTAGGGAGGAAAGTTATGGGAGCAATAATTGAACTAATGAGACCTAAGCAGTGGAGTAAAAATTTTTTTGTTTTCGCTGCAATTATTTTTTCAGGAAATTTTTTACACACTAGTGTATTAGAGAATAATATATTAACCTTTATTTTATTTTGTATGACATCTTCTACTATTTATGTATTAAATGATATTGTAGATGTTGAAAAGGACAAGTGTCATCCTGATAAGAAGAATAGACCTATTGCAAGTGGCCGTGTATCTAAAAATAAAGCTATCACCTTAGATATAGTATTACTTATTTTAGTAATATGCCTTACTTATATATTTCTAAATATAGAAATTTTACTTATTTTTTTGTTGTATATTATAGTGAATATATTCTATTCCTTTAAACTTAAAAATTTAGTTATAATAGATGTTATGACTATTGCTTTTGGATTTGTATTAAGAGTTGAAAGTGGAAGTATAGCTACAGGGGTTCAGGTTTCACCCTGGTTGTTTTTATGTACGATACTTCTAGCACTGTTTTTAGGTTTAAACAAAAGAAAAAGTGAGATTGTAACTTTAAAGGACAAGAGAAGTTCTTCTAGAAAGATATTAGAGAAATATTCAATTGAGAATATTGATAAAATGTTAACTATAGTGAACCCATCTGTACTTATGGCTTATTGCCTGTATACTTTTAGTTCCACACAAAGTAGAACTATGATGTTTACCATACCCTTTGTGTTGTATGGCATACTTAGATACGAATATCTAATGGATAAGGAGAACATAGGTGGAAAACCAGAGGATGTATTTCAAAAAGACATACCTTTTCTTGTGGATATATTAGCATGGATTATAGTTGTTATAGTTATAATATACTTTAAATTATAGAAGGGAAACCAGTTTTAAATGAAATCTAATGTTTTTGAATACAATTACTACCAATCAAAAAATGATACATACAATAATAACAATGGGTATTATTGTATTATGATGGCTTTAGGTATGGTCCTATCCATATTGTGGGTGATTTTTGTGAATGCTAAGCCATTTTCAGATTTTGATTACTATTATAATTTGGCAAAGGAAATATCAAGAGGTCTTCCTTGGGGAGATACATATACTTCTGTAGGATATCCTATAGTTTTAGGAGGAATATTTAAACTATTTGGAACTAGTGTATTAACGGCTAAAATATTTAATTTGTGTATTACTTTTATAAATTACTTGTGTTTTAAGTTTATCTTATCTAAGGTGAACTTAAAAGAGATAGATAGGAAAATAATATTTGGATTATTTGTATTGTTCCCTAATAACATACTTTTTAACAGTATTTTAGGTACAGAACTTATTTTTACAAGTATAATGCTTGCGGTCACTTGTCTTTATTTTAGCGATTTGAGACTTAAGTATTTTTTTATAGGAATACTTACAGGACTTAATACAATAGTGAAGCCTTTTTTTATAGTATTTTTCTTTGCTATATTTTTAGTAGATGTAATAAAGCATAAAAAGTTGATTCGGGCTTTGAAAAATTCTCTTATTGTTCTTATAATGAGTATAATTGTTATTTCTCCTTGGATATATAGAAACACAAAATTAATGGGACAACGTACTTTTGTATCTAATAATGGTGGAATAGTACTTTATATAAATAATAACTCACAAAATCATTTGGGAAGATGGATGCCTGCAGCAGATGTGGAAGATTCTATTGTAAATAAACCTGAATATAAAAAGGCAAATAGAACAGAGCAAAATAAGATGTTGAGTGATGCTGCAAAAAAATGGATAAAAAGCCATCCTGTTGATTTTATAAAATTGGGATTTAAAAGATTGCTTAATACATATTTTTGGAGTGATGATGTAACGTATAGTACTTACGGTAGTGGGGTTAATAAGAGCTATATTCACACTTTGTTTGTAATTGATAATATTGTAAGGTTAATTGTGTTTTTATCCACTATTATATATGTTTTGTTATATTCATTAAGGACACTTTATAGTATATTTAAAGGCAGAAGTGATGAATTAGATAAATTTAAACTTTATTTAATAATGTTATTTTTTATGTTTACCTCTGTTTATTTTGTAACAGAAGGGCAAGGGAGATATTCTTTCCCAGAAATATTTATAGCTGTTTATTGCTGTTATTTTTCTTTAAAATATTTATTGCATTTATTATTGAAAGTTAAGGGGATAAGGGCATGATTGTATTGATATTAATATCGGTTTTTTTGGGAGCCATTGGACAGGTACTTGTAAAGTATGGGGCAGTAAATCTTAATTTAAACTTTACTATAAAATATTTAATCCCAAGTATTTTAAGCATATTAAAAAACTTGCCCGTTATGCTAGGAATTGTATCCTATGGATTAAGTTTTTTACTATGGATAAAGGTTCTGAGTAGGGTAGAATTAAGTTACGCTTATCCTATGGTTAGTTTAGGATATATAATAACTATGGTGTTTTCTTATTTTATGTTTAAGGAAAACGTATCTTTTATAAGAATATTAGGAGTAGCTTTTATAATGCTTGGGGTGATACTTGTTTCAAGAAGTTAGAATAAAAAACTCTGACTTATCTTATTATAAATAAAGAATGTTGTAAATTAAATTGTAATGGAGGAATGAAAATGATATTGTCAAAAAAAGCTGAAAAAATTCAACCGTCTATAACTTTAGCTATAACAGCTGAAGCTAAAAGAATGAAATCAGAGGGAATTGATGTAATAGGTTTTGGAGCAGGAGAACCTGATTTTAATACACCAGAAAATATTCAGGAAGCTGCAATAGAGTCTATGAAAAAAGGGTGCACAAAATATACTCCAGCATCTGGTATTTCAGAGCTGAAAGAGGCTATTGTTAAAAAATTTAAAAAAGATAATGAACTGAGCTATAATACAAATCAGATTATAATATCTACAGGGGCAAAACAGTGTCTTTCAAATACATTTTTAGCTACATTGAACCCTGGAGATGAGGTTATAATACCTACACCATATTGGGTAAGCTATCCCGAACTAGTTAAACTCTCAGATGGTGTGCCTGTATTTGCAGATACAAAAGAAGAAGATGGATTTAAGTATACTTTAGAAACTTTAGAAAAAGCGTATACTAAAAATACTAAAATGATTTTATTAAATAGTCCTAATAATCCAACGGGAACTATTTATTCAAAAGAAGAACTTGAAATAATAGCTAATTTTGCAAAGGAAAAGGATTTGTTCATTTTATCTGATGAAATATATGAAAAATTAATATATGGTACTAATGGACATATAAGCATAGCAAGTTTGTCAGAAGATGCTTACAACAGAACAATAGTTATAAATGGAGTTTCAAAAACATATGCCATGACAGGGTGGAGAATAGGCTATGCTGCAGCAAATAAGAATATAATTAAGGTAATGTCTAATGTACAGAGCCATACTACTGGAAACCCTAATTCTATAGCACAATATGCAGCTGTGGCTGCTTTAAATGGAAAAGATACTCAGATTAAAAGTATGGTAAGTGAGTTTAAAAATAGAAGAGATTGTATGGTAAGTAAAATAGATAAAATGAAAAATGTTTCTTGCTTGAATCCAGAAGGAGCTTTTTATGTAATGTTAAACATATCAAATCTTCTTGGTAAAACTATAGATGGTGTAGTAATAAATAATTCTTTAGAATTTTCACAGAAATTATTGGAGAAAGAAAAAGTAGCAGTAATTCCGGGTCTGGGTTTTGGACTAGATGGATACATAAGATTATCCTATGCTACATCCATGGAAAATATACAAAATGGAATGGATAGGATAGATAAGTTTATATCTCAATTAAAATAGCATATGGCAGTTTTTGTCATAGAACAAAAAAATTGTATTGAAACGTAAACAAACAATGGTATAATAAGTAGGGAAAGATTTGTCACATTGTGGTATATAATATTAAAGCATAGAGGTGAATTAAATGATTTCTAAAGAAGTTATAGTTAAAAGTTCCACAGGATTACATGCAAGACCTGCAACTCTATTAGTAAAAAAAGCTTCTTCATTTAAATCAGATTTATCCATAGAATTTGATGGAAAAAAAGCTAACATAAAGAGTTTAATTGGAGTTCTTTCATTAGGAGTAACAAAAGATTCTAAAGTTAAAATTACTGCATCAGGTAATGATGAATCACTAGCAGTAGAAGAGATTATTAAATTAATAAACTCACTAGAAGAGTAAGATAATAAATATAAGACCTATATAAAAGTATAGGTCTTATATTTATTTATAGCTTTTTTTGGCTTTAAAAAATAGTATAATCATATCTATTCCTGCAGTTCCTATAAGTATATATAGTATTCTTCCAATTAAATTAACAGGGTCACCAAATAAAATCTCCACTATGTTAAAATCTAATAAACCTATGAGTCCCCAGTTTATGGCCCCGATAACTACTAAAATTAAAGAAACTTTATCTATGATACTAAGTTTATACATATTTTGTTTACTAGGTGGGTAAATTTACCCAAGCCCAATAAAGTTCACCTCTTTCTTTTTTATTAGTTCTTAATTAAAGTATATTAACTATATAATAAAATAGAACAGTTTGTACACTTTATTTATTGGACAAAATTTGTTCGATCTATTATTTTAGTGAATATAAACGTGTAATATAGCAAAAATATATGTTATAATATGAATAATAAAAAGAATTATATTACATACGTACGGAGGTATTTTTAAAATGAGAGACACATATACAACTCCTTTAAACACAAGATATGCATCTAAAGAGATGAGCTATATATTTTCTGATGAAAAGAAATTTAAAACTTGGAGAAAACTTTGGGTAGCTCTTGCAGAGTGTGAAAAGGAGCTTGGACTTAATATAACTTCTGAGCAAATAGATGAGCTGAAAGCTAATATGGAAAATATAAATTATGAAGATGCAAAAAAAAGAGAAAAGGAAGTAAGACATGATGTAATGAGCCATGTATATGCTTATGGACTACAATGCCCGAAAGCTAAGGGAATAATACATTTAGGTGCAACTAGCTGTTATGTGGGGGATAATACCGACCTTATAATTATGAGAGAAGCCCTTCATATAATAAAGAGAAAAGTTATAAATGTAATAAGCTATCTTACTAAGTTTGCTTTAAAATATAAAGATATGCCAACTTTGGGGTTTACTCATCTTCAACCTGCACAGCTTACTACAGTAGGAAAAAGGGCAACTTTATGGCTTCAAGACCTTTATTTAGATATTGAAAATATAGAATTTGTCATACAAAATATGAGATTTAGAGGTGTAAAGGGAACTACTGGAACTCAAGCTAGCTTTATGGAACTTTTTAATGGAGATGAAGAAAAAGTAAAAAGATTAGATACAATGGTAACTAAGAAAATGGGATTTGAAAAGGAGTTTATGGTTACAGGACAGACTTATACTAGAAAACTTGATTCCATAATATTAAATACCCTATCAGAAATTGCCCAAAGTGCATATAAGTTCAGCAATGATTTAAGAATATTGCAGAATATGAAAGAGATGGAGGAGCCTTTTGAAAAAAATCAAATAGGATCTTCTGCTATGGCATACAAGCGAAATCCTATGAGATGTGAGAGAATAGGTTCTCTTGCAAGGTATATAATAGTAACAGCTTTAAATCCTGCTATAACGGCTTCAACCCAATGGTTTGAAAGAACCCTTGATGATTCAGCAAATAAGAGAATATCTATACCAGAAGCCTTTCTAGCTCTTGATGGAGTGCTAAACTTATATATGAATGTATCAGAAAATATGGTAGTTTATCCCAAGGTAATTGAATCTCATGTGGCTTCTGAACTTCCTTTTATGGCTACAGAAAACATAATAATGGAAGCTGTTAAAAAAGGTGGAGACAGACAGGAACTTCATGAGAGAATCAGGGTTCATTCTATGGAAGCAGCTAAAATGGTAAAAGTTGAAGGAAAGAAGAACGACTTATTGGAAAGAATAATAGGAGATTCTTTCTTTAAGATGAGTGAAGAAGAGATACTTTCACTAGTGGATTCTAAGAAGTTTATAGGTAGGGCACCTGGCCAGGTAGTTGACTTTATCCAGCAGCAAATAAAACCTCTTCTTGATAAAAGCAAGGATATTTTAGGAGAAGAAGCTGAAATAGATGTTTAGGTATTTTCTTTCAAATGCCTTAAGTTATAGAATAAATATGTAAAAATAAAAATTAAATCTGCAACTTAAATTAAAGCCTTCATATTCTAATACTATAGGATTACCCTATAGCCTTAGTTATGGAGGTGTTTTAAATTGTCCAGAAGAAATAATGCAGATGATTTAATGCAATTAGCTTTATATATGGTTCCAAAGTATATGAAAAGAATACAAAAATATAATAAGATGTATGCTAATTCTGATAATGAAAAAGAGTACTATGAGCAGGAATATGCTGACAATAAAGAAATATTTGATTTTATACAGAAAAATATTATAGAAAAAAATAAAGATCTATTAAAAAGTGAATCAGAAGATAAGACTAAAAAAATTGCTGAGAAAACTGATACGAAAGATAAAGATGTAAAAGAGAAGAAAGAGGAAAAAGATAAGTCAGAGGAAAAGAAGGAGAATAATAAAAAGGAATTATCAAAAAAACATAGTTCCCATAGAAAAGAAAAAAATTTGAAAAAGCTGAATGGAGAAATTAAAAAAGATGGTACTATAATGTTTAAAAATAAGTGTCTTTTAAACTGTAATTCAGGAGTAATGGGTTTGCTAAATAAATTGGGCAGTGAAAAATTAGACTTGTATGTTAAAAATGATACAAGTGATATTTTTAAACAGGTAAATGTAGTGCATTCAGATGGGGAACTTGTTAGATTTAATGGTGGGGATTCTTATATTGTAGTACCTATAAAAAATATAGTAGGATTGTATTCTACTAAACTGTCATCTATAGAAAAGCTATCGGAGGAAGACAACTATAAAATTAGCTGTCCCCTTGAAAAAACTATGAGAGAGTATTTTAGTTCTTTAAAGGGAAAAGCTATAGAGATTTGTACAAAGGGTGGAGAAAGCTTTAAGCATTTAAAAAATAAAACTGTTACAAATGTGGGTAAAGGATTTGTAATAGTAGATAATAATACAATGGTAACATTTTACAATATACTATTTGTAAAAGAATTAAAGAAAGCACAGGGGACATCAGAGCAAAAAATTGATAATAAAAACGTACCTAAAGTATAGGTACGTTTTTATTATTGAGCATTTTTTAACTTTTCAATACCAATTTCTGTTCTCTTTATAGATTCTTCTTTGCCAATAATATCAGCTATTTCAAAAGCGCCACCAGGGGTAGATTTTTTACCAGAAAGGCCAATTCGTACAGGCCATAGTACTACTCCATTTTTAACGCTCATTTCTGATATTAAGTCCATGCAGCATTTTTCTATATTTTCAAAAGTCCAGGGTGATAGTTCCTTAAACTTTGGAAGAATTTTTTCAAGTACTGTAAGTGAGCTTTCCAAATTTGATTTCATTCTTTTGTGCACATATAGGTCTTCAGTGTATTCAGGGAGTTCCTCAAAGAAATCTAGGAAGTCTGGTATTTCACTCAATACTTCAACTCTTGTCTGAAGTAAACTACTTATCTTTAAAAAATCTAAGTCCTTTGAAATTACTTTCTTATAATAAGGAAGGGCAAGAGAATTGAAGTCTTCTAAAGGCAGCTTCTTTATATATTCACCGTTCATCCATTTGAGTTTTACATTATCAAATATAGCAGGTGATTTATTGATATTTCTATAGTCAAATTCTTTTACAAGTTCCTCTAAATTAAAGATTTCCTGTTCACTCCTTGGATTCCATCCTAAAAGTGCTATATAATTAAGCACAGCTTCCTTTAAATAGCCTTTTTCTATCAAGTCCTCAAAAGATGCATCACCGTTTCTTTTACTGAGTTTATTGTGTTCATCTTTCATTATAGGGGGACAGTGAACGTATATTGGAATTTCCCATCCGAAAGCTTCATATAATCTATTGTATTTAGGAGCAGAAGACAGATACTCGCTTCCTCTTACTACATGAGTTATTCCCATAAGATGATCGTCTATTACGTTTGCAAAATTATAAGTAGGATATCCATCTGATTTTATAAGTATCATGTCGTCTAATTCAGAATTGTCCACAGATATGTTACCGTAAATTTCATCGTTAAATGAAGTAACACCTACCTCAGGATTGTTTTGTCTTATAACATAGGGAATTCCCGATGCTAAATTTTTTTCTATTTCTTCTTTTGAGAGGTGTAGGCAGTGTTTATCATATTTATAAGTATCTGAATTATTTCTGAGTGAATCTAGTCTTTCCTTTGTACAGAAACAATAGTACGCTTCCCCTTTTTCTATAAGTTCTTTTGCATATTTTAGGTAAACATCAGTTCTCTGACTTTGTACGTAAGGACCAACAGGACCTCCTATATCAGGTCCCTCATCATGTTTAAGACCTGTAGTTTTTAAAGTATCATAAATTATATCTAGAGCGCCTTCTACAAACCTTTCCTGATCTGTATCTTCAATTCGGAGTATGAAATCCCCACCTGCATGTTTTGCAATTAAGTATGTATACAGCGCAGTTCTTAAGTTCCCAACATGCATATATCCTGTTGGACTTGGCGCAAATCTCGTTCTAACTTTAGCCATTTTTTTCACTCCCATTATTTTAAAGTAAAAACCTTTCATCTATTTTAGACGAAAGGTTGTAAGTTTTCTACTACCCTTAAATAATATAATAATAGAGATTTTGTGTCAAGCGGGTTTATTATGAACTTATTTGTAAAATAGAGAAAATGGATATTAAATGTAGATAATATTAATATATGAAAGGAAAATAAGTATATCATAATAAATGGGCGTGAAAATAAATTTGACATATATGATGTCTATTGATATAAATAATATAGCACATATATTATTTATACAGCATATATTTTAAAATATAAAGATAAATGTTATTTAATAATAAAATAAAAGTACATAAATTTTTTATAGGGGGAAAAGATAATGTCCATAAAAGTTGGAATTAATGGTTTTGGAAGAATAGGAAGGTTGGTTTTGAGAATTGCCCAAGAAAAATTGAAAGAAAATATTGAGATTGTAGCAATTAACGCGAGAGCAGATAACGAAACTTTAGCACATCTTCTAAAATACGACTCCTGCTACGGAAGATTTAATGGAAATGTAAAGGCAGCAGAAGATTCAATTATTGTAAATGGTTCTAAAATAAAAGTGTTTAGAGAAAATGATCCTGAAAATTTACCTTGGGGTAAATTGGATGTAGATATAGTTATAGAATCCACAGGGAAGTTTAAAGATAGAGAAAGTGCATACAAGCATATAAAAGCTGGAGCAAAAAAAGTTATAATTACGGCTCCTGCAAAAGATGAAGATATAACTATAGTTATGGGGGTAAATCAAGAAAAATTTGATGTTGAGTCTCATAATATTATTTCAAATGCATCCTGTACAACTAACTGTTTAGCACCTTTTGCTAAAGTATTAGATAATAATTTTGGAATTATAAGAGGACTTATGACTACAGTTCACTCTTATACAAATGACCAACAATTGCTTGATAAAACTCACAAGGATTTGAGAAGAGCTAGAGCTGCAGGAGAATCTATAATTCCAACTACTACTGGAGCAGCTAAGGCAGTGGCAAAAGTATTGCCTAATTTGAAAGGAAAATTAAGTGGTTTTGCACTTAGAATACCTACACCTACAGTTTCAATTACAGACTTGGTTTGTGAACTTTCAAAGTCTGTTACAGTAGAAGAGGTGAATGAAGCTTTTAAGAGAGCTTCTGAGGGATCTATGAGAGGAATACTGGGATATTCTGAAGAACCACTGGTGTCTATAGATTATAAGGGAGACGATAGGTCTTCTATAGTAGACGGTCTTTCAACTATGGTGTTAAAGGATAATATGATTAAAGTAGTATCTTGGTATGATAATGAATGGGCTTATTCCTGTAGAACTGTAGACTTGGCAAATTATATTGCAGGTAAGATGGAGAAATCTAGTGAAAAACCTATTGATATGGTTGCAGAAGGAGTTTAAAATATCAATCAAACTTTCCTACAGATGAAATCCAATAAAAAAATTGTTCCTATGAAATTTCATGGGAACAATTTTTTATCTCAAATTAGCTTGACTAGTTTTTCGTACAAACTATTATAAATAACGACGCCTTTTATTATGCCTTATCTTTATACATGCTAGTATAAAAATAAATATCAATAGCAGTATAAAAATTGCAGCGTAAAAGGAAATAACATTTTTGTCTAAGGCTTGTTTTGGTAGATCTGAATAAATATTATAATTCTTGGAGAGTTCACGTTGGCTTACAGTAAGTGTTCCCAGGGGAACTTCACCTTTTAGAGCTTCCACAGAAGTATTTTTGATGTTTATCGTTTCTTTCAAGTCTTTTTTATTTAAATCATTATCATAATATGTTACATCATCTTTAATTTTAATAGGTACTTCTAAGCTTTTTTTAATACCTATAAAAGAAATAGGATTGTAACTAACTTCTTTTCTTCCTATTATAGAATCCTTTTTATGTAAAACAATGGGTTGTTTTGAATAACTCCAATTTATTATTTTTTCCATATCATTAAATACATAACTGTCAGCAGGATCATAAACTGAGCCCATTACGACTCCTACCATTTTCCTTCCATTCCTGTCATAAATTGCAACTAGACATCTTCCAGCTGGATCGGTATATCCAGTTTTACCTGCAATGCAGCCATCTTTGCCTAAAAGTTTATTTGTGTTTTTGATAGGAAAAGCAAGTCCTTTTGTAGTTTTTATAGTATTTGCAGGCCTTTCCATAGCCTTTTGTATACGTGGAATTTTAAAGGCTTGTCTTGCTATAACACTCATATCGTAGGGTGTAGTATAGTGATTTGGATTATGGAGACCATTTGGTGTTACAAAGTGAGTATTTTTTAAATTTAGTTTTTTTACTTCTTCATTCATCTTGTCAGAAAATGTAGGGGCATCCTTAGATACATTTTCTGCTACGACGTATGCTAAGTCATTGGCAGAATACATTAAAAGCCCATCCATTACATCTTCAGCAGACATGGTATCACCTACCTCTATTGCGTGTAGATCTCTATTTAAAGAGGACGGTGGTTGAGCTTTAGCATCAGCTGTGTATGTTAGCATATCCCCTGGCTTTTTATTTTTTTCAAGAAGAATAGCTGTTAAAAGTTTTGTAGTGCTGGCAGGGTACATTTTAATATCTGCATTTTTTTCATATATTATTTCATTTGTCTGCATGTCCACTGTTATGGCTGCTTTACCATATATTTCAGGTAGAGCAGTTGAATTATCAGCAAGAACATTAAAAGATAAACAAAATATGAAAATAAATGTAAGTAATAAACTAGTATTTTTACATTTCAAAGTACATCACTCCACTTATTTAATATTTATGTATATGTTTTATTAAAAACATTATATAATTAATCATGACATTTTAAAGTATAACATTATAAAATTCATTTTACAATTGAGGATTATTTGATTTTAGGAGGTAAACAATGATAGATAAAATAAATGATATATTTAAATCTAGAAAAGCAAATATGATTGGACATTATAATAAAAATTCAGTGATGATTCCCTTATGCAGCAGAGATGGAGAATTAAATTTATTATTTGAAGTAAGGTCTTTAAATTTAAAACATCAGCCTGGGGATGTATGTTTGCCTGGAGGAAAAATGGAGAAGGGAGAGACTCCAAAAGATACAGCTATTAGAGAGACTATGGAAGAGTTGAATTTAAATAGGGAGGATATAGAATTTATAGGAGATATGGATTACATTGTCACTCCCTATAATTTTATAATGTATCCTTTTGTATGCAAGCTAAATAGGGAAGATATAAGTCCAAGTAAGGAGGAAGTAGATCATGTATTTATGGTGCCTCTAAATTTTTTTATGGATAAAGAGCCTGTGATACATGAAATTGAGATAGTTCCACACCCGAAAGATGACTTTCCCTATAATCTCATAATAGGTGGAGAAAACTACAAATTTAGGAGAGGGAAAATGCCATCATATTTTTATATATATAAAGATTATATTATATGGGGATTTACGGCACTAATAATAAAGAAATTTACGGATATAATTGTATCCACCAAATAACCCTTGATAATTCCGATTAAACCCTGCCGATTTCCACTAAAGCCTGATGGCAACCCCGTAAGGGGTGTAATTAGAGATACAACAAAAATTAGAGCTGAGAGTAAAACTCTT